>JBDTRP010000029.1:0-36563 GCA_039931555.1 Ilumatobacteraceae bacterium | reverse complement strand
GTCGAGTCGAACTCCGACACCGCCGCATCGCGCGCTCTTGCGCTGATCAACGACGACGCCGTCGACATGATGCTGGCGATCGCCACACCGGAGATGATCAACCCGGTGGCCGATCAATGCGAGGCCAACGGTGTCCCGTGCCTGTCGACCCTGGCGCCGTGGCAGCCGTACTTCATCGGCCGCGGCGGCGACCCGGCTGTCGGGTTCGATTGGACCTATCACTTCTTCTGGGGCGCCGATCAGTTGGTTGCGGTGTTCGGCGACATGTGGGGCTCGGTCGAGACCAACAAGACCGTCGGCCTGCTGTGTCCCAACGACCCCGATGGCAACGCCTTGGCCGATGCCAAGACGGGGTTCCCCGCCGGCATCGCCGCCGGGGGCTACAAGCTGGTCGACCCGGGCCGCTTCCAGACGCTCAGCGACGACTTCTCGAGCGTGATCGGGCAGATGAAAGACGGCGGCGTCGACATCGTCGCCGGCATCCCGATCCCGCCCGACTTCGCCACGTTCTGGACACAGGCCAAGCAGCAGGGCTTCAACCCGAAGCTGGTCACGATGGCCAAGGCGGTGCTGTTCTCCTCGGCCGTCGAGGCGCTCGGTGACCTCGGTGATGGTCTGGCCAGCGAGGTGTGGTGGACACCCAACCACCCGTTCACCAGCTCGTTGACCGGTGAGACGTCCAAGGAGATCTCTGATCAGTTCGAGGCGTCGACCGGCAAGCAGTGGACTCAGTTCGTCGGGTTCGCCCACGCCCTGTTCGAAGTGTGCTTCGACGTGCTGGCCCGTGCCGGCAGCACCGACAAGCAGGCGATCGCCGATGCCGCCGCGTCGACGCAACTCGACACGCTCGTCGGGCCGATCGCGTACGGCAAGAACGGCCTGCCGAAGAACGTCAGCCCGACATCGCTGGTCGGTGGTCAGTGGAAGAAGTCGAGCGGCGGCAAGTTCCCATTCGAACTCCTCGTCGTCAACAACACCCAATCGCCGGAGATCCCGACCAACGGCGAACTCGCGCTGCTGGCCTAGATTCCAACATTTCGTGGGGGCATTGCTGGAAGTCGTTGGCCTGTGGAAGCGCTTCGGCGCGCTCCAAGTTGTGGAGGACTTCTCGTTCGACGTTGCCGAGGGCGAGGCCCTCGGCATCGTCGGCCCCAACGGTGCGGGCAAGACCACCTTGCTGAATCTCGTTGCCGGTGACCTGCGCCCCGACCGCGGCAGCGTCAGCATCGGCGGCGAGGATCTCACCAAGTTGCCGGCCCACGTGCGTTGTCATCGCGGGGTCGGCCGCACCGCACAGATCCCTCGCCCGTTCGAGCGGCTGACCGTGTTCGAGAACGTACTGGTCGGCTCGACGTTCGGGACGACCGGTCGTCTCGAGGGCACACGCGACGACGCCGCGATCGCGGCGCTCGAGCAGGCGGGCATGCTCGGGCAAGCGAACGTCGTGGCCGGCTCGCTGACCTTGCTCGACCGCAAGCGCCTCGAACTGGCCAGGGCGTTGGCGACCCAGCCGCGGTTGCTGCTGCTCGACGAGATCGCCGGTGGTCTCACCGAGGCCGAGGTGCTGGAGTTGGTCGAGACCATCAAGCAGATCCGCACCACGGGCGTGTCGATCGTGTGGATCGAGCACATCGTGCACGCCCTGCTGCGCGTCGTCGATCGGATGATGGCGGTCGATGGTGGCCGGAAGTTGATCGAGGGCGATCCGCAGGCCGTGATGGCATCCGACGAAGTCCGATCGGTGTACCTCGGCGACGATCTGGGTGGTGAGTCGTGACCGATCTGCTCGTGCTCGACCACCTCGACGTCGGCTACGGCGACTTCCAGGCCCTGTTCTCGATCGACCTGCACGTCGAGGAAGCGGAGACCGTTTCCATCATCGGGGCGAACGGCGCCGGCAAGTCGACACTGTTGAAGTCCATCGTCGGGCTGGTGCAACCGATGCACGGCGATATCCGCTACGACGGTCTGTCGATCGCCTCCACCCCGGCGCACAAGCGCGTCGCCCAGGGCATTGCGTTGGTGCCCGAGGGACGCCGCATCTTCCCGTCGCTGACGGTCGAAGAGAACATCGTCATCGGCGGCGACGTCGGTCGCCCGGGTCCGTGGACCAAGCAGCGCGTGCTCGAGGCGTTCCCGCTGCTGACCCGGCTGTTGAACCGCAGTGGCGAAGGGCTGTCGGGTGGCGAGCGTCAGACGTTGGCCATCGCTCGAGCGCTGATGGCCAACCCCCGTCTGCTGCTGCTCGACGAGGTGTCGCTGGGTCTGGCACCGATCGTCGTGCGCCAGGTGTACGAGGCAGTGCCGGTGATCAAGGCGCACGGCACGACGGTGCTGATCGTCGAGCAGGACGTCAATCAGGCGCTCGCTGTCGCCGATCGGTTCTACTGCCTGCTCGAAGGTCGGATTGCGCTCACTGGTACTCCTCGTGACGTGACCAAGGAGCAGATCACCGAGGCGTACTTCGGCATGGCCGGCGGGAGCCACTGATGGTTTGGGCCAACGCCATCATCCAAGGCGTTCTGCTCGGCGGGCTGTACGCCCTGTTCGCCACCGGGCTGTCACTGGCGTTCGGCGTGATGCGCCTGGTCAACCTGGCCCACGGCGACCTGGCGATCTTCGCTGCCTTCATGACGCTGTCGATCTCCCGGACGCTCGACGTCAACCCACTGGTCGCCTTGTTGATCGTGATCCCGGCCGCGTTCGTCGTCGGCTACCTCCTGCAGCGCCTGATCTTCGATCGGGTCGTCGGTGTCGACCCCGCCTTCCAGATCGTGGCGACCTTCGGCCTCGGCATCGTCATCCAGAACGCACTGCTGGAGAGGTACACGGCCGACACGCAGGGCCTCAACGTCGGCACGCTGAAGACGTCGACCATCAAGGTCAACGACACGATCGGGATCGGTTGGCTGCCGCTGCTGACGTTCGTCACCGCCGTTGTCGTGCTCGGCTCGTTGGCGCTCTTCCTCAAGCGAACCAAACTCGGGCGCGCGTTCCGGGCGACCTCCGACGACGCCGTTGCGGCGCGGTTGATGGGCATCGACATCAAGCGCGTGTTCGCAGTTGCGATGGCCCTGGCGATCGCCACCGTTGCGCTGGCCGGCGTGCTGTTCGGGGCGCGGTCCTCGTTCGATCCGTTTGTCGGCCCAGCCCGGCTGATCTACGCGTTCGAGGCCGTGATCATCGGCGGGCTCGGCTCCTTGTGGGGCACGCTGGCTGGCGGCATCACCCTCGGCGTTGCCCAGGCGATCGGCCGCCAGATCAACCCACAGTGGGGCGAGTTGTTCGGTCACGGCGTGTTCCTCGCCGTCCTGGTGCTGCGACCGACCGGCATGTTCGGAAAGGCGCAAACGCGATGAGCACGCGAGTCGTTCGGGGCACTATGGCCAGCAAGGTGTTCGCCGTCGTGGCGTTGGTTGCAGTGATCGCGCTGGCTGCGCTGCCGTCGTGGGGCTCGGTCTCACTGCAACGCAAGATGGTCGAGTTGCTGACGCTGGTCGCCCTGGCGGTGATGTGGAACCTGCTCGCCGGTTTCGCCGGCGTGGTCTCGGTCGGCCAACAGGTGTTCGTCGGCCTTGGTGCGTACGCGATGATCGCCCTCGTCAACGTGCACGGCCAGAACCTGTATCTCTCGGTGCCGCTGTCGGCGCTGATTGCCGCGGCCGCCTCGATCCCGATCGGCCTGATCGCCTTCCGCCTGCGCGGCAGCTACTTCGCCATCGGTACGTGGGTCGTCGCCGAGGCCGTGAGCCTGATCGTGATCCTGCAGAAGAGCCTTGGCGCCGGCAATGGTGTGTCGCTGAAGGTCAAGGGCTACGCGCTCGCCACCCGGCAGGACAACAGTTACTGGTTCGCGTTGTTCGTCGGTGTGGGTGCCATGGTGTTGACGTACCTCGTGCTGCGCTCGCGCCTCGGCCTGCAGATGCAGGCCATCCGCGACAGCGAAGATGGCGCTCGCGGCCTGGGCGCCAACGTGTACCGCACACGGTTCCTGGTGTGGGTGCTGGCTGCCTTCTGGACCGGTCTTGCCGGTGCCACGTACTACCTCCAACAGTTGCGCGTGCAGCCGGCGGGAACGGGCGGCGCGTTCAGCGTGGTGCAGTGGACGGCGCCGATCATCTTCATCGTCGTCATCGGCGGCATCGGCACCATCGAGGGTCCGGTGATCGGAGCGGTGCTGTACTACGTGCTGCGCGACCGGTTCAAGGATCACCAGACCGTGTACCTGATCTCCATGGGTGTCATTGCCATCGGTGTTGCCCTGCTGCTGCAGGGTGGCATCTGGGGCACGATCCGCCGCAAGTTCGGTGTCGATCTGTTCCCCGTCAGGCGCCGTCTCGTCGAGTAGCGATCTGAGTGCCAACGGTTTCCGTGCGCAGCGTCGGGATCTTCGCGAACCGATTCGCGTGTCGTGCGTACGTAGGGGGATGAGAGAACACGAGCATCGGCAGCGCCATACCGTGCCCGGTCGGCCCCGGCTGGGCCTTGGCGGGTGACGCCGGCCAGCACCGCGACCCCATCACCGGTTCATCGACCTGCAGGAGCAGTTCGGTGTCGCGATCGATACTCGAGCGGCGGCGCTTGCCACCCGGCCGTTGCCGAGGCTGACAGCGGCCTGAGGCCCACGATGCGAGGCGTCAGGCGGTGGCCCATACCAGGAGTTCGGCGCCGTTCGGCCCGGCGGTGAACTGCAGTTCCTGCCGACCACTGATGCGCACACCGTCGCCGGTGGCCAGCGACGTGTCGTCGTCCAATGCGCCATCGCCGAGTGCGACGAAGATGTGAACGTGTTCGTCGGTCGGGATGGCGACGGTGGCGTCCATTGCGAGGCGCCCGCCCCACAGCACGGCGTCGCGCTGATGGATGGCGACCGCACCCTCGTGACCCTTGCCGGAGGCGATGGGCACGAGTTGGCCGGTGACCAACGCTTCATTGATGTCGCGCTGCTCGTAGCCGGGATCCACTCCGGCTGTATCGGGCAGCACCCACATCTGCACGAAGTGAACGGGCTCGCTGTCGCTGGCGTTCTGCTCGCTGTGGCGGATGCCGCGGCCCGCCGACATGCGTTGGGCCAGGCCGGGGTAGAGCAGGCCGTGGTTGCCCTCGCTGTCGTGATGCTCGAGTTTGCCGGAGAGCACCCACGTGACGATCTCCATGTCACGGTGGCCGTGCGTGCCGAAACCGCCGCCCGGGGCGACGGTGTCGTCGTTGTTGACCAGGAGGAGGCCATGCCCGCCATCACCCTCGCGATAGTGGCCACCAAAGTTGAAGGAGTGCTTGGAGTCGAGCCAGTCGATGTCGGTGAGGAAGCGGTCGGCTGCTCGTTGAACGATCAGTGTCATGATCTCTCCAACATGGTTGCGCGCACAACTATTCCGGGCATCCCGCCGTCACCCGACGGAGTTTCCGTACATCTCCATCAGCGGATCGCTGATCAGCTCCAAACGCTCGCCGTCGGGTCCGCGAAAGTACAGCGACGAGCCGTCGACGTGGGCGTACTCGACATGCTCCTCGTCGAGGCGCGCCTTCAGCTGCTCCCACGTGGAGCGCTCGACGGAGATCGCCAGATGGTGGTGCCCGCCCAGCACCTCTTGATAGGGCGCGAGGTCGAGGCCGGGCAGATCGAAGTACGCCAGCGTGTTGCCGTGGCCGATGTCGAAGAAGAAGTGCGTCGAGCCCTCGTAGTCGCGGTTCTCGAACATCTCGATCAATGGAAAGCCGAGCACACCTTGGAAGAACTGCACGGTGCGTTCGACGTCGCTGCTGATGAGGGCGATGTGGTGCACACCGCGTGCGGTGCTGACGGGGCGCTCGGCTCGCGGCGCGAGGTACTGGGTGCTGAGCTCGGCGCGGCGTGCCGCCAGGCGAGTGCGTTGATCGGTATCGATGTTCATAGTGGCAGCTCCACGGGGTCGGTGGGCAACGGACAGAAGATCACGGTGCCGGCGCCGGCCGCCACCCAGCGCTGAGCTTGGGAGATCCATGTGGAGGGGTCACCGCCGATGACCAGCTCATCGAGCGGCACCAGTTCGTCGCCGTAGGCAGAAAGCTGGCTGGCGAACCGGGGCAGGGCCATCTTTTCGGCCATCATCGCATCGAGCGCGTCGACATCGGTGCTGGCCTGGACGAACGCAGTGAACTTCGGCGCATCGCCGATCTGGGCACGCACCTGCTGGAGGTAGCGCGGTCCGGACCACTCGGCGAAGATCACGCCAGCGCCGACCTCGGCGGCCAGCGCCATCGAGCGCGGGCCGCGCACGCCGAGGGAGATCGGGGGCACGACCTGTGCCGGATGCGCCAGCTGAACGGCGTCGAGATGCACGTGGTCACCGTCGAGCGTGACGGTGTCTCCTTCGAGCAACCGGGTGGTGGCGACGACGGTTTCACGCAGCGACGACATCCACGATGTCGGAACCGCGCCGACCTGCTCGATCCAGAAGTCGACACCGTGGCCGAAGCCCATGTGGAAGCGGCCCGGGAACATCTGCGCGAGCGTGGCGATCTCCATCGCGGTGTAGGCAGCGTTGCGAACCACAGCCGGGGCGATGCCGATGCCGACATTGAGACGAGTGGTGGCCGCCAGTGCTGCAGTGGCCTGGGTGAAGCCACCGTGGAAGGTGAGGTCCTCGACGACCCACATCTCGTCGAGATCGTGCGATTCGACCAGGCGGGCGTAGTCCATCAACCGATCGGTCGGCCACTCCCTGCGGAACATCACGCCGTAGGTGGTCATGGTGCGGCGACCGATGTCGTGGTCGACCCGGGGATCCGTGCCAACTGGGCGATGCTCTGCCAGGTCGCCGGAGCGTCGAAGCCGAGCGCCCACAGCGAGACAGCGCCGAGCCGTTCGGTGCGGGCCAGGTCGATGCGTTGGCGAGCGCCCTCGGCGTCGACGTAGTGCACTTCGCGCGTCTGCGTGCAGGTTGCAGTTCCGTCGGTGACTTCCAATTGATAGGTGAACGAGGACTCGGCAGTCACGGGATCAAACACCGGCGTGGCCGTTCGTTTGGCGAGCAAGTCGTCGATGTTCCGTTGGGTCACGCCGGTCTTCCCTTCTTGGTCGGCTGGACATGTCCCCACCGTAGCGATCGGCCAGTTGTAGCCGTACAGCGCGATACCGAGCACCAGCTTGCTGTCGTCGCCAACGGCCTTCTTGGCGGCCGAGATCGCCTGGCGCACGAACGCCATCGGAGCGATCGGCCCAGCCTTGCCGGTCGAGTAGTCGTAGGCCATGATCCTGATCCGGTCGACATGCGGAGCCATGCCCTTGTAGTCGTACACCCAATACCCGCTGGTATCGGAGCGTCCGCTGTCGTTGATGTACGGCACGCTGACTGTCAGCGTGCGGCCATCGGCGTGCAGCCGGTTGCCGAGCTCGGTGATGAAGTCGATCCACAGTGGACGGGTCGTTTCCCATGTGGCCTTGCTGTCCGCGAAGGCGAACTGCTCGTAGTCGATGTCGATGCCGTCGAAGCCGTTGGTCGCGGCCAGGTCGGCGATTGCGGCGACGTGCGTGGAACGGGCGGTCGGGTCGGCGAGCATCGCGGCCATGCCGCCGGCGGGCATCGCGTCGACGATCGAGGGCGCGACCTTCGTGCCCGCCGAGCGGGCCGCCGACACGAAGCCGGCAGCGGTTTCGGGCGCCAGGTTGCCATCGACGGTGATGGTCGTGGCATCGTGCGTCGAGTACCAGAACGGCGAGACCTCACGCAGCATCCGGCCGTTGGTCGCCAGTGACTGCTGCGCGTCGGACAGGGCCCAGTACGGCGCCCACGCGTCGATCGGGATGTCGATCGGTGGCGGTGGCGACGGGGGATCAGGTCGCGTCGCCACGAAGCCTGCGCCGGCCAACGCCAAGAGAAACACGCTGGCGGACAGCGCCAGGCCGCGCCGCCGAGCCTGCGGCACGATCAGGTTGTCGACGTGCAGTTCGGCCAGCGAGCCGACCTGGCGATGACCGCGACCCGCCGGCACATCGACGATGTGGGGAATCGCCACGACGTGACACCCGGCCGCGGTCGCCGAGCGCACACCGGTCGGCGAGTCCTCAAGCGCCACACAATCCCGCGGCGAAACCGACAGGGCACGGGCGGCGGCGAGGTATGGCTCGGGGTGCGGCTTGCCGCGGCGCACCTCGTCGCCGACGATCGTCGCTGCGAACGAGCCCGGCGGAAGTTCGGCCACGATCGCATCGGCCAGCCTGCGCCACGACATGGTCACCAGCGCACACGGGATCTTCTCGACCCGCAGTTCCGCCAGCAGGTCGCGCGCCCCGGGTCGCCACGGCACCTGCCGGCGCACGCGGGCGATCACACCGTCGAGCAGTTGGTTGACGATCTCGTCGATCGGCAGGTCCACGTCACCGTGCTCACGGATGTAGCGGGCCGAGTCGCGCAGGTCGCTGCCGACGATCGAGTGCGCGTGGTCGTGGCTCCACGTGCCTCCGTGCGCCTCGACCAACTCGAACTCGCACTCGATCCAATAGGGCTCGGTGTCGACCAGGGTGCCGTCGAGATCCCACAGGACGGCGGCGGGTCGATGTGTCGTCATGAGGTGTTCAGTCTGGCGGGTCGGGTACCGGGATCGGCGGCATCGCGCGGTTGGTGCGACCCTACGAGAAGCGGGTGATGAAGCCCCGGCGACGGAAGCTGCGCAGCATCAGCCACGAGAAGCTGAACCCGCCGACCACGAAGAACACCGAACCGACCAGGCCCGTGGCGATGCTGCGGGTTGGCAACGGTTTGCCCGCCAGCACTTGGCGCATGGCGTCGAAGGCCTGGGTGCTCGGCAGCACCTTGGAGATGGGCCGCAGCACCCGGGGCAGCGATTCGACCGGGTTGAACGCGCCGGACAGGGCCATCAGGAGGAAGTTGCTGCCCCAGGTGATGATCTCGGCTCCCTGGCCGAACCGGAGGACGGCCCCGATCCCGGCGATGCCGAGGCCCCAACCGACGATCATCAGGATCAGCGAGATCGGCACGAGCGACCACCCGACCGCGGTGGTGTCGAACCTGAAGAACGCGTATGCCGTGATCGACACGACGCCGAGCGCGGCCACAACCTTGGCGATGCCGAGGATGGCGGTGCCGGCGATGTACTCGAACTCGGTGACCGGGGTGGTCAGCACGTTCATCAGGTTGCGGCTCCACGTCTCTTCCATGAAACCGGTGGCTACCGCGATCTGGCTCTGGAAGAGCACGTGGAACATCATCGCCCCGCCGATCAGGAAGGGCGCCGACGCCCTGCTGGTTGCGTCTTGCTGGGCGACGTAGGTGCCGAGACTGCCCCACAGGATCACATCCATCAGCGGCCAGAAGGCGATGTCGAACCAACGGTGCGGGGCCCTCCACAGCACGTAGAGATGGCGCCGGATCACGACGCGGATGCGGTGGAGGCTCATCGCCGGTGGGTTTCTGCTAGTGACAAGAAGACGTCTTCGAGGTTGTCGTGCCCGTAGGTGCTGGCGACGATCGCCGCCGTGTCGTTGGCCACGACTTCTCCACGAGCCAAGAACATCACCCGCTCGGTCAGCATCTCCACCTCGCGCATGTCGTGGCTGGTCACGAGCAGCGCCGCGCCTGTCGACTCGCAATAGCCGAGCAACGCCGTGCGCACTCGGAGGGCGATGTCGGGATCGAGCGAGGCGGTCGGTTCGTCGAGCACGAGCAGGCTGGGTTCGTGCAGCGTCGCCTTGACGATGCCGACCAGCGTGCGTTGCCCGCTCGACAACCGGCTCGACAGCCGGTCGGAGAGGTCGGTGATACCGAAGCGTTCGAGGGCGATGTCGACCGCGGCCTGCGGGCGGCGCAGGCCGTACCACCCGGCGAAGACGCCGAGCGCCTCGCGAACCTTGAGACGATCCGGCATCGGCAGGTAGCCGGCGGCGAAGCCGACCTTGGTCATCGCCTTCGATCGTTGGCGTGGCAGCTTGAAGCCGTCGATGCGGATGGTGCCGCCGTCGGGGGTGATTGCCCCGAGCAGCATCAACAGCGTGGTCGTCTTCCCGGCGCCGTTCGGCCCGAGCAGCCCGACGCGCTCACCTCGTTCGACGACCACGTCGACGCCGCGGACGGCCTCGACGCTCTTGAACGTCTTGCGCAGACCACGCGCTTCGAGTACTGCATCCCCCATGCGACCCAGTCTGGCGACTGACCACTGTGTTCACACGCCGAATTACGCGTCGGTGGCCAACGCCGCCCGCCGGCCTTCGAGCACCGCCTCGTAGATCGTGCGCGGTGCGACGCAATCACCGGCCACGAGATCCGCTCCGGAAATTGCGTCGGTCGGCAGGCGAAATCCGCAGTCGACCAGCGCCGCGCAAACGATCCGGCGACGTTGGCCGGTGAACCGATCCTCGACCTCGACCCACCCTGCGAGCACGGTGCGCAACAGCGTTCGCCGTTCGATGGTGACGCCGCGCTGGGCGAGGCGGACATTGGCCGGTGCCAGGTCGCCGGTGCGCGTCAGTTCGTTCCCGGCAATGTGATCCTGCGTGATCAGGATCGCCCGATCGCCCAGTTCCTCGGCCAACGCCACGGCGATCGGTCCGCCGATCGGATCGAACAGCGCGATCTTGCCCGCGGGCAACTCGACCCCTCGGCGCACGTCGACGATGTCGAAGACCATCTGTGGGTCGTCGATCTGGTACTCCCGACGCCCTCGCCGCGCCCCGGTGCATTGCACGATCAGGTCACCCCCGGGTATTGAACGTGCGCTTGTGGTGATTGCGACGCCGAGGCGACGACACTCCGCCTCGAGCCATGCGGCCAGCGCCGCGCCGGGCCCGGCGATCGCAGCAAGCCCGCCGACGCGATCCCTTATCTCGTAGACGGACACACGATGCCCGCGCATCGCGCTGACGCGTGCGGTCTCCAATCCCGCCACACCGCCGCCGAGAACCACGACATCGCGCGGCATCGTCGTCGGCACGTACCAGTCGGGGTCCTCGGTCTCGCGTCCTGCCGACGGCTCGCCGACGCAACTGACGATCGGGTTGCGCACGTCGCGTACCTGGCACACCTGGTTGCAGCGGATGCACGGCCGGATGGTGTCGGCATGCTCGGCCACGAGCTTGGCCACCAGATCAGGGTCGGCGATCTGGGCTCGGGTCATCTCCACGGCGTCGCAGACTCCGTCTCGGACCGCCCACTCCGCTTGACCGCACTCGACCACTGATCCCTGGAGGAAGACCGGTGTCGAGGGAATGGCCGCCTTCACCGCACGGCACACGTCGATGTTGAAGCCGGTCGCCTGGTGGAAGTCGGGTCGGGTCTGTTCCGCGGAATAGATCGAGCCGCGTACGACCACGAGGTAGTCGATGCCGGCAGCGACGAGCGTGGCTGCGATCTGAGGCGCCATCTCCGGCGTGATACCTGCCCACGGCGCCAGTTCGTCGCAGCTCAGGCGCAGCCCGAGCAGTGGCGCGTGCGGTCGCACGGCCTCGATGACCTGGCGAGCGAAGTGCATGCGGTCCCGGCCCCAGGCGTCGTCGCGGTGGTTCGTCAGGCCCGACAGGAACTGGCGCACCAAGCTGTGTTGGCCGGCGTTGATCTCGACACCGTCGCAACCGGCTTCCGTTGCGATCGCCGCGCCGGTCGCAAACCCGGCGATCACCGCCTCGATGTCGGTGGTCTCCATCCACTTCGGCGTCTCGCGACTGTTGACCTCCGGCACGCGAGACGGAGCCCAAAGTGGTCGCTGGTTGTAGGCGCTGCTGCCCTGCCCGCCGGCGTGGTCGAGCGAGGCGATGACGAGGGTGTGGTGCTCGTGGCAGGCATCGGCAATCGCCCGCAAGCCTGGCCCGCATGCTTGGGCGAGCGGGGCCCGCTCGTACGGCCAATCGCTGTCGTGCACGCTGGCGCCTTCGGTCACGATGACACCGCAACCTCCTGCGGCTCGCCTGGCGTAGTACGCGGTGTGCCGAGCCGTGAAGCGGCGTTCGTCGTCGCCGAGGTTCGTGACGTGCGGGCCGAACATCACCCGATTCGCTGCCTGGCACGGGCCGAGCGACAGCGGGTTCAACAGGTTCGTCATGCGACCGGCTCCGGAGGAGCGGCTCGCGGCGATCGAACGTGGCCGACCAGTCGCCAGATGAGCCAGATACCGATGCTGATCGTGATCGGATCGGTGGTGGCGCGGAACCTGAACTGCTCGCCGAGCTCGAACAGGACACCGACGACGAGGTTCCATCCGACGATCAACGCGGCGACGATCTCGACCTGGATCCACGGCGACGATGGTCGACGTCGCACTCGCCGCCACGCGGCGCGCAACCCTGCGCCGATCACCAGCAGTGTCGTGGCCGCCTGCACGGCGGACAGGTGTGTCGGGTTGTCGAACGCGCCGAACGGCAGACCGGCCCAGCGGACCGATGGAATGGTGGTCGGCACGCCGATTTCGGCGACTCGGTACGCCCGCCACATGGCGTCGTACAGTCCAGACGTCGGCGTCAAGGGGGGTGGCGCCTCGCCGATCCAGGCTCGTATCGCCCACCACCGACCTTCGAGGTACAGCGACGGGTGGTGGATGATGACCCACCGGGCGTCCGCGCCGGCGATGTCGTAGATCGGCAAGAAGCACTCTGCGTTGAAGTTGGGTGGAGCGTCGGCGCCTCGACGGGTGGTGTTGGCCGTGGCCGGATTCGTATGCCGAGGGACGCACGGGCCGACGTACGGTTCGTAGCCGCTGAAGAGGAAGAATCCGTTGGGATAGCTGGCGGTGATCTCGGAGATGTCGCCGGCCGCCGCCCAGGTATCCAACTGGTCGTCGGTTGCGATGGGTACGACCGCTCGTTGCAGGTTCATCCCGAACCAACTCGACAACGTCGGTCGATCGAACATCACTTCGTTCTTGACCATCCAACCGCCGACCAGCACGAGCGGCATTGCCACAGTCAACACGATCGGTCGGGCATCGATCGAACGCCGCACGGTCCACCACGACACCAGTAGCAGCAACACCAACCAGGCCGGATGGAATACCGTGCGCGTCAGGACCACGGCGGTGCCGACAGCAGCGAGGCTCATCAGCGTGATGCGTGGAGAACGTGGCCTGACGACCACGAGCCACAGAACCGCAATCAGACCGCACGTCGTGGGGAGGTCGTACGTCGGCGTGAACGCTCCGGCCAGCACCTGCGGGTCGAGCATCGTCACCGTAGCGAGGACGACGCCGATCCACGGCCGCCCGAAGAGGCGGGCGAGCAACGAGGCCAGCAGGGCCACGGCGAGCACTCCGAATGCGAACTGCAGCACCTGCAGGCTGATGGCGTCCGGCGCGGGCGACCAGGCCAGCACCCCGCCCACCAGCAGGTTCCACAGTGGAGGCTGGATGTGCAGGTGCCACACGCTGCCGATCGGATCCTCACGCAAGGTCTCGATCGGTATCAGTTGCCAGGCGATGTCGAGGTACTTCGTCGAGAAGCGCTGCCCGGTCGCCCACAACAACATGTAGACGGATGACCACACACCGGCCGCTACGAATGCGGGCCTGGCGACAGAGTGCCTCACTTCGTGGCGCTTCATGGATGATGGGCCGACAGTTCGCGCCGGGCGATGAGCCGCTTGATGTTGTCGATGTGGCGTATCAGCACCAACAGGCACAACGCGATCACGTAGACGAACTCCCATGCCGGCACTCCCGAGACCGCAAGACAGATCGGGAGGCCGACCGTGATGGCCAACGACGCCAATGATGCCTTCTGTGTGGTCTTGCGCGTGATGAACCACACAGCGGTCAATACCAGCGATGTCAGTGGGTGCAGGACCACCACGGCGCCGGCCATCGTCGCCACCCCCTTGCCGCCACGGAAACGTCGGGTGACGGGAAACATGTGGCCGAGGACGGAGGCGCCCACCAGCAAGTAGGCGTCCGGCCGCGAGCCGAGGGTCAGCCCGACTGCCGCCGGTAACGCGCCCTTCACGGCGTCGAGCAGGAAGACCAAAGCGCCCCAGCGAGTGCCGAGCACACGGGCGACGTTCGAAGCTCCAGGGTTGCCGGAGCCCTGCGTCAAGATGTCGACGCCACGGGACCTGGCGACCATCACTGCGCTGGGAAACGTGCCGAGCAGGTAGGCCAGTGGAACGAGTGCGATGTCAGCGGCGATCCGCCAACCTTACGGCAGCCCGTTTCGAGTGGAGTGTTTGGCGCCCGCACGTGGTGCCCCGAAACACTCCACGGTCAGGAGGTGAGGGTGAGGGCCCTGCGGCGAGAGTGGTCGGGTGACGGCCGCGGGGTCAGTTCGACGTGTACAGCGCCCAGCGCCACGTCGGCCTCGCCGTTGACGCATTCGGGGTCCGGGCCATCGAGCGGCAGGCCGGTGAAGAACTTGGCCGCCATGCAGCCACCCTGGCAGGCGTCGTAACTACCGCAACTGGCACACGCGCCGGCGGATTGCGGCGCACGCAACTCGAGGAACAAGTCACTGTGCTTCCAGACCTGGGCGAACCCACCGGTGTCGCGCACCGAACCGGCCTTGAACTGGTCGTGGATCACGAACGGGCAGGCGTACACGTCGCCGACCGGGTCGATCAGGCACACGACCCGCCCGGCTCCGCACATGTTCAGGCCGGGCAGCGGCGCGCCGAGTGCATTGAGGTGGAAGAACGAGTCGCCTGTCAGCACGGTCTCGCCCTTCGCCAGCAGCCATTCGTAGATCTGCCGTTGTTGCGCGTTCGTCGGATGCAGGTCGTGCCATGTGTCGGCACCGCGTCCACTGGGACGCAGGCGGGTGATGCGCAGTTGTGCGCCATACGAGTCCGCAAGCGCCTTGAAATCGTCGAGCTGATCGACGTTGTGGCGAGTGACGACGACGCTGATCTTGAACGGGCCGAAATCGGCGCGAGCGAGGTTGTCCATCGCCCTGCGCGCTGTAGCGTACGAGCCCGTGCCACGCAACGAATCGTTGGTCGCTGCGTCGACACCGTCGATGCTGATCTGCACGTCGAGGTAGTCCATTGCGGCCAACCGGTGAGCGTTGGCGATGTCGATGTATGTGCCGTTGGTCGAGAACTTCACGCCGACGCCGTTGCCGATGGCGTACTCGACGAGCTCGAAGAAGTCGCCGCGCACCATGGGTTCACCCCCGCCGATGTTGATGTAGAAGACCTGCAGATCGCGGAGCTCGTCGAGCACACGCTTGGCTTCGGCAGTGGTCAGTTCATGAGGATCGCGCCGCCCGCTCGACGAGAGGCAGTGCACGCACTGCAGGTTGCAGGCGTACGTCAGCTCCCACGTCAGGCAGATCGGCGCGTCCAACCCGTGCTTGAGTTGCTCAACCAGCGAGTGGGCGCTCACGGACGATCTCCGATTCGTTGAGAGAGGCGAACGCCTTGGCAAACGACGGCCAACGCGATTCGGCGATGTCGCAGGCGCGGAGCGTGGCAGATAGCGATGGGTGCGCATCGAGGGCCTTGGCCACGGCGACGACGTCGCGATCCTTCAGGAACACGAGGCGTCGGTTGCCGTAGTGGTAGGCGAGCGCGCCGAACGGCTCCGGCCGCAATGCGACCTGCGGGTCGAGTTGCAACGGCGTGTCGAGCAGCGACAAGTTCAGTACACGCCGCACATGCCGTCGATCGAGATCTCCTCGATCAGCAGCTCTTCCTCGATCGCCGCCTCGTCAACGGACTCATCAACGACGTCTTCGTTCTCCATGACCCAGCAGCGTAGTAGCTGCCTCTCGAGCCCGGATGGGCGGCAGCGGATGAGTGGCGCACACAAGGTCAGCTAGAGTTGGCGACCCCGTGGATGCTGACCTGTTCCCCGAACTCGCAGTGGAACGAGACCACCTCTCGTTCGCCCGTCGGTGCCGTGATTCGATGATCAAGCGCTTCCGGGCCGTCGACCCCTCGGCATCAGCCGACGAGATCACGTCGGAGTACGTCGAGGTGACCGTGGCCGAGGCGCTCGAAGATCTCCACAGCCCCGGCGCCGGCGACTTCTTCGGCCGCATCACCGACGAGCACAACGACCGTTGGTACATCGGCCGGCGACACATCGAAGACGATGCCCACGATCCCGTTGTCGTCGACTGGCGGGCGCCCATCGCCGCGCCGTTCTACCGGGCGACGGGTGTCGACCCGCTGGGCCTGAGTCATCGTCGACGGTTCACGATGGTCGAGGGCGATCTGTCGGCCTACCTCGACGAGCAACTCGACGATCCCGACTCGGTGACCGCGACCGGCGTGCCCGACCCGGTGCTTGCCGAGATCGGCGCGGCTCGTACGGGTGCGATGCGCGAGATCGTCGCCACAATTCAGGCTGAGCAGGACGTGGTCATTCGCGCACCACTCGATCAGTGCCTGGTGGTGCAAGGTGGCCCGGGCACTGGCAAGACCGCCGTCGGGTTGCACCGCGCCGCGTTCTTGCTGTTCGAGCATCGTCGCCGGCTTTCTCGCAACGGCGTGTTGGTCGTCGGCCCGAACACCGTGTTCCTCGACTACATCGCCAACGTGCTGCCCTCACTCGGTGAACGCCTCGTGCAGCAGCGCACGGCACTCGACATCTGCGTGCCCAAGGTCCAGATCACCGCCATCGACGACGACCCGACGCGACGCTGGAAGGGGGCGCCGGAGATGCTCGACCAACTCGCCGCAGCCAGCGTCGGTCACGTCGTTCGCCCGACCGAGGAGCTGCGACTGCCGATCGGGGCGCGCACGCTGACCGTCACCGCCGAGGAGTTCTCCGGATGGGTCGACCACGCCCTCGACGGCGTGACACCGGTGAACCGGCGCCGCGACGGGCTGAAGGGGCTGGTGCAGAACGAGTTGTTGCGCCGCACCGATCGCGACGACGTGTGGGAGCGCTCACCCGAACTGCGCGCTGCGGTTGCCAAGGCCTGGCCGATGCAGCAGCCGATTCGGATGGTCGACAAAATGCTTCCGGGACCATCCGGCAAGCGCCGGAAGTGGACGGTCGCCGACCAGTTCCTGGTCGACGAGGCCAACTCGATGCTCAACGGCACCCCATTCACGTTCGGCCATGTGGTCGTCGATGAGGCCCAGGACCACTCGGCGGTCTCGTTGCGGGTGATCGGTCGCCGCAGCCCACAGGGATCGATGACGATCTTGGGTGATCTCGCCCAGTCCACGACTCCCGCCGGCCAGCAGGATTGGGGTCAAGCACTCGGTCACATTCGGGCGACGGCGGCCGAGGTCGCCGTGCTGACGATCGGCTACCGCGTACCGGGCCCGATCCTCGACGCTGCCAATCGGCTGTTGCCCTACACCGACGTTTCGAGCGAGCCAAGTCGCAGCGTTCGGCTCGAAGGCACGGCCCCGGTCGTGCGTCTGGTCGAGCCGTCGGCGCTGTTCGGGGCGGTCGCCACCGAGGTCATCGCCGTGCGCCATCGACATCACAACACCGGCGTGGTCGCGCCGGCGGCCCTGCACGCGGCAATCGGCGAATCGCTGGCAGCCCACGACCTGCGAATGGTCGACCATGTGCATGATCTCGCCCACGGTGATGTGCCGGTGTTCACGGCTGAGGCGGTGAAGGGGCTCGAGTTCGACGGCGTGATCGTCGTCAACGCACACCAGATCTTCGACGGGTCGGCCCTCGGTGCGCGGCTGTTGTACGTGGCGATGACACGTGCCGTGCAGGTCTTGCACCTCGTCGGCGACGCGCCGCCACCTCACCTGCTCTCGCTGCAGATCTCGAGCAGCGAAGGCTGACGCGCCGCGCAACACCTCGAGCGAGGTCCATCGGCCCGTCGACCTCGGCGACGAGGTCAGCTGGTGCACCGATTTCTGGAGGAAGTTCTTCGCTGGTCACGGGCTGCTTTCAGAGATCTCCGATCACCGTATTCGACGCCGGCGCCGGGTTGGATCACCGTGTTCTCACGGATGCTGTGCGGACCCGTCGTGCCGCTATGGTCGGCGGCACACGTACGATATGGGGGGTTTGCTGTGAAGACGAAGGCCGCGATCCTGTGGGAGCGCCACACGCCTTGGAGCGTCGAGGAGATCGAGCTCGACCCGCCCAAGGCTGGCGAGGTGTTGGTCAAACTTGCCGCCAGCGGAATGTGCCGCAGCGACGAGCACGTCGTCACCGGCGATCTGGCCGGTGTCACGGGCGAGCCGCCGTGCATCGGTGGCCACGAGGGCGCCGGCGTGGTCATGGAGGTCGGCCAGGGGGTCACCTCGCTGGAGGCCGGCGATCACGTCGTGTTCTCCTTCCTGCCGGCGTGCGGCAAGTGCCCGAGCTGTGCGTCGGGCCACTCGAACCTGTGTGACCTCGGCGGAACGACTGCGACGGGGCTGCAACTGTCGGATGGCACCAGCCGCCACCACGCCCGGGGGCAGGATCTCAAGCTGGCGATCGGTGGCCTCGGCACGTTCGCCCACCACACCGTCACCAACGAGGCAAGTTGCGTGAAGATCGAGAAGGAATGGCCGCTCGATCGCGCCTGCCTACTCGGCTGTGGAGTGGTGACCGGTTGGGGCTCAGCGGTCTACGCGGCGCAGGTGCAGCCCGGCGACATGGTCGCTGTCGTCGGCGCCGGTGGCATCGGCGCCAATGCGATCCAGGGCGCCAGGCTGGCCGGGGCTCGGGTGATCGCGGCCATCGACCCGGTCGAGTTCAAGCGAGAGAAGGCGATGGATTTCGGCGCCACGCACACCTACGCATCGATCAACGATGCGCTGGGCGACCTGGCCACCAGTACGTGGAACCGTGGGTTCAACAAGGTGATCATGACCATGGGCGTCGGTGATGGCGAGGTGTTGGGGCAGGCGTTCTGGTTGGCCAGCAAGGGCAGCAAGATCGTCATCACCAACATCCATCCGATCTCGGAGCAGACGATCTCGATCCCTGCATCGCTGTTGACCCTGCAGGAGAAGCAGCTGATCGGGTCGCTGTTCGGCTCGGCCAACATGCGCAAGGACATCCCGATGTTGATGGAGCTGTTCACGCAGGGCCAGCTCGACCTCGATGGGCTGGTCACTCGCACCTACCCGCTCGAGGGAATCAACGACGGCTACGCCGACATGAACGCGGGCAAGAACATCCGCGGCGTGCTGGTGTACGAGTGAACCATGGCTGACGCCGCCGCTCTGGTCGAGCGAGTGTTGGGCCGCGTCGTCGGGCGCGAACGAGAAGTCGAGTTGGTCGTCGCCGCACTTGCGGCGGATCGTCACGTGCTGCTCGAAGGCCCGCCGGGCACCGGCAAGAGCACCTTGTTGCGTGCGGTTGCCGACGAGTTGGGCTTCGGCTTCGAGTTCGTCGAGGGCAACGCCGAGCTGACACCCGCTCGGCTGGTCGGCCACTTCGATCCGGCCAGGGTGTTGGTCGACGGCTACGACCCCGACGTGTTCGTCGACGGCCCGTTGGTGTCGGCCATGCGCGACGGCTCGCTGCTGTACATCGAGGAGATCAACCGGATCCCGGAAGAGACGCTCAACGTGCTGATCACCGTCATGAGCGAGCGCGAGTTGCATGTGCCGCGGCTCGGCAGGGTGGTGGCCGAGCCCGGGTTCCGGCTGGTGGCGGCGATGAACCCCTTCGACGCCATCGGCACTGCACGGATCAGCAGCGCGGTCTACGACCGTGTGTGCCGGCTGTCGGTCGACTACCAGTCGGCGCCCGACGAGCAGGCAATCGTCGCCAGGTTGACCGACCCGGCACCCGATCCGGCGTGGCTCGCCAAGGTGGTCGAGGTCGTCCGCCTGACCCGAGCACATCCCGACGTGCGCATCGGCTCGTCGGTGCGCGGTGCAATCGACATCGCCGCGGTGGCAGCATCGCTTGCCCCGCTACGCCACTCCACCTCCACAGCGTTCGATGTCGGGCTCGACAGCGCGATCGTCGCCTTGTCGGGTCGATTGCGTCTCCGCGAGGGCTTGTCTCGCAGTGCCGAGGCGATCGTCACCGAGCTGTGGTACCAGGTCTTCGTCGAGACATCGGATGCAGTGGGAAAAGTGACAGCCCCGGACGGGGCCACGCGCCGAGCCTGCTAGCACAAGAAGCAGCGCAGGCCGATGCCGCCATCGCCCAGTCGCGCCGGCGAACCACGTCGCGTCGCGAGCTCTCCCACAACCCGCGCTTCCAACAGATCTCCCCCGATGTCGGTGAGCTCGACGACGCTGCGGTGCAGCAGGGTCTCGTCGACGATCCCGACGCAACCCTGGCGATGCTGGCCGACCTCACCACGGCGACCGACCGAGGGCTCCGCGAGAAGGCCAAGCGGGTGGCGGCGCAACTGTTCCTGGACCTCGCCCGCCGCGGGCCCTCCGCCCGCCGTGGTGTCGGCAAGCTGGTCGGCCAGCCGTACCGGCCAGACGGCGGCGACCTCGATCTCGATGCCAGTTTCGACGCGATCGCCGAATCGGTTGCCGGTGGCATCGCGGTCGATGCCGAGCGCCTTCGGATCAGGGCGTGGGCGACGCCCGAGACGGCGCTGTGCCTGGTGGTCGACCGCAGTGGCTCGATGGGCGGGACGCCACTCGCCACTGCCGCCATCGCTTCTGCGGCGGTTGCCATGCGCACCCCGCGGAGTTACAGCGTGCTCGCGTTCGGCAACGACGTGATCGCAGTGAAGAGCCAAGATGCCGACAAGCCGAGTCAGCAGGTGGTCGCCGATCTGCTGTCGCTGCGCGGGCATGGCACGACCGATCTGGCCGGCGCCCTACGCGCGGCCGGCCAGCAGTTGGGCCGCGGCCGGGCGGCCCGCAAGATCGCCATCCTCCTCAGCGACTGCCGGGCGACGGTCGACGGCGACGTTCCCGCCGCAGCCTCCGCGTTGCCGGAGTTGGTGATCGTCGCACCGGAGCAGGATTGTGACGAAGCACTCAGCTTCGCCGGTCGATGTGGCGCACGGATCGCGACGGTGTCGGGCCCGTCACAGATCGTCGAAGCGCTCGCACGCGTGCTCGAACGCTGAGCCTGGCTCCCTGGTCAGCATTCCTGCGCCGGGTCCGGCACGATGGCCGTCTTCGGTGCGTTCGAAAGGGGTGCCGTGTCGCCCGTGACCGGTGCGGTGGTGTCGACTGGCGGCGGCACAGCGGTGATACCCGGCGGCACCGACGACTTCACGGTGGTCGTCGGCTCCGGCACGGTCGTGGTGGCTTCCGGCTCGACCTGCTCGGGTGCTTCGGCCAGCGGCGCAAGGCCGCGAAAGATGTTGAGGATCGCCACATTGTTTGGCGAATCCTTGCGCCAGATCAGTACGGCGCTGCCACTGATCGTCTTGCCGGTGGCTTCGATCTGGTAGGTGCGGATGGCCGATGCCGTCACCTTGCGGACGACACCGACGAACTCGATCATCTTGTCGATGGTCATGCCCGTGTCGATCACGAGGTCATCGCGATACGAGGCGTAGAGGCTGCTGATGATCTTCGGCTTCAACACGCCGTTCTTCAGTGCTGCGGTCAGTGTGCGGCGCAAGAAATCCTGCTGGCGGGCAATTCGACCGAGATCCGATGACGGGTCCTGGTGCCACTTACCCTGGTCGTCCTGATATTCGAAGTGTCGCGAGCGCACGTACTTCAGCGCTTCGTCACCTTCGAAGGTGTGGCATCCGGCCTCGAGCACGTTGAGCCCGGTGGAGGCATCGCGGACCGGATAGGGCAGCGGCACGCCGACGCCGCCGATCGCCTTGACGAGTCGTTGGAAGGCGCAGAAGTCGATCTGGATGAAGTGATCGATGTCGATGTCGAACTCGGCCTTGATCGTGTCGATCAGCAGTTGCGGCTCGTTACGCCGGTATGCGCCATTGATCCGCTGCGTTCCGTGACCGGGGATCTTGACCCACAGGTCGCGGGGGAACGACAGGACGGCAGAGCGCTTCGTCGATGGGTCGAGGCGGATCACCATGATCGTGTCACTGCGCTCGCCGGTGCGCGGGCCCTTGTCCTGCAAGAGCACGCAACTCTGGTCGGTGGAGTTGTCGGCGCCCGTCACGAGGAAGTTCATCGCCGCCGGATCGGCTTCGGGGAAGGATTCGGCCGATCCGGTGTCGTTGGGCAGGGTCTGGCCCGGTGCGGCGGTGACAGCAGGCCCCGGGGCGCCTGCCGCCGGGGGACGGGTCGTCCCCGTGTTGATCGCCACCTTCTTGCCGTTCTCACCGGCGTTCTTTCCGATCAGCAATCCGGCCGCACCCGCCAGGCACAGCACGACGATCACGCAGTTGACCACCAACACGAGCCGCTGCCCGGCGCTGTGATGGCCATGGAACCGCTGTGGCTCTGTGAGTTCCGGCTGGGGCTCTGTCGGTTCCGCGTCGGCCATGAGCCGACCAGGTTAGCGGCGTGCCTGTCGCGATGGAGACCGCCCCACCGACGGCGTTGACTATGGTCGGACCGTGCCAACGTCGCGGCCTCCCCCTGCCTGGGTCAACCGACTCGATGAACTGCATCTGCTGACCCCGTTGCGAATTCTCTCGATCATCGTCGTCGCGATCGTGATCGGGATCGTGTTGCGCACGGTGGTGAGCCGCCTGCTGAGCCGAACGATCGGCCTGCCGGGAAGTGACCGCACCCGAGCCGATGCCCGGCAGCGCGCCCTGGCGTCCGCGTTGCGGTCGGCGGTCGTCGGTGTCGTGTGGGGCACGGCAGTGATCACGATCATCAGCGAGCTCGGTGTGAACATCGGTGGGGTCATCGCCACGGCCACAGTGATCGGTGGCGCGGTGGCCTTCGGTGCCCAGACGCTGATCCGCGACGTGATCGCCGGGTTGTTCGTGCTCGCCGAGGATCAGTACGGCGTCGGTGACACGGTCGACATCGGCTACGCCACCGGCCAGGTCGAGCGGATCACGCTGCGCGCCGTGCGGCTTCGCGATGGCGAGGGCAAGGTCTGGCATGTCGCTCACGGCAACGTCGCGTGGGTCGCCAACCTGTCGAAGTCGGCCGTCGCGCTCCTCGATCTCGAAGTCGCCCGCGACAGCGATCTCGGTGTGCTCGAGGAGGTCGCCCGCCGGCTCGGCAGCAAACTGCGTGACCATCCGTCCGCCGGTCTGGTCCTCACGGGTGACGCGACGGTCGTCGGGCTCACCGATGTGCGCGACGATCGCCTGGTCTACCGCTTGACGGCTCCGACGCTGCCGGGTCGGCGCGACGAGGTTCGCCGGGCGTGGAGGGTGCTGGCGCTCGGTGCCTTCAGCGAAGGCGAGCTGCGCGCCCCACCCGGCCCGCCGACGGTGGCGCACTTCATCACCACCGCGCCGCCAACCGACGCCGACACGGCGTAGCAGCGCCAGCCGACCGTTGGTCGTCGCCGGCGTCGCCGTCTGGTGGTCGTCGTCCTTGGACATGGTCGTGGTCAACATGTGAGTTGCAGGGTTGGTTGAAGTGGGCCGGTGATGTGCCCTTTGGGTGGGGCGGGGATGAGTGTGTCGTCGGGTCGGCGGATGTGGAGATCGACGGCGTCGCCGACGAGGGCCCAGTCGGGCGAATGGGCGTAGTGGTGGTGGCAGGAACAGAGCAATGCCAGGTTCAACAGGTCGGTTGGGCCGTCGTCGCGGATGACTTCGTCGATGTGGTGCGCTTCGCACCATCCGGGCGGTCGGTCGCATCCTGGCCATCGGCAGCCGCCGTCGCGAAGCGCCATGGCCAGGTATTGGGTTTCGGAGGCGAGTCGGGTGCTGGTGCCGAAGTCGAGCGCCAGGCTCTTGCCCTTGGTGATGACTCGGTGCAGTTCGGCGTCGCAGGCGAGCCGGCGGGCGGCGTCGCTGCTGATGGTGGCACCGCTGCCGATGATCACGCCGCGGGCTGCGGCGCGTTCGGTGATGGTTTCGAACGGCACAGTGAGGAGAAGCTTTGGTCGTTCGCGCCCGCCGGTGACTTCACCTGCGTTGTAGGCCTTGCAGAGGGCGGTGAGTGCGTCGGCGATGCGGGTGTGGTGTGGTCGGCCGGTCTCGTCGGCGTAGGCGGCACCGGCGATGTGCCCGAGTGCGATCTGGACGTGTTCAGCGTCTTCGGCGGTGAGGACGCCTTTGATGTCGACCATGCCGTCGCGGTTGGGTGTCAAGGTGATGTGCCGCTTCAGCCGTTGGGCTTGTTCGCGTTCGGCCTCACCGTGGGCGTCGACCGACGCCAACCAGTGCTCGAGTTGCCGTTTGGTGTCACGCGGTGCGCCAGACGCCAACTCGACCAGGTCGGCAGCGGCACCGGCAAACGACTCGTGACCAACCACAGCGCCGAGCAGGCGGGCGTTGTCGATCGACAAGTCACCGTCGCACATGCTGTCGGCGATGATCGGCGCCGCAGCGAGCGTGTCGGCCAAGCGAACCTGATCGCGAGCCGTTCGCACCGTAGTGTTCGTCTCTCCGGCGAGCCACACCTCCATCGATGTCGCCCCAGCCGTCCGCCACACCTCGACCAGCGAGGCGGCATGCACGACCCGGGCGATTTCGACCTCGAGTCGAGTCGCCGTGGCGCGCAGGGCTACCAACATCGCCCCCAGTTGCGGTCCCGACGACGCTGCCAGATCGACCGCCGCGCAAGCGTCGAGCGCCGACGTCAGCGTGGTGATCGGCGAACCGGACATACTTTTCCAATTATCGCCTCGAACGTACGTTCGCAACCCGAGTTGAACAATTTCTTCGAGAAGACGCTTTCAGTCGGTGACCACCACAGTGGTTCCGATGCCGGCGAAGTCCCACATGTACAGCGCGTCGGCAGTGGCCTGGCGCACGCAGCCACCCGACAGCGCCTGGCCGAGCTGGGAGTCGGACTCGATCGGCACTCCGTCGCGCTTGGGGATCTCGTGGAAGCCGATGTTGTCGCCCAATGGGCCGTGGGCGAAGCGAACCATGAACCTCATGCAGATGTTCGGGTGGTCGATGTTGCAGGTGAAAGACGACCGGGAAAAGACCTGGTAGGTGCCCGGGGTCGGCTGCCCGAAGCGACCTGAGACGCGGTAGGTGCGCACGGTGACGTTGTAGCTGTCGACGATCCAGACCCGCATCTGGTTCTTCGAGTAGACCACTCGACGCCCGACGCCCGACAGATACGGCACGCCGGTGTCAGGTGGCGCGACCACCTCGGAGGTAGTGGGCGCCTCGGTGGGCGGCGGCGGCAGTGTGGGGGTCTCTTGGATGCTGCTGCCGCGGGTCGCTGCCGCGATCGCATCGGCGGCAGCGGCGATGTTGCCGGCAATCGGGACGTCGATCGGTGCGTCCACGACCGTGGTCGTGGTGGACGGCGGTGTGGTTGCGGAGACGACCGACGGCAATGCCGCGGCTGTCACCCAGAGCGCGCCGATGCCCACGAGTAGCGCCGCAACCCGAACCCTCGACTTCACGTCGAGCAGGCTAGTGGGGCGTTCTCACATCCGTCGAGGGGGCCAGACGCACATTCGTCAGCAGTGTGGTGCCCTCCGACAAGCTGAATTCGGTGACACCTCCCGCCTCGGCGAGGTCGGTGCGGCAGGCCTCGATGGCCGCCAGGGTGGTCGCCGGACCCTCGATGGTCAGTTCCTCGACCGCTGCGCGCTGGCTGAGCTTGGCCTCGGTCTTGGCCCGTCGCACGGCGCCCAACACCTCGCTGACGGGCACCAGCAGCGAGACATCGCCCAGTGAGGCCAGGGGTGCGGCATCCGGCCACGACGAGGCGTGGACCGAGCCCTCCTGCCACCAACTCCACACTTCCTCAGCGACGAACGGGAGGAACGGGGCGAACAGACGGTGGATGACATCGAGTGTGCGGCGCAACGCGGCCCGGGCCGAGTGCGCGGCATCGTCGCCCTGCGTGCCATAGGCGCGACCTTTGACCAGTTCCACGTAGTCGTCGCAGAACCACCAGAAGAACGCCTCGGTGCGCTCGAGGGCGCGGGCGTAGTCGAACTCGTCGAGGGCGCGGGTCGACTCGTCGATGACGTCGGCGAGACGGGCCAGCATCGCCCGGTCGATCGCAGCCGTGGGAACCGCGGCGGCCGGAGGTTCGCCGAACCCGAGCACGAACTTGGTCACGTTCAGCAGCTTGGTGCCCAACTTGCGGCCGATCTTCATCTGCCCTTCGTCGAAGGCGGTGTCGACGCCGGGTCGTCCCGAGGCGGCCCAGTAGCGCACGGCGTCGGTGCCGTACTCCTCGAGGAGGTTGATCGGCGTGACGACGTTGCCTTTGCTCTTCGACATCTTCTTGCGGTCGGGGTCGAGGATCCACCCGGAGATCGCTGCGTTGGACCACGGGAGGCAGCCGTGCTCGTGGTGGCTGCGGACCACGCTGGCGAACAGCCAGGTGCGGATGATGTCGTGCGCTTGTGGACGCATGTCCATGGGAAAAACGCGGGCGAACAGATCGGGATCGTCGACCCAACCGCCGGCGATGTGTGGCGTCATCGACGACGTGGCCCAGGTGTCCATCACGTCGGGATCACCGACGAAGCCACCCGGCTTGCCGCGCTGGTCTTCGGTGAACCCCGCTGGGCAGGTGACCGACGGGTCGATCGGCAACTGCGCTTCGTCGGGAGTGAAGATCTCGTCGTACACCGGATCGCCTTCGTCGTCGAGGCGGTACCACAGGGGGATGGGCACGCCGAAGAAGCGCTGCCGGCTGATCAACCAGTCGCCGTTCAGTCCACCGACCCAGTTCTGGTAGCGGTTGTGCATGTACGCCGGATGCCAGGTCAATTCGTCGCCCCGGGCCAGCAGTGCGGTACGCAGTGCTTCGTCGCGGCCGCCGTTGCGGATGTACCACTGCCGGGTGGCGACGATCTCGAGCGGACGCGTGCCCCGTTCGTAGAACTTCACCGGATGGCTGATCGGGCGTGGCTCGCCGAGCATCTCGCCCGACTCGATCAGCAACTCGACGATCTTGCGTTGCGCCTGCTTGGGTGCCAACCCCGAGACCTGCTCGTACGCGGCCCTTCCGGCGGGCTCGGTGATCCACTCCGGTGTCTCGATGGTCATCCGGCCGTCAAAGCCGATGAGGGCCCGCGACTGCAGGTTCAGCTCGCGCCACCACGTGACGTCGGTGGTGTCGCCGAAGGTGCAGATCATGGCGATGCCCGTGCCCTTGTCGGGTTCTGCCAGGTGATGGGCCAACACGGGCACCTCGACCTCGAACAGCGGAGTGCGAACCGTGGTGCCGAACAGTGGTTTGTATCGAATGTCGTCGGGATGGGCCACCATCGCCACGCAACTGGCCAACAGCTCGGGCCGGGTCGTGTCGATCAACAGGTCGCCGGCGCCGTCGCTGCGATGGAAGGCCAGCTTGTGATACGCGCCGGGCACCTCGCGGTCTTCCATCTCGGCTTGGGCGACCGCGGTGCGCTCGTCGATGTCGTACAGCGTCGGCGCGTCCTGTTGGTAGGCCTCGCCCCGTGCCAGGTTGTGCAGGAACGCCAGCTGGCTGACCCGCTGGGCGCGTGGACCGACCGTGGTGTACAGGAATGACCAGTCGATGGAGATGCCGAGCCGTCGCACCAGCTGCTCGAAGACCACCTCGTCGTCGTGGATCACGCCGTGGCACAGGCTGACGAAGTTGGGACGGCTGACCGGGATCGCCCGGTGGTCCTTCGGCACGTCGCCGTTGAAGGGCGCGGCGAAGTCGGGGTCGAAGGGCAAGGTCGGATCACAGCGCACACCGGTGACGTTCTGCACGCGACGCTCGGTCGCCAGGCCGTTGTCGTCCCATCCGATCGGGTAGAACACGCTCTTGCCGCGCATGCGTTGAAAGCGGGCGACGGTGTCGGTGTGGGTGTAACTGAACACGTGCCCGATGTGCAGCGATCCGCTGGCGGTGGGCGGCGGCGTGTCGATGGCGAATACCTGGTCACGAGTCGCAGTTCGATCGAAGCGGTAGGTGCCGTCGGCTTCCCACCGCTGCATCCAGCGGGCCTCGACGCCGTCGAGTGACGGCTTTTCAGGAATGTTCGTCGTGTGCTCAGACATGGTGCGCAAAGGCTACCGACCACCTGGCAGCGCCCGAGTCCGAGATTCACTGGCAATGTGGCGATCCCGTCGTTGCCATTCGTCACCTTCGACCTTCGCCAGGCGCAGGCGGCCCGCTCACTCGGCTTTGCCGTGCTCGGAAGTTGACGGCAGCACTCAGGGTTGTGGGCGCAGGGCTGTGATCCGTCACGCCACCTCGATCGAGCAACACGTGGTTCATTGCACATTGTCGGAGCTTGCCGACGTCGCGGTCGAGTCACCGGCGACGATCGTGATCGGCGCTATCGCCGCCTTCGACCTTCGCGGAGAATTCATCCGGGGGCTCGCTGGCGCCGACACGTAGGCTGGCGGCCCATGCTGCACCTGTACGACACCGCCACCCGAGGGGTACGTCAGCTCTCCATGCGCGAGCCCGGTACGGTGAGCATCTACCTGTGTGGCCCGACGGTGTACGGCCCGCCGCACCTCGGTCACGGCCGAGCCACGTTGGTCTACGACGTGTTGCGTCGCTACCTCGAGTGGACGGGTGTGCATGTGCGGCTGGTGAGCAACATCACCGACATCGACGACTCGATCATCAACCGGGCCAACGACGAGAACCGGCCGTGGCAAGACATCACGACGAAGTGCGAGTCGGTGTGGTTCGAGGCCATGGGCAAGCTCGGTGTCGCCCGGCCGACCGACGTGCCGCACGCAACCGAGTACGTCGAGCAGATGGTGACGATGATCGGCGAGTTGGTCGATATCGGCCGCGGCTACACGACCGACGACGGCGTCTACCTCAATGTCGAGTCGGTGGAGGACTACGGGCTGCTGGTCAACCAACACCTTTCCGACATGATCGAAGGTGGCGGTGATCGTGAGGTGTTCGGTGCCGAGAACAAGCGGCATCCCGCCGACTTCGTGTTGTGGAAGTTGGCCAAACCGGGTGAGCCGTCGTGGCCGTCGCCGTGGGGTGACGGCAGGCCGGGCTGGCACAGCGAGTGCGTGGTGATGAGCCTCGACATCCTCGGTGAGGGCTTCGACCTGCATTGCGGCGGGATGGATCTCAAGTTCCCGCATCACGAGAACGAACGCGCCCAAGCTGTCGCGTTGGGCAAGCGGTTTGCCAACCATTGGATGCACAACGGGTTCGTCGTCGACGCCGAGGGCGAGAAGATGTCGAAGAGTCTCGGCAACGTCGCCAATCTGCTCGACCTGATGGATCACTACGACGCGAGGGCGTACCGGATGCTGCTGTTGCAGTCGCACTACCGCGGCCCGGTGTCGGTCGGGCAGGACAACATCGACGCCTCGGTCAACGCCCTCGCCGGGCTCGACTCGTTCGCATCGCGCACCGCCGCGGTCGCTGCGGCCGAACCCGACGCCGACGTGTTGCAGAGGTTCCGCGAGCGGATGGACGACGACCTCGATACTCCCGGTGCGACGGCGTTGCTGTTCGACACCGTGCGTCGGGCCAATGCGGCGCTCGATTCGGATGACCCCATTGCGTCGGCGCTGGTCGCCGCGGTCGACGAGATCTGCACGGCGTTCGGTCTCGTGCTCAACGCCGGTGGCGAGGTGCCCGACGAAGACGCCGCCAAAGCAGCCGCCCTCGACGCGGCCCGAGGTGCCAAGGACTTTGCCACGGCCGATGCGATCCGCGCCGAGTTGCAATCCGCCGGCTGGACCGTCGAGACCACCAAAGCCGGTACCACCCTGCGCCGCTGAGGCTGCGCCTCGTCGGGCGCGAAACACGAATTCCCAGTACCTGAATCGCGCCCGACCAGGTTGATCGGGCGCGGTGTGGGTATGTCCAGTACTGGGATCGCGCCCGATGGGGGCTCCGGCGGTGGCGGCGTCAGGCTGCGGACGACATCGACGGGACGCCGGGCATGTCGACGTCGCTGCTGATGTGCATGGCGGTGTGGATGAAGGCTTCGGCAGCACGTGACTGCAACCGGTCACGGTGCCAGATGATGCCGATCTGGCGGTCGAGATTGGCGTTCAGCCCGCGGATGGCGACACGCGCATCGGGGATCGAGCGCTCGATGGTGAGCAGCGGCACGATGGCCACCCCCAGCCCGATAGCGACCAGCCGTTGCGTCGTGAGATTGTCGTCGCTGCGAAACACGATGTCGGGCTCGGCGCCCACCCGCTCGAGTGCACGGGCGACGCGTGTCGCACACGGGTCACCGACCGGCATCGAGATCATCCGCGCGCCCGACAGTTGGGCGAGATCGATGGTGTCCGACCGCGCCAGCGGGTGATCGGGAGCCGTGATCAACACCTGAGGATCGCGGATCAGTTCGACCATTGCGTACGAGTCGTCGAGGGAGGCCACGTCGGCGAACGCCAGGTCGGCCTGGCCGGCGCGGATCAGCCCCTCGACGTTGCTGATGATCGGTTCGTTGCGCAGCTCGATGTTGATGTCGGGCCAAGAGGTGCGGAACAGTGCGAGCGTCGGCGGTAGCAATCGGTTGCTGGCCGACTGGAACGTGCCGACTCGCAGCACGCCCGCATCGCCTGCGGCCATCGCGTCGAGGTCGGCCTTCGCTGCGGCAAGGCGGGCGATGATGTGGCCGGCGTGCTCCAGCAGCACCTTGCCGGCCTCGGTGAGCGACACCGAACGCGGGCCGCCCGGTCGATCGACGAGGCGATGGCCGACGGCCTTCTCCAAGGTCGAGATCTGCTGGGAGATCGCGCTCTGCGCGTACCCGAGGCGAGTTGCCGCCTGGGAGAACGAGCCGGTCTGGGCGACAGCTTCGAGGGCCATGAGATGGCGCACTTCGACGCCGAGAGGTAGATCGAATTCACCGATTGATTTCAGCATTTATATCTATTTCTCTTATTGATCGCACGGGACGATACTAATGGACAACTTCGATTCAAGGAGATGATTCATCATGGCAGCTCTGGCTCTGCTGGCTCTACTCGTGAGCGCCGCACTGGCTCCTCGCCTCGGCGTCGATTCCCGCCCACAGTTCACTGGGCGACCCGACTGGCGCGGCCGCCGGGCGTGAACGCCGTACGCCGCCGCGGCCCACCGTTCTAGCCCCGTCATTCTTCCCCGGTAATGGCGGGGCTAGCCCCATTTTGCGATGCGCCGGCGACACTGGTGCTGCCAACAGCCCTTGATCCGATAAAACGGGGGGTCGTGGCCAAGCGAGAGCGCACTCCCGTGCCAAAGGGGTACTGGACGATTTGGACGACGGTTGCGCTCGATCTCGTCGGCTTCGGGATCATCGTGCCGATCCTCGGTCGCTACGCCGAGCGTTTCGGGGCCTCGGGCCTCACCGTCGGCTTCTTGTTCGCCTCGTTCTCCCTCGCCCAACTGCTGTGTGCACCATTGCTCGGGCGATTGTCGGATCGCATCGGTCGCAAACCCGTGATCGTGATCTCGTTGATCGGCACAGCGGTCGGCAGTTTCATCACCGGGGCTGCGGGCGTGCTGTGGCTGCTGTTCGCCGGCCGAATCGTCGACGGCGCGTCGGGTGGCAGCTTGTCGGTTGCCCAAGCGGCGGTCGCCGACATCGCGCCGGAAGAGCAGCGTCCAGGGCTCATCGGCATGCTCGGTGCTGCATTCGGTGTCGGCTTCGTGCTCGGGCCGGCCATTGGCGGTCTTGCCGCACTTGGCGGCCCTCACGTGCCGTTCTACGTCGCCGGGGTGCTGGCCAGCATCAACGCGATCGCAGCGATGGTCCGACTGCCCGAGACTCGCCATCCCCACGAACGTGTTCGTCACACGGGTCCGACGACGCCGATGTCGCCGATCCTGCGCCACCTCGCCATCATCGGGTTCATCATGGTGATCGCGTTCACGGCATTCGAGGCAACGTTCTCGTTGTTCGGTGATCGTCGCTTCGGCCTCACCGAGGCCTCCTCGGCTGCCGTCTTCCTCGGCGTCGGTCTGGTGCTGGTCGCGATCCAGGGTGGGGGCTACGCCAGGTTGGTCGCTCGGTACAGCACGCAACGATTGTTCGAGGTCGGGCTCGCCTTACTGATCGCCGGCCTGGCTGTCACCGCGCTGGCCAAGGTGTGGCCGGTGCTGATCATCGCCTTGCTGCTGCTGGCGCTGGGGCAGGGGGTGGCCTCGCCGTCGATCACCTCGCTGGTCACGCAGCACGCGCCCGCCGATCGTCGCGGCGAGGCCTTGGGCTATCAGCAGTCGGCCAACGCCGTCGGTCGGGTGCTGGGTCCTCCTGCGGCCGGGGCGATGTTCGACCGGGTCGGTATCTGGAGCCCCTACATGGCCGGTTCGCTGTTGTGTCTCGTGGCGATGACCCTGGCTGTGACTTGGGGCCGCGACGCCCGAAGGTCAGTCGTTGCTGCCGACGGCTGCGAGAATGTCGAGTTCAATGACTGACATCGCCGAACACCGCGCCCTCGATCGGCTTGCCGATTTCGAGGCTCGTTGGCGGTCGGACTCGCTGCCCACCCGTCGCACGACGACACCCATGGGGTACCAGCCGGGCCTCGATGGCCTGCGGGCGATCTCGGTGATCGCCGTCATCTTCTATCACGCCGGGTTCGAATGGATGCATGGGGGCTTCCTCGGCGTCGAGGTGTTCTTCGTCGTCTCCGGTTACCTCATCACTTCGTTGCTGCTCGAGGAGCGCGAACGCAGTGCGGGGGTGCGTCTTCGCCAGTTCTGGTTGCGCAGGGCCCGGCGCCTGCTGCCGGCGCTGTTCAGCGTGCTCATCGCCATCGGGATCTGGGTGGCCCTGCTCGGCACCGCGCAGCAGCAGTCCGACCTGCATCGCGACCTCCTGCCCGGCATCTTCTACTTCGCCAACTGGGGCCAGATCTTCGGCGGCGCGCAGTACTTCGGCAACTTCTCACCGCTGCGTCATCTGTGGAGCCTGGCGGTGGAGGAGCAGTGGTATCTCCTGTGGCCGTTGGCCTTCGTGCTGATCACTCGCAGCAGCAAGCGCCCGGCGCGAATCGGGCGGGCGATCCTCATCTCCGCCGTTCTCGTGATGGTGATCACGTGGTGGTTGGCGTCTCCTGCCGCGTTGACGTCGGATCGCACCAACTTCTTGTACCTGTCGACCCTCACGAGATCGAGCGGCCTGTTGCTGGGCGCGGGTGCAGCCTTCCTGTGGCGCCCGTGGCGGGCCCGATCGCCCGCACCGGTTCGCACGGGTGTGATGTTGAACGTCGCCGGCCTCGGCGCGACCGCCCTGCTCGTCTACGCCTTCACGTCCGCCCATCTCACCGATCGGTCGATATATCGCTGGCAGTTGGCAGTGGTGTCGATCCTCTCGCTGGTGGTCGTCGCAGCGGTCGTGCATCCGGCCGCCTTGGTGGCTCGCACCTTCTTCTCCTCGCCCGCCCTCGTCGCGCTGGGCAAGCGGTCGTACGGCGTGTATCTGTGGAGTTGGCCGATCTCGGTGCTGTGCGGTGCGTACGTCGGTTCGTGGACCAAGTTCATCATGGCGATGTCGTTGACCATCGTCGTCTCGGAGTTCTCGTACATCTACATCGAGACACCGATCCGCAAGGGTGCGCTGCGCAAGTGGTTCGAACGGCCGCGCGACTCCGACTGGTCGACGCGCACCGTTGCTGCAGGGATCGTCGGCGCGGTGCTCGTCGCCTCTCTGGCGACGTACTACACACGGGTGCAGCGGTTCGACCGCGCCGCTGGCGGTCCCGACGTGGCAATCGATCTCTCCAAGGTGGAACCGCCGGCCCCCGGCGCGGTTGCGGTCGCCGCCGCACCCATCTCGACCGCGACCACTGCGGTGGTCGTGCCGGGCGCCAGCGTCGGGCCGACGACCCCGGTCGTCACCGTTGCGCCCGTGCAGCCGCCCGGCCCGGCGCGCCTGGTGATCGTGGGCGACTCGCAGGCGCACGCGTTGGCGATCAACCTCCCCACGGGTATCGACAGCGCGTTCACCATCAGCGACGGCTCGGTCGAGGGTTGCAGCGTGTACGACGACGGCAAGGTGCGCTCGACGCGCAGCACCTTCACTCGATCGTTCGCCGACTGCGGCGGGTGGGCCGATAAGTGGGGCAAGGCCGCCAGCAAGAGCAAGGCGCAGATCGCGCTGGTCGTGTTGGGCGCATGGGATGTGTTCGATGTCGAGGTCGGCGGTCAGTTGGTCGCCTTCAACACCCCGGCGGCCGATCGGCGGTTCATCGACAATCTCGGTTCGGGTGTGGCCGCACTGCGGGCATCAGGTTCGAAGGTGGCGTTGCTGGAGGTGCCGTGCATGCGGCCGAAAGACGTCAAAGGCGCCGGCGTGCCGGCACTGCCCGAACGAGGAGACGATGCACGGGTGGCTCACCTGAACCTGCTGCTGCGCCAGGTCGCCGCCGCCGATCCCGCCAATGTCAGCTTCGTCAGCGGCCCGACGCAGTGGTGCAACGACCCCGCCGTCTCCACCGACCTCGGCTACCGCTGGGATGGGGTGCACGTGTACAAACCTGGCGCCAAGTTGATCTACGAGACCATCGCTCCGGCCCTCTTGGCCATTCCCAGACACTGAGCCGGTCGGGCATTTCCGCTTGACAGTTCCCGGTTACCCGGCGGTATAGTTACCCGCAGGTAACATTGCTGGACCGGGAGTGATCATGGCTGACTTTGCGCTCAACGAAGACCAACTGCAGATCCAGAAGTGGGTGCACGACTTCGCTGAAGATGTGATTCGCCCCGCTGGTCACGAATGGGATGAACGCGAGGAGTTCCCCTATCCGATCGTCGAGCAGGCGGCCGAGATCGGCTTGTACGGCTGGGAGTTCCTGATGAACAGCTTCGGTGACCCGACGGGCCTCACCTTGCCTGTGGCGATCGAGGAACTGTTCTGGGGCGACGCCGGCATCGGCATGGCGATCATGGGTTCGGCGTTGGCAGCAGCAGGCATCAGTGGCAACGGCACACCCGAGCAAGTGATGGAGTGGATCCCGCAGTGCTACGGCGATGCCAAGAAGATCCAGCTCGGGGCGTTCTGCGTCAGCGAGCCCGATGCTGGTTCCGATGTGTCGTCACTGCGCACCCGCGCCGTGTACGACGAGGCCACCGATGAATGGGTGTTGAACGGCACAAAGGCGTGGATCACCAATGGCGGCATCGCCGACATCCACGTCGTCGTGGCGGCCGTTGACACCGAGTTGAAGGGTCGCGGCCAGGCGTCGTTCATCGTCCCGCCCGGCACCAAGGGTCTGAGCATGGGCCAGAAGTACAAGAAGCACGGCATTCGTGCGTCGCACACCGCCGAGGTCGTGCTCGATGATTGCCGAGTTCCCGGTCGATGCCTCCTTGGTGGCAAGGAGAAGCTCGATGCCAAATTGGCCCGAGCCCGGGAGATGGGTCATAGCGGAGAAAAGCAACCGGCGATGACGACGTTCGAAGCCACCCGCCCAGCCGTTGGTGCGCAGGCCCTCGGTATCGCTCGTGCCGCGTACGAGTTCGCGCTCGGGTACGCCAAGGAGCGCAAGGCGTTCGGCAAGCCGATCGTCATGCACCAGGCGATCGCCTTCAAGCTGGCCAACATGGCCGTCGAGATCGATGCCGCCCGACTGTTGATCTGGCGTGCCGCCTGGCTGGCCCGCAACGGCGGATTCAAGAACGGCGAAGGCTCGATGAGCAAGTACAAGGCCTCGGAAGTCGCCGTTCGGGTGACCGAGGATGCAATCCAGATCCTCGGCGGTTACGGCTACACCCGCGAGTACCCCGTCGAGCGCTGGCACCGCGACGCCAAGATCCACACGATCTTCGAAGGCACCAGTGAGATCCAGCAGCTGGTGATCGCCCGGGCCATATCTGGCCTGCGTATCGAGTAGGTCCGGCTGGTTGCCGGTGCGACGTTAGTTGGCGTCGGATGCATGTCCCTACAAATCAGCCCTAGACGATGTGATACCCCCGGCGTAACGTCGTCGGCATGGCGACGATCCGTGAGAAGCGCCCCGGCGTGTGGGAGGTCCGTGTGTTCACGGGCTCCGACGTACGTGGCCGCCCGACGCAGATGTCGCGCACGGTGCACGGAGGCAAGCGCGATGCGCAGCGATTGGCGGCACAGCTCGAGTCGTCGGGCGGCAAGGCCAAGCCCGCCGGTCGTTCGGTGAGCGATGTGCTCGATGAGTGGGTGAAGCAGAACATCGACACGTGGGCACCGTCGTCGGCGCGCGATCAGCAGAGCCGCGTCCGCTCGCTGAAGAAGGACCAGATCGCACGGTTGCCGTTGGCCCGCCTGACGGTGGCTGACGTCGAGCGTTGGCACACGCGTCTGCGCGCGGCGGGCATGGCCGACGCTGGCATCAAGAACCAACACGGTGTGCTGCGCGCTGCGCTGTCGAAAGCCGTGCGATGGGGATGGGTGTCCTCGAACGTTGCGTCGCTCGCTCGTCGGCGGTCGACGAAGATCGCGCAGCGCACGGTGATGTCTGTCGATGACGTGCGCGCCGTGATGGCCGCAGCCGCGTCGATCGACGCGGCGGCCGAGTTGGCCTTCCGCATCGCGGCGGTCGCCGGCGCACGCCGTGCCGAGCTGGCGTCGTTGCGATGGACCGACGAGCACGACGGCCAGCTGCTGATCGACTCGGCGATCGAGATCACCAAGCGCGGCGACGGCGCGCCCGAGCTGCGCGAGGCGGCGACGAAGACGGCCAACGTGCGCACCGTGACGCTCGACGCCGACACGGTCGAGATGATCGACAAGCTCCGTCGAGCACGTCAGGCGTATGGCTCGTGGATGTGTGGCCTCGGCCCCGAGCTGGTCAGCCCCGACCGCATCAGCTGGTGGTGGAAGCGAGC
>JBDTRP010000028.1:0-3198 GCA_039931555.1 Ilumatobacteraceae bacterium | reverse complement strand
GAATTGAGCGTGACCGAAGTTCGTCCGACTGCGGAGGCCCGGCGGCACCGGCGCCTGACACAGGGTGCGTTGCTGATGGCCGATGGCCGGTTCGAGCCGACGAGGGCCGAACTGTTGTCCGGACGGATCGTGTTTGCCCGGCTCCCCACCGAGCCGCTCGGCAGGACGAAGGCGAAGCGCGGCTAGCTACTCCGGCCGATCCGCCACGACCTTGCCGTCGAGCAGTTCGATGGTGCGCGTGCGGCGGACGTGCTGCAGCAGCACGCGGTCGTGGGTGACCAACAAGACCGTGCCAGGGAAGGTCTCGACCGCTTGCTCGATCTGCTCGATGGCCGGCAGGTCGAGGTGGTTGGTCGGCTCGTCGAGCACCAGGCAGTTGCAACCAACGGCCATGAACAACGCCAGCACCAGTCGGGTGCGCTCGCCCGGCGACAGCGACTCGGCGGGGCGGTGAACGTGCTCGGCGCCGACCCCGAACTTGGCCAGCAACGTGCGCGCCTCGCTGACCGTCGACCCGGTCGCCGCTTGGAACGCGGCCAACGTGGACTGACCACTGGCGCCCGCAAGTTGCGTGCGGGCCTGCTCGAGCCGACCCAACTTCACCGACGGCCCCAACCGCTGCGTACCGGAGGTCAACGCGACCTCGCCCAACAACGCGCCGAGCAGCGTGGTCTTGCCGCTGCCGTTCGGCCCGATGATCACCACTCGCTCGCCGTAGTCGACCTCCAGCGAAACGGGGCCCAACTGAAACGCGCCGACGTCGACGACTGCGTCGATCAGGTTGGCCACCAACGCGCCGCTTCGTGGCGCGGTGGCGATCGTCATCCGCAGGTCCCACGCTTCGCGCGGCTGCTCGACGACGTCCAGCCGCTCCATCGCCCGCTCGGTTCGTGCCGCGCGTCCGGCCAACTGCTCGGTCTGGTTGATCTTGAAGGCCTTGATGAACTTGTCGTTGTCGTCGGGCTTCTTCTTGGCCCGCGACAGACCCTCTGTCGCCCACTCACGTTCGCGCTGCGAGCGCTGCGCCAGCGTCGACCGCTTGGAGTCGTACTCCTCCCACGCCTGCCATGCGTGCTGCCGGGCGATCTCGCGCTCGTGGATGTAGGTGTCGTAGCTGCCGGCGAACACGGTGACCCCGTGGGTGAACTCGTCGAGCTCGGCAACGTCGGTAACCACACGCCGCAGGAACTCGCGGTCGTGGCTGACCAACGCCACCGCGCCCTGCACGCCGTTGACGAACTGCTCGAGTCGATCGAGGCTGTCGAGATCGAGGTTGTTGGTCGGCTCGTCGAGCAGCAACACGTCGAAGCGCGTCAACATCAAGGCGGCCAAGCCGACCCGCGCTGCCTCTCCTCCCGATAGTGACAACATCGGTTGCTGTAACAGCCGATCGGGCAGGCCGAGCCCTGCCCACGTCTCACTGACGCGCACGTCGAGATCGGCAGCACCCAACGCCAACCATCGCTCGAGCGCTGTACTGTACCGATCGTCCGATCCGGGCGCGCCTGCAGCCATTGCCGCCGTCGCGGCGTCGAGTTCGGCGTGCGCTTCGATCACACCGGTGCGGCGTTCGACGTAACTCAACACGGTCTCGTCGGCGCGCTCCGGCTCCTGGTCGAGGTAGCCGACGGTCGCTGACGGTGGCGCCAGCGTGACCCCGCCGGCATCGGGTTGCTGCATCCCGGCCAGCACCCGCAAGAGTGTCGACTTGCCCACCCCGTTCGACCCCACCAGACCGATGCGATGGCCGGGGTCGAGCGACAGGTCGACGTCGACCAGGATGTGCCGGGCGCCGAGCGCCAATGAGATGTTGCGGGCGTGGAGCGAAGCGGGCAAGCACGCATTCTGCCCGACGCGCCGCCCGTCCGTGTTCGACAATTGGCCGATTTGGGTACCTTGGGGACATGAGCATCACTGCCAACGAACGTGCCGAGATGTGCGACCTGTTCCAGGAGCTCGGCCCCGACGAGCCGACGCTGTGCGAGGGATGGACCACCCGTGACCTGCTTGCCCACCTCCTCGTGCGCGAGCGCCGCCCCGATGCGGCCGCCGGGATCATCGTGCCGTTCCTGCGCAAGCACGCCGCCGACGTGTCGGCCTCGTTCGCCGCAGAGCCGTGGGACAAGATGATCGAACAGTTCCGCAGCGGCCCGCCGATCTGGACTGTGTGGGCAATTCCGGTGCTCGGCGACAAGGCCAACCTCGTCGAGTTCTTCATCCACCACGAAGACATCCGCCGCGCCCAGCCGGAGTGGGAGCCGCGCCCCGACGACGTAGCCCGTGATGACGCATTGTGGAACCCCCTGAAGTTGATGGGGCGCATGATGTTCCGCAAATCGCCGGTCGGCGTCACATTGCGCAGTGCCGGCCGCGATGACATCGTCGTGAAGAAGGCCGAGCGCGGTGTGGTACTGGTCGGGCTACCCGGCGAGATCCTGATCCATGCCTACGGCCGGCCGATCGACAAGGTGCGTGTGGTCGTGCAGGGTGACCCGACAGATGTCGAGGCGTTCGAAAGGTCGCCGCGGGGTCTGTAGGCCGTCTGTGCCGCCGGTCGAGTAGGTCATTCGGACTGTTCAGGGGAGTCGAACGACTCAATTAGAGCCCGATGATCTCAAGAGCGTGGGGACGTAGCCGATACTCCCGGTATGCCGACCAAGTTGCTCGCACTCCAGCGACCCGACACCTGTCGTTGCTGCGGTAGTCAACTTCCCGCCGGCGCGCAGGCGTGGTGCGATTCCGACGCCGGCAAGGTCGAATGCGCGGGCTGTCGCAGCCGTTCGGTCGGTCAGGCCGAGCGGCGTGCGACCAGTCGTATCGCCAAGGTCGCCAAGTTCTTCGCCGACACCGAGGCCCGCGACGGTGCCGAGCGTGTGCGGCGCGACGGCACGCTGTCGGTGCACCTGCACACCCAGTTGGGTCATCGAGCGGTGGTGCTCGACGATCGCAAGGTCCCCGGTTCGCGAGCCCACATCGATCACATCGTGGTCGCTCCATCCGGCGTGTGGGTGGTCGACGCAAACGAGTACGACGGTCGTGTCGAGCGGCGTGATGTCGGTGGTTGGTTCAAGATGGACGAGCGGCTGTACGTCGCCGGCAAAGATCGCACCAATCTGGTCGACAGCATCGACCGCCAAGTGGCCGCTGTGGAGAACGTGTTGGCGAAGGAGGGTCTGGACCTGGTGCCCGTCCACGCCG
>JBDTRP010000027.1:0-11093 GCA_039931555.1 Ilumatobacteraceae bacterium | reverse complement strand
CCGGCCAAGAAGGCCCCGGCCAAGAAGGCCGCGGCGAAGAAGGCGCCAGTCAAGAAGGCTGCCGCCAAGAAGGCACCCGCAAAGCAGTAGCTCGTGGCGCGGCGGCTGCGGCTGGACTCAGAAATGGTGCGTCGCGGTCTGGTGCCCAGCAGGGCCGAGGCCGTTCATGCCATCGACGCCAATTTGGTCCTGGTCAACGGGTCGATTGCCGACAAGCCGGCGCGGCTCGTCGACCCTGCCGACGCCCTGGTGCTGCAAGGTCCGCCCTCGCGATTTGTCAGCCGCGGAGGCGACAAGCTCGAAGCCGCGCTCGAGGCGTTCGGGGTCGTCGTCATCGGTCGGCGGGTGCTCGATGCGGGCGCGTCGACCGGCGGCTTCACGGATTGCCTGCTTCAACGAGGCGCAACACACGTGGTGGCCCTCGATGTCGGTCACGGCCAACTCCATCCCAAGGTCCGCGACGATCACCGTGTGACAGTGCTCGAGCGCTTCCATGTCCGCGACCTCAGCGTCGCAGCGATCGGTGGAGGGGTCGATCTCGTGGTCGCCGACCTGTCGTTCATCTCCGTCGTCCGTGCGCTCTCACCTCTGCTCAGAGTGGGTCACGCCGACCTCGAGCTCGTGCTCTTGGTCAAACCGCAGTTCGAGGCCGGCAAGGCCGAGGTCGATCGCGGCAGCGGCGTGATTCGTGACCCTGCGATTCACCAACGGGTGTGCGACGAGGTGTCGTTGGCCTTGATCGAGCGAGGGTGTGATGTGCTCGGCTGGATCGACTCACCGATCACCGGCGCCCAGGGCAACCGCGAGTTCCTTGTACATGCCCGCCTTCGTCGGTCAGGATCTGCATCATGACCGACGTGCTCCTGGTGGCTCACCACGACCGGGTGGAGGCCGCCGCGCTGGCCAGGCTGGCGGCGAACTGGCTGGCAGACCACGGATACTCGGCGTGGATGACACCCGAAGACGCCGAGCCCCTGGAGCTGCTCGATCTCGTCAGCGAACGCAAGCCGGAGTCTGCCGGTCTGGCGCTGAGCATCGGCGGCGATGGCACGATGCTGCGCGCCGTGAAGATGCTCGGCGGCTCGGGTGTTCCGATCATCGGCGTCAACGTGGGTCTGTTGGGCTATCTCACCGAGGTCGAGCCGCCCGCCTTGACTGCTGCGTTGGAGCGTTGGGCCGCTGGGTCCGAAGCCGGCGAGTGGCGGATCGAGGAGCGGATGATGCTCGACGCGTCGTTGCACCGCTACGGCAGCGACGATGTGCAGACATGGACCGCTCTGAACGAAGGCGTGGTAGAGAAGCAAGAGGCCGGCCACACCGTGCGGCTCTTGGTACGCATCGACGGCGCCCCGTTCACCTCGTATGCCGCCGACGGATTGATCATCGCCACCCCAACGGGTTCCACGGCATACTCGCTGTCGGCCCGCGGCCCGGTGGTGTCGCCGAAGCACCGAGCGCTGCTGTTGACGCCGGTGTCACCGCACATGCTCTTCGATCGCTCGTTGGTGCTCGACCCCGACGAGCAGGTCGAGATCGAGGTCATCGGCCATCGCCCGGCGACGCTGTCGATCGATGGTCAGACTGCCGCAAGCCTCGACGAGGGAGACACAGTCGTCGTGCGCGCATCGGCGTGCGTCGCCCGCTTCGTGCGGTTCGGCGAACGGCGCTTCCACCAGATCCTGAAGACGAAGTTCGGCTTGTCGGACCGCTGAGATGCTGCACGAGCTGCACATCGAATCCATGGGTGTGATCGAGACGCTCGATCTCGTGCTGCTGCCGGGATTGACCGCGTTCACCGGCGAGACCGGCGCCGGTAAGACGATGCTGGTCGAAGCCATCAACCTCCTGGTTGGCGGGCGGGCCGACCCATCGGTGGTTCGAGCCGGTGCGGCCGAGGCCCGCGTCGAGGGTCGCTTCGTGGTCGGTGACGACGAGTACATCGTCGCGCGAGTGATCCCTACCGATGGGCGCTCGCGGGCCTATGTGAACGGTCGGTTGGCAACGGCAACGACGTTGGCGGAACTGGGTGCCCGCACGGTCGATCTGCACGGCCAACACGCGCATCAGAGCCTGCTTTCAACCGCGGCGCAGCGCGAGGCACTCGATCGCTTCTGTGTGACCGACCTCGAGCCGTTGCGCGGGGCGCGGGCGCGCCTGACCGAGATCGATGCCGCGCTGGCGGCTCTTGGTGGCGACCAACGATCGCGGGCACGCGAGATCGACTTGCTGCAGTTCCAGGTCGGCGAGCTGGTCGGCGCAGCAATCACCGACGCCGACGAGGACGATCTGCTTCGCACCGAGGAAGATGCGCTTGCCGATGCAGCAGCGCATCGCCAGGCCGGCCAGGTTGCATTGGTGGCACTCATCGACGGCGGGGCCGAAGACGGTTCCTCCGAAGGGGGTGACAGAGCGGCTGCCGACGGCATCGGCCTGGCCGTGCAAGCACTCGGCGGGCGCGCCCCGTTCGACGATTTCGGAACCCGGTTGCACGCCATTGCGAACGAACTGGCCGATCTCGGTCACGACCTGCGGGCGTTCAACGAACGCCTCGAGGAAGATCCCGAACGGCTCGCCGAGATCCGCGAGCGCCGACAATTGTTGCACGACATGCGGCGCAAGTACGGCGACACCCTGGCCGACGTGGTCGCCTTTCAGGTCGAGGCCGAGGACCGTCTCGCTGAGCTCGAAGGGTACGAGCACCGCGTCGCCGAGTTGGAGCGTCAACGGTCGGAGGCCGTGGCAATCGAGCGAGGCGCCGCGCACACCGTCGCCGAGACGCGCCGTACCGGTGCGGGGCGACTGGCGACCTCCGTGCGCGACGTGGTGCGCTCGCTGGCGATGCCGCACGCGGAGATGGAGATCACCGTGGGCAACGAGGCGCCGGGCGACGACGTCACGTTTCTCATCGCGGCCAACCCTGGCCTCCCGCTCCTGCCGCTGTCGCGAGTGGCCAGCGGCGGTGAGTTGGCGCGCACCATGCTGGCCCTCCGTCTGGTGTTGACCGAAGCGCCCGAGACGCTGGTGTTCGACGAGGTCGATGCCGGCATCGGCGGCACCGCGGCAACGGCGGTAGCGGAGTCGCTCGGCCGATTGGGCCGACGTCATCAGGTGATGGTGGTCACCCATCTCGCCCAGGTCGCCGCACTCGCCGACTCGCAGATCAGGGTGACGAAGCGAGTCGTCGCCAAGGTGACCACCGCGTCTGCCCGCTCGGTCGATGGGGCCGAACGAGTCGACGAGATCGCCCGAATGTTGAGCGGCGAGCAGGCAGGCGATTCAGCCCGGGTCCACGCCGCTGACCTACTGGCCGCCCGCCTGCGCTTTTCGTAGGGCACGTGCGCGCAGCACCCGCAGCGTCTGGCTGGCGGCGAAGAAGATGACTGCGCCACCGACTGCATCGAGCCAGTAGTGGTTGGCGGTGACGACGATGGCCAACAACGTCATCGCCGGGTAGATCACGCTGAGCATGCGCACGAAGGAGTGCCGGGCGAACGACCACAGCAGCGTGCCGCACCACAGCGCCCATCCGAAGTGCAGGCTCGGCATCGCCGCGAACGGGTTGGCGATCGCCTTCGCCGCGCTGGAGTGATACGACCAGAGGCCACCGATCGTGTCGAGCGTGTCGACGAAGCAGTCGTGACACGGATACATGCGTGGCGGCGCGAGCGGGAACCCGAAGTACCCGATCAGTGCCAGGGCGGTGGTCATGCCCAGTAGGTTCCGGTACTGCCGGTAGTGCTCGTGACGGCGCAGGTACACCCACAGCAGCAACCCACCGGTGATGATGAAGTGCAGGGTGCCGTAGTACACGTTCATCACCTTGATGAACCATCTCGCGCCGAGAAACGCCTTCTGGACGGTGGACTCGGTGTAGATGTGCAAGAAGCGCTCGAGATCAATGAGATGCAACTGGTTGCGGAACGCCCGCGGGCGCACCCCGCCGAGATGGGCGAACCGTCGGACGAGTTCGTACGTGTAATAGAAAACGACAACGATCATGAGCTCGCGCAACCAATGCGATCGCGGGGCCGGGCTGGTTTCCGTCAGATCACGCTGCGCCTCGGAGGGAATCCAATCCCTCAACTGGCGGCTTTCCATCCGAGCCAGCTTAGGCAGACCGAACGGGCGGTGCAGTCACTTTGATCGACGTTGCCACACGGTGATGTCGTCGACCACGGCGACCTGCACATATCCGTCGTGGATGAAGCGATCGAGGGGCGGCACCAGCGATATCGGATACGCGTCGAATCCGAGCCTCGGTGAGCTCGACGTGTCGAGGATGAGAACAGGGGGTGTGGCGCTGAGCGACCTCAGCATGATGTCGACCGCACCGGGGATTGCGCTGCTCAGCGTTTGCGCCGGATCGTTGCGGCCGCCGGACCGACCGACGACGAAATCGGTGTGCACGAAGCCGCCGGCCGGCAGCCGCTCGGCGGCGACCAGCACTTCGGGATACGAGCCCCACACGAACACACGGTCAGCGCTGGTCGTGTGCGATCGGACATAGCCGGCCAATTCGCCCGGGTCGGGACGATGGTGGAACGAGCCCGGCACGAACAACAACGCCCACGCCACGACAGCCGGCACGCCGACCCCGGCGATGGCGATGGATCGAGCCCGACCGCCCCAACGTGCCACGACCGGCACGGCGAGCAACACGAGCGCCGGCAGGACCTGCAACCAGTAGTGGCCGAAGAACCGCAACCCCGCCGCCCACGCAGCGACGCCCGACGCGACCCAGACCCACAAATCGATGTCGGTCGGCAGCCGGCGGCGACGGACGGAGCCGACGAACCCCGCCGCACCGGCGCCGACGGCGACCATGACGACGGGATGGAAGACCACGAAGCCGGCGACCGATGCCAGGCCTCGACCGATGGCCGACCAGATGCCCGTGGCCGCGAAGACGAAGCCGGGACTGTTGGTCACGTTCCATTCCCAGAACCGGCCCAGAGGTGCGTAGAAGCCCGTGGTTGCGACCGTGGCGGCAGCGGCGACCAGGAATGGCCCCACGTTGCGCCAGCGGCCGTATAGCCCGACGCTGAGGCACCCGGGCACGACCCCCAGCAGCCAGCTCTGTCGGGTGAGCACGGCTGCGCCGATGGCGACCCCGGCTGCGATCGCGCCGGGCAGCGTGCCGCGACGAGACCAGAGGATGGCCGCCGTGCCCGGCAGCAACGCGAAGTGCGCGTAGTTGGCCGCGCCGGAATCTGCCGGTAACAGCGCCATCGCTCCGCTGATGATCAGCACCCCACCCCACCACGCGTGGCTCGGTCCCCAACGCCGCAGGCAATCGAGTGCAACCAGTGCAGCGCACAGCGCCAACAGCACCGTGACGAGCAGCCGCATCAGACGAACGTCGGTGGAGTCTGTGATCGAGAACGAGGCGGCGTACAGCAGCGGCGGAATGGGAGGCTTGCGATCGTAGATGTCGGTGTACAACGTCCCCCCGGCGCGCACGACCATCGCTTGCACGCCGATCGCCGCTTCGTCGGGATCGAACAACCTCGTCACGAACGTCGGGGCGCGAAGCACGACCGTCAGCAATCCCAGCCCTGCGCACAGCGTGAACCTGTTCGTGCGCAACCCCCGGGTCATGATCCCGGCAGGCTAGTTCTACGCTTCCGCCGTGACCGTTCCGCCGTCCAAGGTCAAAGGTGTGCTGTTCGACTTCGGTAACACGTTGTTCGCCCATGCCCCGTTGGCGCTGACCATCGGCGCCTCGGCACACCGGCTCGGCCTGCAGATCGCCGAGGACGACCTGGTTGCCTTGGCACGTCGAATCGACTCGGCGGCAATGACCCCCGAAGAGCTCGCCCATCCGCGCGATCTCGACCAGACGGTGTGGAAGCAGCGGTGGCAGATCTTGTACGGCATGGCCGACGAGTTCGGGCAGGGGCTCGGCGAAGCGATCAATGCGAGCATGCACGAACCGGATGAGTGGATCCCCTACCCGCGGGCGGCGACGACGCTGCACTCGTTGCACCAGCAGGGATTGGCCGTCGGCGTCGTGTCCAACACGGGGTGGAACGTGCGAACCGCTTTTGCCGAGCACGCAATGGCCGACGCCGTTACGTCGTTCACGTTGTCGTACGAGGTGGGATTCGTGAAGCCCGATCATCGGATCTTCGCGGCGGCCTGCGAGTCGGTGGGACTTGGTCCCGAACAGGTGGTGATGGTCGGCGACGACCCGCGTGCCGATAGCGGCGCGGTGCGCGCAGGGATCCGTACGTTCTTGCTCCCGACACTTCCACCGGGCGTCGACAACGGTGTCGGCGAGGTACTGCGACTCGCCGGGATGGATCCCTGACAAGGATCCACCCATGCGGCTCCCGGCGCGGTATGCTGCACTCCCGTTGTCAGTTCGCCTGAGACGGAGGTCTTTTCCCCAATGCCGAAGCACATTTTCGTGACCGGAGGCGTTGCCAGCTCCCTCGGCAAAGGTCTCACCGCGTCGTCGCTCGGTCGGCTGTTGAAGCTGCGAGGACTGCGTGTGACGATGCAGAAGCTCGATCCGTACATCAACGTGGACCCGGGCACGATGAATCCGTTCGAGCACGGCGAGGTGTTCGTGACCGATGATGGTGGCGAGACCGATCTCGATCTTGGGCACTACGAGCGCTTCATCGACGAGCCGCTGACCCGCAACTCCAATGCCACGACGGGTTCGATCTACCAGGCAGTGCTGGCCGCAGAGCGCCGAGGTGACTACCTGGGCAAGACGGTGCAGGTGATTCCGCACATCACCGACGAGATCAAGCGGCGCATTCATCGGCTGGCGAGCGACGATGTCGATGTCGTGATCACCGAGGTCGGCGGCACGGTCGGCGACATCGAGATCCTCCCGTTCCTGGAGGCGATCCGTCAGTTCCGCAAGGAAGCCGGTCGCGACAACGTGTGCTACCTCCACGTGACATTGGTTCCGTTCATCGGGCCGTCGGGAGAGCAGAAGACCAAGCCGACACAGCACTCGGTCACCGAGCTGCGCAGTCGCGGCATCCAGCCCGACGTGATCGTGTGTCGTAGCGAGGAGCCACTGAGCGACAACTTGAAACGCAAGATCTCCAACCTGTGCGACGTCGACGAGCGCGCCGTGGTGAACGCTGCCGACGCCGGCAACATCTACGAGCTGCCGCTGATCTTGCACGACGAAGGTCTCGACGAGGTGGTCTGCGACGTGCTGCGCCTCGATGCGCCGGTCGACCTGAGCCCGTGGCAGACCGTCGTCTCGATGATCGAAGAGGCGTCCAAGCCGGTGAAGATCGGCTTGATCGGCAAGTACATCAGCCTGCCCGACGCGTACCTTTCGGTCGTCGAGAGCTTGAAGCACGCCGGGTTCCATCACGGCGCAAAGGTCGAGATCGACTGGATCCAGGCCGAAGACGTCGAAGGGTTGTTGGCGGCTGGGCGGCTCGGCGATCTCGACGGCATGTTGATCCCCGGTGGGTTTGGTGAGCGCGGGTTCGAAGGCAAGATCGCGGCCGCCGGCTTTGCGCGGGAGAACGACATCCCGTGTCTCGGTATCTGCCTCGGTCTGCAGGCCATGACCATCGATTTCGCCCGCAACGTGATGAACCTCGCCGGCGCCAACTCGACAGAGATGGATCCCGACACGCCGCACCCGGTCATCGCCTTGATGCACGATCAGCGAGACGTCGTCGACAAGGGTGGCACCCAGCGTCTCGGCGCATACTACGCGATCCTCGAGCCCAACACCCGGGTGTACCGCGCCTACGGCGAGCCGGTCGTCAGCGAGCGGCATCGCCACCGCTGGGAGTTGAACGCTCAGCTGAAGCCGAAGCTCGAAGCTGCGGGGCTGCGATGCAGCGGGCTCTCGCCTGACCGCCGGTTGGTCGAGTTCATCGAGCTCGAGGATCATCCGTTCTGGGTCGGCACACAGGCGCACCCGGAGTTCAAGAGCCGCCCCGACCGACCACATCCGCTGTTTCGCGAGATGGTGTACGCGGCACTGGCTCGTCGCGAGTCGCGTGCGCCGCACCTGTTCGTCGTCGACGAAACCAGTTCGTCCGTCGCGTGAGCGAATCGCTGCCAGCGTTTCGTCATCTCGGCGACCGGGTCGTGCACCAGGGCTACATCTGGCGGGTCGCCGTCGCGACATTCGAGGCGCCCGACGGTGAGCGGTTCGAGCGTGACGTCATCCGATCTCCAGGCGCGGTGGGCGTCGTGCCGTTGCTCTACGAAGATGGCGTCGCCACGGTGGTCTTCGTACGTCAGTACCGAGGGCCACTCGATCGCTACGTGTTGGAGATCCCGGCGGGAATGCGCGACGTCGCTGACGAGCCGCCGGAGGTCACCGCCGAGCGGGAACTGATCGAGGAAGCCGGTCTCTCGGCCGGACACCTCGAATTCCTGACGCACTTCTACACATCCGCGGGCATGACCGACTCGGTGCTGCACATCTACCTCGCGACGGAACTGGCCGAAGTCGAGCGAGACGTGCAGGGCCCAGAAGAATCGCACATGGACGTTGTGCGCCTGCCGCTGGCCGAAGCGGTCGACATGGTGGTCCGTGGCGAGATCCACGACGCCAAGACCGTCATCGGGCTCCTCCTCGTGGATCGGCGTCTGCGCGAAGGCAGTCCTCGACCGGTCTCGTGATGCCAGCGCCGGCGGCGATGCTTCCTCTGGAAGTCGAGGAGTTTCTGTCGTGGATGGCCACCGAACGCGGCCGCTCGACCAACACCCTGGATGCCTACCGACGCGACCTCACCAGCTACTGCGCATGGCTGACAGCTCGCTCGGCGACGTTGCTCGATGTCGACCGCGCAGCGTTGGACGCGTTCGTCAGCGCCCGCCGCGCTGCCGGCGGTGCGGCATCCTCGGTCGCCCGCCAGGTTGCCGCGATCAGGATGCTCCATCGGTTCCTGGCCGAGGAGGGCGTGCGGCGTGACGACCCCAGCGCCGACATCGAAGGAATCCGCGTTCCTGCGGGCATCCCGCACCCATTGACGGAGGATGAAGTCACAGCGTTGCTCGCCGCGCCCATCACCACCGAGCCGGCCGGGCTGCGCGATCGCGCCCTGCTCGAGCTCCTCTACGCGACAGGGGCGCGAATCTCGGAGGCATGTGGATTGTCGCTCGGAGATTTCGATCACGAGGAGCAACTCGTGCGGCTGTTCGGCAAAGGGTCGAAGGAGCGAATCGTTCCATACGGGCGCCATGCTGATGCGGCCTTGGCGGAATGGCTCGGACCATCGGGACGGCCGCATCTGGAACCGGAGAGATGGGCGCGCCGTGGCGATGCCGAGGCGGTGTTCTTGAACCTCCGCGGGGCGCGGCTCTCGCGACAGGCCGCGTGGGCAATCGTCAAGAAGTACGGCGACCGCATCGGTCTTGGGCACAAGCTCTCGCCTCACGTCTTGCGGCACTCGTGCGCGACCCACCTGCTCGATCACGGCGCCGATCTGCGCATCGTGCAGGAACTGTTGGGGCATGCATCGATCTCGACCACCCAGGTGTACACGAGGGTGAGCCAGCAGCGCTTGTTCGACGTGTACCGGTCTGCTCATCCCCGGGCACTCGGCAGATGAACCCGCTCGCGCGGTTCGCCCATCTGTCGCGCCGATTCCTGACGTCGCTCTCGCGTCGTGAGCCCGGTGTCGCGGATACGGCGTGGGCCGACTCACACCTCTTCGAAACCGAGTCAGAACTTTGGCACCGGATGACGGCTGCAGATCGCCGGCACTCGATCACCGTCGCCCGCCGATTCGAATCACGGGGTGGGCCGTGGTCACGCGACGAGATGGCCGGTGCCCTGTTGCACGACGTCGGCAAGCTCGACTCCAGCCTGAGCACGCTCGGCCGCGTCGTGGCGACCATCGCCGGCCCATGGACCGATCGGTTCCGCCGCTACCACGACCACGAACGTCGCGGTGCGGATCTGCTGGTCGACGCAGGCTCATCGGAGATCACGATCGAGCTCGTGCTCGGAAGAGGTCGAGCCGCGTCTGCCCTACGCGATGCCGACGACATCTGAGGCTCGTCAGCGGGGGAGGAAGCCGACCGCTGTGTACGCACGCTCGAGCGTGGCCTCAGCAATCTGGCCGGCCTTGGCGGCACCCTTGCGAAGCAGAGTTGCGAGCTCGCCGCGATCGGTCATCAACTCGTTGTAACGGGCCTGGATGGGCAGCAACATCTCGACGACTGCATCGCCGGCGTCGGTCTTCAGCGGACCGTACTGGGTGTACTTGTCGGCCAGCTCCTGCGGCGTCGAACCGGTCGCCACTGCGAGGATCTCGAGCAGGTTCGACACCCCAGGCTTGGCAGCGCGGTCGAAGCGCACTTCGTTGTCGCTATCGGTGACGGCTCGTTTGAACTTGCGAGCAACCTCGGCCGGGTCGTCGAGCATCATGATGCAGCCGGCATCGCTGTCTGTCGACTTGCTCATCTTCGACGTGGGGTCTTGGAGATCCATCACCCTTGCCCCTGCCTTCGGCATGACAGCTTGCGGAATGACGAACGTGGTGCCGAACCGGTGGTTGAAGCGCATGGCCACGTCTCGGGTGATCTCGATGTGCTGGCGTTGGTCCTCGCCCACAGGAACATGCTCGGCGTCGTACAACAAGATGTCGGCGGCCATGAGAGCGGGATATGTGAACAGACCGGCCGAGATGAAATCACCCTCGCGCGCCGCCGACTTGTCCTTGAACTGGGTCATTCGGCTGAGCTCACCGAACGAGGCTGTGCACTCCATCACCCATGCCAGTTGGCTGTGCTGGACGACATGACTCTGCACGAATACCGTGGCCACATCGGGATCGAGACCTATCGCAAACAGGATCGCGGCCAGCCGGACCGTTGTTTCACCGATGACTCCGGGCGTCTCGGTGACGGTCAGGGCGTGCAGATCGACGATTCCGTGAAACGCGTCCACGTCGTGCTGGCCATTGACCCAGTTGCGCAAAGCCCCGAGGTAGTTGCCGAGATGGACTTCGCCAGTGGGTTGGATGCAGGAGAGCACGCGGGTCACGGCGCGCCAGGTTAGTGGCGAGCTAGCCTGAACCTGTATGGCATTTGCGGTGGCAACCCCCGTCTTCGAGGGGCCATTCGACCTGTTGTTGCATCTGATCCTC
>JBDTRP010000026.1:0-8731 GCA_039931555.1 Ilumatobacteraceae bacterium | reverse complement strand
CTTCGAAGCACCGGCTGCAGCACCATGGGGTTGGACGAGTCGTTCGACGAACACCGCTGCACGGTTGAACCGCACCGCCGCGGCGGCGCTCTTGGCCACAGGCTTCGGGCTCGAGGCGCAGGGCAACAACAGCAACTACGTGCAGTGGAACTTCCCGACGGGAACCGCTGTGAGTACATACGACGCCAAATTCCTGTTCCGGCCAAACGGCAACGCCTCGACGGGGAACGACATCTTCGTGGGCAGGACGGCCGGCGGAACCACCGTCTTCCGGGTCCGCTACCGAATGAGCGCAGGCACGCCGCAAGTTCAGATCCAGGTGGGTACAACCAATGCCAACACCGTTTGGACCAACCTCAACGGTGGCACCGCAGTCAACACCATCCAGGTGGTGTGGCAGGCAGGGGCAACCGGAACGTTGTCGCTCTACGTCAACGGCACCGTCTTGTCGCAGTCTCGGACGGCGACCAACAACTCCATCGGCTCCGTCCGGCTCGGGTCGGTCACCAGTGGCGGCAGCGCAACGTCGATGTACTTCGACGCCTTCGCATCGAAGCGACTGACGACACCGCTGCTGTAGCAGCCACGCAAGACAGTACGGCAATCCACAACGACGGTGGCCTGCAGCCTTCTCGGCTGCAGGCCGCCGCAATCACACAAAGGATCAGGGCGATGATCATCGAAGACAATGAAGTAGAAAAGTCCGACGACGCCGGCGTGCCGGCGAGCGGAGCATCAGTTCGGCGGCGGCTCTCCCGCAAGTGGCTCGCCGCCGCGCTGGTGCCGCTGCTGGCGGCCGGCGGCGTGCTGGCGACGCGAGGTGGCGACTCCGCATCAGCAGACAAGCCCGGTAGCCCGGTCTCGTCGGCCGAGCTCGAATCGAAGTACGGCACCCGGATCGACCTGGTGGCGCTGACGGCACTCGGTGGGCTCGTGCAACTGCGGTTCACGGTGCTCGACAAGACCAAAGCCGAGACGCTGTTCCAGGTTGCCGAGAACATGCCGATGCTGATCGCCGAACCGTCGGGCAAGGTCTTGCACGCCCCGACCGGGATGCGTCATCACCTCACCTTGATGGATGGCGGGTCGTACTTCGTGCTCTACGCCAACGCCGGCAACGCGTTGGCCGACGGCACGCCGGTCTCGGTACAGATCGACAACGTCAAGCTCGAACACCTCATCGTGGCGAGTTGATCGACATGCTCAGGACTGCTGGAGAACAGACTCGGAGCAAGCGGTTCGCGCCCCGCATCATGCTGGTCGTCTCGATGTTGGCGCTGCCCATCTTCGGCGCAACACGCGCCGGCGCGGCACCGAAGCGTGTTCGCGCCACCGTGTCGAACGAAGTCGAGCAGCAGATGGCCGGCCCGACGAGTGGAGACATGCTCACCGTCATCGTCAAGTTCCGGCAACAGGCCGACGTGCACCGTCAACGCAGCGGCAACCGGCAAGCACGGCAGAAGTCGCTGATCGATGAGATGCACACCGTTTCCGACACGACGCAAGCGCCGATGCGCTCGTTGTTGACGAGCCGCGAGCGTGACGGGCGCGTCGCCAAGTTCCAACCGTTGTGGGTCGTCAACGGCGTATCGGTCACGGCGACTCCCGACGTGATCGACGAACTGTCGCGCCGGCCCGAGGTCGAGAGCATCTCGTCCGACACCGTCGACGTCGTTCCCACGACCCTGCCACCGGTTCCCGCAACGGCATCGGCAGACGCCGTCGTGATCAATGCCCCGGCGCTGTGGAACCTGGGGTTCTATGGCCAGGGTGTGGTCGTCGCCGACCTCGACAGCGGTGTCGACGTGACCCATCCCGATCTGGCGTCGAGCTACCGAGGGGGCACGAACTCGTGGTTCGACCCGTACGGCCAGCACACGACCCCGACCGACATGAGCGGTCACGGCACCGCGACCACCGGCATCATCGTCGGTGGCGACACCTCTGGTCCGACCATCGGCGTTGCCCCTGGTGCGAAGTGGATCGCGGCCAAGATCTTCAACGACGCCGGAACCGCCACGGCGACGGCGATCCATCAGGCGATGCAGTGGGTCCTCGACCCCGACGGCAACCCGGCCACGGCCGACGCCCCGCAGGTGGTCAACAACTCGTGGGCGTACGGCAACCCCGGCTGCAACCTGCAGTTCCAACCCGACCTGCAGGCGATGCGTGCAGCGGGGATCATCCCGGTCTTCGCCGCCGGCAACTACGGCCCGACGGCGGGGACGAGTGTCAGCCCGGCCAACTATCCAGAGGCCCTGGCCGTTGGTTCGACCGACAACACCGACGCGATCGATCCGATCACCAGTGAAGGCCCGTCGGCGTGTGGCGAGCCATCCACCACCTACCCAGATGTCGTCGCCCCGGGCTTCGACATCTACTCGACCGATCTCCACGGCTTTTACCAATGGGGGAGTGGCACGTCGTTCGCCGCACCGCACGTGACCGGTGCGATCGCCCTGCTGTTGAGCGCACAGCCGACGGCAGCAGCCGGCGTCGAAGCGGCGCTCGAGACGTCGGCCGTCGATCTCGGAGCGGTTGGCGCCGACAACGTGTACGGCCACGGTCGGATCAATGTCTCGGCCGCGCTGCAGGTGCTGCAGACGCCCCCGACGACCACCACCTCGACAACGTCGACCACCACGACAACGTCGACCACGACGACCTCCACAGCACCCACGACCTCGACGACCTCGACAACCACCACGACCACGACGACAGCGCCGACGACGACATCATCCACCACGACGACGACCACGGTCCCGGTGACGCCACCGACTGCGAGCGGTCTCGCCGTGAGTCCGAACGCCTCGAACGGGTCGTCGAACGTGGCGATCTCGGCGACAGTCGGCGCCGGCGCAACGCGCACCGTCAGCGGTGCCGAGTACTTCGTCGACACCGTCGGTGCGGCCGGAACCGGACAAGTGATGAGCGGCACGTTCGGCGCATCGAGTGTTGCCGTCACCGCGACGATGTCGTCCGCGACCATCGGCTCGTTGTCCAACGGCAACCACAGCATCGCGGTCCGCGGTCAGGACTCGGCAGGGGTATGGGGGCCGGTGGTCACCGCCAATCTGCTGGTCGACCTCGTTGGTCCGACGTTCACCGCGCTGTCGATCACGCCGTCGACGGCAACGGCCGGCGGCACGACGATGGTGACGGCCACCATCAGCGGTGCCAGCGATGGGTCCGGTACCGGCGTCTCGGGCGGCGAGTACTGGGTCAGTCCCACAGCTCCCCCCACAGGTTCGGGTACGGCCTTCACCGGTCTTGCTCCAGTTCTCTCGGTCAGCTCGCCCGCTGCCGGGAGCTACACCGTCAGCGCTCGCCTGCGTGATGTCCTCGGCAATTGGGGAACGGCACACAGCGCGACGCTGACGGTGAATTCCTCTTCGTCCGGTTTCTCGGACGGCTTCGAGTCCGGTACGTTGCCTGGCGCGTGGTCGAGCGTCTCGACGTCGAACTCGACACGGTTGGCAGTGACAACGACTGCTGCACTGGCCGGCACGTTCGGGCTTCGCGCCCAAGGCGACAACACCAACTTCGCGCAGTACAACGTGTCGCCATCGGCGCCGCTCTACGACGCACGATTCCTGTTCCGCCCCAACGGAAACACCTCGTCTGCCCAGGTCATCTTCGCCGGCGCAACCGCGAGCAACTTCTCGTCGACCGTCTTCCGGGTGCGCTACCGGTTGAGCGGCACCACACCTCAGATGCAGATCCAGCTGGGTACGTCGACGTCGAACACGGCGTGGGCGAACCTTGCCGGTGGATCTGCGAACAACGCCATCGAGGTGGTGTGGCAGGCGGCGAAGAACGCCAGATCGACGCGCGGCGTCGTGAAGCTGATGGTCAACGGCGTCGTGGTGCAGAGTCTCGGCACCTCGTCGACGGCCTCGGTCGGGGCAATCCGTATGGGATCGGTCTCCAACGGTTCCAGCAGCATCGCCGAATTCTTCGATGCCTACGAGTCGGGTTACTCCGCCCCTGCAGTGCAACTCCCCGCGCCGCAGTCGGCCGCCAGTCGTGTTCGTACAGTCCTGGCGCCCATGCCGTGGACTGCGTCGCGGCATCGCTGATCGGCACGTGATCATGCGGAGGTTTCTCAGCCGGGCTGCCGGTTTCGTCGTCGTTGTCGTCGCCGCGCTCGGCGTTTCGGGCGGCACCGTGTTCGCCCACGTCGAGGTCGTTCGCACCGCCCCGGCGGACGGTTCGGTGCTGACCGAGTCACCAACCCACATCACGCTGGCATTCACCGACGACCTGGCTCTCGATCTCGCCAGCGTCGACCTCCGCACGGCGTCGGGCACCGAGATCGCGTTGAGCCCCCTCGCGTTCGGGAGCGACCATCGCCAACTGGTGATCGCCCTGCCGCCGCTGGCCGATGACGCCTACCGCCTGTCGTACGACGTGCGCGACCCGGTCGACCTGCACGAAACATCGGGATCGCTCGTTTTCGGCATCGGTACCACGCCGGTGATCGGTGGCGGGGTTGCCAGCCAGGGCGCCAAGCCCGGCGACTCGCTGTTCGGTTGGGTGGCCCGCGGCGGTCTGGCCCTCGTGATCGGTGGCCTGGCCATGATCATGATGGTTCGGCTGCGCCCTCGTCATGCGATCGAACGGAATCGATTCATCGCTACGTCGATCACCGTGGTGCGTTCCGGTGCCTTCGCCGTGGTGGTCGGCGAATTGGCGAGCCTGGTCACTCAGGTGCTCGACATCGGCGGGTCCCCTGCGACGACAGCCTGGCGAGTGTTGCTGCGCAGCTCCTACGGCCAACGATTTCTCATCACGGCAACCCTCGCCTTCGGCTTGCTCCGGTTCCTCACCATCGTTCGGCAGATGTTGCTCCGTCCCGACAGCTCGAGGCTCGGGTTCGCCGAGTTGGGAAGCGCGGCCCTCGCCGTGGCGCTGCTCGTGCTGGCGGCGTTCGCCTCGCATGCAGGGATCGGTGGCGCCTTCGCCCTCGGGGTGCTGCTGCGAATTGGTCACCTCGCCGGGATCGGTGCCTGGGTCGGGGGATTGGTCGTGCTGATCATCGCCCGGCGACGGTTCGGCCGGCGCGACTGCGCCGAAGTGCTGCGATCGTTCTCCTCGGTGGCGCTCGTCAGCGTCGCGGTGACGGTGGCCACGGGGCTGCTGCTGTCGGGCCGCGAGGTCACGTCGCTGACCGCGCTGTTCTCGACCGGCTTCGGGCTCGTTCTGCTGGTCAAGCTGGCGCTCCTCGCGATCGCGCTGCTGATCGGGGCCGGGCACGCGTCGGCTGCCCGACGAGGTCGACCCGTGCGACCGGGCTTCCTGGCGGCCGAGGTCGCCTTGGCTCTCACCGTGGTGTTGGGCGGCGCGGCGCTGGCCACGGCGGCCCCAGCGGTGGGCGAGCGCTTCGAGCCGGCCGTCGAGGTGCTGCCCACGAACGCCTCGGCCAAGACCGACGACCTGCTGGTCCGTCTGACGATCGGGCCGAGCCGACCGGGTCGCAACCTGGTCAGGGTCGAGTTCATCGACAGCCGCAAGCCCGCCCCGGCGCCACCGGAATCCGTCACGGTCGAGATCCAGAACGCATCGGGTGACGTGGTCGGCCGGGCAGGCGGGCCCCCGGTCAATGGAATCGTCGACCTCGAGCCCGCCGACATCACGTCGCCCGGGCCGCTGCGCGTGATAGTGGGGGTTGGCCGGTCGAGCCGGCCGGTCGATCCGGTGACGTTCGACTGGACGATCGGCGCAACCCAGGTTCCACGCGCGCCGACCGTCATCTCCGACCGTCGGCTCGGGCCGATCAGCGGCGCGGCCGCCGGCGTCGTCGTGGCGCTCGCTGGGGCGGCCCTTGTCCGGCGGAGGAGGCAAAGCAAGGCGATAGGTCGTTCGGCCCAATTGGGCCACGTTGGCTTTTCAATTGCCGACACCCGTGGCACGATTCCACACGTCGGGGAGAGGCACCCAGCAGACCCTCGCATGGCAATACACATACAAAGGGACGGATCACAACTGAAGGCGTAAAGCTGATCGGCGGTGAGTGTCGAAGCGAGCAGATGGGTCTTAGCGGGCCTGCTCGTGGCGGCGACACTTCACCGGCGGATCGGGACGGGCGCCTCAGTTCAAGGTTCGACCGACGGGGTTAGCTGAGGGACGGTCTGCTAACCCCGTCGATCGATCTCTCACTGTAACTCGTGATGTCACGCTGTGCGTTGGTCGAGCTACAAACTTCCTCAAATCGCCTGCAGCCCGGCCACGTTGTGAAACGTCGAGACGCTATCGTGTGCGCTCTTGTCCTGGTCGCGGCATCGTGACCTGACACGGCGACGTGGCCGAGTGGTTCAGGCAAGGGCCTGCAAAGCCCTGTACATGGGTTCGATTCCCATCGTCGCCTCTCAACCTCTGACGTGGTATTGTGCCAGGTCAGAGGTTCTTTTTGTTGTGACCGGCAGTGACCGTCATTGACCTCCGAGAACCCTGGAAACCCGCGAGAACGCGCCTCACCCACGCCTCGCTCACGCCTCGGGAGGGATCATGGCCTACATCCAGAAGCAACGGGGGAAGTATCGAGCGCGATTCTCAGACCCTCTCGGCAACGTCCAATCGCGCACGTTCTCTCGCAAGGCCGACGCCGAGCGGTTCCTTCGGCAGATCGACGCAGATCAATTGCGCGGCCAGTGGGTCGATCCGCGCAACGCCGACATGCCGCTTGCCGCTTGGGCAGATGAGTTTCTGTCGCTGTGCCGGCGGCTGTCGCCGACCACGCAGGAGACCTATCGGCGCGACCTCGACAAGTACGTGCTGCCGCGATTCGGTGCATACCGACTTGGCCAGTTGCCGGCCGACGAGATCGAGAACTGGTTGAAACGACGAGATCGCCGCTGGCATCGCTCCGTCGTCGGTTCACCGTCACTACCGAACCCTTCGCCGCATGCTGCAGGTCGCCGTCCAGAAGCAGATGATCTTGACCAATCCATGCGAGCGAGTTGACCCGCCGCATGTCCCGAAGCGGGAGATGACGTTCCTCGATTGGGATCAGGTGATTCGGCTCGCCGAAGCGCACAGCGAGCGGTACCGGACACTCATCTACGTCGCCGTCGACACGGGCATGCGCTGGAGCGAGCTGGTGGGTCTGCGCCGCGGCAAGGTCGACCTCAAGAATCGCAAGATCCGAGTGACCGATCAGCTGGTTCAGCTCGAGGACCGGTCGTTCTTGCGCAAGGAGCCCAAGACGGCGGCTGGCGTGCGTTCGATCACAATCTCGCCATTCACCGCCTCGCTGTTGGGCGCCCACCTCGAGTCCTTCGCGCAGACGGGTCCAGATGCGTTGGTGTTCACCAACGCCGCGGGCAATCCGCTGTCGGCGTCGAGTTTCCTGACGCACCACTCCTCCAAGGCACAGGTCGCCGCAGGTGTGTCATGCCGATTCCACGATCTACGGCACACGAGTGTTGCGCTCGCGATTGCGGCCGGCGCGCACCCGAAGGCGATCCAGTCGCGGATGGGCCACTCGTCGATCAACGTGACCCTCGACCGTTACGGCCACCTGTTCCCCGAATTGGACGAGGCCATCGCCGAATCATTTGATCGCTCGTTCCACGAGGCGACGGAGCGGCGATCGAGGGTTGTGGTGAAGGGCGACTTCGGCCCTGTTGACGCACCGGACCCGATCGTCAGCAAGGTGCCGATGTAGTTGGTCGGCAGACCTTCACGTCGCTCATGACAGATCGCCGGCGGCGTGTCGGCGGAGCCGTTCATCGAAGGTGGCCACGGCTGTGTTGCGGGTGGCGGCGCTGGCGAGGACGCAGCAGTCGGGCATCTTGCAGCCGGTCTTGACGCGTAGTTTGGCGAGCAGCAACGGATCGATCGCCGTGTCGTCGATCTCGACGCCGATGGCCATCAGATCGGCCCACACCGCGTCTGCGACGTCGTTGCGTACGGCAGAGACGAGCACTTCGGCTGCTGTGATTGGGTGCACGAGCAACGGCGGTGAGGCATCTTCAAGGATCTCGACGGCGGCTTCGTGGTGAGCATCGTTCGGGTCGAGGAAGGCGATCAGCACGCTGGCATCGACGACGATCATTCGGGCCAGTCCTCACGGAGGTCATCGAGGTGGCCCGTCGGGTACAGACCTGGGAAGCGTCCTGCCCGGTCGCGTACGGCGTTGCGATGTCGGCCTTGCTGCTCGGCGATCGTGTCGGCACCGAGTTGAACGAGATGACGCAGGACGTCGGCGCGAGTCTCTCCTGGATACATCGCCGCGGCGGCGTCGATGGCATGCGCGAGCTCGTCAGTTTCGGTGAGCAGATGGCGAGGACGAACGGTCGGCATCGCCCAAGTGTATCACCGGCTCCTACGGTGCAACACCAGGTTTGGTTGGTGGGGTACGTCTGATGTGGTGACGTAGCGTTTCGTAGGTGGCTTCGCTGGGAGGTGATCCGCGGCCGACGAGCCGATGGCGATCAAGTGAGCCTCCTGCTCAGTGGGAGGGATCGTCCAGTCCGATCGACGGGGTTGTCGACCTTCCGTTTCATCTCTATTGGAGTGACGACAACAATCGTTTCGATCTGTCGGAACGTGCTCGTTTGAGGTCGATGTACCAGATCGTGCTGACCGAGGGCTCGACGGCCGACGTCGTTGCGTTCGTCAACCGGGAACTCTTGCTCGGCGTGTGGGATGAGCTCTGGCTTTCGCCGGCTGTGCATGAGGCTTGGGACAGCTGGATACAGGCGCACCGTGCCGCCGCTGTTTGACCGTC
>JBDTRP010000025.1:0-17344 GCA_039931555.1 Ilumatobacteraceae bacterium | reverse complement strand
GGCCGGGCACCCGGGCTTCGTGCTCAACGTCGAGAACGCCGGGCATGCCTTCGACAACCACGAGAGCGAGATGTTCTACAACGAGAGCGCGGCAAAGGCCGCCTGGGCCAAGACCATGGCGTTCTTGGCGGCCAACCTTCCGGCGTGAGAGCGCTCGTACGCGCCCCGGGTCCGCGATTGCCCGAGGGTTTGCTGACGCACTTCGAGCGAACCGACGTCGATGTCGAGATCGCCACGAGACAATGGCACGGGTACGTGGACGCCCTGAAGACCAACGGTTGGGAGATCATCGAGGTGCCTCCTGCCGATGACTGCCCCGACGCGGTCTTCATCGAGGACACGATCGTGATGTTCGGCGATCTCGGCGTGATCTCGCTGCCAGGCGCCCCCAGCCGTCGGCCCGAGACCGCTGCGGTCGACGACGCGATCACCGAGCTCGGCTACCAGGCCCTGCGAATCCAGCCTCCGGGCACACTCGACGGCGGCGACGTCTTGAAGGTCTGCGACACGGTCTACGTCGGCACCGGCGGGCGCACCAACACCGAGGGCATCGCCCAACTCGCGGCCCATCTGGAACCCCGCGGGGCGCGGGTGGTCGCAGTACCCGTCACGAAGGTGCTACACCTCAAATCAGCAGTCACGGCACTGCCCGACGGAACGATCGTCGGCTGGCCCGACGCGGTCGACGACCCGAGCCTGTTCCCCCAGTTCCTGCCGACGCCGGAGGAATCCGGCGCACATGTGGTGCTGCTCGGTGACGACCGATTGCTGATGGCCGCTGACTGTCCGGCCTCGGCAGCCATGTATCGGTCGCTCGGCTACCACCCGGTCGAGGTCGACATCGGTGAGTTCCAGAAGCTCGAGGGTTGTGTGACCTGCCTCAGCGTGCGTCTTCGGGTCTGAGTAAGTGGCCTGACCTCCTCCCCGACCAAGGAGATCTGCGACTGACATCGCCCGAGATCGGGTCCGCCGATCTGACGCTGCAGCAGGCCGAAGAGGCCAAGCCCCGCTCAGAGGCGACCGGCGCGTCACGCGGTATGGTCGGCCGTTGCTCGACTTTCAAGGAGAATCATGGCTCGCTTCTCGTCCGGCCCGCCGGCGCATCCACCCGTCGATTCCGCCCCCGTCACGTCGCGGCGCGGGCACTTCTGGGTCGGCGCCGAGCCCGATCCGGCGACGGGCGCGGCTCGTGGCCCGATGTTCGTCTACTGGGAGGCCCCGGTCGAGGTGACCAAGCCGTACCCCATCGTGATGGTTCACGGCGGTGGCGGCCAGGGCCTCGACTACCTGGGCACGCCCGACGGCCGTCCCGGATGGTCGACGTTGCTCGTCGAGCAGGGATGGGTCGTCTACGTCGTCGATCGACCGGGTCACGGCCGCTCGGCCTACATTCCCGAGCTCCTCGGGCCGATGGGACCGCCGTTGCCCATCGAGGTGCTCAAGAGCATCTTCATCCCCGCTACCGACGGCCCCGGTGCCATGCCGTTCGCCAATCTCCACACGCAGTGGCCAGGCGATCGCGACGATCCCAACGACCCGGCATGGTTGCAGTTCCTCGCGTCCGGCGGACCGTTCGCGGCCGACGCCGCCGACCGTCAGGCCCTCGAGCAGGCGCGGCTGGCCGAGTTGCTCGACAGGGTCGGGCCGGCGTTCGTCGTCAGCAACTCACTCGGCGGTCCGGCCGGTTTCCTGGTGGCCGACGCACGGCCCGACCTCGTCGTCGCCCTGGTGCAACTCGAACCGATCGGTCCCGCCTTCAACACCATGTTCGGGCCTGACACACTGCAGTGGGGCGTGGCCGCAGTCCCGATGACCTTCGATCCACCCGTGTCGTCACCGAGCGAACTGAGCCTCGACGTGCACGAGCCGCCGGCTCCGGGCGCTCCATCGCTGGTACTGCAGAACGAGCCGGCTCGCAAGCTGTCGAACCTTGCCAAGGTCCCGATCGCCGTGGTGTCGGGCGAGGCCTCCGTCTTCCAGTTCACCGATGGCCCACTCGTGGAGTTCCTGCAGCAGGCTGGCTGCGACGCGGTTCACATCGAATTGGCCGCTCAGGGCGTGCACGGCAACAGCCACGGCTCGATGTTCGAACGCAACAACGCCGAGGTGCTGGCGGTCGTCACCCAGTGGATGGACGCCCAACTCATCTAGGCACATTTCCGCGGCAAGTCACGAAATGTCCGGTGCAACCGGAAATTTGGTGACTTGCCGGGTCAACGGCGCGCAAGTCAGTCGAACAGCGACGACGTGCCACCGGGTGACGGCGGGGTCAACCCGATGTGTTCGTACGCGGCGGCCATGGCAATCCGGCCACGCGGCGTGCGGGCCAACATGCCCTGTTGGATCAGGAACGGCTCGTACATGTCCTCGACGGTCTCGGGCTGCTCGCCGATGCTGATCGCCAGCGTGCTGAGCCCGACCGGGCCGCCGTGGAACTGTCTGCAGATCGCTGTCAGGATCGCTCGGTCGACCTTGTCGAGACCGCGGCCGTCGACGCCGAACAACTTCAGGCCGTCCTGTGCGGTGGTCACCGAGATGGTTCCGTCGCCGCGCACCTCGGCGTAGTCGCGCACGCGTCGCAGCAACCGGTTGGCAATTCGCGGCGTGCCCCGCGAGCGGCGGGCGATCTCCCACGCGGCCTCGGGGGTGATGCTGACGTGCAAGATGCCGGCGGCGCGGCGCACGATCGTCTCCAACTCGTCGTCGGCGTAGTAGTCGAGGCGGGCCACCAGACCAAAGCGATCACGCAGTGGACCGGTGATCATGCCCGTACGCGTCGTTGCGCCGACGAGGGTGAATGGCGGAAGCGTCAGCCGGATCGACGATGCGGCCGGGCCTTTGCCGACGACGATGTCGAGCTGGAAGTCTTCCATCGCCGGATAGAGGATCTCTTCGACGACGCGCGAGAGGCGATGGATCTCGTCGATGAACAAGACGTCGCCGTCACCGAGTTTGGTGAGGATGGCGGCGAGATCACCGGCGCGCTCCAGCGCCGGGCCTGAGGTGATGTGCATGTGCACGCCCATCTCGACGGCGACGATGCCGGCCAGGCTGGTCTTGCCGAGTCCCGGTGGGCCGGCGAGCAGGAGGTGGTCGGCCGGTTGGCCGCGCTTCTTGGCCGCCTCGAGCACGATCATCAGATGCTCTTTCAGCTCACCCTGGCCGACGAACTCGCTCAGCCGGCGCGGGCGGAGCCCGGCCTCGTCGGACTCTTCGACGTCGTCGGTGGGGGCTGGATCGAGGAATTCCTCACGCACGCCGAACTCCCAACAGCCGCAAGGCGTCGCGCAGCAGATCTTCCGCCGACTCGGACTCGGGCAACTCGCGCATCGCCTCGCGGATCTCCTCCGGGCCGTAGCCCAGTCCCGACAGCGCCTCACGAACGTCGCCGATGGCCGTGTTGCTGCCCCCAGTGCTCGAGGGCTCGAGCATCGGCAGGTTGAGGCGGTTGCGCAACTCGATCAGCAGTCGCTCGGCAGTCTTCTTGCCGACGCCCGGCACCAGCGTCAGCGCTCCGAGATCGTTTCCCGCGACGATGTCGACGAGCGCGGACGGGGAATGCGTGCCGAGAATTGCGACGGCCAATGCCGGGCCGATGCCGTGCGTGGCGATCAACACGTCGAACGCAGCGCGTTCGTCGCGACGAAGGAACCCGAACAGCATCTGGGTGTCTTCGCGGATGTGGTGATGCACGTAGAGGAACACCGGCGACGTCGGCTCGAGTTCGGCCAACGTTCGCGGCGTGACCGTGACGAGGTAGCCGACTCCGCTGACCTCGACCAGCACCCGACCATCGTCGAGCCGCTCGAGCACCGAACCGCGCAATGAGCCGATCACGTGGCAACCGCTCGCGCAATGGCGTCGATGTGGCGCCGCAAGGGCGCCGATGCGAGGTGGCAGAGCGCCAATGCCGCGGCATCGGCGGCGTCGGGCGGTCGAGGCGGAGCGGAAAACCCGAGGCGCACCTGCACCATCTTCTGCACTTGTGCCTTGTCGGCGCCGCCCCAACCCGCCACCGAGTTCTTGACCTGGTTCGGGGTGTACTGCACGACCTCGCAACCGAACGCTGCGGCCTCGGCCAGGGCAAGACCGCTCGCCTGACCGACGCTCATCGCGGTACGCACGTTGACCTGGAAGAAAACCTGTTCGACAGCGACCACGTCGGGCCGGAACTCGCGAAGCAGCGCCACGATCTCGGCCTGCAACGCAGCGAGTCGTTTCGGTAGTGGATCAGTCGGTGGCGTGCGGAGCACGCCCAGCGACAACGCCTTCGGAGCGCCGGGGCCAGTGCTGTCGAGCACCGCGTACCCGCACCGTGTCAGACCGGGATCGATGCCCAAGACGCGCTGAGAGACGAACACAGGTTCGTACTGTAGTACCCGACGCGTCGGAGATGGGTGATGTCGACTAGAGAGAACCGAGGACCTCGACCAGCTCGCTAACCGGACGATACGTCAGCCCGGCAATCGCCCGATGCGCGTAGCGGATCACGCCGTGCTTGTCGATGATGAACACGCTTCGCCTCGGGAACCCGAGCGGCCCAAGGGTGCCGTACAGCCCGGCCACGGCCTTGTCGGTATCCGCCAGCAGCGGGAACTTCAGGTCCTGCTTTCCGGCGAACATCTCGTGGCTCTCGACGCTCTGAGCGGAGATGCCGAGCACCTGCGCGTCGAGCGACTCGAACTCGCCGAGATCGCGGCTGTATGAGGTCAGTTGCTTGGTACACACCGCTGTGTCGTCGCCCGGATAGAACACCAGCACGACAGCCTTGCCCGCAAAGTCGTCCAATGAAATCGCCGCGCCCCCCGTCGCCGGCAGGCTGAATGCAGGCGCCTTGTCGCCAGTTCCAACGCTCATGCTTCGACCGTTTCCATCAGTTCGTCACTGATGTCGAAGTTGCTGTACACATCTTGCACGTCCTCGTTGTCCTCGAACGCGTCGACGATCCGCAGGATCTTGCGGGCGTCGTCCTTGTCGGTCACCTCGACCAGCAAGCTGGCGACCATCGTGCTCTCCGCCGACTCGATCGCGAATCCGGCAACCTGCAGAGCGTCGCGCACGTCGTACACGGCCGATGGGTCGCAGGTGACGCGATAGCCGCCACCATCGCCCGATACGTCGTCGGCACCGGCCTCGAGGGCGGCCATCATCACGCTGTCCTCCTCGCCGCTCGTCACCATGATGACGCCTCGGCGGGTGAACTGCCACCCAACGGCGCCGGGCTCGGCCATCGAGCCGCCGAGCTTCGAGAAGATGTTGCGCACTTCTGCTCCGGTGCGATTGCGGTTGTCGGTCAGTACGTCGATCAACAGCGCGACTCCCCCGGGCGCATATCCCTCGTAGGTGATGGCCTCGTACGTACGGCCGTCGTCTTCACCCGTTCCGCGCTTGATCGCCCGGTCGATCGCGTCGTTCGTCATCTGTCCGGCCTTGGCCTTCAGCACAGCCGTCCGCAAGGTGGCGTTCGAGTTGGGATCTCCACCACCCTCGCGCGCAGCAACCTCCAACTGTCTGGCCAGCTTGGCGAAGAGCTTGCCGCGGGCCTGATCGGCCGCGCCCTTCTTGTGCTTGATGGTCGCCCATTTCGAATGGCCTGACATGGCCTATACCTCCTGCAGGAATCTTGCATGCAGCCGGGCGTCGTGGGTGAGCTCCGGATGGAACGATGCCACCATGACCTGACCCTGTCGAGCTACGACCGGCACCCCATCGTATTCGGCCAGCACCTCGACGTTGGCCCCGATCGAGACGACCTTCGGCGCGCGAATGAACACGGCGTGGAACGGGCGATCAAATCCGACGACATCGAGATCGGTCTCGAAGCTGTCGACCTGTCGGCCATACCCGTTGCGCTGCACCGAGATGTCGATCGCCCCGAAGCTGCGTTGGTCGGCTCGGCCGTCCAACACCTCCGTCGCCAGCAGGATCATGCCGGCGCACGTACCCATGACAGGGAGACCGTCGCTGAGCAGGGCTTTGATGTCGTCGAACAGTTCGGAGGTGCTCAGGAGCTTCGACATCGTGGTGCTCTCACCCCCGGGGATCACGAGGCCGTCGACGCCGGCCAGATCGGCCGGCCGGCGGACCTGTCGCGTGCTCGCGCCGGCGTCTTCGAGGGCGCGCTGGTGCGCCACGAATGCACCCTGCAGCGCCAACACACCGACGAGCCGATCGGGCCCGCCCACCTGGGCCATGGTTACCAGCCACGCTCCGCGTATCGCTGATTGATCTCGTCCATCGCGATCCCGGTCATCGGGGCGCCGAGGCCTCGACTGACCTTGGCGAGAATGTCTGCGTCGCGGAAGTGAGTCGTCGCTTCGACGATTGCCTTGGCCCGTGGCGCCGGATCGTCGCTCTTGAAGATGCCTGAGCCGACGAACACGGCCTCGGCGCCCAACTGCATCGCGAGCGCCGCGTCGGCTGGAGTGGCGATGCCGCCGGCGCAGAACAGCGGCACGGGCAGCCATCCGGTCTCGGCGATCTCTTGCACCAACGGCAGCGGTGCCTGCAGTTGCTTGGCCCACTGGAACAGCTCGGCGGAGTCGGCCTGGCCGACCTTGCGAATGTCGCCGATGATGCTGCGCAGGTGGCGCACGGCCTCGACGATGTTGCCGGTGCCGGCCTCGCCCTTGGAGCGGATCAAGCACGCACCTTCGCTGATCCTTCGCAGCGCCTCACCGAGGTTGGTTGCACCGCACACGAACGGCACGGTAAATGCGTACTTGTCGATGTGATGCGCCTCGTCCGCGGGAGTCAGCACTTCGCTCTCGTCGACGTAGTCGACACCGAGCGCCTCGAGGATCTGGGCCTCGACGAAGTGGCCGATGCGCACTTTGGCCATGACAGGGATGGTCACCGCTGCCTTGATGGCCTCGATCATCTCCGGGTCACTCATGCGGGCGACTCCCCCGTCGCGGCGAATGTCGGCGGGCACTCGCTCGAGTGCCATCACTGCACATGCCCCAGCATCTTCGGCGATCTTGGCCTGCTCCGATGTGACGACATCCATGATGACGCCACCTTTCAACATCTCGGCGAGACCCCGTTTCACCGGGTACGTACCGGTGGCGCGCGGCGTGGAACTGCTCGAAGTCATGCCCCTAGCGTATCGTCACGACGATCGGCACCCCAAAGGACTCCCTGGTGGTCCGAGTACCTGTTCCGATCAACCGGCCAACGGCGTGGTCGAGTCGACTCGGGCGAGCTCGACCCAGGTGCGACCAGGGGTCAGCTGGATCGGATCCCCGTTGTCGTCGGTCAACGCATACGGCTTGAGGCGGTCATCGCGGGTCCACTTGCCATGGACGACCTTGCCGTCGCTGAACGCGAACGCCTCGCCGGTCCCCGTGGTCTGGGCCTCTGGGCTCTTGGTGTCGACGGCACTGCGCTGGTAGTCGACGACGAGGACGACGACATTCGTGGAATTGACCTGACCCAGCGCAGCGTCGTTGTGGGCCTTGCCCGCTTGGAACCGCAGGTAGGTGCTGGACCTGGTGTCGAACTTCCAGCGGACGTTGACGCCGTCCATCTTCAGATCGACGCCGGCCGAGGCGTCTCCGGCCATCGTGACACCATCCTTGCGGTAGGCAAACTGCTGCGGCGGCGGCGTTTCGGCGCCATCGGTCATGGTGAACAGGCCACTGCCTTGGGCATACAGGTTGTGCGGGGCGGCGCGATCGCGCGTACGGTACGACTTGCTGGCTTTGCGGGCGTTGCTCTGCACATTGGCCACCACGAAGTCGGAGCCGTTGATGGCCTTCGTGACGCCGGGGTTGCCGCCGCTCCAGGCGAAGATCGGCTTGTTCAACGAGCCGAGCAGCTCGACGTCTTGAGTTCGGCCGCTCCGAATCGGGCCGACCGGGTCGGGATCCTTGCTCTGGAACACCGCCGCGAAGCGCGTGAGCTGCTCGACGTTCTCCTCGAACACGACGTCGGCCCGGTTCAGCCCGCTTTGGGGACGGGCATCGGGGTGGTTGTCGATCTTGACGACCAGCGCCGAGCGGCCGGCCAGCGCACTGTCCTCGATGGGCAAGCCGGTCAGTGGCATCACCGGATCGGCCGGGATCGTGCTCGAGGTGGTGGTCGACTGCCCCGACGTGGTCGACTCTGCAGCCTGGGTGTCGCTGGGAGCCGCCGTCGCGGCTGGCTCGGTAGCGGTGGTGGCGACCCCTGCAACGGTCGTCGCCGAGGTCGAATCGCCACCGCTGCATGCACCCAGCGTGAGCGCGGCAATCATGAATGTCGTTGTGGTCTTGGTGTATTTCACAGGTCTCTCAGCAGTGCAAAGGCGCTCGTCGAGCGGGAGGGGTCTCGTTCATGTGTAGCAGAGCGACTCGCGACTGGCCCGTCGCGCTGTCGGGAGCGCGACGTCGTCGCCGGTCAGGCGGGTAGAACTTCCAACTCGTCGGTCCCGGGGAAACTGCCCAGCCCGGTGTTGGCCAACTCGAACCACGTCGTGCCTTGTGTCAGCAAGACTGGCGCGCCGCTGGCATCGGTCAGCGAGATCGGCTTCAGGCGATCGTCGCGTGCCCACTTGGCCGTGATCATCTTGCCGTTGGTGAACACCACCGCGTCGCCGGTGCCGATCGTGCCGCCATCCGGCGATCGCACGTCGGCCGGGCTGTGCCCGTAGTCGATCCACAACACGATGACGTTGTTGAACGCAACCCGCGTGCCGTCGGCCAGCACATGCGGCTTGCCCTCCTGCGACCGCTCGTAGCTGTTCGACTCGGCGACGAAGTGCCACTCGGCATGCACGGCTTCGATGTGCAGCTTGAAGCCCTGCGAGGCATCTCCGACCGCGGCGACGCCATCAGCTCGATACTGGAACTGCTGCGCCGGGCCGGGGCGGTCGGGAGCCGCGTTGGTGCGCAGCGATGCGGTGTCGTTGAACGTGGCGTGTGGCCGATGCCGGTTCTTGTCGAGGAACCAACCAGGCCCTTGGCTCTCGGTGAGCACCAGCAGGTCGGAGGAACGGATCGCGGCGATCGCGCCGGCGTTGCCGCCCGAGCAGGCGAACACCGCGCCGTTGAACGAGCCGACCAGGTCGACATCCTGGGTTCGGGCCGAACGGATCGGGCCGACTTTCGGCGCGTCCTTGCTCTGGAAGATCGTCGCGAATCGGGTCGGTCCTGCGCCCCACGCCTCGAAGACGATGTCTGCCGAGTCGAGGCCCGATTGGGGTCGCGCCCCGGGATCGTTGGACACCTTGACAACCACTGCGGGACGCGCTGCGAGGACCGGGTCGACGATCGGTTGACCGGTCAGTGGCATGACCGGGTCTGGAGCGATCGTCGTCGACGTGCTGGTCGACGACGACGATGACGTCGAGGTCGAGGAACCCGTTGAGGTCGTCGTGCTCGACTTGGAGGTGGTCGGCGAGGTGTCGACCACGGTGGTGGCCGGCCCGGCCGCGCTGCCGCCACAGGCGGCCAGTGCGAGGGTGATGGTGGTCAGGGTCGATGCTGCCTTGGCAAATCTCACAGTTCTCTCAGCAATGCAATGCGCTCTTCGAGCGGGGGGTGGGTATCGAACATGCGGTTCAAGCGGCCGAACTTGCCGGCGTCGCCGACGCCTGACATCGGCTGCTCGATCCACAGGTGTGCGGTCGCGGTTGTAGCAGAGTGAGTCACCGTGACGTCGTCGCGCAACTTCTCGAGCGCTGAGATCAGCCCGGGCGGATACCGAGTCATCTGGCACGCACTGACATCGGCCAGGGTCTCGCGCCGGCGGCTGACAGCGGCCTGCATGAGCTTGCCGATGATCGGCGCAAAGATCAGCAGCACCAGACCGAGAATGGCCAATGGGTTGCCACCGTTGCGATCGCCGTCGCGGTTCACACGGCCACCGTTCCACCACATCATGCGCATGCCGATGTTGGTGAGCAGAGCAATCGAGCCGACCAGCGTCACCGCCAGCGTCGACACCAAGATGTCGTAGTTGCGCACGTGCGACAACTCGTGAGCGATCACACCTTCGAGTTCGACCCGGTTCAACTTCTCCAACAATCCGGTGGTCACTGCAATCGCCGCATGCTTCGGGTTGCGACCGGTTGCGAACGCGTTCGGCGCGGGATCCTCGACGATGTACACACGTGGCTTGGGAAGCCCGGCAGCGATGCACAACCCTTCGACGAGGTTGTGCAATCGCTGGTACTGCTGCGGGTCGGCGGGCTTGGCGCGGCTGACCGCAAGCGCGATCGCGTCGGCTTTCCAGTACGAGGCGAAGGCCATGGCACCGGAGAACACCAGGGCGGCGATCGCGCCGAACGGTCCGGCGTTGAAGAGGAGGCCAAAAGCTCCGCCGACCAGCGAGACCAGTACCACGAAGCCGAGGATGAGCAGCGCGCTGCGGCGCTTGTTGGCCTTGATCAGTTCGAACATGAGAAGTTCACCCTAGGGATCAGCGGACAAAGAACCAGCGACGCGTGATGGGCGTCACGGCGCCTCAGAACTCGACCTTGGGCACCTGGCGAGCAGCTTCATCGGTCTCGAAGTATTCGCGGCGTTGGAACTTCAACGCCTTGGCAAAGAACACCGTGGGGAACGCCTGCAGCTTGTTGTTGTACCCCAGCACGGAGTCGTTGTAGAACTGGCGGGCATAGGCGACTCGGCCTTCGGTGGCCGTCAACTCCTCCTGCAAGGCCAGGAAGTTCTGGTTGGCCTTGAGGTCGGGATACGCCTCGCTGAGTGCGAACAGTTGCCGCAAGGCGCCGGTGATCTGGTTGTCGGCTGCCGCCTGGCCGGCAGGCGTTGCCGGCGCAGCGATTGCTGCGTTGCGGGCCTTGATGACGGCATCGAGCGTTTCCTTCTCGTGGGCGGCGTAGCCCTTGACCGCCTCGACCAGGTTCGGGATCAGGTCGATGCGGCGCTTCAGCTGCACGTCGACCTGCGACCAGGAATTCTCGATCTGGTTGCGGCCGCGGATCAAGCCGTTGTAGGCGACGATGCAATAGATGACGATGACGGCGATGATCGCCACCAGGATCCAAATCATGGGAACTCCAAAAGGTCTGTTGCGCCCAAGAACCAGCGCTAGTCCGCCATCATACGGCGTCGCCAGCTCCGCAAGAAGGACTCCCTGGTCAAGGGACTCTCCCGCCGGGGACGATTTGCGGCCAGGCGTACGTAGTGCTCTGCATATCGTTTGGCCAGCGCTGTCATCGAGAAATCATTGGCCCGGACCGATCCGGCTTGCCGCAATTTCAGGCTCAGAGCCGGCTCCGACAGCACCCGGTGCAGCCCGGCGGCGAGTGCGGCGACGTCACCCGGCTCGACCAGGATCGCGTCGACCTCGTCGGTCGCGACGTTGCGATATCCGTCAAGCCCACTGGCCACGATCGCCGTCTCGGCAGCCATCGCCTCGATCAGGACCACGCCGAACGACTCACCGTGCAGCGATGGGGCGCAGAACACGTCGGCGCCACGCAGCCTGGCCATCTTGTCGGCATCGGTCAGGCGACCCAGCCATTCGATGCGCGAATCGTCGCCGTACTGTGCCCGCAGCCTGGCAGTGTCGGGCCCGGTGCTACCCACCCAAACCCGAATCTCGGGTCCCAACTGTTGGACCGCAGCCAACAGCACGTCGAGCCCTTTTCGTTCCTCGTGACGTCCGCAGAAGAAGATCGTCGGACCGCTCGTGGGATGCGCTGGAGCAGAGCTGTAGGCATCCAGCTCGACCCCGTTGTAGAGGATCTCGTAGTTGCCGCCGAGGTAGCGCCGCACAAGCTCAGCAGCGTCTTTCGACACGGCAACAGCGTGAGCGATGTTGTTGGCCGCCGGCTTGATCGCCGTCCGCAGGTACTTGTAGCTGGCACTGTCGCCGGCGGCGTGGAAGGTGGCAACGACTGGCGCAGGGTGCAGCAGCATTGCAGTCTGGGTCGGACCCGGTGTGAACGGCTCGTGGAGGTGCAGTACGTCGAACTGCTCGTCGCCCAGGGCTCGCATGGTGCGCAACGAACACGACGGGTCCGGTGCCAATGGGGCCATCGAACCGTTGGCCGATGTCGGCAGGCTGTTGCCCAACGGGGTCACGAAGGTAGCCGGCGGAGGGCCGTCGCACGGCGCCAGCACACGCACCTCGATCCCCATCCTGCGAAGCTCGCGCGACAGTCCCATGACCTGGGCCTGCACACCGCCCGGCACCGACAGGCTGTACGGGCAGACCATGGCCACTCGCAGGAGTCGCCCGAACGGGTGCGGCTCATCTCCCCCGAGTCGGGGTCCGGCAATTCCCGATTCGGCCACGGCCTCGCACGCTACCCCGCTGTACGGTCCTGTAGATGACTGCGACGCCCACCATGCCCGCGCTCTCGGTGATCGGCACGCCGACGAAGCGCACCGCCATTCTCGAGCTGGCCACCGAGGCCGAGCGCCGGGGGTTTGCCGGGTTGGCCAGCCCGGGGATTCACGGCAACCTGGCGATGTGCGGGTCGCTGGCGCACGTGACCAACACGATCCCGTTCTGGACCAGCATCCAGCCGATCTACCACGGCCATCCCGCCGAGGTTGCAGTGACTGCCGGGCACCTGCACGAGGTCAGCGGTGGGCGCTTCCGGCTCGGCCTCGGTGTCAGCCACGAGCCGTCGATGAACCGGCTGGGGATCAGCACGGGCAAACCACTGCACGACATGGCCACGTACCTGGCGGCGATGCGCAACGCGAACCGATCGTCGGGGCCGTTGCCGCCGATCTATCTCGCCACGCTGCGCGACAGAATGCTCGACCTCGCGCTGGCCGAGGCGGATGGCGCGATCTGGGCCAATGCGTCGCGGCGCTACATGCCGACGCAGGTCGCCAGGGTCACCGCCGCGAATCGCGACAACTTCTTCTTGGCCAACATGGTTCCGACGGTGATCGACGGCGACATCAGCGCCGCCCGTGCGATCCACCGCCGAACGCTCGCCGGCTACCTGACGTTGCCGAACTATCGCAACTACTGGAGGCAGGCCGGCTACCAGGACGAGATGGTCGACGTCGAGGCGGCATTGGCCGCAGGCAATCGTGAGGCGTTGCCGGCCCTGATGACCGACGCCTGGATCGACGACTGCACGATCAGTGGATCGGCTCACGAGGTGCGCGACCGCTTCGATGACTGGATGTCGCTCGGCGTGTTGCCGATCGCGGTGATGTCGTCGACCACCGGCGGTCAGGCAATCGCGATCGGCGAACTGTTCGCTGCGTACGAGAGCTAGCGCCACCCGTAGTCTGCATTCGGGCGGGGTCACCTTTGGGGAAAGGAGCGCGATGAGAGTGAGCGTCGACGACAGCAGATGTCACGGTCATCAGATGTGCGCGATCGCCTCGCCCTTGGTGTTCGGGAGCGATGAGTACGGCAATGCGGTTGTGCTGCTCGACCCTGTTCCAGTCGACCTCCAGGCGTCGGTGCGCCGCGCCGAAGCAAACTGCCCGGAGCGGGCCATCACGCTCCACGAGGCCACCCAGCCCGATGAGGAGAACTGAGCACGATGCCCCCTGACAACTCGACGACCGACTGGACCACCGACTACGACATCTTCGATCCGGGGTTCGTGCGCGATCCGTATCCGGCCATGCACGCAATCCGCGAATCGGGGTGCCCGGTTGCCCACACAGAACGCTGGGGCGGGTCGTGGATGCCGACCCGGTACGACGACATCGTCGCCGCTGCCCAGGAGCACGACATCTTCACGTCGCGCAACATCATCGTCGTGCCACCTCCGACGGGTCAGATGGAGGGCCCGTATGCAGGGGTCGCCGCCCCGCCGATCACCTCGGACCCACCCGAACACCACTGGCACCGCCGCACGATCCTGCCGACCTTCTCGCCGCAAGCTGTGGCCAAGTACGAAGACGGCACACGCGCGTTGTGCAACCGATTGATCGACGGGTTCATCGAAGCCGGGCAGGCCGATGCGGCAGCGGACTACGCCCAGCAGATCCCCGTACGAGTCATCGCCACCATGTTGGGGGTACCACTGGAGATGGCCGACGAGTTCACCTCCTGGGTGCGCGGGGTGCTCGAGATCGGTCTGATGGACCCCAAGGTCCGCATGGAGAATCGGATGAAGATCCTCGGCTTTTTCAGGGCGCAGCTCGACGATCGCAAGGCCAACCCGCGCCACGACGACCTGATCACCGACCTGCTCAACACGCGCGTCGACGGCGAGTTGGTGTCGGAGGACTTCGTCATGGGCGTCTGCAACCTGATGCTGGTGGCCGGCATCGACACCACGTGGTCAGCCATCGGTTCGTCGTTGTGGCACTTGGCGCAGCATCCCGAGCACCGCCGTCAACTGCGTCGGCAGCCCGACATCTGGCCCATGGCGATCGAAGAACTCCTGCGTGCCTACTCCCCCGTGACGATGGCCCGCATCGTCGACCACGACACCGAGTTCCAGGGCTGCCCCATGCACGCCGGCGATCGGGTGCTGATGTCGTTCCCGGCCGCCAACCGTGATCCTCGCCAGTTCGATCAACCCGACGAGGTCATCCTCGATCGCGAGCACAACCGGCACGTTGCCTTCGGCGCCGGCATCCACCGCTGCGCCGGGTCGAACCTGGCCCGGCTCGAGATGCGGATCGCCCTGCAGACGTGGATGGAGCGCATCCCGGAGTTCGAGCTCGTCGATCCCGAGGCAGTCACCTGGGCCGGCGGCCAAGTGCGCGGGCCTCGCCGCTGCCTGGTTCGGTTCGCCTAGCCCTAGCCGGTCGTCGTGGCGTTGGCCGGTGCAGCCGAGGTCGGGCTGGCGGCCGGATCTGTGATGATCAAGTCAGCAACCATCCCTTTGGCGACGTGACCCACGATGTCGCAATAGAGCTGGTACTTGCCCGGTGTCAGCAACTTGGCGTCGAAAGTGAAGCTCTTACCCGGCCGGATGTCGGCGCTGATCGGGCCACCGCGAATGCCGACGTTGTGGATGATGCCGCCCTGGTTGAGCGCTTCGATCCGCACCGCCCCGGCAGGCGCCGTGAGGTCTCCGAAGATCGTGTAGTCGCCGAGACCGATGTGCAAGGTGGTTCCGTTGAACGGCGTGGTCGTTGCCGTGGTGTCGCTGCCATCTGTCACGACGGCCACGACGGCGACCACCGCACCCACGAGCAGTACGCCGGCGACGATCGCGATCACCCGATTTCGGGCCCGGGCCTTGCGTTGCTCGAAGCGCTGGACGCGCCGAGACACGTCGGGGCGGGGCGGGTACGACGCCGACTGCTTCGTGCGCGTTGCCTTCGGCATGGCCTCCAGTATGTCCGGATCTTGCCGGCGGCCAGTAGGGCCCAAGGTCACAACGACGATGTCAGGCGGATCCGCTGTGGGCGCGTAAGAGATCGCCAAGCCGGCCCTGCTCGGCCCGACCGGCCGTGGTCGATTCGAGAAATTCGATCAGTACGGCAAGGAACCTTTCGGGTGCCTCGACGTGAGGAAAGTGGCCGACTCCTTCGAGGATCTCCAGGCGACTGCCCGGGATGGCCTCGTGCGCGGTCTGTGCGTGGCGGAGGGGGATGATGGGGTCACGGTCGCCCCAAACGATCAACGTCGGGAGGTGCGAGGCCAGGTAGAGCCGATCGAGTGCGCTGACGGTCTGCCCGCCCGGCTCGATCACGCCGCGAATCGTGCGCACGAACGCCTTTCGGTTCTCGGCACCGGCAAGTGACGCGTACGCGCGCCACATCTCGGCCAGGTTCGGCGCACGGACACCGACGCGGCCGAGCAATCGGCCGAGATCGCCACCCCGGTTGGCCACCAGTCTGGGGAAAATCAGCGGCATCAGATGGTCGGCACCCGGGAGCGTGCACAAGCGCAGCAGCCAGCTGACCTCGCGACCGAGGCCTCCGCTGCTCACCAGCACCAGGCGATCACAGAGTTCAGGATGCTGATAGGCGAGTTGCATGGCCACACCACCGCCGAACGACTGACCGACGATTGTCGCCGTCGGAACGTCGAGCGCGGCCAGGAAGTCGCGCAGCCCGCTGGCGAAGGCGCCGAGCGAGTAGTCCCCCATCGGCTTGGCCGACTCGCCGTGACCCAGGAGATCCGGAGCGATCACGTCGTAGTTCGCCGCCAGCGCGGGCATCACCGCACGCCAGGTCACGGAGCTGCCGGCCAGGCCGTGAAGCAGCAGGACGGTCTCGCCTTCGCCACCGCGCCGGTAGCCAACGTCGTGACCATGGATGAGCACGTGCGACAACGGAAACGACCTCATGCGATCCACTCTCTCGCTTTCGCATCGCGACGACCAGGGGAAATGGTCACTGTATGCCGACGGTCCTGCCTTCTGGCTCGCTCGGCTGGTCCTGAGCAGGCCCCGTGGCCGTCGGGGATCAGCCACGCGGTTCGGGGTCCGGCGTCGCGATGACATCGAGGTCGGCGCAGAACTAATCGCCGTCGAGGCCGGCGCATTGCGGAACATTGCAACGACCGAGTCGGTGGACACGACGCTGACGCAGAACCTCGAACACACGTGTGATCCGTCAGCGCTCCGATCGGCAGTTCGGTACACACCCGGCCATTGAGGAAGTGCGTACTTTCGGCGCGCACTGTCTGCTCTGAAAGTACGCACTTCGATGGCAACCGCCGGAATTTGTGCGTTTGCGAATCAGAGCGCAGAACCGCGTATACACGGGTGACCGCCGAATGTGTGCGAGGTCGGCAGTTCTGGCTATTCGATCGGTACCACGACCGAGCGTCTACAAGCCGGTTCGCCCGCGTCTATCTGAGTAGTACGTTTCCGCGATGTCGCCATCGGGCGACGCAGAAGGGATCAGTCATGGCCAAGTACTTGCTCAAAGGGAACTACAAGGGTGACGGCATCAAAGGACTCATGAACGAGGGCGGCACCAAGCGCCGCGAGGCCGCTTCGGCAGCAATCGAGTCCGTGGGCGGAAAGATCGATTGCATGTACTACGCATTCGGGGAAACCGACGTCTACGCAATCTGCGATCTCCCCGACGTCGCCACTGCGACCGCCATATCGCTCATGATCAACTCGACCGGTGCGCTGACGGTCAACCTCACACCATTGATGACAGTCGAAGATGTCGACGCTGCCATGACCAAATCACCGTCGTACCGTCCGCCGGGCGGCTGAGGCAACCCAAACTCAGCGCGAATCGGCGGTTCAGTACAGACCCGGCCATTGAGGAAGTGCGCACTTTCGGCGCGTACTGTCTGCTCTGAACGTACGCACTTCCACTGACAACCACACCATTCGTACGTCTGGATCAGCGATAGCGCGAACGGTCGCGGTGTCGCTGACACAAACTCTTCGTCGAAGCGTCGCGTCGCCCTTGACCTGCGTCTCAGTCTCCATAGCCGGGGTCGCTCGGCCAATTGGGTTGGAACAGGTGCCACTGCTCGGGTGCACGCC
>JBDTRP010000024.1:0-14409 GCA_039931555.1 Ilumatobacteraceae bacterium | reverse complement strand
CGATGTGGGTCGCTGCCGGTGATTCGATCTGGATCCGGCACTGATCGAGTTCGGCGCGGTCTGCAATGCGGATCGTCGTCGAGGTGTCCGTCACCGTCGGTCCGTCGAGGCCGCAGTAGGTCTCGACGACGGCGAGGTGGCTGCCCTTGCCCAGATCGATGATGGTGCGGGGGTGCGAGATCACACTCGTGCGTGCTTCGCGGTGGTCGGGCACGGCGACATGGAGGATGTGAACCGGCTCGTCGAACCGCGCGCCGTCGTCGGCGATGACCACAGCGACGTCATGACCATCGGTCCGGTCGTGAGCGAGGAGACCATCGACGGTCCGGACGTTCTCGGTCTGGGCCACCAGCGCGTCCGTCGGCGGGTGGTGTAGGCCGGCGTGGCCACACCACAGCCCCAGAGGTAGGTCGTGATGATCGGACAGCTCAGCGTTGTAGAAGCCGTTCACGAACACCAGTCGCGGTCCGCTATGGCTGCCGGCGAGCGCATCGACGACCGATCGTGACACCGACGTGCCGACGGCGCGCGTTGCCGTGGCGGCAGTCCGGACGCGGGCGACGATCTCGTCGACGGGCGTGTATCGCCACGCCTCCTCGCGTGAGGTCGGAGCGTCGGCGACCGCACCGTTCGCGATCATGCCGGCACCGTGACCTGGGTCGAGCCGTACCCATCAGCCTCCAGCTCGTGGGCGAGCTCGTGGCCCCCGGATCGAACGATCCGTCCACCGCTGAGCACGTGGACGCGGTCGGGGTGCACGTCGTCGAGCAGTCGTGGGTGGTGGGTGATGATCAACATCGACCGGTCGGGGCTGCGCAGGCGTTCGATGCCCTGGGCGACGACCCGAAGCGCGTCGATGTCGAGTCCGGAGTCTGTCTCATCGAGGATCGCCAGACGCGGTTCGAGCATCGACATCTGCAGGATCTCGTTGCGTTTCTTCTCGCCACCGGAGAAGCCGGCGTTCACCGAGCGGCCGAGGAACGCCGGGTCCATCTCGAGTCGTGCCATGTGCTCCTTGGCGACGCCGAGGAACTCGACGGCGCTGAGCTCGGGGAGGCCGCGATGGCTGCGTACCGCGTTCACGGCGGTGCGCAGGAAGTACATGTTGCCGACACCGGGGATCTCGACGGGATGCTGGAAGGCGAGGAACACGCCAGCGGCCGCTCGATCCTCGGGTGAGAGCGCCAACAGATCGATGCCGTCGAAGGTCACGGTGCCCGTGACGTCGTAGCCGTCGCGGCCGGTGAGCACGTTGGACAGGGTGGTCTTTCCGGAGCCGTTGGGGCCCATGATGGCGTGCACCTCACCGGTTGGGATGTCGAGGTCGAGTCCGTCGAGGATCGTCTGGTCTGCGACCGAGGCGCGGAGGTTGGCGATGTGCAACATCACCCGACCGCTCCTTCGAGGCTGACGCTCATCAGCGCCTGGGCCTCGACCGCGTACTCCATCGGAAGCTCGTCGAAGACTTCGCGACAGAACCCGTTGACGATCATGGTCGATGCATCCTCCTCGGTGAGACCGCGCTGGCGGCAGTAGAACAGCTGATCGTCGCTGATCCTCGACGTCGTCGCCTCGTGCTCGACCTGGGCGGTGTCGTTCTTGACTTCGACGTAGGGGAAGGTGTGCGCGCCGCAGTCGGCCCCGAGCAACAGTGAATCGCAGCGGGTGTGGTTGCGTGCGCCGCTGGCCGAGCGGAGGATCTTGACGAGTCCGCGGTAGGTGTTCTGCGCGTGCCCGGCCGAGATTCCTTTGGACAGGATCGTGCTGCGCGTGTTGCGCCCGATGTGGATCATCTTCGTGCCGGTGTCGGCCTGCTGGTGGTTGGTCGTGACCGCGACCGAGTAGAACTCGCCGACCGAGTCGTCACCTTGCAGGATCACGCTCGGGTACTTCCATGTGATCGCCGAGCCGGTCTCGACCTGGGTCCAGGAGATCTTCGAACGAGCCCCGGCACAGCGTCCGCGCTTGGTGACGAAGTTGTAGATGCCGCCCTTGCCGTCGGCATCGCCGGGATACCAGTTCTGCACCGTCGAATACTTGATCGACGCATCGTCGAGCGCGATCAGCTCGACCACGGCGGCGTGGAGCTGGTTCTCGTCGCGCATCGGCGCGGTGCATCCCTCCAGGTAACTGACGCTGGCGCCTTCCTCGGCGACGATCAGAGTCCGTTCGAACTGGCCGGTCTGCGCAGCGTTGATCCGGAAATACGTCGACAGCTCCATCGGGCAGCGCACACCGGCGGGGATGAAGCAGAACGATCCGTCGGAGAACACCGCCGAGTTGAGTGCGGCGAAGAAGTTGTCGCGGTAGCCGACCACCGTGCCGAGGTAGGTGCGGACGAGCTCGGGATGCTCGCGCACGGCTTCGGAGAACGAGCAGAAGATCACGCCCGCCTCGGCGAGCGCCGCTTTGAACGTGGTGGCCACCGACACCGAGTCCAAGATCGCGTCCACCGCCACCCCCGAGAGGCGCTCCTGCTCGGCCAGTGAGATGCCCAGCTTGTCGAACGTGGCCCGGATCTCGGGATCGACCTCGTCGAGGCTGGCGAGCTGTGGCTTGGGCTTGGGAGCCGCCCAGTAGTGCATGTCCTGGTAGTCGATCGGTGGGTGATGGAGGTTGGGCCATGTCGGCTCCTCGAGTGTCAGGAAGTGCCGGAAGGCGCCGAGCCGCCACTCGAGCAGCCAGCCCGGTTCGTCCTTCTTCGCCGAGATCAGTCGCACCACGTCCTCGTTGAGGCCCTTTGGGGCAAAGTCGGTATCGACGTCGCTGTGGAACCCGAACGCGTACTCCCGATCGACCAGCGCTTCGATGACATCGGCCATTGGATCTCCCTCTTCGCTACGGCATTAATTTATCACAGTGTATGCTAGAAATATTTGAGAATGATGTTCGGAGGAGCACGATGCGAGACACCCAGCGGCCCACCCCGACCAGTGACCTGGACACTGCCATCGAGATCGCCGAGATGGTCCGCAGATTCTATTCCGACGTCACCCAGGACGACCTGCTCGGCCCGATGTTCAACGAGGTGGCACGGGTCGACTGGTCCGAACACCTCCCGAAGCTGACCGCGTTCTGGTGCCGGGCTCTACTCGACCAGCCGGGCTACCAGGGCAACCCGTTCCGTGCCCACATGCTCATCCACGCCCAACGCAAGTTCACTCCGGCGCACTTCGAGCGCTGGTTGACCCTGTTCCATGAGACGCTCGAGCTCGGCTGGACCGGACCCAACGCCCGACGCGCGGCCGACCTCGCCGACAACGTCGCCCGAGTGCACAGCCACCAACTGCTCGGCCACACCGTCTCGCTCGGCTCGGGCGCATCGATCTGACTCGCACGACGGTCATGTCCGCACCGCTCCCTGCCGATCGGATGAACACCGGTCTCGGCCCGGTCACCGGCCGCGGCGCGCCCGGGCGCGTGGCCGAGGTCCACGCCCAGACCCGCCGAGGGCTCTTGGTCGCGGCAGGGTTCACAGTGGCGGCAGTCGTCGTCGGCGTCGCCCGCGTCGGTTCCGGCTGGTGGTTGCCGCTACACCTGTTCGTCGTCGGCGGGCTGCTGAGCGCGATCTCCGCCACCACCCAGATGCTTGCGGTCACCTGGTCAGCCGCTCCCTCACCCCGACCCGTCGTGGTCGCGGCACAGCGATGGGCCCTCGCCGCCGGTACCGTCGCGCTCGTCGTCGGCCGCAAGACCGACCGGATGTGGATGTTCGTCGCAGGAGGTGCGACGGTGATCCTCGCCATGCTCGCGTTGGCATGGATCTTGCTCCGAGTGCGACGACAGGCGGTCACCGACCGGTTCGCACCGGCACTCGAGGCCTACGTGGCCGCAGTCGTCGCGGGAGCAGTCGGGATGTCGCTCGGTGTCGTGCTCGGCGCCGGCAGCACGGGGGACAGGGCTGCCGAGCTCCGTCACGCCCACCTCATCCTCAACGTGTTCGGACTCATCGGCCTGGTCATCGCCGGCACCCTGCCCTACTTCGCCGCCACGCAGGTGCGCAGCAAGATGTCGCGGCGTGCCACTGCGGTCGCAATGCGCGTCACGTTCCTCGCACTCGCCGCCGCCACCGCTCTTGCTGCGACCGGTGCGATCCTCGACCGCTCCGCCGTCGTCGCCGTCGGACTGATCAGCTATGCGCTGGGATTGGTCGCGGTCGCCGCAATGCTGCCGATCTACGCGACGCGCCGCCTGCGATGGGGAGGTCCGCGCGTCGTGCAGCTACTGGCCGGGATCGTCTGGTGGGCGGCGATGACCGTCGCGTTGGCGGTCGCCGCCGTGCGGGGGAGCGAGGACCGTGTGATCCTGCAAGCCCTCGTGATCGGCGGCTTCGCGCAGATCCTCATCGCCTCGCTCGCCTACCTCGGCCCCGTGCTGCGTGGCGGCGGACACCAACGTCTCACGGCCGGGTTCGCGATCACCAACTCGTGGGTGTCACTCGCTGCCGGCAACACCGCCGCCGTCGCCGCGCTCGCCGGCCAAGGCCCGACCCTCGCCGTCGCGTTGGCGGTGTGGCTCACCGACTTCGTTGCCCGCGCCGCACACCTGCTCGCCCCCACACGGAGCAGCGATCGTGTATGACTACTGCGGGTGCCGTCGATCTGAGCCCACCGCCGAACTCGCCGCCGAGCACGAACGTCTCCTCCGCGAACTCGGCAACGCTCGGCACGGGGTGCTGCACGCCGGCACCGGGGCAGCAGATGGCCTCGCCGAGTTCGTCCGCCTGCTGTGCAGGATGCCCCTCGCTCCAGAGAACCTAGACCGAGACCGGATCTCCAGGCCGCCCTTGTGCGGCGAGACTTTCGTTGCTGCTCTGCAGAATTCGAACGCAGCATCGGTCTGGTGCGGGGTCGAGTCTGGCCTCGAGTCCGGACCGGTTGAGGCCCTCGATGAGGCCGTCGATGAGTTCGAGGTTCATGCCGCAGACGAGGTCGGTGTAGTCCTGGGATAGGGAGTGGAAGGGGCAGTTGGCCAGTGTCAGCCCGCTGCTGTCGGAGCGGGGCTCGTAGCCGCCCTCGGTCAAGGTGGCGGTGATCGCGGCGAGCATCGTCGCTCGGCTTGGTTGAGCTCCGGCGCGTTCGCCGGCTTCTCGGCCCAGCGATCGGCCCCACGCGCGGGCGGCCCTGGCGAGAGCATCGGCCACCGGCACGGCGTCGCGCTGCGCGTCGGTCACCGCTTGGGCCAAGAGGCGACCGGCGAGGTCGTAGTGACGTGGAGGGAGGCTCACCGTCAGTTCTCGCGCGGCGCGGCGAAAGAGTTTGGCTGGGCGGCCGGCGCCGGGACCGCCGCGGCCGGGCGGTCGGGCGAACTCGACGTCGAGAAGCCCGTCGGCGACCAGTTTGTCGAGATGGAACTTGGCAGTGTGGCGGGCCACGCCGACGGCCGTCGCAGCCTGGTCGCGGTTGACGGGTGCGACCTGGGCGACGACGTAGCGGTAGAGGGCACGGCGGAGCGGGTCACCGAGGGCGGCGACGCTGATGACGTCAGCGTCGGCGGCCTCGTCGATCGAGGGCTCTTCAGTCTTGGTCGGGTCGTGCGAATCCATGAATCCTTCTAAAGGAGAAAATGATTGACGAAATTAATCCGGAGGTCTAACGTACAGATTACTTTCCTATACAAACGGAGGCAACCCCAATGACCAACACCCTCGAAACCCGGTCTGCAGCCACCGGATCTGCCGCAGTCACCGCCGACAGGCTGCGTAACGACCCCGTCTACCAGGCATTCTGGCTCCTCCGGATCGGCTTCACCGTCGCTCCGATCGCGTTCGGACTCGACAAGTTCTTTCACATCCTTGTCAACTGGGATCGTTACCTCGCCCCCGTGATCGTCCGCCACTTGCCGTGGACCGCCCACCAGACGATGTTCGCGGTAGGCGCGATCGAGATCGTCGCCGGTCTCGTCGTCTTGCTCCGCCCGCGGTTGGGCGGCTACGTCGTCGCCGCCTGGCTGGCCGGGATCATCGTCAACCTGTTGTTGATCCCCGGCTTCTACGACGTCGCCCTGCGCGACTTCGGTCTCCTCCTCGCAGCGTTGACCCTGGCCCGGCTGGCCAGCGTGTTCCCCGCCACATTCACCCGCACCAACGCCAGGAACTGACGATGACCGTCGCCTTCGTGCTGTCCGGCGGGGGCAGCCTCGGCTCGGTCCAGGTCGGCATGCTCCAAGCGCTCGCCGAACGAGACGTGCGCCCGGAGCTGTTGATCGGAACGTCGGCCGGTGCCATCAACGCCGCCTACGTAGCCGGCCACGGCATCGGGCGCCAAGCCCTCGACGACCTGGCGACCGTGTGGAAGAACCTCCGCCGCCAGCACGTGTTCCCGCTCGACCCCGTCCGGCATCTGCTCGCCGTGACCGGGATCCGCCCGTCACTGTGCTCCAGCCACAACTTGCGCCACCTCATCGAAGCCCACCTGAACTACGCCAACCTCGAAGACGCGGCCATCCCGGTGCACATCGTGACAACCAACCTGCTCAGCGGGGAGGAGGTCCTGCTCTCCACCGGCGACGCGGTCAGCGCGGTGTTGGCCAGCGCCACCATCCCGGGCATATTCCCAGCCGTGCACCGCGACGGTTTGACCCTCGTCGACGGCGGTGTCGCCAACAACGCAGCACTCTCGCAAGCCGTCGCCCTCGGCGCAAACGAGATCTATGTCCTCCCTACAGGCTTTGCCTGTGCCCTGCAACGACCGCCGAGCACCGCAATCGGCGCCGCGGTGCAAGCGCTCACCTTGCTCATCGAACAACGTCTGATCACCGACGTCGCCCGATTCTCCGGCCACGCCACGATCAAAGTCTTGCCCCCACTCTGCCCGCTGACGGTGTCAGCAACCGACTTCAGCCACGCCCGCGAACTCATCGATCGAGCCCGCAACAGCACCAGGCAGTGGCTCGACTCCGGCGGCACATCGCTCCCGGAGCCCGAACGGTTCCTGTCCCTGCACGACCACCACATAGACCAAACCGGCACCCACCCTCACGCCTGCAATGCGATCTCCGATCAACTACGCGCCGAACCGCTCGTGGCCTGAGCTCCGCACAACCCCACCCAACCCACCCAACCCACCCAACCCACCCAACCCACCCAACCCACCCAACAAGGAGCTTCCCCCAATGCGAACCTCATCCCCCCGCCACCTCCTCGCCGCCAGCACGGTCGCGTTCGCGCTCGCCGCAGCCGGCTGCTCGTCCTCTGGGTCGACGCGAGCGGCCCACGACTCGACCATCGCGTCGACCGTTTCTGCCGCGCCGACGACCGATCGGCAAGCCGCCCTGCGTGCCGATATGCGCAAACTGTGGGAAGACCACATCACCTGGACCCGGCTCTACATCATCGCTGCCGAAGCCGGCTCCGCCGACACCGACGCAACCGCGACGAGACTGCTGCAGAACCAGACCGATATCGGCAACGCCATCAAGCCGCTCTACGGCGATGCCGCCGGCACGCAGCTCACCGCGCTGCTCCGCGACCACATCCTCACCGCTGGCGACCTCATCGCCGCCGCCAAGGCCGGCGACACCGCCAAGGTGGCGACGGACAAGGACAAGTGGTATGCCAACGCCGATGCGATCGCCGACTTCCTCGCCGCGGCGAACCCCGCCAACTGGCCCGCCACCGAGATGCGCCAGATGATGCACGACCACCTCGACAACACCCTCGCCGAGGCCGTCGACCACCTCGGCGGCAAATACGCCGCCGACATCGCCGACTACGACAAGGTCCACACCCAGATCCTGGCGATGGCCGACATGCTCACCAACGGCATCATCGCCCAATTCCCCGACAAGTTCGCCTGACCATTGACGAGTCACTCGTCGACCGACACCGCCTGCGGCGCGTCGTACTCTGTCAGGCAGGCTCGGAGCCCCGCTCCCGATGACCCACAACTGTGGAGATTGAGGAAATGTCATGAAGAAGTTCTCAGTTCGTCCAACGCTCACCTTGAAGGGCCGTACGTTCAACGGGCTGCGGGGCTGGTCGGGTAAACCGTTGCATCCGCCGCTCACCGACATCCCGATCGCCGCCTACGTTCTCGCAGCCGGCTTCGACGTGATCTCCGCGGTCGGTGGCAAGGACCGCACATGGGCCCGGGAGTTGTGGCACGCCGCCACGTTCGTCTTCGTCGTCGGGGTCGCGGTGTCGGTGTTCGCGGCACTGACCGGCCTTTGGGACGCGTGGAAGTCGTCCGAAGCCGGCACCCAGGCCCGACGCACGATCAACACCCACGCCACCATCATGCTCACCGTCACAGTGCTCGCTGTCGCCGATCTGGCCTGGCGTTTGAACGACTACCACACCGAACTCGTAACCCCAATCGGAATCGCGGTTCTGTCGGTGGTGATCGGTCTGCTGGTGGCATTGGGTGCGACGTTCGGAGGCAGCCTCGTGTTCGAGTACGGGTTCAATGTCGAAACATCCGGCGACCACCCGGTCTGGCACAAGTCAGAAACCGACGTGTTCCCCGGACACGACGACGCGAAAACCGACTCATGACGAACTCCACCAGCTGCACACCGAGCAGGGTCAGAGCCTGTGGCTCGACCGAGGTACGACTCCAGCGACGGCCGAGACGGGTTCGTGTCCATCGAGGCCGCACCCGAACCGGCCCGCGACACTGATGCCACCCTCACTGGCGCCCGCGACCTTCACGAACGCATCGCCCAGCCGAACTGTTCGTGAAGATCCCGCCACCGCCGGGATGCCCGACGAGGCACTCGCGTCAGCGGTTCAGCGGCGAACGAGGGCCGACTCGACGTCGCCGTCGTAAACCAGTCGGTCGCCGTCACGTCGTACGCCGTCGGTCACGTTGTGCTCCATCAGCCGACCGTCGTGCATGAGATGTTCGACCGCGACATCACGCACGAGCGTGACGTAGTCGGAGACGAGCCGGCGATGGCATCTCCACCACACCGATTCGCTGCACATGATCACCTGCGCGTCACCGCCCCGGAGGAGTTTGTCCACACCGTCGACGAACTCGGGTGTTTCCATGTGGTCGGCGTACGACCGGAACGACGGATGGCGGAGCGCGACATGGCGAGAACCCGGCACTGGTTTGCGGCGCCCACCCAAATCGCGCATCCAGGCGTAGGCGAGTCCCGCTTCGGGGACCCAGCTCTCCATCTCCTCCTTGCCGAACTGCGGGTTGTGACGGCTCCCTGGATACGAGCGGATGTCGACGATGTCGCGGATGCTCACCCCGCAGAGCAGTTCGACAAAGGCTTCCTGCTCCAGCGTTCCGTGGCCCACCGTGTACAGCACCTCAGACATCAAGTACTCCGCGTTCGGCGAGACCATCGAGCAGGAGGTGGAAGTACAGCATGCCGGCGAACGGTGCCAACGGCTCCAGCAACGCCAGGATCTGCTCCCGGTCGGGTGCGACTGGGAGCTCGAAGAATCGTTGGAGCTTGTTGCGCGCCCCGACGTCGTCGGCGGGGAACACGTCAATGCGACCAAGACCTCGAAGGAGCACGTACTCGGCCGACCAGCGACCGATGCCGCGCAATCCCAAGAGCATGTCCGTCGCCGCTGCACGATCCGATGACTGGAGTCTCACCTCGTCGATCGCCCCGCTCGCGACGGCGTACGCGCAGGACGTCAGATACTCGGCCTTGCGGGTACTGAATCCCAGATCGCGCAGTTCTCCAATCGAACTCCCGAGGACGGATTCCGGCGTCGGGAACGCGACCAGGCCGTGACCGTCAGCGGGACGTTCACCGAACGCTTCGGTGAATCGGTTGAGTAGTTCGATACCGACCTCCAGCGAGAGTTGTTGGTTGGCAATGGCGTTGACCAGTGCCTCGAACAGCGATACGAAACGCGGTGGCTTGACGCCGCGCAGCCGGTCGGCGAGCACCCCGATGCGCGGTTGTCGCTCGGCGAGTTGGTAGAAGCCGTCGAGGTCGACATCGAGACCCAGCATCCGCACGAGCTGCCGCTCGATCGACGCCCGTTCGGTGGCGGTCTGGCCCCCTTCGGTCAGCACGGCGACGCTCAGATACGGCTGGTCGGGTCGGCCACGCTGGTCGACCTCGACGGTGACTGAGCGTCCGCCGAGGTCCAACGCCCGCCGATACGTGCCGTCCCAGCGGTCGAGCCGGTTGCGGCCACGACGCCGCAACGCCCACACGGTCAGGTCGAGCCGGAACGGCGGTCGCGGCCGAAGCACGAAGGCGTCGTCGAGGTTGGTTGATGTCGTCATCCGACTGCCGCTCATCGACCCAGAAGTTCGGCGAGCACCACGGCTTCGCTGATGTCGACACGCTTGCTGGCCGTGAGCAGGGTCAGCACCCGTTTCTCGGCCAGCTTGCGTAGATGGGTGAGCGCCTCGGCCCGTTCGGGTTCCAGGAGCTCGAGGCGGTATCGGCGTCCGAACTCCTCGAAGCGCTCCGGGTCGTGGCCGTACCACTGACGCACTTCCGTGGACGGGGCGATCTGCTTGCACCACTCGTCGAGGTCAGCCCGTTCCTTGGTCAGCCCACGGGGCCAGATGCGGTCGACCAGCACCCGCAGCCCGTCGCCGCGCACACGCTCGTCGTAGGGACGCCCGACCTTCACCTTGTGCATCTCCGTCACGAGCTGGCCTTTCTGCGAAGGATCATCATTGCCCACCGCTCGAGTTGGTCGGGGTCAGGCAGTCGAGCAGCTCGAGGCCTGCCACGTACGACGCAGGTTCTCGATGAACCCGGCCACCACCCGTCCGTTCTCCCGCACCGACAGCCCGGCGGTCTGCGGGCTCCAGCGCTGAGGTTGCAACTTGATACAGCAGGGGCTGGACGAGATAGTGGTTCTGTCGGTCGATGACCGTCACGCGAACGTGCACCTCAGCAAGTGCTCTCGCCGTGGCCAGGCGTCCGAAGCCGGCATCGATGATCACCACGTGCGGGCGACTTCCGAAGGTGTGGTCGCGCGACGCGCTCGACGGCATTGCGTTATCACAATGACTGGCGGTAGCCGAAGAACTCGTGGTCTTCATTGTAACCGCCTTCGCCTCCGCCGAGATCGTGGAAGTCGGCGACGAACTCGATGCCGCGTATCCACTTGACCTGCTTGAAACCGATCTGGATCTCGTTGCGCAGTCGTAGGGGTGCGCCATGCCCGAACTGCAGCGAAGCATCGTTCATGTCGTAGGCGAGCATCGTCAACTCCGATCTCATCTGCTCGATCGGGTGGGCGTCGTAGTAGGTACCGCCGTCGGCGCCTTCCCCGAACGAGTAGAAGACCAACCATCTCGCCTCCGGCCTCGGCTGAACCAGGTTCATGATCGTCTGCATCGACACGCCGCCCCATTTGGCGACGCCGGACCAACCCTGGATGCAGAAGTGCTGGGTGATCTGTTCGTGATGCGGTAACGCTCGAAGATCGTCGAGCGACAGTTCGACCGGGTTGTCGACCAATCCGCTGATCCCGAGTCGGTAGCCGGCGAAGTCGTCGGCGCGCAACGCCATGTACTCCGGCGAGTCCGGGTAGCGGCCGTTGTGCCAGAAGTACGGCGAGATGTCGCTTTCGTCGTACTCGCCGGGGCGGACATCGACGTGCTCGAACAGCCGCTGAGCGGGCCCGATCAGTGCGAACCCCACGCGCTGGACGACACGCGGATGATGGAGCGTGAACGGGGTGGCCGCCACCCATGCGACGATGACGATCACCATCGTCGCGGAGAAGACCGCGAACCCCACCCAGCTGGCTTCGTCGCGGGTGCCGTAGATGTGATTGAGGTTGCGCAACAGCCCGGTGGCAAACACGAACGTGACGTGCATCACGATGAAGCTCGAGAACCACACGAGCACCAGGAAATGCAGCGAACGCGCCACCTGGATGCTGAGCAGCTTGCTCAGGCGCCTGAATCGGGTGGACAGGGCCGGCGACATGCCTAAACCGGTGATCAGTGCGAGCGGTGCCGCCACGAAGATCGTGATGAAGTACGCAATCAGCTGCAGGCTGTTGTAGGCAACCCAACTGTTGTCGGTCGGCCAGTCGAGCGAGAGGTACTGGAGCAGCGTCGAGACCGCGTTGGGGATCACCGCCCAGGTCGTGGGTACGACGCGATGCCATTGCCACGTGGCGAACAGCAACACATAGAAGATGAGCCCGTTGAGCAGCCACAGCACGTCGACCCCGAGGTGCCACCAACGAGCGATGCCGATCGTATGCCGCCGGCCGGGCAGGCCAACGTGGGTAGGCAGGGCAACCGAATCCTCCTTGGCGGTCCACAGCGGCTCTGGCGGGACTTCCTTCTGGAACCGGAACCACTCCCGCCCCGGCGTCGAGTGCCTGGTCCAGTACAGGCGCGCGTGGTCCGCAAGGATCTGCAGACCGGACCGGATGATGAAGATCATCAGGAACAGGTTGAAGAAGTGCAATGTCCCCACCCACCACGCGAACCCCTGGTTCGCTTTGTCCTCTGAGCTGACGATGGTGCCCGGGTTGCGCTCGATGAACCGCTCCACCGACGGCATGTTCCGCAGCCCTTTGGCCGCCGCCACTGCGGTGAGCAACATCACGAACCCGACCGGGATCAACCACAGGAGATTGAACCAACGATCGCGCCCGACGCGCACGTGCGGCGCCGTACCGAACTGCTGTGGGATCGACCCCGCCCACGTCGGGAGGTCGATGAACTCCTCACCGATCTCGAGATCCGCCCTCAACGCAGCAGCCTTCCCTGCGGGTGTCACCGGTTCGGAACGGTCGGAGGAGTTGGTTGCCGCCGATCGGTGGCTCGTCATCTGGCCGGCGTGCGATCGTGGAACGCCGACCTCAGGTGGGAGGAGGCGTCGGCGTACATCATGGTGTGAATGATCCGCTCTCCTGGGAATCGATCGACCTCGGTGAGTGCGTCGGTGACGGTTTCGAGCCGTTTCGTCAACGAAATCGACGGCTGGAGTTGGTGTGCTGGTTCGTGGCTGCAGTGCAGCACCGAGATGATCGGATCGATCGGTGACATCACGATCTCATTCGCGGCCATGGCGACGTCGTGTAACGAGGTGCCGATCGTGTCAATGAGTTTCGCCGCATCGAGCTCCAGATGGTCGATGACGTCGTTCAGACAGAACGGACAGTTCGCCCCGTCAACCCGTAAGTTCGCATGCATCCGGCACCACCTCGTGTCGGTTGCAATCGTACGATCGAGTTGGCCGCGGACCCTCAGGCGGAAGATGGCGGAAACGGCGGAGCCAGAAACGCCAGCGCAGTCAGGCCAGTGGCTCCCGTGTTGGACAGGCGCAGTTCCTCGTCGCCACGGAAGAACGCGAGCGACCCGGAGACGAAGGCGATCGTGCCGCCTTCGGTGTCGATACTGCCGGAGCCCTCGACGATGTAGATCATGAGATCAGATGCGGAGTGGGTGTGCGGAGGCAGCGTTTGGCCGGGGGAGAGCCGGATCACACGAACATTCGATTGGGAGCCGTCGAGGAACGGTGCGGCCACGAACCGCTCGCTGTCGTAGTCGGGTGCGTCAGCGAGGGTGGTCATCTTCACCGCCGCATCCTCCCACCTGCCAGGGAGCCCGTCAGCTCACGCCAACCCGGGTCCTCGGCGAAGCCCGTCGTACATCGTTGTTCGGCTGCTCGACGTTGCCTGTCGCGCTCGCGACTTCGCACGTCGGGTCTGTCGCCGGGTTCAGCCAGGGAGTGCGGCGTGGCGGGTCACCCGGTTGGTTGGCTCGCGGAGCGGGATCGACAGGGCGATGGCGAGGATCGGCAGCACGCCGAGGATGGCGAGTGCACTTTGGGTGCCGTGGTGGTCGGCGATGAGGCCGAGGATGGGCATGAAGGCGCCGCCGGCACTGACGGCGAGTCCGAGGGTCACGCCGGCCGCGGTACCGGGTCGGTTGGGTAGGTAGTCCTGGCCGAGTTTGATGAGCACGGCGAAGGGGAGGTTGGCGATTGCGCCGAGGATGAACGCGATCGGCAGGGCGGCGTATTTGTTGTCGCAGAGCACGAGGGCGACGACGCCGGGGAGGAGGAGTGCGTTACCGAGTTGCACGGTTCGCACGAGTCCGATCCGGTCGGCGATGCGTCCGCCGGCAAGTGCTCCGATGACTGCTCCTCCAAGTAACAGTGTGAGCGCGACCCCGCCGAGCGCGGTCGAGGCGCCGAGGTGTTGGATCCAATAGAGCGAGATGAAGGTGTTGAGTCCCCATTCGACGCAGGAGCGAGTGATCTCGACTGCGGTCAGGACGGCGAAGAGCCGGGGTTGGTCGACGCCGATGGCTGCGGTGGGGAGGTGGCGGTCGCGGTCGATGCGTGTCTGGTGGCGGCTGAGGATGAAGGCCATGAGCACGGCGGGAGGGATGAAGATCACGGTCGCGCCGACGCCCCACGTTTCGAGCGCAGGCGTCACGAGTGCAGGAGCGATGAAGAAGCCGGCTGCGCCGCCGGCGGCGAAGTAGCCCATTGCGGTGGTGC
>JBDTRP010000023.1:0-39223 GCA_039931555.1 Ilumatobacteraceae bacterium | reverse complement strand
CACCTTCGAGATGCACACGCTGCTTGGGCGGGTGCGGGGGAACGTGGTCGGGCTGGGCGTGGGCGATGGCATCGGTGCGCAGGTGTCGCCACGTGTCGACCTTGCCACCCCACCACGCCCGTAGCTCCTGACGCACGGTCGGCTCGATGGCAGGATCGCACACGCCGGGGCACGAGGCGACGACCAAGGCCTGGTCCCCTGCGCCGTACTCCGTGGCGGTGTTGGTCATGACCGCAACGTTGAAGACCTGGCCGGTGCCGGTTCCGTTCAGAACGATCATCTTCGACGGCGTAGGTGGGAGGTCTGCGGCGAACCAGACCGATGTCACCGGCCTGGACTGGACCGCCGGGATTCGGAGCAACGTCGACGCCACTGGACCCTCGGTCGCCACGATGACCCTTCCAGCGCCGATGGATCTGCCGTCCGCGGTCGCTACGCGGTTGCCCTCGACGGTTGAAACGCGTGTCTCGAGAACGACGCGATCCAGCACCGGTGCGGCGAGTTGTCGGGAAATCTCGCCCATTCCGCGGGCGGGTACCGCGGTGTCGCCCTGCGACAGAGTACGGAACAGCACTTCGAACATGCGGCTGCTGGCGGCCAGGTTCGTGTCGAGTTGGATGCCGCCGAACAACGGTCGGAAGAATCGCGTGATCATCGAGTCGGAGAAGCCCGCAGCTTCCAACGCTTGACGGGTGGTGCCGTCTGGTTTGCGCATGAGCGCTCTCGGGTCGCTGGCAACCAATCGCCGCCGCAGCCTCAGCACGCGCAGCTTGTCGAGCGGCGAACCGACCCGCGCGGCGAGCGACGTGAGGAGCAACGACGGCTGCCGGAACGGATCGCCGATGGTGTCGAAGCGGTCGTCGTGCCAGACGACCGCACCGGGCTGGAAGCGACGCAACTGCAGTGCGTCGAGATCGAGTTGCGCCGCTGCCTCGGGGTATGCGGTCAGCAGCACCTGAAACCCGCGGTCGAGGTGGAACCCGTCGACCACATCGGTGCGGACACGGCCCCCGACGCCGTCGGTTGCTTCGACGACGACGATGTCGCGCCCGGCCGCGTGCAGCACTCGGGCTGCCGCCAGACCGGCAAGCCCTGCACCGACGATCACGACCTCGGCGTGGTCGGGTAACTGCGGAACGCTCACGCGGCGGCGACGCCCCGCACGATGCTGACACCGCTGTGCGTGGGCACACCATCGGAGGGTTCGATCGACACGTCGACGATAGGAAACTTCGCCGGATCGACACCCGACGGGATGACGTAGTCACCGTTCCCGTGGTAAGGGCCCAAGGAGATCATCCCCTTGACCTGGCGATCGATCAGCCACACTTCGACGTAGCTGGCCGGTTCGCTCGGCACCCGACTGACGTCGAGGTGCAGCACGTACGAGGTGCCTCGCCGGATGATCTCCGCTTTGCCCGACGATGCCGAGCCCAGCGGACTGAGCCCCTCGTTGCTCAGTGCGGTTTCGGCAATGACGTCGTCTCTTGCGCCTCTCGACACCACCAACCCACCGGCGATGCCAAGGCCAGTGACAACGACGGCGGCCACGCCGAGCCAGACGCGTCGGCGCGTGCGCGGCACCACGGCGATGTTGTTCGCTGGGCGGCCCGCGTTTGCTGCGATGGCGGACCACATCGAGGCTGGGGGCACATCGCGCTCGAAGTCATCGTCGGTGACGTGGCCGGCGATCGCTCGCAGGTGCGCCAAATCGACCTCGGCGCCGCCGGGTCGCTGGTTGTCATTCATGAATGCCTCCGCTGCTCAGACCGGCGAGTGTGCGATGCAACAGGGGCAGGCTTCGACGCACGTCGCTCTTCACTGTTCCGAGGGGAAGGTGGGTCTTGGCGGCGATCTGTTCGTGCGTCAAATCCTGCAGGAACGCCAGTTCAACGACCTCGCGTGCACGAGGAGTGAGCTCACCGAGTGCCTCGGCGAGCAACATGCGATTGGCGACCATGTCGACGTCGTCGTTGCGCAAGCCGGGAATCGAGGCGCTGTCGGCATAGGCGTCGGTCAGCGGTCGCCGGCCCTGCCGGCGCAGGTGATCGATGACCTTGTTGCGAGCGACGGCCATCAGCCAGCCGCCGAGGCTGCCACGACCGGGGTCGTACGATTGCTGCGCGCGCCACGCAGCGACGAACACATCCTGCGCAATTTCCGCAGCGTCGTGATGCCCCACCGTGCGGCGACAGAACGTGTAGACCAGCGAGCCGTAGCGATCGTATGCGAGGCGTACAGCGCGATCGCCACCGTTGGCGAATGAGGCTTCCAGCCCGCTGCGTCCGGGTGTCTCGCCCACGTCGTCGACCACACTCCGACTGTACCGACGATCCGTGCAGGTCGACCACCGCACCGCACCGTCGAGCGCATCGCCGGCCCACGTCGGGGCCGGCGATGCGTGGGGAGAGAGAGTCATCAACTCGGCGGCAGCAGCACTTTGTCGATCACGTGGATGACACCGTTCGAGGCAGCAATGTCCGCGGTGGTGACCGTGGCATCGTTGATCATCACGCTCGAGCCGGCGATCTTGACCTTCACGGTCGGTCCGGCGACGGTCGGCACATCCTGGCCGTCCATCTTCATGACGTCCCCGGCCATCACGGAGCCGGAGACCACGTGGTAGGTGAGGATCGTCTTCAGTTCTGCCGGGTCGGCCAACAGTTGCTCCTTGGTGATCCCGAGCGCCGCGAGTGCATCGGCGAATGCTTGGTCCGTCGGGGCGAACACGGTGAACGGCCCGGGGCCACTCAGCGTGTCGACCAAGCCTGCGGCCTTCACCGCCTCGACGAGAACGGTGAAGTTGCCGGCGCCAGCAGCGACATCGACGATGGTGCCCGGCTGGTCGGCCGTGGCAGCTGCGGTGGTTCCCGCTGAGGCGGCTGCGGCGATGGTGGTCGGTGCAGCGATCGACGCGGCGTCCTTGGTGTCGTCGCCACAGGCGCTCAAGGCCAGGACTGCTGCCAAGCCAATGGTGGCAAGCGCAGTTGAGGTTCTTGCTGTTTTCATGACATGTACTCCACATTCGTTGAGGGGTGGCCGCGCCGGAGCGGGACCAGACGGTTTGTGTCGCAATGAAGTACGTCGACGTTGGCGAGTCCGGATGCAATCGAGCCAGACTGGTGGAATGAGCGACTCGGCTGGAGCACCGTTGGTGGTGTCGGTCAACGTCGGTCGCCCGCGCCTCGTCGAATGGCGTGGTCGGCAGGTGTCGTCGGCCATCTGCAAGGAGCCGATCGAGGGTCCGGTCACGCTCGAGGGGGTCAACCTCGTCGGCGACGACCAGGCCGACCGTCGGGTGCACGGTGGTCCTGACAAGGCGGTCTATGCCTATTCCGTCGAGGACTACGAGTGGTGGGCGATCACCACGGGGTCACTGGGGCCTGGGACGTTCGGGGAGAATCTGACGACGAGGGGCATCGACCTCGGCAGGGCGCACATCGGCGACCGCTGGCGTGTGGGCTCAGCCGTCCTCGAGGTCTCCCAGCCGAGGCAACCGTGCTTCAAGATCGGGATCGCGCTGTGTGACGAATCGTTCCCCGGTGCGTTCGCCGCGGCCCGGCGACCCGGCACATACCTGCGAATCATCAGCGCGGGGTCGTTGCAGGCCGGCGATCTGATCACGGTGAGTCCGGCGGTCCCGCCCGCGGTGCGGGTCGACAGCCTGGTCGATGACGAGATCGACGAGTCAGTGCTGCGCCGAGTGGTCGATGACCCCAGAGTCCCCGACGGTTGGCGACGTTCGGCTGCACGGGCCCTGGCTCGTTAGCGGTCGACCGAATCGCGCGACCGAGGTGTTCGTCGCGTCTGTTGCATCCTTCGTCGGGATTGCCACGAACCTCACCGTTCATGGTGACGTCATCAGCGCAGACACTCCCGAGGTGCACGCGCGACGAGAGCGAATGTATGGTTCGCTATCTCAACACGAGTCACCTTGGAGCTACTTCGATGCCGAATCCACAGCATGCGATCTTGACGGATCTGACCAAGTATCAGTGGTACACCCACATGAGTCGCACCGATGGTGCAGATCTGGGTGTGATCAAGAACGCACTCCGCGAGTTGCGGGCGTTCGGCTCCGACGTGGGTGTGACGGTGCCGGTCAACGTGTGCATCCTGTTCGGGCCGACGTTGCTCGCCGACCTCACCGACGACATCCCCAACGACTTCCAGCCATATCCGGGGTATGAGTCTCCCGACGGCAAGGTGGCCAAGGCGACGCAGGAGGAGCTGCTCTTGTGGATCCACTCGAGCGACAAGGACCTGTGCTGGGAGGCCCAGTACGCGTTCCGAACCGCAGTCGAGGGACACATGACGGTGGCACGCGAGACGCCGGCGTTCATCTTCCGGAACAGCTTGGATCTCACCGGGTTCATCGACGGCACGGGGAACCCCGAGCCCGAGCAGCAGTACGACAAGGCGATCGTCCCCGACGGGCAACCGGGCGCCGGCGGTGCGTTCTGCATTGCCCAGCGTTGGGTCCACGACCTGAAGTACTTCAACGGCCTTTCGTTGGCCGATCAGGAGGCGCTCTTCGGTCGCACGAAGGCTGATTCGACCCGACTCGACGCGCAACCTCCGACGTCGCACCTGTCGCACGTCGAGTTGCGCGAGGGCGACACTGCCGATGCGTCGAAGCCCAAGCGCTCCGAGATGGTTCGCCGCTCGACCCCCTACGCGTTCCACGACGGAACGATCGGGCTGTACTTCATGGGCTTCTGCCGCGAGCAGGCACCGCTGCGCGAACGCATGGAAGCGATCTACGGCATGAACGGCCAGGCTCGCGATGCCCTCACCGACTACTCCACGCCCGCCTCGGGCTCGTACTACTTCGCGCCGTCTGTCGAGACCCTCGAGGCGGCCATCGCCTGATCAGCGCGTCCGACGAGCGATGGCTCGTGTGCGGTCACAGAGGGCGTCGAACATGGCGACCAGTTCCGGGGCACGTTCGACGACTGCCGCTCGTTGGCGGGCGACGGTCGCTTCGTCACCCCGGAGGATGGGACCGGTGAGCGCGGTCGCGCCCATCGACTCCCAATTCTCCAGCGTGGCGCGGACCAGCGGTACGAGGATGCTGCGATCGGCGCCCATCGTGCGCAGCATGACCTCGGCGGCGTCCTCCAACGTCACGAGGAAGTTCGAGGCGATCGATGCGGCGGCGTGGTACGCGGCGCGATCTGCGTCGTCGATCTCGACGGGGTTCATCTGACAGGCCAGGGCCAGTGTGCGGGCAATTGCCAGCGCTCGCGGTGTGCTGCCGGCGACCGCCGCTCCGGCGCCGGCAAAGTTGGCGCCCTCGCGGGTGACCGTCATCAGCGGGTGCAGGCCGAAGCCCTCGTGCGGCGCGAGCACGGCGGCGCCGAGGGAGCCGGCGCAGTGACCCACGACCGGGCCGAGCAGGATGGCGCTCGCTGCGCGGGCGATCTCGTCATCGGGCACGGCCAACAGCACCACGTCGAAACCCGTGGCGTCGAACCCGCGTCCGTACGGTCCCTCCAACCATCGCAGGGTGCCGACGAGCGCGTGGCCGACTCGCCCCGTGCCAACGACTGCACACCGGCCGAACGTCCAGGCCTCGGGTCGCTGGTCGGGCACCATGCCAGACTAGGCGTCGGTGGGGCTCAGTGGATCGGTGGCGGCCGGTCGCCGTCGTCGCGGCAGCCGTCGATCACGGGATGCACCGTCCAGGTGTTGACGGGTTGCGACTGGCTGTGGATCGTCGCGTCGGTCCCGGCCTCGGTCACCTTCTCGCACCACCGGTCGATGGCCTCACGCGTGTGCGGCGGGGCGAACTCGGTGCCCCACCACGAGCCACTCCATCGACCGATTCGCTGGCAATGCGTGATCGGATGGATCTCGTTCCACCCCTCGTGTGCGGAGTCATACACCCATCGACCCTTGACGACGAGGATGTCGGCGCCGCGACCGAACACGTCATTGGTGTGCAGTTCACCGAGCGCCGGGTTCACATCGTTGGGGTCGCCGGTGTCGAGCAGCGCGGCGATGATCCCGATGACCGTGATCAGCGCCGCAATGGCGCCGAGTATCGCGCAGGCGATCCAGCCGAGGACCGGGATCGCGCACACCACTGTTGCCGCAACTGCGAACGGCAGTGCCGCCAGGCAGGCGATCATCAGGTCGTAGACGCCGCCGCCCTCGAACTCGACATGCAGCGAGGCCGCCTTGATGTTCTCGAAGTTCGTGTCATCGACCGGTGTGACCTCCAGCCCGAACTTCGACTTGAGCAGGTCGCCCTGCACCGGATCGTTCTGGGCCTCCGTCAGGGTGGGATTGATCAGGGGCGCAAGCACCAGGTTCACGCTGAGATCGGTGTCGAACTTGTCGAGCAGTGTCTTCTTCGACGGTGGCTCGATGCGCCCCACCCAACCCACCGCACAGCGGTCGCCTCCGAGGCAGATCAATCGGTCGTACAGCCACCAGCGGCAATAGGCGATGATTGCGGTGAGTGCGATCACTCCGATGCCTGGTGCGATGGCCCCACCGAAGACGATGATCGGGATCGCCACCACGGCTGCGGCGATGATCGCCTGAGCCGCAACCTTCCCGATGTGCTTGTCGTGGGAGATGCAACTCGTGTAGTTCTTTGCGGTCATGTCGCTACCACCTCGAGCGTGATCCCGCCGGCCACGAAATCGTCGCCATCGACCGCGCGTACGTTGAAGCGCAGCGATCCGACGAACCCGGTCGGCGGCTCGATCGACAGCTTCACGGTCGTCGAGTCGCCCGGTGCCAATGCTGGCCGTTCCGGGTTGAAGTGCACCGACCATCCCTCCGGTACGGGGTGGTCCGCCCGATCATGTCGCGCCAGAATCGCGTCGGACACCTCGGGGTGCGTGGTACGCGGGGCGCGAGCGCGGGGTCGTTGCCGGGTCGTGCTCGGAGTTCCCCGCCCCGGCGGCGGGCATGGCGGCGGCGCCGGCAACTCGTAGGTGTCGACCTCGAAGGCGAACACGTGGCGGTCGTCGGACTGGTTCCCGAGCGTGAACTCGAACTCTGCCGGTGAGCTGGCCTGCCCGACCTGAAGGTTCTCCTGCCCCAGGTTGTTCAGCGGGTTGGCATCGTCGAACCAGTCGAACGCCACCTGCAGGCAGTAGTGACCAGGAGTGGCGGGCGATCGCCACGGCATCGATGCAAACGCCGGGCACCCGGGCCCACCCTTCACACCGAGGTCGACCTTGGTCACGCCGATGGGGACCGAGATCACACCCATCCCGAAGTCGATGTACGACATCCCCACGGCCATGCCGACCACCGGCGCGCTGGTGGAACCGTTCCAGATGCGGGCCACGATCTCGTAGTCGGTGTCGGGCGCGATGCCGCTCGAGGGAACGGGGACGCCGCCACGGCGAAGCTCGATGTCGGGGTTGTCCCACGTGACCGCGAAGCCGAGGCTCATGAGATACCACTGCGAGTAGATCATCGGGTCGGGTTGTACGTATTCGGGATGCCGGATGGGGACGCAGTCGGTGTCGGCCCCGCGCGATGACCGACCGTCATGGCCGAGGAGGCGACGGATCCAGGCGAGCAGACGACCCAGCAGCCGCAGCAGCGCCGAGATCCAGCCGAAGAGGAGCGCCCCGAGCAACCGCACCGCGGGGTAGAGGACCTTCACTGCTGCCTCACACCTGCGCCACCCGTCGGCGATGCCAGTCGACACGAGCCGCGAGCGCGGCCGACCCGGCGACCGCAAACAGGCCGATCACGATGGCCCACTCCAGCCCGCCGCTCCCGCCATCGGGGTCGACCCCGAAGACCAGCTCGATCCATTCGCGGGAGAGGAGTGTGACGACACCGAGCACAGTGGCCGCGATGCCTATGGCCACGTCGAGGCCGAACCGCAGTCGGGAGAAGCTCCCAGGACGAGCACGCATGCGCAACCCCCTTCGTCTGAGCGAGGAGATTAGCGCTCCTCGACCGGGTGGATTTCCACGTCCGGCGACCGGAGCGGCGCACGATCGGTCGGCGCACTACAGTCAAGCGGTCCACACCGAGCGACAGGGGAACGGAACCATGGGGGAGTACGTCTCGATCACTGCACGTGACGGCAGCGGCACGTTCAACGCCTATTTCGCCAAGCCGGCGAAGGGGTCGGGGCCCGGCATGGTCGTGATCCAGGAGATCTTCGGGGTCAACGAGTACGTCCGCCGCACGGCCGATCGGTTTGCCGAGGAGGGCTACGTGGTGCTGGCCCCCGATCTGTTCTGGCGCATCGAACCGGGCATCGACCTCAGTTACAGCCCTGAGGAATGGCAGCGGGCGTTCGGCCTGTTCCAGGCGTTCGATGCCGACAGGGGCATCGACGACATTGCCGCAACCATCGACGCGATGCGCGCCCGCGACGATCAGGTCGGTGGTGTCGGCTGCGTCGGTTACTGCCTCGGAGGCAAGCTCGCCTTCCTCACGGCCGCTCGAACCGATGTCGACTGCGCCGTCTCGTACTACGGCGTCGGTATGGATGCGCACGCCGACGAGGCGCAGAAGGTCACGGTGCCGATTGTGTTCCACATGGCCGAGCTCGATCAGTACGCACCGGCCGAGTCTCGCGAGGCGCTGATGGCCGCATTCGAAGACAACCCCAATGCCACGTTCCACGTCTACCAAGGTCAGAACCACGCCTTCGCGCGCGAGGAGGGCGAGCACTACGACAAGCCGTCGGCGTTGATGGCCTACGGCCGCACGATGGAGCTGTTCCACCGCACGATCGGCCCGATCTTCAACCTGTCGAAGCTGTGGGACGATCACTGCTACTACGAGTTCGCCACGCGCAACGTGCCCGACACGATGGGCACGATGGTCGCCGCGCCGTACGTCAACCACATCCCGACGATGACCGGCGGTGTGGGGGCGCAACAGCTCAGCCGGTTCTACCAATGGCACTTCGTCGATGCCAATCCCGAAGACACCAAGCTGATCCCGATCTCACGAACGATCGGGTCGACCAGCCTGGTCGACGAAATGCTGTTCTCGTTCACCCACACCTGCGAGATCGACTGGATGCTGCCCGGCATCGCACCGACCGGCAAGTACGTCGAGGTGCCCCTGGTCGCCATCGTCAACTTCCGCGGCGACAGGCTGTACCACGAGCACATCTACTGGGACCAGGCATCGGTGCTGGTGCAGATCGGTGTGCTCGATCCAACCGGACTCCCCGTTGCGGGCATCGAGACGGCCAAGAAGCTGGTCGACGAGACACTCCCTTCGAACACGTTGATGCAGGCCTGGGCGAGCAGCGAAGGAAAGGCGGTCGGCTGATGGACCTTGATGGAGCAGTCGTGTTGATCACTGGTGCGGGCGGGGCGATCGGCCAAGCCTCGACCAAGGCGTTCATCGATGCCGGCGCGGCAAAGGTCTACGCGGCCACTCGTGTCGACGGCGCGGAAGTCGGACTCGCCCACGAACGGGTCGTGCCCATTCACCTCGACGTCACCGACCAGGCGTCGATCGACACAGCCGCGGCGCGGTGCACCGACGTGACGGTGCTCGTCAACAACGCCGGCGTCAACCACAACGCGCCGGTCGCCGGTGCCGGCGACGACGAGTGGGCCCGCCACGAGATCGAGGTCAACTACCTCGGCAACCTGGCCGTCAGTCGGGCGTTCGCGCCGATCTTGGGGGCCAACGGCGGCGGGGCGATGGTCAACGTCTTGTCCATCCTCAGCCGGATCAACCACCCGGGCATGGCAACGTACTGCGCGTCGAAGGCCGCGCTTCACTCGGTGACCCAGGCGTTTCGCGCCCAGTTGCGCGGACAGGGCACGTTCGTCTGCGCGTTCATGCCGGGCGCTGTCGACACCAGGCTCACGGCCCATCTGCCGATTCCGAAGATGACGACCGAGGAAACGGCGGCAGCGATGATCGATGCGATACACAACGACGTCGAAGATGCTTATCCCGGTGACATGGCAGGTGGCGTCTCGGCCGGGCTCGCCGCGGATCACAAGTCGGTCGAGGCGCAGTTCGCCGAATTCATCTAGATCGACGGCGCGCTGGTATCGCGACTCCGTGACGGTCGCAAGAACGACGCGATACCATCGCCGTTGATGGCAGGCCCACTCTCGATCGTGTGCGTCGGCGGCGGGCCCAGTGGGCTTCTGCTCGGCATCTTGCTGCATCGGGCGAGTGCGGCGACGGTGACCGTGCACGAGCGCAACGCACCCGACGACACGTTCGGGTTCGGCGTGGTGTTCTCCGACGAGACGCTGGCCAACCTGCGTTCGGTCGATCCCGAGGTGTTCACCAGGATCGAGGCGGAGTTCGCCTACTGGCCGATCATGGACGTCGTCCATCGTGGTCGCACCCTGCGCTCGGGCGGTCACGGGTTTGCCGCACTGTCACGCAAGCGCCTGTTGAACCTCCTCAGCGAGCGGGCCAGCGAGCTCGGTGTCGACGTGCGCTACCACAGCGAGATCCGATCGCTCGCCGACATCGGCACGCCGGACCTCGTCGTGGCGTGTGACGGTGTCAACAGCCAGATTCGCAACGAGTTGGCCGATCAGTTCCATCCGAGCATCGCCCGCGGCGGATCGAAGTACATCTGGTTCGGCACCTCGAAGCGATTCGACCACTTCACGTTCCTGTTCGCCGAGACCGAGTGGGGGTTGTTCCAGGCTCACGTCTACCCGTACTCGTCGACGGAATCGACGTTCATCGTCGAGACGAGCCCGCATGCCTGGCACCGCGCCGGTCTCGACGAAACCGTGGCGGCCGTGTTCGCACCCGGCCAGAGCGATCCGCTGGCGCAGGCGTTCTGTGAACGGATCTTCGCCGAGGCGCTCGACGGCACCCCACTGATCGGGAACAACTCCAAATGGCTGGAGTTCAACACCGTGCGAAATGGTTCGTGGAGTGCCGTCCACGACGGACGCGACGTCGTGCTGTTGGGCGACGCAGCTCACACAGCGCACTTTTCGATCGGCTCGGGCACGAAGATGGCGTTCGAAGACTCCATCGCGCTCGCCGAGGTGATCGTCGACGGTACCGGATCGATGTCGGAGCGTCTCGCCGCGTACGAAGCAGCGCGGCGGCCGCAGATCGAGAGCACACAGCGCGCCGCGATCACCAGCGAGCGCTGGTTCGAGGCCGCGTCGCGCTACATCGACCTGCCATCGGAGCAGTTCGCCTTTCAATTGTTGACCCGCAGTCAGCGAATCACCTACGACAACCTGTTCCTGCGCGACGAAGGCTTCGCCAAGGAGATCCTCGGCTGGTTCCACCGCAGCCGACCGGAGCATCTGCGGCCGGCCTCGGAAGCGACTCCGCCGATGTTCTACCCGTTCGAACTGAGGTCGGTCCGGCTGGCCAACCGCGTCGTCGTGTCGCCGATGGCCCAATACTGCGCGACTGACGGCATGCCGTCCGACTGGCACCTCGTGCACCTCGGGTCGCGAGCGGTCGGCGGCGCAGGGCTGGTGATGACCGAGATGACCTGCGTCTCGCCCGAGGGTCGCATCACTCCAGGGTGCACGGGGATGTGGAACGAGGACCAAGCAGCTGCCTGGCGTCGCGTCACCGACTTCGTCCACGACAACACCTACAGTTGCATCGGGCTGCAGATCGGCCATTCGGGCCGCAAAGGCTCGACCTGCGTGCCGTGGGAGGGCACCGACCTCCCCCTCGGCGATGACAACTGGGAGCTCATCGCTCCGTCGCCCATCCCATACCTGCCGGGCAACGTTGTCCCGCGCGAGATGAGCCGCGACGACATGGACATCGTGATCGCCGACTTCGTCCGCTCGACGCGGCTCGGGATCGAGGCCGGCTTCGACCTCCTCGAGGTCCACGCCGCGCACGGTTACCTGCTCTCGTCGTTCCTGTCGCCTGTCACCAACCATCGATCCGATGAGTATGGCGGCTCGCTGCACAACCGCATGCGGTTCCCGCTCGAGGCGGTGCGTGCCGTGCGGGCAGCGTGGCCCGACCACCTGCCGCTCAGCGTACGAATCTCGGCAACCGACTGGATCGACGGCGGGTTCGGTGGCGACGATGCCGTGGTGCTGGCCGGCGAGTTGATGCGGTCGGGTTGCGACGCAATCGACGTGTCGACCGGCCAGGTCGACAAGGCTGACCACCCTGAATACGGCCGGCTCTACCAGACCCCGTTCGCCGACAGGATTCGCCAGGAGGTCGGCATCCCGACGATGGCGGTCGGCGCGATCTCCAGCATCGACGACGTCAACACCTTGATCCTGTCGGGTCGCGCCGACCTGTGCCTCCTGGCCCGTCCCCACCTCGTCGACCCGTACTGGACACTCAACGCGGCAGTCGACCTGGGCTACACCGAGCATGCCTGGCCGAAGCAATACCTCACAGGCCGCACGGCGCGCCGCCGCGAACAACAGCCGCTGGCGCTGTTCGAGGGTCGCCGCGATCGCTAGGCGCCGTCGCGACCGAGCCGGCGCGGGCCGATGGTGCTCTCGACGTGTCGCATGGCGGGTTCAGCGAGCAGCCCGACGCCCTTCATGAACACCTCGTACGCTGCGCGTCGCTGTGGAGCGCAGGCACTCAGCTCGTCGGGCAGCCCCGGGTCTGCGTAGGCCAGCCGCCGCCAATCCTCGAGCAGCGTCACGTAGTCGACGAATGCAGCGCGGACACCGTGGTCATGGGCCTCCCAGCGAGCGAGCATCCGCTGATGACGCCTGATGAACGCGCCGTAGTGACGCACCAGCGCGCTGACATCCCACGCGGATGCTGCCAGTGTCTGCACGTCGGCGAACCCTTGGTATCTGCCTTCGAACATCGACGTGTAGCGGGCGAGGTCGAGGCGCTGGAGTATGCGCCGCACGTCGAGCGCGACGCGACGAGGCGCCATCCAGACCCCTGGCGCCAGCGGCCCGCAACCGAGCCCCGCGAGCCTGGTGCGCAGCAGGTGCCGGCGGTCACGCTGTGCCTCGGGAACCGAGAACACGATCAGCACCCAGCCGTCGTCGAGATCGGCAGCGATCTCGCTCTGGAAGATACGCACGTCACCGTCTCGCAGGACGTCGAGCAACTGCTCGCCTGCCGCGTAGCCGGCGCTACCGAAGTGCCCCGCGCTCGCCAGCAGGCCGGTTCGTTTGAGCCGGGCGATCGCCGAGCGAGCAGATTGCTCGTCGATGCCGAGGTCGGCCAGCAGCACCACGAGGTCGGCGATCGCCACCCAGTTGCCGAGCCCGCGGATGAACGCGCCATACAGCGTGACGATCGCGGCTCTGGGCGTGAGGGCAGGTGAAGTGTTCCGCATTGGAGTCGGCAGTGTGAACGGTCGAGCACACTACGGTAGACCGTGGAATGCAGCCGCGTGCCGTGTGCTAGCTTCCGAAGCGTCTTGCTCATTGGTGACGACCGTCAGGATGACGGAATGTCGGCCGGTGAGACGATCGGCCGGCGCTCGACGTCGGACAAGCAACAAGGGGGAGCACTCGATGCGTAGGAAGTCACTTACGGCAATCCTCGCCGGAACTGTGCTGATCGCTGTGGCATGCGGCAGCGACGCCAAAACATCCACAACGAACGGAACGACTGCCACGGCGGTGACCACGGCAACGACACCGGCGCCCGCAACGAGCGCTGGTGCTCCAGCAACAACCGCCGCAGGATCCGCGACCAGCGCGGCGACGTCGACCGAAGGGCCGATCGTGATCGGCGCGGCGATCGACCTCACGGGCAACATGGCGCCGTTCGACGCCCCGGCACTCGCCTCGGCCCAGATCGCCGTGAAGACGATCAACGATGCCGGCGGTGTGCTCGGGCGACAGCTCGAGCTCAAGTTCATCGACGACAAACTTGACCCGGCGGCGACCAAGGCGGCGGCCGTCGACCTGATCACCAAAGACAAGGCCGACGTGTTGCTGACGACGTGCGACGTCGACTTCGCCACCCCGGCGATCCAAGAAGGCATCAACGCGGGCCTGCTGACTGTGGCCCCGTGCATCGGGACCGACCAGATGGGCCCCTCGCGCTTCGGTGACGCCGGCAAACTGGCCTTCAGCATGGGCAACCTGGCCCAGGACGAAGGCGCGGTGCTCGCCGAATATGCAATCGAGAAGGGGTACAAGACGGCCATCGTCGTGCCCGACAGCCTGCTCGTCTACTTCCAGAACGTGTGCTCGGCCTTCACCAAGCGCTTCGAGGAAAAGGGTGGCAAGGTCATCGCCAACGAGGGGTTCACCTCGTTCGACCAATCGGTCAACAACGTCCCGACCATCGTCACCGGGGCCGGCGCCGCCGATGTGATCGCCCTGTGCACGTTCCCACCCGATATCACCACGGCGGTGAAGGGCATCCGCGATGCGGGTGTGGCGACGCCGATCTTCAGCCCATGGTCTGGCGACGGCACCTTCTGGATCCCCGCGGACCTCACGGACTTCACGTTCAGCACGTTTGCATCGGTTTTCGGCGATGATCCGAATCCCGACGTCAACGCGCTGATCAAGTCGATGACCGATGCGGGCAATCCTCCAGCAACCGGTGGGTTCGTCACGGGGGCGGCGACGATCGAAGCGATCGCTGCGGCGATCGAAAAGGCGGGCTCGACCGACGGTGCGGCGCTGGCCGCCGAGTTCGAGAAGTTCGCCGGGCTCGAAACGACCTCGGGGAAGATCACCTTCTCGCCCACGGTACACACCGTGTTCGGCCGCGAGTACCGGATCATGACGTTCGCCAACGGCAAGCCAACCTTCCAGAAGCTGATGGCGGCATCGTCGCCCGCCGACATCTCCTGATCCGCTCCCGCGGGTGATCGATGAGTGAAGAATCCGGATCCCTGCATGCCGCCGCGCTGAGCCGCGCGTATGCGGGGGTCCGAGCACTCGACGACGTCACGATCACGGTGCACCGCCACGAGGTCGTCGGCCTGATCGGCCCCAACGGGGCGGGCAAGTCGACAATGGTCAACCTCATCAGTGGCTTCGACTTCCCGACGGCCGGGATGGTGCTGCTCGACGGTATCGACATCACCGCCTGGCCCGCACATCGCCGAGTCCGTGCTGGGCTTGCTCGAACCTTTCAACACGGCCACGCCTTCCCGGCGCTGACAGCTCGCGAGAACGTCGAAGTCGCTGCGCTCGGCGCAGGCGCGTCGGCGAGAACCGCCCGGCGACGAGCCGGCGAGTTGCTCGACCTGCTCGGCATCGCCGCCCACGCCGATGCAGATGCATCGACGCTCGCCCACGGCGACGAGCGCTTGCTCGGTGTCGCCCGAGCCCTGGCGACGGAGCCGACGTTCGTGCTGCTCGACGAACCGGCCGCCGGCTTGAACGAGGACGAGGTCGGCGCCTTCGCCGGCACGATCAGGCTGGTGCGTGACGAGCGCCGGGCGGGCGTGTTGCTGATCGATCACAACGTGCCGCTCGTGCTCGGAGTGTGCGATCGTATCCACGTGCTCGATCAAGGTATGACGTTGGCCGAGGGGACACCGGTGGAGATACGCAACCACCCCGCGGTGGCTGAGGCCTACCTCGGAGGAACGGCCGCGGCGTGACCGAATCGGCGCTGCTCGAGGTCAGCAACCTGAGCGTGCGGTACGGCGCGGTTCCGGCGTTGCGCGACGTGAGCTTCGCTGTGCGCGCCGGCGAGGTCGTCGGCGTCGTCGGCCCCAACGGCGCCGGCAAGACGACCATGCTGTCGGCAATCATGCGCATGGTCGGCTGGTCGGGCGGCGATGTGCAGTTTCGTGGCGAGTCGCTGGCACGTCGTTCCCCCGACCAGGTCGCCCGCCTCGGCATCGCCCTCGTGCCCGAGGGCCGGCAGATCTTTTCAGACCTCACTGTCGGTGAGAACCTCCGGCTCGGCACGGTCGCCCGTCGATCCCGTGGGGCATTGCAGCGTGACCTCGACAGCGTGATCGAACTGTTCCCGGTCGTGGGCGACTTTCGCGATCGACCGGCGGGTTTGCTGTCGGGCGGGCAACAACAGCAGTTGGCCATCGCCCGCGCGCTGCTGGCCGACCCTGATCTGCTCGTGCTCGACGAGCCGTCCCTCGGCCTGGCTCCGACGGTGATCGATGCAGTGTTCGCGGCACTCGACGCGATCCGCCGAGCGGGTCGCACCATCGTCATCGTCGAGCAGCGCGCGCAACGAACGATCGCCTTCGCCGACCGCACCTACGTGCTGGCAGACGGCCGGATCCGCTCCGAGGTCGGACCCGGCGACGCCGGCAATGGCGAGTTGTTGCGGGCGTCGTACTTCGGCGTCGACGACAGCTCTCAAACCCACGAGGGCGCATCGTGAACTACGTGCAGTACTTCATCGATGCCGTTGCACTGGGCTCGCTGTACGCGTTGGTCGCACTCGGCATCGGATTGATCTTCGGTGTGATGCGGCTGGTCAACCTCGCCCACGGCGAACTGTTGATGGCCGGTGGGTACACGCTGTTCGCAACCAACGGCTGGTCGGCGTTCGTGCGGGTACCGCTGGTCGTGCTCGTCGTCGTTGCCCTGGCGCTGTCGATGGAGCGTCTCGCCTTCAGACCGTTGCGCGATGCGTCTCCGGCGACGATGTTGGTGATGACGTTCGCAGTCAGCTTTCTGTTGCGCAACATCGCGCAGAAGCGTTGGTCGTCGCAGGGCAAGGCGATGAACATCTTCGCCGGCCTCAGCAAGGCGTTCCGCGTCGGCGACCTGCGGATCAGGTACGTGACCCTGGTGTCGATCGGTGTCGGCGCGGTGCTGCTGCTCGCCGTCAACCTGTTCCTGTATCGAACCGAGATCGGCCTGCAGATGCGCGCCGTCGCCAGCGACCGGCGAATCGCGCAAGCACTCGGCGTGCGCATCAACCGCATCGTCGTCACCGCGTTCGTCATCGCCGGCGTGTTGGCAGCGGCCGCATTGTTGCTGTTCGTCCCGCAGCGGCCGACGGTCACACCCGACTTCGGGTTGCAGATCGGCATCCTCGCCCTCATCGGGGTGGTCGTCGGCGGTATGGACCGCCTCGCGCCGGCGACGTTCGGCGGCTTCGCCATCGGCTTTGCCAACTCGATGGTGTTCAGCCTGCTGCCGAGAGGTCAACGAGTGTTTCTCGATTCGGCCCTCTATGGACTGGTGATCATCGTGCTGTTGCTCCGACCCCAGGGGTTGTTCCAACGAGAACGGCTGACGGCGCGCGTATGAGCGATCGAGGCGTGTCGATCCGCCGCGCGGCCCAGGCCCTCGGCGGGCCGATTGCCCTGGTCCTGTCGGCCGGGCTGGTGTCGTTGGTGTTCAGTCGCAGCATCGAGCTGAGGTTCCACAACGCCTTCGTGATCACGGCCATGGTGGTCAGCGTGTACGTGTTCTCCGGCAACTCCGGCGTCATCAGCTTCGGCCATGTCAGCTTCGTAGCCCTCGGGGCATTCTCGGCGGGCATGTTCAGCATGGGCGTGCAGCAGAAGGGGGCGGTGTTCAAAGAACTGTTCCCGTTCATCAAGGACAACCATCTCGGCAATGTGCCGACGCTGCTGCTCGCTGCCGCGCTCGGCGGTCTGTACGCGCTGATCATCGGCATCCCTCTCGTGCGGCTCAACGGCCTGGCTGCCGGCATCGCCACCTTCGCGGTGCTCGGCATCTCGCGCAACGTGCTGCGCAACTGGTCGAAGGTCGGACCGGGCGCGAAGGCGATCCCAGCGGTGGAGGAGACCACCGGGCTCGCCCAAGCGATGATTGCGCTGATCGTGTGCATTGTGGTGGCGTACGCGTACCAGCGCAGCCCCTCCGGCCGTCGTCTGCGCGCCACCCGAGAAGATGTCGCCGCGGCGCAAGGGGTCGGTGTGCGGATCTATCGCGAGCGCCTGATCGCCTTCGCCCTCAGCGGTGCGATGGCCGGCTTCGCCGGTGCGGTGTATGTCCATCTGCTCGGCAGCGTCAGCACCGAACAGGTCTACCTCGATCTCACCTTCCTCGTGCTCGCCATGTTGGTGGTCGGCGGGATCAACAGCCTGTGGGGCGCGGTGCTGGGCGGATTGTCGGTCAGTCTCGTCAACACCGTGCTGACCGAGGGCGAAAAGGGGATGTCGCTGTTCGGTTGGAAGTTCACACTGCCGACGAGCACCAGCGGCATCGTGCTCGCCGCGCTGATGGCTGTGGTGCTCCTGCTGCGGCCGAGAGGGCTCAGCAACGGTCGAGAGTTCCGCGTCCCCGGCACGCGGTAAGCGCGCCCTACCCTTCGGGGATCACCGCGGTGCCGATGATCTCGATCATCGCCGTCGGCTCGACGAGTTCGGTCACACCGACGAGCGCCATCGCCGGGTAGTGCCGACCGACGAGCTTGCGGTAGGCGGCACCGATCTCCGCGAGCGATGCCCGGTACGCGGCTACGTCGGTGGCGTACATCACCAGCGAGACGAGGTGCTCGGGGCCACCGCCGGCGGCGGCCAGTGCGGTGAGCACGTTGGCGAGAGCGATCGCGAACTGCTCGGCGAACGAGTCGCCGACGACAACGCCGCCCGAGTCCATCGCCACCTGCCCGGCGAGGTACACGGTCCGGCCGTCAGCCGCTACTACGGCGTGGCTGAAGCCACGCGCCGCAGCCAGGCCCTCCGGATTGACGAATTGATGCGGACTGGTGGTCATCGTCCGCTCCAGATCGGCTTCTCGCCGGCGTTGAACGCCCGATGGAACTCGGCATGATCTTGGGTCTGCATCAGATGCGCCTGGGTCATCGCCTCCATCTCGAGTGCACCGTGCAGCGTCATGTCGGCCTCGCGGGTGAGCAACATCTTCGTCGTCTGGTAGGCCAGGGTCGGGCCATCGGCCAGCCGTCTGGCCAGGGCGTTGGCCGTCGCTCGTAGCTCGTCGGGTTCGACGCACCGGTTGGCCAGGCCGATCGTGACGGCCTGCTCGCCGGACACGGCGTCGCCGAACATCAAGATCTCGGTCGCCCGGCCGATGCCGACCAGCCGGGGGAGGAGGTAGCAGGTGCCCATGTCGCCGCCGGAGAGCCCGACGCTGGTGAACAGGAACCGGAACTTCGTGGCCGGCGTCACGATGCGAAAGTCGGATGCCATCGCCAACACCGCGCCGGCGCCGGCCGCCGTGCCATTGACGGCGGCGATGATCGGGATCGGGCACTCGCGCATGTTCTGCACGACGGCACCGGTCATCCGGGTGAACTCCAGCAGCTCGCGCGGGTCCATCTCGATCAACTCGCCGATGATCTCGTTGACGTCGCCCCCGGAGCAGAAGCCCTTGCCGGCGCCGGTGAGGATGACGGCGTCGCAGATGTTGCGCTGTGGAAGCTCGCGGAACAGATCGCGAAGATCTGCGTAGGCCTCGAAGGTGATGGCGTTGAGCTTGTCGGGCCGGTCGAGCGTGATCGTGAGCACACGACCATCGACGGCAACGCCGAAGTGATTCCAGGCCTCGGTGAATGGGGCGGAGGCGCGGAACGGGATCGTTGGTTTCATGACTGGATGGTGCCTCCGTCGAGGATGATGGATTGGCCGTTCACCGCAGCGGCGGCATCCGAGCAGAGATAGGCGACCGCGGCAGCGACTTCGTCGGGTTCGACCAAGCGGCCGAGCGCCGACTGTGCGGCCAGTGCCTGCTCGGCTTCGGTGGTACTTCGGCCGGTTCGCTCGACGATGTTGGCGATCGAGCGATCGGTCATCTCGCTGCGGACGAACGTCGGGCACACGCAGTTCGCCGTGATGCCCGTGCCAGCCACCTCGCTGGCGACGACACGGCTCAGCCCGAGCACGGCGTGCTTCGACGCCGCGTAGGCGGCGATGTACGGGGAGCCGGCATGGCTCGAGGTCGACGCGATCATGACGATGCGACCCCACCCGCCGTCGCGCATCGCCGGCAGTACAGCGCGCGTGCACAGGAACGCGCCGGTCGCGTTGACGGCGAAGGCGTGGTTCCAGTCGGCGAGCGACGTGCGGTGCACCGGTGCCGACATCGACATGCCTGCGTTGTTGACGAGCACGTCGACGGCGCCGATCGTTGCGAAGGTGTCGACGACGCTGGCCTCGTCGGTGATATCGCACACGTGGTGGTCGTAGCCGGCGGCCTGCATCGCTTCGCGATCGCGGCCGAGCACGACGATCCGAAATCCATCGGCGTGCAGCGCGTCGCTGCAGGCCCGACCGATGCCCTTGGCCCCACCTGTGACGACCGCGAGACGGCCGCGTTCAGAGGATGGCATCGACGACTTCCGATGGGTCGCCGCGTCGGCCGGTCGAGTCGTAGGGCACGATGCGGTACCGGTACTGCCGGCCGGTGACGACGAGATCGTCGAGCTGCGATTCGCGGGTGCACGAGGTGAATCGAACGAATGCGGCATCATCCTCGCTGCGCAGGATGTCGTAGCCCGAGATGGGTCCGTCGGGGCGAGGCCACCGAAGTCGCACCGATCCCGGCTCCACCAACGCCGTCACCGTCGTGCCGATCGGCCACGCGATGTCAGCGCGGCTCGGTTCGTCGGGGCGTGGCGCCTGCAACGAACCCTTCGGCCACAGGTAGCAGACCACGGTCTTGAAGTTCTCGTCGAGGCTCTTGCAGACATTGCAGTAGATGCAGCGCACGATGTCGTCAGCACGCCCCGACGACGCCTTCACAGGAAGGTAGGGGTCGGCCAGCAGAGCCCTCGCCATTCCGACCAGGTCGCACGACCCCTCGTTCAGCACCTGCTCGGCCAGTTCCACGGTGCCAATCTTGCCCGACCCGAGCACCGGCGTCTGGTGACCGCGCCGGCGCAGTTCCGTGCGCACGGCCCGAGCCATCCAGATGTTGGCCGCGTCGGGGTACGTGTCGCCGGGCATGCAGCGGTCGCCCGAGTAGCCCGTGTACGGATACAGCGGTCGGCCCTCGCGGTGTTGGGCATCTTCGAACTTGCCGCCCGCCGACAGCGAGACGTACGCCGCGCCGAGCTCGGCGAAGCGCACCGCGAATTGTGACGACTCGCCCACCGAGTAGCCGTGCCGCACGCACTCTTCGGCATCGAAGCGCACGGCGACGGCGAACGATGCAGGCACCGCGACCTTGACTGCCTCGAACACAGCGGTCGGCAGGCGCAGCCGATTCTCCAGCGTGCGCCCGTAGTGGTCGCGGCGTCGGTTCATCCGCGAGAGCATCGACGAGAGGGTGTACGCGTGAGCCATGTGCAGTTCGACGCCGTCGAAGCCGGCCGCCTCGGCGCGCTGCGCTGCCGCGGCGAACAGTGCAGGCAACGCCTCGAGCTCGTCGATGCCCAGCTCGCCGATCATCTGCCGCCAACCCGATCGGGCGACCTTCAAGAAGTGGATGATCTGCAACATCAGCTTGCCCGGTCCGCTCTCGTGGACCGCGCTCGCCAGCCGGGTCAGCCCGGGGATGAACTCGTCGGACGAGGCATTCAGCAGCGGTCCGCTGCGGCCGCCGTGCACACTCGTCGCCTCGACGACGATCAGACCGGCACCGCCCTCGGAGAACCGTTGGTATCGCTCGACGATGTCGTCGTTGACGAAGCCGTCGTCGCCCGACAGGCGGGTCACCATTGCCGGCACGGCGATGCGGTTGGGGACGTCGATGGGACCGAGGCGAAGGGGGCTGAAGAGCAGTGACGCAGGCGCGGTCGAAGTCATTGCTCCGCTCGCAGCCGGTACCTCTGCAGCTTCCCGGTGGCGGTCTTGGGCAGCTCAGAGCGGAACTCGATCCGGCGCGGGTACTTGAACGGCGCGATCGTGTTCTTCACGTGATCTTGCAGCTCCTTGGCGAAGGCATCCGAGGCCATCGCTGGATCCTTGGCCACGACGAACGCCGTCACCACCATGCCGCGCTCCTCGTCGGGCTCGCCGATGCAGGCACACTCGGCGACACCGGAGTGGGTCAGCAGCGCTGCTTCCACCTCGGGCCCGGCGATGTTGTAGCCGGAAGAGATGATCATGTCGTCGGCGCGAGCGACGTACCAGAAGTAGCCGTCGGCGTCGCGCCACATCGAATCTCCCGGGATGTTCCACCCGTTCAGCACGTATTTGGCCTGACGATCGTCGGAGAGGTACCGGCAGCCGGTCGGACCCTTCACCGCCAGCCGCCCGATCTCGCCGTCGGGCAGCTCGTTGCCGTCGGGGCCGAGGATCGTCGCCGAGAAGCCGGCAACGGGCGTCCCGATGGCTCCATCTCGGATGTCGTCGCCGGCAGCGGAGATGAACACGTGCAGCATCTCCGTCGCCCCCAACCCGTCGATCAGTTTGATCCCTGAGGCCGCCTCGAACGCTTTGCGGGTCGCCAGGGGGAGTGGCTCACCCGCCGAGATGCCGGCGCGCCACGACGACACATCGGTGAGGGCGATGCCGTCGAGCATCGCCCGATAGGCGGTCGGAGCCGTCGCGACGATCGTGACCCGATGCTGCTCGATCGCAGCCAACAGCATGGGAGGTGCGGCGGTCTCGAGCAGCAACGTGCAAGCGCCCACGCGCATCGGGAAGACGAGCAGGGCGCCGAGACCGAACGTGAACGCGATCGGTGGGCTGCCGGCGAACAAGTCGTCGGGGCCGGGCTGCAAGACGTGCTGGGAGAAGGTGTCGGCGATCGCCAACACGTCACGATGGAGGTGAACGCAACCCTTCGGTTGACCGGTCGTGCCGGACGTGAAGGCGATCAACGAGACATCGGAGGCAGCCGTGTCGCAGTTGTTGAAGCGGTCGGACGCACCGCTGATCGCCGTGCCCAGGTCGCTTTCGTCTCCGTACGAGATGATCGTCACGCTGGCGTCGGCCGCGACGAGCTCGGCGAGGAACCGAACATCGCACAACGCGAGGTGCACGTCGGCCTTGTCGATCATGGCGCGCAACTCACCGGCGCGCAGCATCGGCATCGTCGCCACGGCGACGAGACCGGCCTTCTGAACCGCCAGCCAGCACGCCACGAGCCACGGGTTGTTCGGTCCGCGGAGCAGCACGCGGTTGCCCGGTACCACCCTGTGCTGATCGACGAGGACGTTGGCGATCCGGTTCGACCAAGCGAGCACCTCGGCATAGGTCCACTCCCGCCCGGTGGCATCGCGCAGGCAACGGCTCGCAGCATGTCCGCTGGCGACCATGACATCGAGCAACTCTGCCCCGCAGTTCAACCGGTCGGGGTACTGCAACGACGGGTGATCCCACAGCATCTCGGCTTGGGCCGACGGATCCGGCAAGTGGTCGGCGGCGAACGTGTCGACGTATCCGGTAGGCGACGAAGGTACGTTCACGAACCACGACGCTAATACGTTTTCGTGACGGTCGTCGTAACAACGATATGTGCGGTTCCCGACCGGCGGATCAACTCAGTCTTCGGGAAGCGTGGCAAAGTCAGCTTTGGCCTTCTTGTACCACCGCATCCCTGAAACGGGGTGCTTCCACCGTCCCTTCATCTCCTGAAGCGCAGGCTCGTGAATGTGATCGCCGGCGGCGACCACCTCCTTCAGATGCTTGTCCTGCGCCTTGATGATCGCGTCAGCAGTGTCTGCCTGCAGGGCAAGGTCACATGGCCCGCCCAGTTGTTTGCACGTCATCGTCTTCATTGATTGCTCCATTCCTGTCGGGATTCGGGTCAACTGCGTCGCCTCACGTCCAGGGTGGCGAGCACATCGGGGTCGGCGATCAGCTCGACCTCGTGGACCAGGCCGGCCTCGACGTGGAACACGAAGGCGACCTTTGGCGTGCCGGCGGCGATCCACGCGGCACCGACCTCGCCATCGATGGTGACCGGCATCGCCCCTTTGGCGCCGTTCAAACGCTCGGCCACTGCGGCCGCACCGTCGTACACCGGAGCCGTGCCCATCTGCTGCCCGACCAGGTCGGCGCGCATGACGGCGTCAGGCGCGAGCAGCGAGAGCAGCGTCGCCAGGTCTCCACCGCGGGCTGCCGCGAGGAACGCGCCGACGATCTCGCTGTTCTCGGCGCGTGCAGTTCGTTCCGCATCCGGTTCCGGTGCGCCCTGCACCTTGCGTCGGGCGCGGCTCGCAAGTTGGCGCACGGCGGTGCTCGAGCGACCCAGAACAGCGCAGATCTCGTCGAAGGGATAGCCGAAGACATCGTGCAGCACGAACGCAGCCCGCTCGGTGGGGGCGAGGGTGTCGAGGACGATCTGCATCGCCCCGTCGACCCGTTCGGCCAGCAGTGCGTCGGTCTCAGGGTCGAGCAGTGCAGACTCCACGGGTGCCTCTGCCTCTGCCAGCGACCTGGTCTGTCGCTTGCGCAAGTGGTCGAGGCACAATCGAGTCACGACTCTCGTCAGCCAGGCGGGCAGAACGTCGACGTCGTCGAGGTCGGTGCGATTGAGCCGCAGCCACGCTTCTTGCAGTACGTCGTCTGCCTCGGCCTGCGATCCGAGGATCCGGGTCGCAATCGCCTTCAGTCGGGGTTGCTCGGTCTCGAACTCGGTCACATCCAACGTTGTCACAGCCCATTTGACGCACACCACGGCGGGAATGTGACAACGCAGGCGCCATGTCACAGCCGCCGACCAATCACGCCCTTCGTCACCGACGAGTCGGGCGTTCGGAGCGGCCCACTCAAACTTTGTCGCTCCCAGGTCGCTGAGCGACCTCGCAGCGACAAAGTTCAGGCGAAGACGCCAGAATGGGAGCGGGTGACGGGAATCGAACCCGCATAGCCAGCTTGGAAGGCTGGAACTCTAGCCATTGAGCTACACCCGCGATGTTGGAGACGAGATCATATCGTGACGACCCGCGCGTGGCCGGGGTGTTCCTCGTCGGGGCTGGTCGGCCACAATGGACGGCATGTACGCACAGAACATCCTCACCGCAACCTTGGCCCCGATGCCGACCACGGACGGGCCAGCGCAGTCGCTGTGGGAGTGGGGGTACGACGGGGTGGAGGTGGGGATCTGGGAGTGCTCGCCGGGCACGCTCAGTGGGCCAACCGGCGACTACGACGAGATGATGTGCATGGTCTCGGGCCGGGTCACCGTCGCGCACGAGGGTGGCGAGTTCGACATCGTTCCCGGCACAGCGTGGGTCACGCCGCGTCATTGGGACTCGACGTGGACGGTGCATCAGACGGTGCGCAAGTTGTACGTCATCGACAACCGTCCGGGCCAAGCCGCGCCGGCAGCGCACCTACCGAACGCGCACACGATCGCACTCGGCGCTCCCAAGCCGCGTGCCAACCCGATCAAGGGCGAGCCACACGAATCGACGTCGGAACTGTGGGTGCACAACGGGTTGAACGTTGGTGTGTGGGAATCGACCGCCGGCAGCTTTCCGGCGAGCCGCGACGGCTACGACGAGGTGTTCATCTGCTTGTCGGGGACGGCGACGATGACCGGCAATGACGGCGTGCGATACGACCTGTCGCCCGGCTCGGTACTGCTCACTCCTGCGGGATTCACCGGCCGGTGGGATGTCAGCGAGACCTTCCGCAAGGTCTATTGCATCATCAAGCGCTAGCGACGCCCGGGCGTAACCGATGGCGGCGAGGCGTAGCGTGAGGCCATGAACGCACTCGCGATACTCGGGGCAGTGGTCGGCATCATCGTGTTGATCGGCCTGCTCACGTCGATCAAGACGGTCGGCACCGGCAACGTGGCTGTCACCACGGTGTTCGGCAAGTACCACGCCATCAAGCGCCCCGGGCTCAACATCTTGCTGCCGTTCGTCGAGCGCATCCATCGCCGCATCAGCGTGCAGAACCGTGCCGTCGAACTGCAGTTCCAGGCCATCACGCAGGATCAGGCCAACGTCTACTTCACGGCGATGATGGTCTACAGCGTGTTCAACGAGAACGAAGAGACGATCAAGAACGTCGCCTTCAAGTTCGTCACCGAGAAAGACTTCCTGACCGCGTTGGTGCGCAGTGTCGAGGGCAGCACGCGTGGTTTCGTCGCCTCCATGAAGCAGGCCGAGATCCTCGGGTTGCGCGGTGAGATCGTGAAAGAGGTCAAGGAGAACCTCGACGGAACCGTCGAGACGTGGGGCTACCACGTGATCGATCTGCAGCTCAACGACATCACCTTCGATCAAGCGATCACGACATCGATGGCGCAGGTCGTCGCCTCCAACAACCTCAAGGCCGCGGCGACCAACGAAGGCGATGCGCTCCTCATCCGCAAGACCAAGGAGGCCGAAGCAGTCGGCACCGCGGTGCGAATCGAAGCCGAAGCGGAGCGAACTGCTGCGCAACTGCGCGGCCAGGGTGTGGCCCTGTTCCGCGAGGAAGTTGCTCGAGGTCTGGCACAAGCGGCACGTGAGCTCGAGGACAACAGCGTCGACTCGTCGTTGATCCTGTTCTCGATGTGGACCGAGTCGATCCGGCACATGGCCGAGAACGGCAAGGGCAACGTGTTGTTCCTCGACGGCTCGCCGGCCGGCATGCAGGACCAGATGCGCGACCTGATGGCTATGCAGCAATTGCAGGTGCAGGCCCGACCGAAGCCACCTTCGGAGTAGGCTCCCACCAGTGGAATTGGTGCAGACCCTTCCGGCGCGTTGGTACACCGACCCCGGCGTGTTCGAGCGAGAGCGCTGGCCGATCTTCGGATCGTCGTGGGTGCACATCGCCTACGAACATCAGCTCCGACGCCCCGGCGACTACGTGGCCGAGAACCTTGCCGGGTGGCCGATCTTCGTTCGTCGCAACGAGGACCGCAGCCTGGTTGGGTTCTACAACCTGTGTCCGCATCGCGCCGGCCCGATCGTGTGGGACGGCGAAGGTCATCAGGCCAACCTCGTGTGCCGTTACCACGGGTGGGCCTTCCGCAACGACGGCACGCTGTTGAATGCCCGTGACTTCGGATGCGACCTTCCCGAAGGCATGGATCTGAAGCCCATCCAAGTCGATTCGTGGCGCGGCATGGTGTTCGTCTGCCTCGATCCGAAGGTGCCGCCGTTGCACGAGTGGCTCGGCAAGTTCCCCGACGAGGTCGCCCACGTCGAGCTCGAGAAGTTCCGTTTCCACAGCCGCAGCGTCCGCAATGTGGCCTGCAACTGGAAGACATACGGCGACAACTTCATGGAGGGGTACCACCTGCCCACCGTGCACCCGGCGATGAGCCGCGACGCCGACGCACTGAACTACAAGGTGCTGATCAAGGACGATCGCAAGTGGAACATCCACGAGATGCCCCCACGCGACGAGTCGACGTTCGGCGTGTTCGGCTGGTTCTGGCCGACGTTCGCGTTCGACGTGTTCCCCGGGGGATTTGCGGTCGAACGATGGCTGCCACGCGGCCACAGTCACAGCGATCTGATCTTCGAGTACTTCTTCGCCGACGACAGCGAGCATGATGTCGAAGCGATCATCAAGTTCAGTGAGCAGGTCGCCGACGAGGATGCCCGCGTGTGCGAGCACGTGCAGCGCAACCTCGAGGCCGGCACCTACGACGTCGGCTACCTCAGCCCGAAGTGGGAGGAAGGCATCAAGGTCTTCCACGAACTCGTGCGCGAGGCCGTCGGTCCGATCAACTGAGGGTCTGCTTCAGCCGACCGGGCTCATGCCGAGAGCGACCCGCCCCGGTGAGGTGCGTCGGCTTGGTGTCGCCACACCTGCGTCGCCAGATTGGCAGTTCGGCGTCTTCGCCTGAACTTTGTCGCTGGGAGGTCGCTGAGCGACCTGGGAGTGACAAAGGTTCGAGTGAGCCGCTCCGAATACCTCGATATGGAGCGGGTTCGCAACCAGGCTCAGCCCCGGGTGAGCTCGATGAAGCTGGTGCCGGTGTTCAACGGCACGGGCTGGCCGGTCGCCGTGTCGACGAACTCGAACGGTTCATATGGCGTGGATCGCGACCAGGTTGCCGTGATCGCCTTTCCGTTGCGGTGCACGACCGCGGCGCCGGCGTCGACGGTGATGGGCGTCGGTGACCGGGCGTCGACGGGCGATGGCACATATTTCGTCGTGATCTCGACCACGTTGCGGGCCGAGAGCTGCACTCCCGCTTCGGTGAGATGAGGCTGACCATCCTGGGACCGCAGGTACGTCCCGGTCGCGCTGTCCCAAGTCCAATCGACCACGACCCCATCCATCGTCACGGTGAACGGCGTGTCGGCGACCACCGCGCTGTTGACCGGCGCGACCCACGACGAGTCGATGTGCCACAGCGGGTGGGCGGGACCCGCAGTGGCGGAGTTGTCGACCGCGCAGGTCGGGTCGAGCAACAGGTTGTGTGGGCCGGGTCGGTCGGCTGTGCGGAAGTAGCACGGGTTGTGCAGCGCCGTGTAGTTGACGAGGACCTCGGATCGCGCCGCAGAACTGATCCAGTCGGTCACCCCAGGATTGGCGCCGGAGTACGCGAAGACCGGGCGGTTCATCGCCGACAACAGATCGAGGTCGCCGATACGTGCGGATCGAACGGGCCCAACCACATCGGGCAGGTTGGTGTGGAACAGGGCGACGAACCGGGAAATCCCTTCGACGTTCTCCTCGATGACAGAGTCGGCCTGCTCGAGTGCAAATTGCGGACGGGCGGGTCCGTAGTTGTCGATCTTGACGGCCAGGATCGGCCGGTCGGTGACGGTCGCATCGGCGGGTAAACCGGTCAGCGCGGCAACCCCATCGAGCGGTGGAAGCGTTGTGTACGGAGGCCACACCGGCACGTTGACAGAAGTGATCGAACCGGGCGGCAGCACCTGGGTGCGCGTGTCGATGCGCTGGTTGGGGAACGAACTGATGCCGGCTCCGGAGACGCCGTTGATGTCGACGATCAGCGCAGCGCGTCGCAGGGTGTAGAAGCAGACGTCGCCGTTATCGTCGGCTTTGACGATCAACCGGTTCGACGACACGGGTGAGACTGCTCCGTCATAGTTGAGGTCGGATCGGCTGATGGTGCCGTCGGCGTCGGTGGGTATGCCGTCGGCGCATCCGTAGGCGGTCACGAACCCCGCCGCGGTTGCGCGGTCGACGGTGAGTTGGCCGATGACCGTCTTGCCGCCGAGGGCCTCGGGAACCGAGACCCGCCGCACACTGCCTTCGCCGAGAACCGGGTCGGCCTGGGTACGTGTATCCGTGCGATGGTTGGGGAATGAAACGATTCCGACGTCGGAGACGCCGTTGATGTCGACGATCAGCGCAGCGGGTCGCAGGGTGTAGAAGCAGATGTCGCCGCTGGTGTCGGCTTTGACGATCAACCGGTCGGACGAGACGGGTGAGATGGCTCCGTCGTAGTTGAGGTCGGATCGGCTGATGGTGCCGTCGGCGTCGGTGGGTATGCCGTCGGCGCATCCGTAGGCGGTCACGAACCCGGCTGCGGTGGCGTGGTCGACGGTGAGTTGGCCGACCACGGTCTTGCCGCCGACGGCTTCGGGAACGAAGACCCGCACCACACCCCCTCCGGCGACGAGCGCCTCGGCTCGGGTACGAGTGTCGGTACGGCGATTCGGGAACGAGTTGATGCCGGTGTCGAACGTCACCGCGTTGATGTCGACGATCATCGCCGTCGCGCTCAACGTGTAGAAGCAGACGTCGCCGTTGTTGTCGGCTTGGACGATCAAGCGGTTCGACGCGATCGGCGACACGCTTCCGTCGAAGTTGAGGTCCGACCGGCTAACCCCACCGTAGGTGTCGGTCGGAATGCCATCATCGCACCCGTAGGCGGTGACGTATCCCGCGCCGACAGCTCGGTCGACGGTCAGTTGCCCGACCACGGTCTTTCCGCCGACGGCCTCAGGAACAGTGAACCGCAGCACACCACCGGCCGGGATTCGCCCGTTGACCAAAGCCGAAACGGGTTCGCCCACCAACACGACTGCGGGTATGAGCAGCGCCGCGACGATCGGCGCTACAATCCGGCGCGCCTTCCATGTGGAGCGGATGAGGAAGCGACGCGACCACGCCGGCGACCCGTCTGTGATGAACACGACGATCGACAGTACCGCGCATGCCGGCGGCGGTGCCCGCGGGCGTTCGTCGGCGATCAGGCGCGGGGGCGCTCGTTATCCGGGTCAAACAGTGGTTCGCGACCCACCGTGGCGGCGCACAGCTCACCGAAGATCTTGATCTGCAGCCGGGTCCCCGGGGCCTCGTACTGCGGGCGCACGTAGCCCAGGGCGACGCTCTTGCCGAGCGTGAAGCTCCACCCGCCGGAGGTAACGATGCCGACGCGTTCGTCGCCGTCGAAGATCGACGAGCAGAACGGTGCATCGGCGTCACCGTCTTCGTCGAGGGTCATCGAGACGAAACACCACGGCGAGCCAGCGGCCTTCTCAGCGACCAGGGCGGCCTTGCCCACGAAGTCTGGCTTGGTGAGATCGACGAAGCGATCGAGCGAGGCGTTGAACGGTGAGAACCCGATCTCGAGGTCGGCCTTCCAGCCTCGGTAGCCCTTGTCGAGACGCAGGCTGTCGACCGCGTAGATGCCGAAGTCGCGAATGCCGTGAGCCTGTCCGGCGGCCCAGATCGCTTGGTACAGGGGGATGAGCTGGTCGTTGGCGGCGTGGAGCTCCCAGCCCAGCTCGCCGACGTAGTTGACCCGCAAGGCTCGCGCCAGGCCGAACGCGGTGTCGATATCGCGCACGGACAGCCACGGGAACGAGGCGTGGTCGAGCGGAGTGGTGGTCACCTGAGCAAGGACGTCGCGAGACCTGGGCCCGACGACGATCAACGAACCGAAGTCTGCGGTGACGTTGGTCAGGGTGACCGACCCGTCTGCAGGCAGCGCGGCTTCGAGCACGTCGAGGTCGTGCCACTCGGCGCCGGCCGCGCCGACGGCGTAGTAGTGGTTGTCGGCGATCTTGCTGAGGGTGAACTCGCTGAGCACTCTGCCGTCAGGCAACAGCGCGTAGCAGAGCGTGAGCCGCCCGGTCCGCGGCAGCTTGGTGCACAGCAGATGGTCGAGGTACACCTGCGCGCCGGGCCCGGTGATCTCGATCTTGGTGAACCCCGGCAGGTCGAGCACGGCGACGCCGTTGCGCACGGCTGCGCACTCGGCGGCGACCTCGGCGCGCCAACCGTTGCGACGGCGGAACGACAGGCTGTGATCGGTGACCGCGCGGTCGGTGCCGTGGCCGGTGTCGAACCACGTCGGCCGCTCCCAACCACCGCGGGCGCCGAAGTACGCTCCCTTGGCCTTCAAGGTCTCGTACAGCGGCGATGTGTACGACGGCCGGCCGGCCGGTCGCTCCTCGAACGGGAAGCCCATCGCGTACTCGTTCTGGTACACCTCGATCGCCTTGTCGATCGTGTACTGGGTGGTGGCGAATTCCTTGTAACGACGACGGTCGATCGACCAGATGTCGAACTCGGGACGCCCGTCGAGGATCCACTCGGCGATCGCCTTGCCCGCCCCTCCACCTTGGGCGATGCCGAAGCTGAACGTGTCGCAGTGGAAGAAGTTGCGCAGGCCGCGCTCGGGTCCGAGGTACGGGTTGCCGTCCGGGGCGTAGGGGATCGGGCCGTTCACGATGCGGGCGATGCCCGCTTCGCCGAGCACCGGCACCCGTTCACCGGCGTCGAGGATCTGTGGTTCGAGGCGTTCGAGGTCTTCGCCCCACAGCATGTTGGAGAACTGCTCGGGGATGCCATCGCGCCACATCGCCGTGGCCTTCCACTCGTACGGGCCGAGGATGTAGCTGTTGCGCTCCTGGCGCAGGTAGTAGCTGGTGTCGGGGTCGCGCAGCAGTGGCAGCGGGGTCTCCCGAGCGGCGAGCTCGGCGATCTCCTCGGTGACGTAGTACTGGTGCGACATCTGGGCGATGGGGTGGTGACGGCCGATGAGCGCCATCACCTCGCCGGCGCGGTAGCCGGCAGCGTTGACGACGATCTCGCAGTCGATGACGTGCTCCTCCGCGTCGCCCGACGGCGTCGTGGTGCGTGTCGTGACGGTCCAGCCGTGGTTTGGGTGCTGCTGCAGGCCAACGACGCGCTCGAACCGGCGGATCCGTGCCCCCAGGGCACGCGCCGCGCGGGCCATCGCCTGGGTGACCTGCGAGGGATCGATGTCACCGTCGAGTGGATCCCAGAGCGCTCCGACCAGGTCGTGGGTCTGCAGCAGTGGGTAGCGCTCGACGAGCTGGGCTGGGGTGAGCATGTCGTAACCCATCCCCTGGGCGTTGGCCATGCTGGTGACGTGGCGGAACTCGGAGATGCGCTCGTCGCTGTGGGCCAGGCGCACCGAGCCGGTGACGTGGTAGCTGATCGGGAAGTCCGCGTCGGCGGCCAGCTCGCGGTACAGCGCGGCGCTGTACGACTGCACTTTCATCACGCTCCAACTCGTGCTGTAGGTCGGCACGTTCCCGGCGGCGTGCCAGGTGGAGCCGGAGGTCAGCTCGTCGCGTTCGAGCAGGAGCGCGTCCGTGCATCCCATCTTGGCCAGGTGGTACAACGCGCTGCACCCGGCGATCCCGCCCCCGATCACGACGATCCGTGTCTGCTCGCTCATGTCCGACCCTTCGATCCTGAGGTTGGGTACTGCCAAGTTGTGTAATAGTAGGCACAAATTTCACAGGCTCAGCGCCCCGAGCGCCCACCGAACCGGAGGCTCACATGACGGATGTGTCAACTCGCGACTTGCCGGACCACGCGCGAGTCGTGATCGTCGGCGGGGGCATCGTCGGATGCAGCGTCGCCTACCACCTCGCCCTGCGCGGCGTCACCGATGTGGTGCTGCTCGAGCGCAAGCAATTGACCTGCGGCACGACGTGGCACGCGGCCGGACTGGTCGGGCAATTGCGGGCGACGCACAACCTGACCCGGTTGGCCCAGTACACCACCAACCTGTTCTCGACACTCGAGCAGGAGACCGGGCAAGCCACCGGCTTCCAGCAGCGCGGCTCGATCGCCATTGCACCCAACGAGGAGCGCTTCGAGGAGCTGAAGCGGGGCGCATCCATGGCCCGCGTCTTCGGGCTGGAGGTCGACATCATCACCCCGGCAGACGTCAAGGCGCTGGTGCCGCTGGCCTACGTCGACGACCTGGTCGGCGCGGTGCACCTGCCCAACGACGGCGTCACCAACCCGATCGACACCACGCAGGCGCTGGCCAAGGGGGCGCGTTCGCGTGGGGTGCGGATCTTCGAGAACACCAACGTCGACAAGATCCTGTGCGCCGACGGGCGAGCTGTCGGGGTCCGCACGCCGGAAGGCGAGATCCGGGCCGACGCCGTCGTGAACTGCGCCGGCATGTGGGGGCGCGAGCTCGGTGACCAGGTCGGCGCAGTCGTGCCACTCCATGCCGCCGAGCACTTCTACATCGTGACCGAAGGGGTCGAGGGGATCTCGCCGACGATGCCGGTGCTGCGCGATCCCGACGGTTGCGGCTACTTCAAGGAAGATGCCGGCAAGTTGCTGATCGGCTGGTTCGAACCGGTCGCCAAGCCGTGGGGCATGAAGGGCATCCCGGAGTCGTTCAGCTTCTCGTCTCTTCTCGAGGACTACGAGCACATCGCCCCGCTCATGGAGAACGCGACGCACCGCATGCCGCTGCTGGCCGAGACCGGCATCCGCCTCTTCTTCAACGGACCTGAGGCGTTCACGCCCGACGATCGCTACCTGCTCGGCGAGTCGCCCGACGTGAAAGGGCTGTTCATGGCCTGCGGGTTCAACTCGATCGGCATCCAGTCCGCAGGTGGGGCCGGCAAGGTGCTGGCCGATTGGATCATCGACGGCCGCCCGCCGATGGACCTCTGGGATGTCGACGTGCGCCGGATGATGCCGTTCCAACGCAACCGCTCGTACCTCCACGATCGAACGATCGAGGCACTCGGCCTGCTGTACGCCATGCACTGGCCGTTCCGCCAGCCGGAGACGGCGCGAGGCGTGCGTCGTTCGCCGTTCCACGACCGCCTCGCCGCCCGCGGTGCCTGCTTCGGTGAGGTGGCCGGTTGGGAGCGCACCAACTGGTTCGCGCCTCTCGGCCAGAAGGCCGAGTACGAGTACACCTACGGCAAGCAGAACTGGTTCGCCTACTCGGCGGCAGAGCACCACGCCGTGCGCAACAACGTCGGCGTCTTCGACCTGTCGTCGTTCGGCAAGTACCTGCTCGAGGGCGTCGAGGCGGAGGCGGTGCTCAGCCGGGTCTGCGCCAACGACGTCGCCGTGCCGGTGGGCAAGATCGTCTACACCCAGTGGCTGAACGAGCACGGTGGCATCGAGGCCGACCTCACGGTCACCCGCGAGGCCCCCGACCGGTACCTGATCGTGACGGCCGCGGCCACCCAGACCCGTGACATGGCCTGGCTGAAGGACCACATCCCCGCTGGTTCGGGTGTGGTCGCGACCGACGTCACCTCCGGCATCGCGGTGCTCAGCGTCATGGGGCCCAACTCCAGGGCGTTGCTGTCGACGCTGACGCCGGCCGATCTCTCCAACGAGGCGTTCCCGTTCGGCACCTCACAGATCATCGACATCGGCTACGCCCGGGTGCGGGCCAGCCGGGTGACCTTCGTCGGCGAGCTCGGCTGGGAGCTGTACATCTCGACCGAGTTCGCCCAAGGAGTGTTCGACGTCGTCGTCGCGGCGGGGGAGGCGTTCGATCTCCGCCATGCCGGCTATCACGCGCTCAACTCGTTGCGGATGGAGAAGGGCTATCGCCACTGGGGCCACGACATCTCCCCGGACGAGAACCCGCTCGAGGCAGGGTTGGGCTTTGCCGTGGACTGGGACAAGCTGGGCGGCTTCATCGGACGCGACGCCCTGATGCGGGCCAAGGAGACCGGTCTGCACCAGCGGCTGACACAGTTCGCGCTGCGTGACCCCGACAAGCTGCTCTACCACAACGAGCCGATCTGGCGTGACGGCGTGCTGGTCGGCCGGATCACCTCGGGGATGTTCGGGCACTCGCTCGACGCCTCGCTCGGCATGGGGTACGTGACCAACCCGGACGGACTCGCCGACAACGGCTACGTGCTCGACGGACAGTACGAGATCGAGGTCGCTGCACAGCGGGTGCCCGCCGCCGTGTCGCTGCAACCCTTCTACGACCCCAAGAGCCTGCGGGTGAGGAGCTGACGGCGTGGCGATCCGAGCAGTGCACACGGCAGAGGAGGCGACATCGCCGACAGGGGGCGGGCCGTTCGACGCCGAAGCCCTGATCGGCGCGCAGCTGCGCGAGTTGCGCAAGGCCAAGGGGCTGACCCTGCACGAGGTCGCCGCCGGCGCGGGGATCTCGGTGAGCTACCTCAGCCAGATCGAGCGCAACGTGTCGCGCCTGCCGATCGGAGTGCTGAAGCGGATCTCGGACGTGCTCGGCGTGCACATGAACTGGTTCTTTCAGCCCGGCTCGCAGGGGCCTCCCGACGAGCGCGACATCGTCGTGCGGGCCGGCAACCGCCGCAACCTGACCTTCACCGGTCTCGGCATCACCGAGGAGCTTCTCTCGCCCAACCTGTCCGGCCCGTTGGAGGTGTTGATCAGCACCCTCCAACCCGGCGCCGACAGCGAGTTCTACGCCCACGACGGAGCCGAGGCCGGCCTGGTGATGAGCGGCAGCCTCGAGCTGTTTGTCGACGAGCAGCACTTCCGCCTGCACGCCGGTGACAGCTTCGCGTTCACCAGCACACGGCCACACCGCTGTGCGAACACGACCGCCAAGCCGGTGAAGGTGCTGTGGGTGATCACACCCCCGCACTACTGATCGGCCGGGCCGCCGTCGAGGTACGGATCGGCGGCGATTTCCGCGGCCAACCACTCCCGGAAGGCGCGCACTTGCCGGTCGTCGCGGCGTTGGCGGCGACAGACGAGGTACCAACGACGGGGCTGGGGCACGTCGAGCGCGAACGGCGCGACGAGCCGGCCGCTACGGAGGTCGGCGGCGGCGAGAAACCGGGGCACGATCGCCACCCCCTGCCCCTCCATCGCTGCTTCGAGGGCCAGCAGGTACGAGTCGAACCGCGGTGCGCCCTGACCACCGACCTCGGGCACCCCTGCGGCGTCGAGCCACACCGCCCACTCGTCGGCGGCGGTGTACACCTGCAGCAGCACCTGGTTGACCAAGTCGGCGGGCTGCCGCAGGCCGATGCCGCCGTGCACCAGCGCCGGTGAGCAGACCGGTGAGAGCCGGGCATCGAACAGGTGGGTGTAGTCCAGGCCCGCTCGGTCAGGATGTTCGGTGCAGATGATCGCCACGTCCCCCGCGTCGTCGTCAAACTCCCAGTCGAGGTGGCTGGCCTTGAACCGCACGACGACGTCGGGATGGGCCGTGCGGAACGAGTGCAGACGGGGGATCAGCCAGCGGACGGCGACGGTGACGTACACCTGCACGTCGAGCTCGCGATCGACGGTGCCGGCCGTGATCAGAGCAGTCCCCTGGTTGATCTTGTCGAACGCGTCGCGGATGTAGGGCTGGTACAGCTTGCCCTCATCGGTCAGCTCGACGCGGCGGCTGTGGCGGGCAAACACGCTGACCCCGAGACGGCGCTCGAGCTCGGCGATCTGATGGCTGATCGCCGACTGCGAGACGGCCAGCTCGTCGGCCGCGGCCCGGAAGCTGAGGTGGCGAGCCGCGCTGTCGAACGCCCGCAACGCAGCGAGGGAGGGAATCTGCATGACCGCAGGATAGATGCAGGGATCTCATGGATCGGTGAAATCGAATCGCTTGTTCGGCTGTTGTAGCCGATCAAACTGATGAACATGCAAACGACAGTTGAATTGCAGTCATGAATGATCCGCAGCAACAGAGCCGCCGTGGCGGACGCGAGGCACGGCGGGCGCTGCGCGCCGCGCCGCTCGCCGACGACGTACGCCCGGTCAACCCCGGCATGGACAGCGGACGGTACAAGCCGCTGACCGATGCCGAGGTCACCAGGGTGCACTTCGCCGCCCTGGAGGTGCTGGAGACCATCGGGCTCGCCGACGCCATCCCGTCGTGTCTCGACGTGCTGCTACCCAGGGGTTGCACGATCTCCGAACGTGGTCGGCTGCTGTTCCCCCGCGCGCTCATCGAGGACACCGTTGCGATGGCGGCTCGTCACTTCGTCCTCCACGCCCAGGATCCGCGGTTCGACATGGAGCCGTGGGGCAAGAAGGTGTACTTCGGCACCGCCGGCGCGGCGGTCTACATCGTCGACCCGATCACCGGCGAGTACCGGGAGTCGGTGACCCAGGATGCCTATGACATCGCCCGCCTCGTCGACACGATGGAGCACATCCACTTCTACCAGCGCAGCGTCGTGCCGCGTGACCTCCCCGATCCGGCGGAGATGGACATCAACACCTGCTATCTCAGCGTGTCCGGAACGACCAAGCACGTCGGCACCTCGTGGGTGCACCCCGACCATCTCGAAGCATCGTTCAAGATGCTGCACCACATCGCCGGTGGCGAGGACAAGTGGCGCGAGCGGCCCTTCGTCAGCCAATCGAACTGCTTCGTCGTGCCACCGCTGAAGTTCGCCGCTGACGCCTGCCGGTGCGTCGAGGCAGCCGTGCGCGGCGGCATGCCGGTGCTGCTGCTGTCAGCCGGTCAGGCCGGCGCGACGGCGCCCGCGGCGCTGGCCGGTGCACTCGTGCAAGAGGTCGCCGAGGTGCTCGCCGGGCTGGCCTACGTGAACGCGATCAAGCCCGGTCATCCAGCCATCTTCGGGTTGTGGCCGTTCGTCAGCGACCTCCGTTCGGGGGCCATGTCGGGGGGCAGTCCGGAGCAGGCGCTGCTGTCGAGCGCGTGCGGTCAGATGGCCCACTTCTACGATCTCACCGGCGGCACCTCGTCGGGCATCAGCGATTCGAAGATGCCCGACGCGCAGGCCGGTGCGGAGAAGGGCTACAACCACGCCCTGGTGGGCAACGCCGGTGCCAACCTGATCTACGAGGCGGCCGGCATGCACGGCAGCCTGCTCGGCTTCTCGCTGGAGGGTGTGGTCCTCGACAACGACATCATCGGCGCCGTCCAGCGGACGATCAAGGGCATCGAGATCACGGAGGACTCGTTGTCGCTCGACGCGATCCGCGCCGCTGTGTTCGACGGCCCCGGTCACTACCTGGGGTCGCAGCAGACCCTCGACCTGATGCAGACCGAGTACATCTACCCAGCGGTGGGCGATCGCCTCAGCCCGAAGGAGTGGAACGAGGTCGGTCGACCCAAGGTGGTCGACCGGGCTATGGCGAAGGTGCAGTCGGTGCTGAGCAGCCACTTCCCGGCGCACATCCCCGACGAGGTCGACGACCTCATACGGGCCGAACTACCGATTCGCTTCGATCGCGAGAAGATGCGGCCCCCAGTGCTGGCCGACGTCGCCGTCTGAGGTCACCACATGCTTCCTTGTCCACATATCGCTTCCAGGTCAGTTCTCCTTCCGATACACGCATCCGCGCCGATCAATACCCAAGTCGCTCACCGTCTGTGATGGAGTCCAAGCCGACGCGGCGCGTGTCAGGCCTTGGGGTGGCTGAGGTGTACGCCGTGCCCGGTGCGGAGATCGACGCTGAACGTTTCGGCGAGTGCAGGGTCGCCGGCGTCGTCGTACGGTGTGGCTTGCTCGACCAGCAGTCCCGCGGCATCGCCGTCGTAGACGAGGACGCCGATGCAGTTGGTGAACACCGGCCCCTGGTCACTCGTCCAACGTACCCGGGTGCGCCGACGGCCGACCGCCCGCCTCAGGAATCGGCCGAGACCGTGGGCGACACGAGACATGAAGAAGCGCATCAGCATCCGCTCGTGCGGCCGGAGAGCGTTCCGGATCGGCGAGTTGACGAGTTGGAAGACCCGAGTTCCGATCCCGTCCTCGATAGGAAGTGGATTTCAGACGAGTAGCTGAAGTGGATGTCACCCGAGAGCACCGCGATGCTCCGCAAGGGCGTGGCCCGGTCCGAGGCCATTCGGACTCGTCGGATCGCATCATACGCAGTGCATACGCGTACACCGCATCGACACCGCGCCCCTCGGTGTCGAGCGCGAACTCGAGCGACCACGGCGCCTCGTGGGGTGCCGCAGTGCGGCACGAACCGAACATGATCCGCGGGGTCATCTCATCATGCAAGGTTCGGATCCGGCCCTGCGGGAACGTGCTGTTCGCAACCGGCCAGCGCACCGTTCCATCGAGACGGACGTCGTACTCCGTTGATGTACCCGCCGTCAGGCCGTCGATGACCACCAGCGCGTAATGGTGCCCGGCAACCGAGATTCCCGCGACAACGTCGGAGCAGGAGTGGACGATCGGCACGACATGGTAAGCGGGGACAGCGACCACGATCAGCTTGGTTGGCCGGCATGTGCGTGGTGGGAGCTGACCGAAGTGTGACCCTTTGACGGTCGCGATAACCCCGTGCGTACAGAGGACGATTGGCCCTTCTCGCAGTCAGTTTCGACGGAGGATCATTGGGGAAGAACTCCGATGAAGGGAGTGAACATGTTGACAATTCTTGTGCTTGTTCTTCTTGTGTTGCTGTTGACAGGCGGTGGCTACGGCTACA
>JBDTRP010000022.1:0-58348 GCA_039931555.1 Ilumatobacteraceae bacterium | reverse complement strand
AGGGCGGCGACATCGCTGCCACCGTCGCCGCCGGTGCGACGGCCGACGGATTCGGCATGGTCATCAACTCGTCGAGGGCGATCCTGTATGCCTCCAGCGGCAGCGATTTCGCCGATGCCGCCTGCCGCGAAGCGGTCGTCACCCGCGACGCGATCCGGCGCTGCGTCAGGCCCTGATCAACACGTCAACGCGTCGACCGAGATGATCCCGGGGGCCTCGCGGAGCTGCGCCAGCACATCATGACTGACCTCACCCGAGGTGGCGATCAGCATGACCGCGGTTCCACCGTCGGCTGCAGCACCCACGTCCATGTCGGCGATGTTCACGCCGGCGTTGCCGAGCAGTGTGCCGACGATGCCGATCACACCGGGTCGGTCGTCGTTCTTGACCATCAGCATGTGATCGGCCGGCGGCACATCGACGGTGTGCTCGTCGATCATGACGATGCGCTGGTCGCCACGTCGGCCGACCAGCGTGCCTGACAACGATCGATTGCCGCCGCGCAAGGTGATCAGGTTGACGAAGTCGGCCGACGTCGAGCAATTGGTCTCGCGGATCTCGACACCATGGTCTTTCGCCAGCTGTGGTGCATTGACATACGTGACCGGCTCGTCGGTGACCGAACCGAAGAAACCCTTCGACGCGGCGAGCGTGAGGATGCGCGTGTCGTACCCGGCGATGTCGCCCTCGGTGCACACCTCGATCTGCTTCGGGGCGCCACCGACCAGCGAGGCGAACAGCCGTCCGAGGCGTTCGGCGAGCGGCAGGAACGGTCGCATCGTCTCATTGGCCTCGGCAGCATCGACGTTGACGGCAAAGGGCACGAACTCGCCGGCGAGCGCCAGTTGCACCATGTCGGCGATCGTGTCGCCGGCCTTGTCTTGGGCCTCGCGAGTCGAGGCGCCGAGGTGGGGGGTGACGATGACCTGTTCGAGCGCGAAGAGCGGCGACTCGATCGTCGGCTCCGTCGCGAAGACGTCGATCGCCGCACCAGCGATGACTCCGTCGCGAATGGCATCGGCCAACTCGGTCTCGTCGACGATGCCGCCGCGAGCAACGTTGATCAATCGGAGGGTCGGCTTGGCCTTGATCAACAGGTCGCGGTTGATGAGACCCGTGGTCTCTTTGGTCTTCGGCAGGTGGATCGTCAGGAAGTCGGCCTCGGCGACTGCCTGATCGAGCGACAGCAACTCGACACCCATCTGTCGTGCCTTGTCGGCGGAGACGAACGGGTCGTAGGCGACCACATGCATGCCGAACGCCTTGGCGCGATCGGCGACGAGCTTGCCGATGCGACCGAGCCCGATGACCGCCAGTGTCTTGTCGGCCAGCTCGACACCTTCCCATCGCGACCGTTCCCACCGGCCCGCGGTCAGGGCGGCGTGTGCTTGTGGCACGTTACGGGCCTGGGCGAGCAGCAGGGCCATGGTGTGCTCGGCCGCCGAGATGATGTTGCTCTGCGGTGCGTTGACGACCATCACACCCCGACGTGTCGCTGCCTCGACATCGACGTTGTCGAGACCGATGCCCGCCCGCCCGACGACCAACAACTCATCAGCGTGCTCGAGGACCTCCGCCGTGACCTGTGTGGCCGAGCGGATGATGAGGCCCTGCGCGCCACGGATGTTGGCCAGCAACGTCGTGAGGTCGAGTTGAACGTCGACCTCGTGGCCTGCAGCGCGAAGGCGATCAAGGCCGCCTTCGGCGATTTCTTCTGTGACGAGGATCCGAGCCATTGGATCCATCGTTACCGCCGGATCCACGGATTCGAAAAGAATTGAACGATCTGTTCACCTGGCGCGGGGACGGCTATGTTGAGCCGACGCCGTACCCGAGTCGTGCAAACCCGAAAAGTGAGGATTCATGCCGTACCCCTTTCTCTCAGCTGAGTGGATGGACGCTGCCAAGGCAATCCGCGAGAAGTACGCCCCTCAGTCATCGCCGATCACGATCAGCGTGCGGATGAACCAGGTGATCACCGACGTGCCGTTCGGCGACAGTGATGTCAACCTCTACCTCGACACTTCGTCGGGCAGCCTGGTGATGGAGAGCGGCGCGTTGGAGACGCCCGACCTCACGCTGACCACGGACTACGACACGGCGAAGAAGATCTTCGTGGACCAGGATCAAGCAGCCGGGATGCAGGCCTTCATGGCCGGCAAGATCAAGGTCCAAGGCGACATGATGAAGATGATGGCGATGCAGACGGGGATGCCGCAGGACGACATCGCCAAGACCATTGCTGGGGAGATCAAAGAGATCACCGAGTAGTTCGCGGCACGCTACGCACGAGCGAGCGGGGCCAACGCCTGCGCCAACTCGTCGACCGACCACTTCGAATCGCGGTCGACCGAGGCGCCACGTGCCCAGCTTTCGATCAGGGTGACATGGCCACCTTGCACGAAGAACGTCTCGCCGGTGAACTTGCAGTCGGCCGTCGCCAGATAGGCGACCAGCGGTGAGATGTTGGCGGGATCCCATTGATCGAAGCCACCCTCGGCAGGCTTCATGATCTGATCGAGACCCGGTGTCGCCAGCGTCAGCCGGGTACGCGCCCCGGGGGCGATGGTGTTGCTCTTCACGTTGTAGCGGATGAGTTCCTTCGCGGCGATCTGGCTGAACGTGGCGATGCCGGTCTTGGCCGCGCCGTAGTTGCTCTGGCCCGGGTTGGCGAACAACCCGGAGGTGCTCGACGTGTGCACGAGGTTGCGCGGTCGGCCGTGCCCGGCCTTGTGCTGCTCGCGCCAGTACGCCGCAGCCCAACGCGTCGGGGCGAAGTGGCCCTTCAGGTGCACGGTGATCACCGCATCCCATTCCTCTTCGGTCATGTTGACGATCACGCGGTCGCGCAGGATGCCCGCGTTGTTGACCAGGATGTCGAGATCGCCGAAGGCCTCGATCGCACTGTTGATCAGCCGTTGCGCGCCCTGCCAGTCGGCGACGTCGTCGCCGTTGACGATCGCTTCACCGCCGAGATCCTTGATCTCCTCGGCGACCATCTGCGCCGGGGTGGAATCGGTGCCTGTGCCGTCGTTGGCGCCACCGAGATCATTGACGACGATCCGAGCGCCCTCGCGGGCGAACAGCAGGGCGTGCTCTCGACCGATGCCGCGTCCGGCTCCGGTGATGATTGCCACTCGGCCGTCAAGCGATCCCATGCCATCCTCCTCCAGACGAAGGCACGCTAGCCATCGACCTCGGCGGCAGTGAATTTCTAGAAGAAAGCGACGTCGATCGCCGACCCGCGAGGAAGCAGCTGGGCCGGCAACACGTCGACGCCTTGGTACTTCGCAGCGACGAGCACGCCGTCGACGTTGCCGGTGACCGCGCCGACAGTGAGGCCTGCACCCGACAACGTGTCAGTCGCTTGTTGCAACGTGAGGTTCGCCAGCGGCGGAACGGCAACGAGGTCTGGACCCTTGGAGATGACCACGCTGATGACGGCCCCGGGGTCGACCTGGGTGTTGACGGGCAGGTCTTGGCGGATGATGAGGCCAGCAGCCACCGAATCGCTGAACTCCGGTTCGAGTTGCAGCAGCACCAGTCCCTGTTCGGCGAGCGTGGCGGTGCCCTGATCCGGTGTCAACCCGCTGAGATCGGGCACGACCCGCGGCTGCGGGCCTAGCGACAGCACGACCGACACCGTGGTCTTTGGCGTGACCGTGTCGCCGGCTTTCAGGCCCGGCTGTTCGGGCACCATCCAGCTCACGACGACGCCTGCCGGTACGGTCTCGTCGAACACCGGATCGGCTTGCTGCAGGACCAGGTCGAGTTGGGCGAGGCCGGCTGTCGCTTGTTCGAGGGTCAGCCCGACGAGATCGGGCAGCGGTCGCGGAGCCGGACCGGTGCTGACGATGAGTTGGAACGGCTGCCGTTGGGCAAGTGACGTGGCCTCACCGGGTTGGGTGCGGATGACCACCCCGATCGGTACGGTCTCGCTGGCCTCGCGAGTGACCACGGTGTCCCAGTCGAACCCGGAGATCTGGTTCAGCGCCTCTGCCTCCGCCAGCCCGACGAGGTGGGGCACCTGATAGGTATTGGTGTGATCCTTCGTGGCGATGTAGGCAACGCCGCCGGCCGCGGCGGCGAGCAGCAGCATGAGCGGCACGAGCCAAGCGACCCAGCGGCGACCTCGCCGCGACTTGTCTGCATCCTCTTCGACGTCGACCGGCGCTGGGCCAGGTCGGGATCCCGCCGACACCATCTCGTCACTGGTGGGGACATACTCGGTGGTCACCAGCAACGGTGGCTGGCGTGGCATGGCCGTCGGCGCCGGCGGCGGAAGCGTGGGTCGACTGATGGCGCCAGACGAGTCGCCGAACATGCCCGAGTTGGGCAGGCTGATCGGCGCAGGGCGAGGCAGCTTCTCGGCAGCCTGCACCAGGGCCCGGCCGAACTCGGCAGCCGAGTACCGGTCGTCGGGCAACGGGCGACCGGCGCGTTCGAGCACGGCCGCCAGCGGACCCAGATCTGCCGAGACCGGCATCAGCCGGCCGATGCGGTTCGACAGCGTGGCGACCGTCGAGTCGCCGACGAACGGCACCGACCCCGACATCGATTCCAACATGGTCAGGCAGAGCGAATAGACATCGCCCTTCGGGCCTCGTCGCCCATACTCGGCCAACTCCGGTGGTGCGTACATCGCCAACGCGTTGCTGACATTGGCACGGTCGGTCCACAGTGCTTCACCCACGACGTTGGCCAGGCCAACATCGGTGATCCGCAGCCGTTGATCGTCGCCGAACACCAACGTCGACGGACGAATGTCACCATGGACGAGTCCGTGTCGATGCACGACATCGAGCGCCTTGCAGGCTTCGAGACCGACCATCAGGGCTTGCGACGGCGACAACGTGCGGCCTCGGTCGAGGTACTCGCGCAGGCTCCCGCCACCGAGATGCTCGACGATCACGTACATCGCCTTGCGGTCGTTCCAGACGTCGGCGCCCCAGTCATAGATCTCGGCGATGTTCGGGTGTTTGATCGACGCACCCTGTTCAGCGGCGATGCGGAACGCGCGCTCGAAGCCTTCGCCCGAGCTGAGATCAGGATGAACCACCTTGATCGCCACGACACACTGTTCCACCAGGTCAAAGGCATCGAAAACGGCCGCGTCGACACCACTGCCGCGGCGAGGCCCGAGTTTGTAGCGACCCGCCACGACCCGACCGTTGAACTGTGTATCCATCAATGTCATGGGGTACTGAACGCTACCGCGAGACGGGCGCAGAGAGCGTTCATGTGCGAAATCGGCGCGGCGACGGAAGAATGGTGAGCATGAACAGGCCGCACCTCGACAGCCACCAGCGGCGGCTCCTCATGGTCAGTCTGGTGATCGCTGCGGGGATCGTGATGGTGATCCTCGGCTTCCAATCATCGATCACGGGGCGCAAGGCGTTGGCTCTCCCTTCCACCATCGAGAACATCGATCCAGTCCGCGGCGCAGTGCGTGTGCCGTCGCAAACCGCGGTCTTCGTCGATCTGCTGCCGGGTTACACCGGTGTGCTGGTGATCGACGACATCGAATTGGAAACCGTCGATCCGAACGACCTCAAAGGCGGTCCTGGCGGGCAGCAGGTCACGCTCCCTCCGACGACCATCTACGAGCGGGGAAACGCCACGCTCACGTTCGTCCCGGTCAAGGGAGCCAAGATCGAATCGTTCACCCAGGGCACGCACACCGCGACGGTGATCTACTGGAAGGTGCTCGAGTCGCGCCAGAAGTCGCAGTCGTACACCTGGACGTTCTCGATCTTCTAGTCAGGCAGTTCGCCCGTCGCCAGCAGGTGGTCGAAGCCATCGTCGTCGAGCACCGGCACTGCCAGCTCTTGCGCCTTGGTGACCTTGCTGGCACCTGGCGACTCCCCCACCACGACCGCAAATGTTTTGGCACTGACGCTGCCGGGGCTCTTTCCACCACGGGCCTTGATCGCCGCTTCGGCCTCCTCGCGCGTGTAGCGCTCCAGCGTTCCCGTCACGACAACGGCCTTGCCGGTCAACACCGGGGCGAGCCGGCTGACCTCGACCTTGCCGAACTCGACGCCGGCGAGTCGCAGCTTGTCGACAAAAACCCGATTGGCGTCGATGGCATACCACCGGCAGATCGAGCCGGCGATCACCGGGCCAACGCCGTCGGTCGTCGCCAGAGTCGGCTCGTCGGCAGCCAGGATCGAGTCGAGGGTCCCGAAGGCAAGGCTCAGCGCTTCGCTGGCCGACGGACCGAGTCCCTTGATCCCCAACGCTGTCAGCAACTTGGGCAACGCCCGGGTCTTCGAACCCTCGACCGCAGCCAGCAACTTGTCCGCGCTGATCGCCGCGAAGCCTTCGAGGCCGAGCAACTGCTCCGCCGTCAGCGAGTAGATGTCGGCGGGGTCGCTGATGAGCCCGGCATCGCTGAGTTGGAAGACGGTCCGCTCGCCGAGGCCTTCGATGTCCATCGCACCACGCGACGCGAAGTAGATCACCCGCTGATCTCGTTGATATGGGCAGGCCGGCTCGATGCAGCGAGTGTCTGCCTCGCCCTCGAGGCGCACCAGCTCCGTCGCCAGCGGGCACGGGCAGATCTTCGGGAACTGCCATGGCTGACTCCCTTCCGGGCGCAGCGACAGGATCGGCCCGACCACCTCGGGGATCACGTCACCGGCCTTGCGCACGATCACCGTGTCACTGGGGCGCACGTCCTTGGCGCGAACCTGGTCTTCGTTGTGCAACGTGGCCATGCGAACCGTCGAGCCGCCGACGAACACCGGGTCGAGGACCGCGAACGGCGTAGTGCGCCCGGTGCGCCCGACCGAGACCTGGATGTCTCGGAGAAGTGTTGTGCGCTCCTCGGGCGGGAACTTGAACGCGATGGCCCAACGGGGCGCCCGTGACGTGAAGCCGAGGAGTTCGCGCAATGCCAGCTGGTCGATCTTGGCGACGGCGCCGTCGATCTCGTACGGCAGATCGTGACGGTGTTCCTGCCAGTGTGCGGCAAACGCATAGACGCCGGCGAGGTCGTCGACCATGCGGACCTCGGGGTTCACCGGGAAGCCGAGATTGCCGAGGAACTCCAGCGTCTCGTGATGGCTGGTGAACTCTGGTCCACCGACCACCTCCCCGAGCTGGTAACACCAGAAGCTCAGCTCGCGGCTGGCGGTGACGCGCGGATCTTTCTGTCGCAGGCTGCCGGCACCGGCGTTGCGCGGATTGGCGAAATGCGGTTGCCCGGCGGCAGCGGCGCGCTCGTTGAGCGCGTCGAAGCTGGCAATCGGCATGTAGACCTCGCCGCGCACCTCGACCACTTCGGGGGCACCCTTCGCGAGACGCTTGGGGAGCGCGGCGATGGTCGCCACGTTGGCCGTCACGTCCTCACCGACGCGCCCGTCGCCGCGGGTGGCAGCCTGCACGAACTCGCCGCGCTCGTAGCGCAGGCTCATCGCCAGGCCGTCGATCTTCAACTCGCAGACGAATGTGGCTGGTGCACCGGCGAGGCCGCGTGCGACGCGCTCACCCCACAGTGCCAACTCGGCCTCGTCCATCGCGTTGTCGAGACTGGTCATCGCAACCCGGTGCACGACGGGCGCGAACGTGGCCGACATCGGGGCTGCGCCAACCTGGGTTGTCGGCGAATCGGCCGTTACCAGGTCGGGGTGTTCGCGCTCCAGGCTCAGCAGCTCACGAACGAGGAGGTCGTAGTCGGCATCGGCGATCTCGGGGCTGTCGAGGGTGTGGTAGCGCTCGTTGTGATACGCGACCCGCCGACGGAGGTCCGCAGCGCGAGCGGCAAGGTCGGCGGGCTCGGTCATGCGTGCGAGTGTAAGCAGCTACGCACCGAGTGAGAAGCGCGTCGCACTGGCCTGATCCCTCACCCGCTCGCTGATCTCGGCGGCGACCCGGTGCACACGTTCGGCGACCGATGGAGTGTGCGTCGCGAGGCCGCATTCGGGCGTGATGATCGATTGCGTTCGGAGCTGTGCCGGATCGGCCCCCCGCTTCACGAGTTCGCACCACAACTCACTCAACTTGCGCCACGGCCGCTCCGCGGACGTCGCGATCGGACCGTCGGTCGGTACGGCACCCCAAGCGATCGTGCCACCATCGCTGATGAATCTGGCCAGGTAGCCCGCAGAGTCGAGCAGTCGGAGGTCGACAGGCACCGACAACACGTCGGGTCCGATGGACACGAGTGATGCGATGTCGGCGGTGGCGCACACGTGCAGGCCTGTGACCGCAACCGGCTCGATTGCCGCCAGCGCCGCAGAGACGAGATCGATCGCCGTGTCGGGGGCTATCGGAAACCCGGCGCCCATCAGTTCGTCGAGGGTCGGCTCGTCGATGAACACCACCTGGCGACAGCCCGGCAGGGCCGTGGCGACGTGGTCGACCAATTGTCGGACGCGACAGCGGACCGCGCGCACCGACACATCGAATGCGACCTGGCTGCTGAGCCCGGCGCGGACCAAGGCCAGTCCAAGCGTGACGGGCCCGACGAACTGCCATTTGACGGGGGCACGCCGACCTTGCGCGGCAGCGAGGAACGCGCGCCACCCACCGAACGCATCGTGCTGGAGATCGGTGATGACCGGGGCATCGGGGTCGAAGCTGCCGGCATCGAAGGCGATGCTGCCGTATTGACCAACGGTGATCCCCGCCAGCCCGACCAGGCCTTGCGGGATCATCCCTTCGGCGGGAGACCGCTTCGGAAGCGTCGGAATCGCCGGCAGTTCCAGCGTGGTCAGCACGAACTCGGCAGCGGCAGCGGCGTCGCGGTGAGGAAGGCTGCCGATCCCTGTGGCGATGCCACTTGGTAGCTGTGCACGATTCACCCCGGTTGACTCCCTGGGCGACATCGTTCCACTCGCGGTCGCCGGCACACGAGCCGAACCCATCATCGCGGCTCACTGGCCAAACGACGTGCGAATCGGCAAGTCTTGGCCCATGAATGCTGGCGGATCAGGTGTCATCGAAGCGCTGACCGGCACGTGGGGACCGCGGGTGGTCTGGCTCGCGGTCGGCATCATCGGTGCATGGTCGATCGGCGACGCGCTCGACGGTCGGTCGTCGGCAGTGCGTGTGGTCGTCGCCATCGTTGGTTGGTCGGCGTGGGGAGTCGGGGTTGTCGCGCTCGTCGTTCCCTCGACGTTCGGTCTCACGATCATCCGCATGGTCAACGCGCTGGCCTGCGGCGCGGCTGCCGTCAGTTGGATCGACGGGGCCGCACCCGCACCGGGAGCGGCGTTCGCTGCCTGCGCCCTGATCGCCGGATTGCTCATCGGAGGCGCCGAGTTCGGCCAGCGATGCGCGCAGGCCTCGGCGTACGGCGACGAGCAGCGATTCCTGCTCCGCCCGCCGGCAGCCTTCCTGCCACCTGTCGCCGTGGCCGGGTTGATCTGGACCGCTGCGATCGTCTCCGCCCCACTGTTGCTCGCCTCGAGGAACTGGGCGATCGGTGGGCTCGTTGCGGTGATCTGCGTGCTGCTGACGTGGCTGCTGTTACCGCGGTTCCACACGTTGTCGCGGCGGTGGATCGTGCTGGTCCCGGCTGGCGTGGTCGTGCACGATCAGGTCGTCTTGGCCGAGACGTTGATGGTGCCGCGCCTGCAAGTGGTCGGGCTCGAGTTAGCCCCAGCGGGCACCGAGGCCGCCGACTTCACCGGGCCGGCCACTGGCCACGCGGTCGAGGTGAGGATGCATTCGATGATCAACGCGCTGTTGGCGCCTACCAAGGATTCGCCGCGGGGCAGGGCGCTGCACGTGCAATCGTTCATCATCTCCCCCAGCCGCCCCGGAGCCGTTTTGCGGGCCGCACGCAACGGGTTCGATCGACCGGCCCGAGCTACGCGGCGATGCCGCCGCCGATGACGTACTGGTTGGTGGGATCGAAGAACACGACGCTCTGGCCCGGCGCAACGCGCCGTTGCGGGCGGTACCAACGCACCTTGGACTCGTCGATCTGCGCCGGGATGGCGACGCCGTGGGCACTGCATTGCACCATGACCTCGCCGGAGTACGACGCGTCGGCCCACACGACGTCGCGCACCGTCAAACCGGCGACATCGAGATCTACCTCGTCGCCGACGACGACGGTCGACGTCGCCTGGTCGATCGCCGTGACGTACCGCTTCGGCCCACCACCCGGCAAGCCGATACCGCGGCGTTGCCCCAATGTGACCATCTCGATCGCCGGCACCTCGCCCAGCACCGCGCCGGCAACGTCGACGACTGTTCCCTTCCGGAAGGGGATGCGTGCACCGAGGAACGTCTCGCGCCCACCGGTCTGGGTGATGAAGCACACGTCCTGACTATCGGGCTTCGATGCGGTTCGCAGGCCGAGCGCTGCTGCGCGGTCGCGCACCTCGGCTTTGGTGAGGTGGCCGACCGGGAACATCGTGCGGCGCAGCTCGCGCTGAGGGAGCATGTGCACCACGTAGCTCTGATCCTTCGCCGGGTCGGCCCCGCGGTGCACGAAGTACCGATCACCGATGGCCTCGACTCGGGCGTGATGACCCGTGGCGATGGCATCGAACCCGAGCAGATCGGCGCGCTCGCTGAGCCGGTCGAACTTCAAGTGGCGGTTGCACTCGATACATGGGTTCGGGGTCAACCCTTGGCGATGTGCTTGCACGTAGGGATCGACGACGTGCGCCTGGAAATCGTCGGTGAAGTTGAACACGAGGTGATCGATGTCGAGTTGCTGGGCAACACGGCGAGCATCGTCGACGTCGGCAACCGAGCAACAGCCGGTGTCGCTTTCGCCTCCCCACAGACGCATGGTGATACCAACGACGTCGTGACCGGCGTCGATGAGTTCGGCTGCAGCGACCGACGAATCGACTCCACCACTGAGGGCGACGAGCACCTTCACGCTGCGCGCCCCTTGCGCAGCCGCCGCACAGCGTCGACGATCGCCGTCGTCGCCCTCGCGATGTCGTCTCGTGTGGTGGTGCGACCCAGCGTCAGGCGCAGCGCACCGCGAGCGCGCTCGTGCGGAACCCCCATCGCTGCCAACACGTGCGACGGCTCCATCGCCCCACTGGCGCACGCCGACGCCGCGCTGGCGCAGACACCGGCCTCGTCGAGCAGGTACAACAGGGCCTCGTTCTCGATCCCGTCGATGCACACGTGAGCCGAGCCGGCCACCTTGCGCCCTCGGTCGACGGTCTCGTGCACGTCTTCGAGCTCAGCCTGCAGCCCGTCGACGAGCTCGTCGCGAAGCCTCGCAAGACGCTGGTTCTCGTCGTGGCGCTCGGTGTCGGTGGCGCGCAACGCAGCGGTCATCGCGATGATCCCGGCCACGTTGTGGGTGCCACTGCGGCGCTCCCGCTCCTGGCCACCGCCGATCAACATGGGTGTGAACTCGGAACGGGCCCGGGCAACCAGCAGACCCACGCCCTTCGGGCCGCCGAACTTGTGCGCCGACAGCGACAACAGATCCACATGCGGCGTGATGGTGCGGAGGTCGAGCCACGCTGCCGCCTGCACCGCGTCGGTGTGCACGACTGCCTCAGGAGCGGCGCGGCGCACGACAGCGGCCACCTCGGCGAGGTCGGTGATGGTTCCGACCTCGTTGTTGACCGCCATCACACTGACGATCGAAATGTTGGTGGGCGCGGACGCGAGCGTCGAAGCGAGCGCCTCGAGATCCACGCGTCCGGCCGCGTCGACACCGACGACGCACCCGTGTCGAGCCTCGACGGCATGCAGCACGGCGTGGTGCTCGACTGCCGGGCACACGGCGAGGCCGCCCGAACGATCGACTGTGCCGAAAATTGCGGTGTTGTCGGCCTCGGTGCCGCCGCTCGTGAAGATCACCTCGCCGGGTTGGCAGCCGATCACTTCGGCCACGTCGTCGCGCGCCTCGTCGATCGCCTTGCGCACCTGACGGGCGAAGCGGTGCGACCCCGACGGGTTGGCGAACTGCTCGCTGAGGAACGGAAGCATCGCCGCGACCGCGCCGGCACGCATCGGCGTCGTCGCGGCGTGGTCGAGGTAGGTGTAGCCGTCGTGCACGACTGCCAGGCTAGTGGCCGCCCGCCCATTGGCCGCCGACGTCGGTTGTGGTCGAAGATGGTGCGATGGATGGCTACGACCACTCGACGTACGGCGACGCCTTCGCCGACGTCTACGACGATTGGTACCAGCACATCACCGATGTCGACGCAACCGTCGAACTGCTCGCCGAGCTTGCCCGCGACGGCGCGCCGTTGCCCGTGCTCGAGTTGGGTGTCGGAACCGGCCGATTGGCCATTCCGTTGGCCGCCACAGGAGTGCCGGTGGTCGGCCTCGATGCCAGTGCAGCGATGCTGTCCAACCTGGCCGAACGCGACCCGCACGGATCAGTCACTGTCTGCACCGGCGACATGGTCGACGATCAACCACCCGGTCCGTTCGCGCTGGTGTTCGTGGCCTTCAACACCTTCTTCAACCTGCTCAGCGAAGCCCGCCAGCTGGCATGCTTCGCCGCCGTGGCTCAACGTCTCGCCCCGGGCGCGGCGTTCGTGATCGAGGCGTTCGTTCCCGAACCGCACGCGGGTTCGTCGGTCGAGGTTCGCTCGATGACCGTCGACTCGGTGGTGTTGAGCGTGACCACGCACGACGACGTCAGCCAGACCGCTCAAGGTCAGTACATCTCATTCAGTGGGTCGGGCGGGGTCCGAATGCGACCATGGGCAATTCGCTACGCGACCGTCGAACAACTCGACGCGATGGCGGCTTCGTCTGGATTTCGTCTCGCCGATCGATGGGAAGACGCGGAGGGCGCGCCGTTCACCGCCGACAGTCCACGCCACATCAGCGTGTATCGCACAATTCACAGTCCCGTCCGCGCCGAACCAGGTGCAACCTTCTAAGCTGAGTGTTGCTGTGAGTCAACTGCGTCTCAATCCCCTCACCGGGCGGTGGGTGACGATCGTGTCCGAGCGTGCTGAGCGCCCTACCGATTTCGCACCCCGTGTCGCCCAGGTCGAAGCCGATCCTGATCGCCCCTGCCCTTTTTGTCCCGGCAACGAAGAGATCACGTTGCCCGCGCTGGAGACCGTCGACAAGGGCGGCACGTGGCGAATGCGGGTCATCCCCAACCTGTACCCGGCGTTCGATGGCGACGAGCCGTTTGCGGTGCACCACCGTGGCCCGGTGCACGTCGAGGCCGAGGCCAGTGGCACGCATGAAGTGTTCGTGTTGACCCGCGACCACAACGCCGGCATCCACGCCATCAACGATGCCGATGCCGCCGAGCTGATGCTGGTGCTGAAGCGCCGTTTCCTCGAGCACGCGGCCACGCCGAACGTTCGATACACACAGGCCATCATCAACCACGGTCGCGAGGCAGGCGCATCGATCGCCCATCCCCATGGACAGTTGTTGGGGTTGCCATTCGTGCCGGGTGAGTTGCTCGAAGAGCAGCGGGCGTTCAGTCGCTTCGAAGGTGGTTGCATCCTGTGCGCGACGATCGAGGCCGAGATCGGTGAGGGCGAGCGAGTGTTGTTCGCCAACGACGACGTCGTCTGCGTCTGCCCCTACTGGAGTGGCTCGCCGTACGAACTGCTGATCATCCCGCGCAATCACGAACTGCATCTCACCGATGCCAGTGACTCATCGTTGGCGTCGGTCGGTCGGGCCATCCGCGACGCGATCGAAGTGTTGCGCGAAACGCACGGCGACATCTCGTACAACATCGGCTTTCACACTGCGCCGCACCACTACAACGGTGCATTCCACTGGCACGTGCACCTGTGGCCAAAGCTGGTCACGACAGCCGGGTTCGAGCGCGGCACAGGCGTGATGCTCAACATCGTGCCGCCGGAGGTCGCCGCTGCCCAGCTGCGCCGCCAGTCCGTCAAAGCCTGATCCGCGCCTGCGTGTCTCGCCTCAGCGTGGCCATCGAGATCTCGGCGTCACCCGCCGAGGTGTGGCAGACGGTCGAACCGGTCGAGGATCACGTCGAGTGGATGCACGATGCTGTCGCCATCCGATTCCAGAGTGATCAAACCCGTGGCGTCGGTACCGATTTCTTGTGTGATACCAAGGTCGGCCCGTTCGCGCTCGTTGATCACATGGAGATCACCGAATGGGTCCCCGACTCGACCATGGGGGTCCGTCACGTCGGCGTGGTCACCGGTACCGGCAAGTTCACGCTGACACCGATCGACTTCGGTCGCCGCACTCGGTTCCGCTGGGAAGAGTCGCTGACGTTCCCCTGGTGGCTGGGCGGGCCGCTCGGCGCGCTGGTCGGTGGCAAGGTCGTCCTGCGGGCGATCTGGAAACGCAACCTTCGGCAGCTGAAGACGATCGTCGAGCAGCGCGCCGGCAACGGCTAGCCAAGACCTCGCACGATCGCGGTGACCGTTGCGCCGATCACGATCACCAGGATCAGTGGCACTCGCCTCCAAGCGGCGATCACCGCTGCCCCCACGCCGGCGGCGCGAGCATCGAGCTGCAGGTGCTGGCCGATACTGAAGGTGTCCTTGAAGATGAGCGCGGGGATCAGCGCGGCAGGGATCAGCGCCAGGCATCGTTCGAGGACCGGCGGCAGCGGGCGATCACCGATCACGACCAGACCGAGGACCTTGAAGAAGTACGAGCCTCCCGCCAACAGGAACACGAGAGTCCACGTCATCGCGGCACACCGACCAGCACTGCCAACGCCGCACACAGGATCGGGATCCCGACCGGCATGAATGGGATCAATGCCACGCAGATCAGTGCGCCGAACCCAGCCGCCAACCGGCCACGGGCGTTGTGCAGCAGGGGCCACACCATGGCGACGAATGCGGCGGGGAACGCCGCGTCGAGCCCGAACTTCTGCGGATCGATCGCCGAGCCGGCCAACGCACCGATCAGCGTCCCGAGGTTCCAGAAGACGTAGATGCTCACTCCCGTGATCCAGAAGGCGGCGCGCTGCGCATCGGGCTCGGCCTGCGCGGCCGACATCGCAGTCGACTCGTCGATGGTCAATTGGGCGGCGACCAGCCGTCGCCCGAGCGAGCCCGACAGCCGTCGCGACATCGTCAGCCCGTAGACACCGTTGCGCGCTGCCAACAACAGCGCCCCGCCCAGCGCTGCCGACGTCGAGCCGCCGGCACCGATCACGCTGACCGCCGAGAACTGCGTGGCACCGGTGAACACGAGCAGCGACATCACGCAGGCCTGGGCGACGGAAGCGCCCGCGCTGACCGCACCGACACCGAAGGCGACGGAGAAGACTCCCACTGCGAGACCGAGGGTGATGCTGGCGATGATGACGGGGCGCATGCGTGGATCGCGCAGTGCTGTTGTCAACGGGCTCCGATCACGGGCGAGCCGCTCCCAGCAGCACGACACCGAGGGGTGGCAGATCGAACACCGCCGACGATGGTTGACCTTGCCAGGTGTTCTCGGTGGTCGACGAAACGGTGGCGACCTCACCTCGATAACCGGAACCACCGAACAGGCCGCTGTCGGAGTCGAGCAGCACCTTCCACTCGCCGGGCCATGGCAGTCCGACACGGTGACCCGGACGAGGGACGGGAGTGAAGTTGGCCACGCATGCGACCGCCTCGCCACCGGCGTACCCCCAGCGCAGAAAGGCGAAAACCGAGTGCAGCGCATCATCGGCGTCGAGCCACTGGAAACCGGTCGGCTCGTGGTCTCGTTCCCACAGCGATCGCCATTGCGTAGCCACTCGGTTGAGATCGGTGAGCAGGTCGCGCACACCGCGATGCGAGGCGTGATCGAGCAGGTGCCACGGCAACCCGCCGGCATCGTTCCACTCGGTCCAGGGGGCCAGCTCGGCCCCCATGAACACCAGTGGTGCGCCCGGCATCGCCCACATCCAGGTGAACATGGCGCGGAGGTTGGCGAACTTCTGCCAGTCGTCGCCGGGCATCTTGGCGAGCAAGCTGCCTTTGCCGTGCACGACCTCGTCGTGACTGATTGGCAGGACGAACCGTTCGCTGAACGCGTACAACAGACCGAACGACAACTCACGGTGATGCCACCGACGATGCACCGGGTCGGTGCTGGCGTACCCCAACGTGTCGTGCATCCAGCCGAGGTTCCACTTGTGTGTGAACCCGAGGCCGCCGTGCTCGATCGCATCGGTCACCTTCGGCCACGCCGTGCTCTCCTCGGCGATCATCATCGTCGACGGTGCATCGTCGCTGATCGTCGCATTCAGTTGCCGGAGGAAGCTGATCGCGTCGAGGTTCTCTCGCCCACCGAACTTGTTCGGCACCCATCGACCCGGACCACGCGAGTAGTCGAGGTACAACATGCTGGCCACGGCGTCGACGCGCAACCCGTCGATGTGGAACTCCTGCAGCCAGTACAACGCGTTGGCAATCAGGAAGTTGCGCACCTCGTGACGGCCGTAGTTGAACACGAGCGTTCCCCAATCGGGGTGCTCGCCTTGGCGAGGGTCGGAGTGTTCGTAGAGCTTGGTGCCGTCGAACCGGGCCAGGCTCCACTCGTCGCGTGGGAAGTGGGCCGGAACCCAGTCGAGGATCACGCCGATGCCGCGCTGGTGCAACTCGTCGACGAACGCCCGGAAGTCGTCGGGCGTACCGAAGCGCGCTGTCGGTGCGTAGTACCCGGTCACTTGGTAGCCCCACGAACCGCCGAACGGATGCTCGGCGACCGGCAGCAACTCGACATGCGTGAAACCCATGGCGCCGACGTGGTCGGCGACCTGGTGGGCCAGTTCGCGGTACGACGACACGCCGTGACGCCACGAGGCGAGGTGCATCTCGTAGATCCGCAGCGGCTGACCGGGCCCATGCCCTCGAGTCGACATCCACGAATCGTCGTTCCACGCATGGGCGCTCGGTGCCGCTACGACGCTGGCGGTCGCAGGTGGGCACTCGGTCTCGAACGCCATCGGGTCGGCCTTCATCATCACGCTGCCGTTTGCCGACTCCACGGCGAACTTGTAGCGGTACCCGATCGCCGCCGACTTGGCTACGCCCGCCCACACGCCCGACTTCCCCTGCGGTGTCAACACGTCTCCGTCGACCCAACCGTCCCAATCGCCGACGACGCGCACCGATTTGGCGTTCGGCGCCCACACCGCGAACTGCACACCGCCGGTCGACAACGAGTGCGCGCCGAGCCACTGCCACAGGCGTCGGTGCGTCCCTTCGCCGAAGAAGTGGAGGTCGTGTTCACCGAGCAGCACGACGGAAGCGTACGTGACGACACCGGCGACTACGGTCAACCACTGATGCGCATCCTGATGTTGTCGTGGGAGTACCCGCCTCGGGTCGTCGGAGGCATCGCCGCGCACGTCGATGGTCTTGCCCGCGCCATGGCGCGTGCCGGACACGACGTCGTGGTGTTCAGCCTCGACCATCCGAAGGTCGGCGACGACGAGATGATGGAGGGCGTCCGCGTGCTGCGCGCCAACGCCGACCTGCCGTGGCTCCCCGACGACTACCTCGTTGCCCGCATGGCATCGGCGAACCACCACCTCACGCAGTTGGCGGCGCGCCTCGGTGCCTGGCGGCCACAGGTGATCCATGCCCACGACTGGCTGGTCGCTTGGTCGGCCGACACCCTACGGGCACTGTGGGGTGTGCCTCTGGTCGCCACGATCCACGCCACCGAGCGCGGACGCCACGGCGGGTACGTCCCCCAGGGCACCCCTGCCGCGATCAATGCAGTCGAGTGGTGGTTGACGTTCCAGGCCCAGCAGGTGATCGCCTGTTCCCGATTCATGGTCCGCGAAGTGACCGACGGGTTCGAGCTTCCCTCGGAGAAGGTCAACCTGGTGCCGAACGGCATCGACATCGGTCAATGGCTATCGCCGACCACAGCGCAGCAGGATCGCAGCGAGCAGCTGGTCGTCGCCTGGGGACGCATCCAGTACGAGAAGGGATTCCAGGTGCTCACCAGGGCGATCGGCCACCTCCGGCACCGCTTCCCCGGCGTCCGCTGCGTGATCGCCGGGCGTGGCAGCTACCTGGCCGAGCTCCAGACCCAGATCGACATGGAGGGCGTCGGCGACCTCGTTCAGCTCGCCGGTTACGTGCCCGACGTCGAGCTGAAGGGCCTGCTGCAACGCACGAGCTGCGTGGTGATCCCGTCGCTGTACGAACCGTTCGGGATCGTCGCCCTCGAGGGCATGGCGGCGGGCGCGCCGACGATCGTCGCTCGGACGGGCGGTCTCGCCGAGATCGTCGAGGGCACCGGTGCCGGTGTGCTCTTCGAGCCCGGCAATCACGTCGCGCTGGCCAACTGCATCGCCGAGGTGCTGAACCACCCGGACGTGGCCGATGGCATGCGCACGAAAGCAGCATCGCTGCTGGCGGGCCGGTACACGTGGGACGCGATTGCGGCGACCACCCTCGGCGTGTACAGCAAGGCCAAGCGCGGCTGAGTCAGCGGCCATGTGGCCTCGGACCCGGCCCGACTAAACTCGCCCGAATGCGTGCCGTCCGCCAGTTCAACGTCGTTCCGGCGATCCCGCCGCGCCTGGCCGAGCTGGGTTCGCTGGCCAACAACATCCACTGGACGTGGGATCGCCAGACCCAGGCCCTGTTCGCCCGACTCGATCCGGCGCTGTGGCAATCAAGTGGTCACGACCCGCTGCGCCTCATCGCCGGCATCAGCGCCGGCCGCTGGGCAGAGCTGTCGGCGGATCCCGAGACCGTCGCACTGACCGATGCCGCGGCCGAACGGCTGGCCCAGGCGACGACCGAACCACGCTGGTTCCAGGGGCGGCCCGACAGCCCGCTGGAGCTCATCGCCTACTTCTCGCCCGAGTTCGGGCTGACCGAGACGTTGCCGCAGTACTCCGGCGGGCTGGGCATCCTCGCCGGCGACCACCTGAAGGCAGCCTCCGATCTCGGGCTGCCGCTCGTTGCGATCGGGCTGCTGTACGCCGAGGGCTACTTCAGGCAGCGGCTCAACGCCGACGGCTACCAGGAGGAGCGGTTCCCCCGCCTCGACCCGCACAGCCTGGCACTGACGCCGACGGGCGTGCAGGTCTCGGTCGAGATGGGTGACGACATCGCCCGGCTCAACGTGTGGCAGGTCACCGTCGGCAGGATCAACCTGTACCTGCTCGACGCGGCCGTCGACACCAACGCCCCCGAGATCGCGGCGATCACCAATCGCCTGTACGGCGGCGACATCGAGCACCGGCTGCGACAGGAGATGGTGCTCGGCATCGGCGGTGTGCGGGCGCTGCGAGCCCTCGGGTTGCAGCCACAGGTCTTCCACACCAACGAGGGCCACGCCGGGTTCTTGTCCCTCGAACGGATTCGCGAATTGATCGAATCCGGGCTCACGTTCGTCGAGGCGATCGAGGTCGTGCGCGCCGGTGGCGTGTTCACCACCCACACCCCGGTGCCTGCCGGCATCGACCGCTTCCCCCGCGATCTGATGGAGAAGTACTTCACCCGGCTCGCAGCATCGATGGGCGTCGAGTTCGACGAACTGATGGCGGTCGGTCGCCGGCCCGACGAGCCCGACGACGATCGCTTCAACATGGCCGTGATGGGCCTGCGCCTCGCCGGGCGAAGCAACGGCGTCGCCCAGCTCCACGGCGCGGTCAGCCGCGAGATGTTCTGCGGCATGTGGCCCGACGTCACGGTCGAGGAAGTGCCGATCGGGGCCATCACCAACGGCGTGCACGCCCACACGTGGGTCAGCGACGGTGTCGCCGAGCTCTTGGCCAACAGCGTCGGGCCGGTGTGGGACGGCGCCGACTCGGCGTCGTGGGCCGGTGTCGCCAAGTTGTCGCCCACCGAGGTCTGGGCAACGAGGACGAAGGGGCGCGCCGATCTCGTGTCGTTCGTGCGTTCGAACTTCGGTGAAGCCCTCCTCGATCCCCAGGCGCTGACGATCGGCTTCGCCCGCCGCTTCGCCACGTACAAGCGGGCCACCCTGCTGTTGTCGCAGCCCGATCGACTCCGTCGCCTGCTGCTCGACGCCAACCGGCCGGTGCAGTTCGTGTTCGCCGGCAAAGCCCATCCCGCCGATCAGCCCGGCAAGGACATGATCCGCGAGATCGAGCTGTTTGCCCGCCAACTCGAAGTCGGTAGTCGTGTCGTGTTCCTGCAGGACTACGACATGGCGGTCGCCCGCACCATGTTGCACGGCTGCGACGTGTGGCTCAACAACCCGCGCCGGCCGCTCGAAGCTTGTGGCACGAGCGGCATGAAGGCTGCGCTCAACGGAGTGTTGAACTGCAGCAGCCTCGACGGCTGGTGGGACGAGTGCTACGACGGGAACAACGGCTGGGCAATCCCCTCCGCGGACGACGACGCCGACCTCGGTCGCCGTGATCAACGCGAAGCCACAAGCCTGTTCGGCCTGCTCGAGCGCGAGATCGTTCCGTTGTTCTACGACCGCGATGCCCACGGCGTCCCGGTCCAGTGGATCAACAAGATGAAGGACAACTGGCGCTCGCTCGGACCATGCGTCACTGCGGCGCGCATGGTGCGGGACTACACGTGCGAGCTCTACGAGCCGGCGGCGGCCAGCGCGACCACGATGTTCGGCGACGACGCGGCGCGAGGCAAAGCGTTGTCTCGCTGGAAGCAGCACGTGCGCGGTGCATGGGCCGACGTGAAGGTGGTCGATCTCGACATCGACACCGCGGCAGCGCACGAGGGCGACGAGCGACAGGTACGGGCGCATGTCGAGCTCGGCGGTCTCGGCGCCGGTGAGGTCACCGTGCAGGCGTTGCACGGGCCGATCGACTCGACCGGCTCGTTCGTCACCACCCCGGCAACGGTCACGCTGCAACCCGCAGCCGACGGCGCGTTCGAGGGGGCGTACGCCGTCGGTGAAGCGGGGCCGTACGGGGTCACGGTGCGAGCCGTGCCACGTCACGACGATCTGATCAGCCCGATGGAGATGGGGCTGGTCGCCTGGGCCGACTAGGCACCGGCGATCTAGGCGCCGGTGAACTCGGCCTTGCCGGGGCCGTGCTCCAAGAAGCTGCGTACACCGATCTGGCTGTCTGCCGTTTCGAACGCGGCGGCGAATGCGTGGCGTTCAAGATCCAGCGCAGTAGTCAAGGGCGCATCGAGCCCGGCATCGACCACGCTCTTGATGATCGCCTGGGCCTGCAAGGCCCCAAGAGCAACCTCGGCAGCGAGCGTCATTGCCCGTTCGTGCAGCGCGTCGGATGCCACCAACTCATCGGCGAGCCCGATCCGCAGGGCCTCCTCAGCCTTGACCTGACGGCCGGTGATCATGATCTCCTTGGCCTTGCTGGCGCCCACCAGTCTCGGTAGCCGTTGGCTTCCGCCACCGCCGGGAATGATCCCGAGCAGGACCTCGGGCTGCCCGAACACCGCCCGTTCGCCGCCGATCCGGTAATCGCACGCCAGCGCCAACTCGCATCCGCCGCCGAGTGCGTACCCGCTGACGGCGGCGATCACGAACCGCGGAATCGCGGCGACCGCATCGAGGGCGGAGTGGAAGCCGGCGGTGATGTGCACAGCCCGCTCGGTGTCGCCGAACTCGCTGATGTCCGCGCCGGCCGCGAAGATCCGCTCGCCGCCGGTGATCACGACGGCACCCGGTGGGTTGGCGGTCAATTCCTCCGCCACCGCTCGCAGCTCGGCGAGCAGCGCCTGCGACAGCGCGTTCACCTTCGGATTGTTCAGCGTCACGACGGCGACACCATCGTCGCGCCGTTCGACCAGCACCAGTTCTCCCATGGTTCTCACCCTACGCGCCGCCCCGGCGACGCCAGCAACACCCGTCCGCTGCGAGCCCGATATCGCGCCCACGGCCACACTCGACTCACATCACATCGCCCGCCAGCATGCTGTGAGCCCGGTGTCGCGCCCACCGCGACATCGGGCTCACATCAAAGGGGTGCGGTCCGATATTCCGCTGACGGCCCTTCACCGTTGCTCTTTGCAGTGATGAACAATGACTCGCAACCACCAGACATTCACCTGCTGATGGCGGCTCAGCACGGAGCCGCGTCGACCAACCAAGTCCGACGAAGCGTGCCTTGGCGACAACAGACCTCGCTCATCGGGGCCGAAATCTGGCAGCGGGACCACGAGCGCGTGGTGACCAGCCGCTCGACACCAGCGACATGGCACCAGAGCGTGATGGTCGCGACTCTGGCTACGCGAGGGGTGGCGTCACACTCGACGGCGGCGAGGTTGCATGGCTTCGACGGACAGGACCGCTACCACGGGGTCCACATCACACTGCGGTATCACCAACGTCGCCATGCTCACCCGGGCGCGCATGTGCATGTCAGCCGGGTGCTCGACCGTGCCGACCAACTCCCGATCGAGGGCATCCCGACCGTCATCGTGCCGGTGTGCTTGATCCAGCTCGCCGAACTGTCGACTGAGGAGATGGTCAGAGCGCTCGAAGGTTGCCTTCGCGACGGTGTCAGCCCGACCTGGATCCGCCAGGTCGTCGCCCGCTACGACCGCCAGGGCAGCTCGGCGCCGAGGCGTGTGCTTCGGGCGCTGAACGAACGGGTCGACGGAACGCTGCCACGAAGTTGGTTCCAACGCCTTGGGTCACGGCTGCTCGCAGAGATCGGCATCGACACCATCGACGAGTACCCGGTCTACGAAGGCAAGCGGCTGATTGCCGAACTCGATCTGGCAATTCCGGAGCTACGCATCGGAATCGAATGTCAGAGCTGGAAGTGGCATGCAACACCAGAAGCCCAGCGCCACGATGCAGCACGCAAGCGCCGTCTCCGTCGGCTTGGTTGGGAGATCATCGACCTGTGGTGGAGCGACCTCGATCGCTTCGACGACGTCTTGGCCACGCTGGCAGTGATCATCTCAGAACGTCGGCCCGACCCGGTGTGAGCCCGATGTCGCGCCCGACGCGACACCCGACTCACGACTCGCCGATCGACCACCCGGTGTGAGCCCAACGCGACACCCGACTCACGACTCGCCGGGGTCAGCCGCCGATGCCTTCGAGCATCTCGTCGGCAGCGGTCCAGGGGTCGGTGCGATGGTGGGCGACGTCGGCCTGGAGCCGGTCCCACCGATCGCCGGTGGTCAACTGGCGGGCGCGCTGTTCGAGGCGGCGCGCAACGATCTCGCGCAACTCTTCTCCGACTCGGAACTGGCGACGACGGGCCAACTCGCCCGATGCCTCGATCGCGGCCCGGTGGGCGAGCACCGCCGACCAGTATTCGTCGACGCCCTGACCGGTCGTGGCCACCACCGGCAGGATCGGGGGATACCACACACCTGACGACAGGTCCGAGAGCTCGAGCATCTGCTCGAGGTCGCGGCGGGTCTCGTCGACGCCTTTGCGGTCTGCCTTGTTGATCACGAAGAGGTCGGCGATCTCCATCAGGCCGGCCTTGTTGGCCTGCACCGAGTCACCCCAACCCGGGTTGACCACGACAACGGTGGTGTCGGCCTTACCGGCGATCTCGACCTCGACCTGTCCGACACCGACCGTTTCGATCAACGTCCACGGCCGACCGATGGCGTCGAGCAGACGGGCGGCCTCGGGCGTGGCCAGCGAGAGCCCGCCGAGATGGCCGCGCGTCGCCATCGAGCGAATGAACACGCCGGGATCGGTGGCATGGTCCTGCATGCGCACCCGGTCACCGAGGATGGCACCACCGGTGAACGGTGACGACGGGTCGATCGCCAGGACGGCGACCTCGAGCTGCAGCGACCGGAGGAGACCGATGGTCGCGCTCGTCAGCGTGCTCTTCCCCGACCCCGGCGCCCCCGTGAGACCGACGAGGTACCCGTTGCCGCTGAGCGGATGAGCGATGCGAGCGATCTCCCTGGCCTCGTCACCACCGCGTTCGATGAGCGAGAGCAGACGGGCGAGCGCGGCACGATCGCCATCGCAGGCAGCACCGAAGAGCTCGGCAACGGGACGGGTACGGCCTGCCATCTAGTCGATGTTGACGACTTCGGTCACGCCATCGATTCGATCGCGCATGATGCGCTCGATGCCGGCTTTCAAGGTTCCGGTGCTGGCTGGGCACGTTCCGCACGCACCGACCAGGGTCACCGATACGACACCGGTCTCCTCGTTGACGTCGCGCAGCACGATGTCGCCGCCGTCGGCCTGCAGGGCCGGACGGATGACTTCGATGGTTTCTTCGACTTGGGCACGCATGATGTCGGCGTTCTTTCGGTGGAGGTCGCCTGTCATTGAAGCAGGATGGGCCGTAGAATTGCGACTCATGTCAACGTTTCGTTCGACACACACAATCCCCCCGAGTGGCAGATGACACGGGGCCATCGATGATCGCTCACCAGGGTGGCTGGGACGAGATCCTGCTGGTGCTCGGGCCGATCGCGGTGATCGTGGGGCTGTTGATGCTGGCCCGCAAGCGGGTCGATGCCGCCGAACCGAAGCCTGCCGCACGAGGCGCCGAGCCACCGGTCAAGCCCTAGACACGCTCGATATCCGCGCCGATGCCAACGAGGCGGCCGACGAGATCGTCGTAGCCACGGTCGACGTGGTGGACCCCGCTGACAACCGTCTCGCCCTCTGCCGCGAGACCAGCCACCACCAGCGCGGCGCCGGCACGAATGTCGGGGGCACGCACCGGCGCGCCACTGAGTCGAGCAACACCACGAACCACAGCGTGATGGCCGTCGGTTCGGATGTCGGCGCCGAGTCGTTGGAGCTCTTCCACGTAGCGGAACCGGCCTGGGTACAAGTTCTCGGTGACGATGCCGACACCGTCGGCGACCGCCAACATCGTCACGATGAGCGGCTTGTAGTCGGTGGCGATCCCGGGATACGGCAAGGTTGCCACATCGATCGAACGCAATCGTTCGTGTGCCCACACGGCCAGGCCGTCGCCGACCGATGTCACTGCAACCCCCATGTCGATGATCCGGCGCACCAACATGTCCATGTGCTCGGGTCGAGCGCCGCGCAGCACCACCTCGCCACCGCACACCGCGACTGCGGCGAGGTAGGTCGCCGCTTGGATGCGGTCGGCGACGACAGCATGATCGGCGGCGTGCAACGAGCCGGGCTCGAGGCCATGCACGATCAACGTCGACGACCCGGCGCCTTCGATGTCGGCGCCCATCGAGGTCAACATCGCGCACAGGTCGGCGATCTCGGGTTCGCGCGCTGCGTTGTCGATGACCGTCGTGCCCTTCGCGTGCACTGCTGCTGTGAGGATGTTCTCCGTCGCCCCGACACTGGGGAACTCGAGGGTGATATCGGCGCCGCGCAACCGATCAGCCGATGCCTCGACATAGCCGTGCTGCAGTTCGAACGTGGCACCCATCGCTTCGAGACCCTTGATGTGCATGTCGATCGGGCGGCTGCCGAAGTCGTCACCGCCGGGCAGCGACAACGTGACGCGGCCACAGCGGCCCAGCAGCGGGCCGAGCACGTTGATCGACGCCCGGATCCGCTCCACGAGGTCGTACGGAGCGACCGGGGTGATGTCGCCGGCGTTGATCATGGTCAGTGAGCCGTCGCCGTCGAACGTGGTCGACACGCCGATCGCCGCCAACAGGTCGCTCATGATCGCAACGTCGTCGATGTTCGGCACATTGGTGAGGCGATAGGTGCCGTCCGCGAGCAGCGTCGCCGCCATCAGCTTCAGCACCGAGTTCTTGGCACCGGGAACGATGACCTCGCCGCGCAGGGGCGCAGCGCGGCGAATCACAATCCGGTCGGAATCCATAGCCGTCAAGTATGGCCGAACGGCACGGCAGGTCGGTTCGATCTCGGGACCTGATGTCCGCCGGCCACCAGTAGCCTCGTGGCGTGTCCCGCCGCGAACGGACGTTGCACCAGTCGTGGCCTGCGGGTACACCCGAGGCACAGCGCGCCAGAACCCCACGAGCTGATCTGCTCGAGGAAATCGTGGCGTCGACCGACGGCACCTCGACGACGTTTGCGCAGTGCGACGGACCGTTCACCACCTACCAGCGCACGATCGTCGAGAGCCCGGCCACGGTCGACGAAACCATTCGCTACCGAATCGTGATCCCCTGGTTCGGGTGGCTGTTCGCCCTTCCGGTGCGCAACACGTTGCGCCGCCGGCCGCACGATGAGGCCGTGCCGTGGTGGTCTCCCCCCGACCGCCTCTCGCAACGCCATGCGGCCACACTCGGCCTCCTGGCAGCGGCGTCGATGGCCGCGGCGTTCGCCAACACGCTGTTCACCCAGACTGCCAGCTTCGCGGCCGACGGGTTCGGGATCGGCACGCGCGCTCAAGGTCTTGGAGGGGTGATCGTGAGGCTGGGTGTGGTGATCGCGATCCCGTTCGCGATGCTGGCCGACCGTCGTGGGCGGCGGCAGATGATCATCGTCACCGCATGGGTTGCGCCGGTGTGGTGCGCGCTCGGTGCGATCGCACCGAACTTCTGGGTGCTGGTCGGCACACAGACGATCGGGCGGCCCGTCGGCCTGGCGCTGGCGCTGTTGATCGGCGTGGTCGCAGCCGAAGAGATGCCGCGCAGCAGTCGCGCATATGCACTCAGCGTGCTGGCGCTCGCCGGTGGGCTCGGCGCGGGCGTAGCCGTCGCCGCACTGCGACTGGCCGACCTCGGTCGAGACGGCTGGCGGCTGGTCTACCTCCTTTCGCTCATCTGGTTGCTTCCGGCGTACCACCTCACTCGGTACCTGCCCGAGACACATCGCTTCCAACAGCGCCATGCGGGCGCGCACCCGCTCGATCGTCGCCGATTCGTCACGATCTCGATCGTGGCGATCACCGCCAACCTGTTCGTCGCACCGGCGTCGTTCTTCCAGAACCGCTACCTCGACGATGTGCGTGGCTACACCGGTGGCGGCATCGCCCTCTTCACCCTGTCGACCGCAACGCCGGCGTCGCTCGGATTGATCGTCGGCGGGCGGATCGCCGACATCGTCGGTCGCCGCGCCGTCCTGGCCATCTGCATGCCCGTCTCGACGCTGCTGATCGTCGGCTCGTTCAGCTACGGCGGGTCGACGATGTGGCTGCTCGCGCTGCTGGGCGGGATGCTGGCGGGCGCCGCCTATCCCGCCTTCACCGTCTACCGAACCGAACTGTTCCCCACCGGCAATCGCGGACGTGCCAATGGGTACATCACGGCGCTCTCGTTGGCCGGCAGCAGCGTCGGGCTGATCGCGGTCGGCGCCTTGGTCGACCACGGCTGGACCTACGGCAAGGCGATGCTGCTGGTCGGGTTGGGGCAACTGGTCGCTGCAGTCATCGCATTTCTCGCGTACCCCGAGACCGCACACCTCGAGCTCGAGCAGATCAATCCGCAGGACGCCTAGCGGAGATCCGAGATCCACTCCGCAGCCATCGCCGCGACCATTTCGTCGCAACCTTTGAGGTCGTGGCCGCGTCGTTCGATCCAGTGGTGCGTCACCTTGCCCGGGATGGTCGCGGTCCATTGCTGGAGCTCGGCCGGCGACCCGAACGGGTCGCGGCTGCCGTGGATGAACAGGCACGGCACGGCCAACCGTGGCAGGTGCTCGACCCGCAACGATTCGGGCTTGCCCGGCGGATGCAGCGGATACGAGATCAGCACGAGGCCCTTGGCCGGCAGAGGGTCGTCAGCATCACCCACGACCATGGAGCACATGCGCCCGCCCATCGATCGCCCTCCCAGCACCAGCCCGCCGTCGAGCAGCGGCGCAGCCGCATCGCGCACGGTCTGCAACAGGATCGGCGCCCGATCGGGAGCCTTGCGACCGGCAAGGCGATAGGAGAAGTCGGCGCGCACGCAGCGCATCGGCGCCACCGCCGCCTCGATGGCCAGCAAGCTGGAATGCGTGCTCGACGACCCGGCACCCGGGAACAGCAGCAGGTTCACGTCAACAGGATCCGGCGGGCTTCACCCAGTCGTTCGATCTCGTGGCCGGCGACGTCTTCGTTGCCGCCGTAGTCGGGATGCACCTCGCGCAGCTTTGATCTGAATTGAGCCATCACTTCCTTCCTCGTGACCTTGCCCGTTCCCATCGGGAACCCCAACAACTCGAGCGCCCACGCCTTCGGATCCGCCATGGTCGCCAACACAGAACCGGCCGTGCCGGCCAGGTTGGCGATGAACGACGGCCCGATCGCACCTCGCCAACGCATCGCCTTGTGCAGCGATGGGTTCAGCGCCCGTCGAGCCTCGATGCTGAGTCGCTCGACCGCATAGATCGCACCCAGCACCTGCGCCAGTGGTGCACCTTGCGGGTTGAGGCTGAACCGCACGCTGTCGCCCTCTCCCTCGAGCCGGTGCACGCTGACGGCGAGACCGTGGCGGTCGACTTGGTACCGATGCAGCAGCCGTGGTTGCACGACGCGTTCGCCGCGGCTGACCTGGTCGAGCAGGCGGTGCACATCAGGGATGAGGTCATGGTCGACGTCGGGGAGGTGGGCGGCGATCACGGCACCCAGCAGCAGCCCACCGAAGCCCGGCGTGGGATCGACCGGCAGCACGAGGTGCCCGAGCGACACGCGGCGCGTCGGGGTGACCGGGCGCGAGTGCCAGACCTCCAGCTCGGCCAACAACACGATGTCGCCCCTCTACACGTACGGTCGGAGCAGATCGTGCAGCTCGGCAGCGACTGCCTGCGTTTCCACGACGTCGGGCTCGTCACCGTCGACAAGCGCCGCGGCGAGGTCGTCGGCCAGCTCGCACATGCGCAGCCATAGCCGTTTGTCGACGCCGTAGGGCGGGTGCTCGGGGTCGGCCACGTCGGTGGCGCTCAGCAACTGCTCGAGCCCGTCCGCGTCGAGCGGGTTGCGCTGCAAGCGGTCACCGGCGAGGAAGAACGTCGTCAACGTCTCGAACGGGAGTTGATCGGCCTCGGCGCGCTCCTCGTCGGTTTCGTCGGGCAGTTCGATGCCCTCGTCGTTCTCGACATCGTCGAGGATCGAATCGACCAGTTCTTCGTCGTCGGTCCCGACCAGCAACACGTCTTCCTCCCAACGGAAGGGCAGCCCTCGGGCCACCAGATGAGACGTGATGAGATCGCGCTCGCGCTGCTCCCACTCGGCCAGGTCGTACTCGGTCGACGCTGCGTCGTCGGGGAGCGAAACGGGCTCGCGCGGCGCTGCCTCGGCGGTGTCGCCGGGGATGCCGAGCCGCATTTCGACCTCGGCGACGATGTCGTCGGTCGTTTCCTCGGCAGACTCGGGAACGATCAGCTCACTGGCGTCCCATGCGTGAGGGACCTCGGCGTCGGCCAGCGCTGCAGCCAGCTCGGCCATCTGCTCGAACGACCAGTCGGCCAGGTCATAGTGCACCCGCGTCGCGTCGGGATCGTTCGGGTTCCAATCGTCGGTCACGGGCCGTGACGCTATCCGCCAAGAACGTGCGTGGCGAGAAACACCTGCATGCGGCGGTACTCATCGAGTTGATTCTCCGGCCGGCGAAAGCCATGCCCCTCGCCCTCGTAGACGACGAACTCGACCTGTGCACCCGCTGCCCGACACCGTTCGACGAACGCACGACTCTGCTCGATCGGCACGACGCGATCACTGTCGCCGTGCATCACGAGCAGCGGTGTGGCGGTCAGACGCTCGGCGAAGGTCGTGGGCGAACGCCCGTGGTACAGCGCTGCTGCCTCCGGCGAGGGACCCACCAGCGACTCGGTGTAGTGGCGCTCGAAACGATGGCTGCGCTCGGCGAGATCGCACAGATCGGTCACCGGGTAGGCCACGATCGCAGCGGCGATCAACGACTGGTGCGCGGCCGCGACGCCGAGCGCCGTGAAACCCCCTGCGGATGACCCGATGATCGCCGTCCGCGCCGGTGCCCCCCATCCATGGGAATGGGCGTGCGCAATGACGTCCGCGATATCGCTGACGTCGAGTTCGCCCCAACGTCCGCGGAGCGCCTGTTGATAGGCACGACCATGCCCCGTCGATCCACGGTGGTCGGGAACGAGCACGTTCCATCCGAGCGCACGCCAGTAGGCGATGCGGGGCATGAAGGTGACCTGCCACTGATCGGTCGGGCCACCGTGCAACCAGCACAGCAAACGATCGGTCGGCGCGTCGGCGCGATACAGCCGTGCGTGCAGCATGCCACCATCTCCTGCACCAACCTCCACAAGGTCGGGCTCGGCCAGCCCCGCGTCCTCCCAGCCGCTCAACGGTCCGACCGCCACCACGGCGCAATCCCATGAGTCATCGTCGTACACGACGACCTGCGTCGGCGTGCGAGCTCCCGACCGCAACGCAGCGAGACGATTCCCCTGCCACGACAGTTGACCGTGCACACCACGAGCGACCTCGCGGACCGTGCGGCTGCCGACATCGACGACGCACAATCGCCCGAACCCGCCCTCGTTCCTGGTGAAGGCGACGCGCTGCGAGTCGGGAGAGGCGGCGAACGACCGCTGCCCCATCCCCCAGCTGGGACCACCGTGTTCGAACGGCTCGTCGACGAGCGGCGCCCCGCCTCGCCACACGTTGAGGAATCCCGAATCGTCGCGAAGACAGGTGTCGACGCCATCGGGTTGGTATCGGATCTGTTGGATCGAAGCCGCGCCGCGCTCGTCGACGACACCCGATGCGCCGAATGTCGCATGCTGCACGCGTGACGAATCCCATGGCATGTCGGGCACGTTCCATGCCTGCCACGAGGCGCCGGCGCTGTCAGGAGTGGCGCACGGGTCGAACACGAAGTCGGCGCTGCCGTCGTCGAGCCGATCCGTCGAGCCGTCGCGCAGCAGCGCCGCCCACACCTCTGCCTCGTCGAGCACGTACAACACGCGGCTGCCATCCGCTGTCACCGCGGGTGCCGCCGCGGATCGGTCGGGCCCGTGAGTCGTGAGTTGGCGCACACCACCCCGCAACGGTTGGACCCACAGGTTGCCATCGATGGCCACATAGATCACCGCGGACCCGCCGGCGGCCCAACACCAGCACCCACCACCGAAACCGCGACCCGGACGCGGTGGCGGGAACGACGTGAGCTGACGCACGGGCGAACCGTCGAGCAAGTCGATCATCAATGCCGCAGGCCCGGCCGCAGCCATGGCGTACACGAGACATCTGCCGGCTGGATCCAGGCGGGGCTCGGTGAGATCTCGTGAGACGATGCAACGCTCCACCGCAATCGTCATGGCGTCGGACTGTACCCGCATTTATTCGGTGGACAGCCCGACGACTGGTCTGGCATTCTCGCCACCAACCGATACCGAAGGAGGTGCCCCAATGTTGCGTTGCAGAATCGCCATCACGCTCGAGGTTGCGGCGCGCCCCGCCGGCATCGGCTCTCGCACGGCCTGACGCACCGCTACACCGCGCGTCGCAGTCCTCGGCTCCCTGCCCCTCTCGGCGTGCTCCCGCGCGCCGAATCCCACCCACCCATCAACGATTCAAGGAGAAGCCCATGTGGTCCAACCACCACCACGTCACCCATCGCCTGGCCACCGATCGGCAGGATCGCCTGCGTCTGGTGAGCCAGCGAACACGTCTGTTGCACGATGTCAGACGCGACCGGCGACAACAGCACGTCAAGACGTAATCCAGAGGGCATAGCCCGTCCACCGACCAGACGCGGTACGGTGGACGGGCGATGACCTCTGATCAAGCCCCACAGCAGCCGGATCGCAACCTGGCACTCGAACTCGTGCGTGTCACGGAGTCAGCGGCCCTCTCGGCCTCGCGCTGGGTCGGCCGAGGAGACAAGAACGGCGCAGACAAGGCGGCGGTCGACGCGATGCGCACCGTGCTGTCGACCGTGCCGATGGACGGCATCGTCGTGATCGGCGAAGGCGAGAAGGACGAAGCGCCGATGTTGTTCAACGGTGAACGCGTCGGCGACGGCACGGCACCGATGACCGATGTCGCTGTCGACCCGATCGACGGAACGACCTTGACCGCCTACGGCCGAGCGAACGCGATCGCCGTCATCGCCGTCAGCGAGCGCGGCACGATGTTCGATCCCGGCCCGTGTGTGTACATGCACAAGATCGCGGTCGGCCCCGAGGCCGCCGGCTCGATCGACATCACGGCCACCCCCACCCAGAACCTGCGCTGGATCGCCAAGGCCAAGGGGGAATCCGTTCGCGACCTCACCGTGGTGATCCTCGACCGCGATCGCCACACCAGCCTGATCGCCGAAGTGCGTGCCAGCGGTGCCCGCGTCAAGCTGATCACCGACGGCGACATCTTCGGTGCGATCGCCACTGGCTGGCCCGACGCCGGCGTCGACGTGCTGCTCGGCACCGGCGGAACCCCCGAAGGCGTCACCGCGGCCGCCGCCTTGAAGTGCATGGGTGGCGAGATCCAGGGCCTGCTTGCACCTCGCGACGACGCCGAGCGTCAGATGGCAATCGAACTCGGCTACGACCTCTCGGCCGTGCTGACCACCGACGATCTCGTCAAGGGCGACAACTGCTTCTTTGCGGCGACTGGCATCACCGACGGCGAGTTGCTGCGCGGCGTGCGCTACGAGCACCGCGGCGCCCGCACCCAGAGCCTGGTGATGCGCTCCAAGAGCGGCACCGTCCGCCTGATCGACGCCCGGCACCGCATCGACAAGCTGTCGAAGTTCGCCGCCGTCGACTATGCCTAATTTTTGGGCCTAATTTTTGGGCCTAATTTTTGGGTCCGATTCTTCAGTCGCGCTGAACCAGGCTGGCGAGCCGTCGGGCAAGCACTCGTGGCGTGACGCTCGACGCGGTCACCATCGCCTTGTACAGCGCACCCGGCACGGACAGAGCGCGACCCTTGACGACATCTCGCAGGCCGGTCTCGGCGACCTCGTCGGCCGACAACCAGGCCATCGACGGATACTGGGCCGTATACGAATCGGAGTTGCTGACGCTCTGGAACTCCGTGCGTGTCAGGCCCGGGCACAGCGCCGTGACGTGCACGCCGGTGCCACGCACCTCCTCGTGCAGGCTCTCGGTCAGCGAGGTCACATAGGCCTTGGTTGCCGCGTAGACGGCAAGTTTCGGCGCCGGCTGGAAGCTGGCGACGCTGCTGACGTTGAGCAGATATCCCCGTCGGCGCGGCACCATCACGCCGAGCGCGGCACGGCTGACCATGGTCAATGCTGCGATGTTGAGGGCGATCTCGTCGCCGAGCCGGTCGGGGTCGAGCGTATGGAACTGCCCCGACGTGCCGAACCCGGCGTTGTTGACGACCAGGTCGATGGAGCCGCCGTTGATGTGACGGACAACGTCGTCGACGCCGTCGGCGGTCGTGAGATCCGCTGCCAGCACCTCGACATCCGAATACCGAGCCGCCAGTTCCTCGAGTCGCTCCAATCGCCGGGCCACGATCGTCTGGGGAATGCCCGCCTCACCGAGAAGGCGCACCATTGCCTCACCGATCCCGCTCGACGCACCGGTGATGAGCGCGGATGTGAATGGATACGAAGAAGCCATGAGGTCGAGGCTAGGTCGCTCGCCTCGGATGCGTGGGTGAGCTCCGGCCCCATGCGGGGCGCCATCGTCAAACGGGTGGTTCTTGGAGGCGGGGGGCCGTCAGTGGCTGACGCTGGTCATGCCGCCGGAGGCGTTGAGTCGGGCGTGGGCCCGGGCCAGCGCGGCAACGGCCCCGGCGTCGTGCTCGTGGCGCAGCGTTGCCTCGGCACGCTCGAGTGCCGCGGTCGCCCGGGGACGATCGATCTCGTCACCGAGCTCGGCGATGTCGCTGAGGATGCTGACTTTGTTGCCGCCGACCTGCACGAACCCACCGTGCACGGCGACGTCGAGCTGAGCGCCGTCGGCCAGGGTGATCCTGGTGTGGTTCTCCGTCAGGGCACCGACGAAGGGAGCATGGCCCGGCAGGAACGCGATCTCCCCGCCACCGATCGTGCGAGTGATCACCTGCGTGGCCTCGCCCGAGAAGACGACCTTCTCGGGCGACACCAACTCGACCTGCATCGTTGCCATGACTGATCAGCTCACCTGTTCGGTCAGCGACTTGGCCTTCGCCAGCACCTGCTCGACACCGCCGACGTTCAAGAACGCCTGCTCCGGCACCTCGTCCATGTCGCCGCGAAGGATTGCTTCGAAGCTCTCGACCGTCTCGTCGACCGGAACGAACTCGCCCTCGATGCCAGTGAACACCTTGGCGACGTAGAACGGCTGCGACAAGAACCGCTGGATCTTGCGGGCCCGCGACACGGTGAGACGGTCCTCCTCGGAGAGCTCGTCGAGACCGAGGATGGCGATGATGTCTTGCAGTTCCTTGTAGCGCTGCAGGTTCTCCTGTACGCCGCGGGCCACGTTGTAGTGACGGTCGCCGACGACGTCGGGCTGCAGGATCGTCGACGTCGACGCCAGCGGGTCGACGGCCGGGTAGATGCCGAGGGCCGCGACCTGGCGGCTCAACTCGGTGGTTGCGTCGAGGTGGGTGAACGTCGTGAACGGCGCCGGGTCGGTGTAGTCGTCGGCGGGCACGTACACGGCCTGCAGCGACGTGATCGATCGACCGCGGGTCGAGGTGATCCGCTCCTGCAGCTGACCCATCTCGTCGGCCAGCGTCGGCTGGTAGCCCACGGCAGAAGGCATTCGGCCGAGCAGCGTCGACACTTCGGAACCGGCCTGGACGAAACGAAAGATGTTGTCGACGAACAGCAGCACGTCCTGGTTCTGCACATCACGGAAGTACTCGGCCATGGTCAGCGCCGACAGGGCAACGCGCAGGCGCACACCCGGCGGCTCGTCCATCTGTCCGAAGACCAGAGCGGCCTTCTCGAACACGCCGGACTCTTCCATCTCGATGCGAAGGTCGGTGCCTTCGCGGGTTCGCTCGCCGACACCCGCGAACACCGAGACGCCACCGTGCTTGGAGGCAACACGGTTGATCATCTCGGTGATCAACACGGTCTTGCCGACACCGGCGCCGCCGAACAAACCGATCTTTCCACCGGAGAGGTACGGCGTGAGCAGGTCGATGACCTTGATGCCCGTCGTGAACATGCGCCGCGACGGCTCGAGGGAATCGAACAGCGGTGCGTCGCGGTGGATGTCCCAACGCTCCATGTCGGCGTACTTTGCAGGATCGTCGTCGAGCACATCGCCCCACACGTTCCACACATGGCCCAGCGTGCGGTCGCCGACCGGCACCTGGAGGCCGTGGCCGAGGTTGCGCACCTGCGTACCACGAGTGAGTCCGTCGGTCGGCTTCATGCAGATGGCTCGCACGCGACTGTCGCCGAGCTGTTGGGCGACCTCGGCCAGCACGATGACATCCTTGCCGTCGACCTGCACGGTGAACTCGAGTGCGGTGTTGAGCTTGGGGAGCGTGCCGCGTGGGAACTCGACGTCGACCACTGGGCCGGCGATACCGACGACGCGACCGCTGGTGAGGCCTGATTCTGTTGGTGAGTCTTGGGTCATTGTCATGACGTGTGCTCTCTCTCGGTTTCCGTACTTCTCAAGGTGCAGGGCGTATGCGGGTTCATGTTCATGCGGCGTCGGGTGAGCCGTCGTGCAGGATCTCGAAATCGATCACCAGTCCGTGGTCGCCGCCGGCAAGCGCCTCGGCGCCGCTGACGATCTCCATGATCTCGGTCGTGATCGAGTCCTGACGGGCCCGGTTCATGATGCGACTGAGGTTCTTGATGAGCTCTTCGGCGTTGTCGGTAGCACTCTTCATCGCTCGTTGGCGGAAGGCATGCTCGCTGGCGGCTGCGTTGAGCAGCGCTGCATAGATGCGGGCTTCGATGTACTTCGGCAGCAACGAGTCGAGGATCGTCGTCGGGTCCGGCTCGTACTCGAAGTCGGCCTTGGCGTCGGCAGAATCGCCGTGCCGACCATCGCCACCGGCCACGGTGTCGCGCTCGAGCGGCACCAACGGTCGCTGCACGACCTCTTGCGAGCCTGCCGAGATGAAGCGGGTGTAGACGAGTACGACGCGATCGACGGCGCCACTGACGAACAGGTCGACGACGTGCTCGCCGACCTCTTTGGCGTTGGCGTAGCTCGGTGCGTCGCTGAAACCGGCGAAGGCCGACTCGATCCGGTACCCACGGAAACGGAAGTAGCTCTCGGCCTTGCGCCCGACGGCGATCACCGAATAGTCACGTCCTTGCAGCACATCGTCCTTGATCTCGCCCTCTGCGGCGCGCTGCACACCGGCGTTGTAGCCGCCGCACAAGCCGCGATCGGCGGTGATCACGACATACGCCACGTTGCTGACCGTCGTACGGCCGGCCAGCAGCGGCGACGAGGTCGACCCACCGGCGGCCGCGAGGTCCTTGACGACCTCGGTGATCTGATCGCTGTACGGCACGGCCGCAGCGACGCGCTGTTGTGCTTTGACGATGCGCGATGCCGCGATCAGTTCCATGGCGCGCGTGATCTTCTTCGTTGCCTGGACGGTACGAATCCGTCCCCGAAGGATGCGCTCCTGACCTCCAGCCATCGCCTATTCCGTCGCCAGGGTCTTGTTGCTCTCGGCCTCGCCGAGCGCGGCTGCATCAGTTGCGGTGGGATCCGCGGCGCGGGCGGCCTCGGCATTTGCAGCGACGAAGCCCTCCTTGAACTCGACGATCACATCGGCGATCTCGGCCGGCACGTCGGCCTTGGGATCGTTGCGCATGCCCGACAGCAGCGCACCCTGCGTGGATCGCATGTGCTCGAGCAGTTCGGCCTCGAAGCGACGCACGTCGCCCACGGGCAAGCTGTCGAGATAGCCCTTCGTTCCGGCGAACACCACCACGACCTGCTCTTCGACCGGCATCGGGGTGTTCTGCGGCTGCTTCAGCAACTCGACCAGGCGGTATCCGCGCTCGAGCTGCGCCTTGGAGATCGCGTCGAGCTCCGAGCCGAACGTGGCAAAGGCCTCGAGCTCGCGGAACTGGGCGAGGTCGAGCTTCAAGGTGCCGGCGACGCTCTTCATCGACTTGATCTGCGCCGCGCCACCCACGCGAGACACCGAAATGCCCACGTCGACGGCCGGGCGGACACCGGACTTGAACAGGTTGTCCTGCAGGTACACCTGACCGTCGGTGATCGAGATCACGTTCGTGGGGATGTACGCCGACACGTCGCCTGCCTTGGTCTCGATGATCGGCAGCGCCGTCAGCGAACCGGCGCCGCGCTCGTCACTGAGCTTGGCGGCACGCTCGAGCAAGCGACTGTGGAGGTAGAAGACGTCGCCGGGATACGCCTCGCGGCCCGGCGGCCGGCGCAGCAGCAGCGAGACCTGGCGATAGGCCTCGGCCTGCTTGGACAGGTCGTCATAGACGATGAGGGCGTGCTCGCCGTTCTCCATCCAGTGCTGACCGATGGCGCAACCGGCATACGGAGCGAGGTACTTGAACGGCGCGGGGTCGCTGGCGGGCGCGGCGACCACGACGGTGTACTCCAGCGCGCCGTACTGGCGCAGGGTCTCGACGGTCTGAGCGACGGTGGAGCCCTTCTGGCCGATCGCCACGTAGATGCACTTCACGCCGAGGCCGCGCTGGTTGATGATCGCATCGATGGCGACGGTGGTCTTGCCGGTCTTGCGGTCACCGATGATGAGCTGGCGTTGGCCACGGCCGATCGGGGTCATCGCGTCGATCGACTTGATGCCGGTCTGCAGCGGCTCGTGCACGGGCTTGCGACCCATGATGCCGGGCGCCTGGATCTCGACACGGCGAATGATGCCGCCGACGATCTCGCCACGACCATCGATCGGCTCGCCCAGCGCGTTGATCACGCGGCCGAGCATCGCGTCGCCGACGGGCACGCTGAGGATGCGGCCCGTGGCCTTCACCGTCTGGCCTTCCTCGACACCATCCGCGTCGCCCAAGATGACAGCGCCGATCGACTCTTCGTCGAGGTTCAGTGCCAACCCGACGCTGCCGTCTTCGAATTCGAGCAACTCGTTGACGCCGCAATCGGGGAGGCCGCTGACGCGGGCGATGCCGTCGCCCACTTCGGTGACGCGCCCGACGGTACGGGCTTCGAGCGAAGGCTCGAAACCCTCCAGGTTCTTCTTGAGTGCCGAAGCGATGTCGCTTGCGCTCAGTGTGAGTTCTGCCATGGTTCTCTCATGTCTCCGTGTGGTGTCCGCGCCTAGAGGCGGGACTTCAACTGCTCGATGCGGGTGCGGACGGTGCCGTCGATGACGGTGTCGCCGACGGTGGCCACGAGGCCGCCCAGGACGGACGGATCGACGACGACCTTCAGGTTGACTTGCTTGCCGGTGGCGTTGGCCAGTGCAGCCGCCAGGCGGGTCTCCTGGTCGGGGGTCAGCGGCACCGCGGTGCGCACCTCGGCGACTTCGAGGTTCTTGGCGGTGGATGCCCTGGCGACGAGCTTGTCGACAATGGCGGGCAGATCGCGTGACCGACCGGAACCGACGACCATCGAGATCAGCTGTGTGGTCGTGGGAGTGACCTTGCCACCGAGCAGATCTTCGATGATGGCCTGGCGCTTGCTGGCGGGGATCTGTTCGTCGCTGAGCGCGTTGCGCAGTTCGTCGCTGCTCTCGTAGCTGCGAGCGAAACGGAACAACTCGTCTTCGACCTCGTCGATCGTGCCCTCCGCCCGGGCGATCTCGAACAGACCGCGGGCGTATCCCTCGATACGTGAATCGCTCATACGGGCGCTCCTGCTCCGACACCGGCGATGAAGCTCTCGATCAGCGCCTGGTGCGTTGCCTCGTCGAGCGAGCCGGTGACGACGTGATCGACTGCTGCACTCGACAATCGAGCGATCTCGGCGCGCAACTCGTCACCACTGCGACCGGCTGCGGCGACGATGTCGGCGGCGGCTCGGGTGTCGAGGTCGGCAAGCTCTTGGGTGAGACGGGTCCTGCCGTCGTCGAGCACTGCGGCAGCTTGTGCATCGGCCTCGGCCAGCAGGCGAGCCCGCTCGCCGGCGATGTCGCCCTTGGCCGTGCGAATCTGTGTCGCCTCGGCATCGGCATCGACTCGAGCCGCCTCACCGGCGTCGAGCTCTGCTTGGATCTTGGCAGTACGGGCGGCCATGCCCTTCTTGACCGCTGGACCGGCAAACTTCCAGAGCAGGAAGAACACCAAAACCGAGGCGGGGATGCCGAACAGCATCTCGTATCCCTCCGGCCAGAACTTCGAGGGCGTCTGGGTGATGTCGTGCTCGCCGCCGGCGGCGGTGGCCAGGAATGCTGCGACGTTCACTTCGCACCTCCGGCCATCAGGGACGAGACGATCTCGGTGACCGCTGCGGCGTCGGGTCGACGGCCGGTGGCCAGTTCGGCGGCACGACTGCTCACGTCGGCGACAGCCTCTTCGATGTGCTGCGATGCGGCCGCTCTGGCGGCATCGGCTTCGGCCATCGCTTCGGCGCGGCGAGCCGCGATCCGCGTGTTGGCCTCGGCCAGGGCTGCGGTTCGCTCGGCTTCGAGGGTCTGGCGGGCCGCGTCGACGCGGTGGCGTGCTTCGGCTTTGACCGTCGCCAGTTCCGCCTCGTATTCGGCGACCTCGGCCTTCGCCGCAGCACGCGTCGAATCGGCAGTCTCGTGATCGCCGCGGATCTTTCCGTAGCGCGCATCCATGCCCTGCTTCAAGCGTGGGAAGAGCACCAGGCGCATGAGGACGAACAGCACGATGAACGCGCCGGCACCCCATGCCAACTCTTTGATCTCTGGTGCGATCGGGCTCGGACCTTTGTCCTCGGCGGTCGTTGCAGCCTCCACAGATGTCTGCGGTAGGTGAACGACCACTGCGTGGCCCGCACCCGTCGTGGTGACGGTGACGGTGAGCACGTGTTCTCCTTAGAGACCGAGAAGGATGAAGACGACGAAGCCGATGAGGGCAAGTGCTTCGGTGAAGGCGATGCCGAGGAACATCGTGGTGCGGACCATGCCAGCGGCCTCTGGCTGGCGAGCCATGGCCTCGATGGCCTTGCCGACGACGTAGCCGATGCCGATGCCTGGGCCGATCGCGGCGAGTCCATAGGCGAAACCGGCACCGATGGCGGCGTTGGCCTTCTTGAATTCGTCGGGAGTCTGCACCGGATTGGTGTCAGCGATGAGACGAGCGATTGCTTCCATGTTGTTTTGATTTCTCCGTGTCGCTTCTTATGGGTGAGGTTGGTGAGGGAGATCTGTTGAGGAGTTGTGCTGAATCAGTGCACAGGACGCCGAGCGGCGTCGATGTACACGGCGGTGAGGATGGTGAAGATGTAGGCCTGCAGCAGCCCGACCAGCACCTCGAACGCCGTGAGGAAGACGAGCATGAAGAACGGCAGGATGCTCATCGGCTTCAACATCAGTTGCTTGGTCTGGGCGAAGACCATTGCATTCGTCAAGAACGCAAACGTGATCAGCAGCATGTGACCAGCGAGCATGTTGGCGAAGAGTCGGACGGCCAGCGAGAAGGGACGCAGGACGATGTTCGACAGCAGTTCGATCACACCGACCAAGGGCCGCATCGCCACCGGCACACCGTGTGGCCAGGCCATGCCCGTGATGTACTTGATGCCGTTGTGCTTGAAGCCGACGATGTTGTAGACCACCCATACGAGTAGGGCGAGGAACAAGGGGATGGCCATGCGCGCCGTGGCCGGCATCTGGAACAGCGGGATGATGCCCGGCACGTTGCACAGGTAGACGAAGACGAACAGCGAGAGCAGGAACGGTGTCCACGGAAGGCCGTCTTTGCCCATGGTCTGCATGACGATGTCGTTCTCGATGAAGGTGACACCGGTCTCGGCGAGGTTGCGAACACCTGTCGGCGCCTTCAGCGGGTCCTTGGAGGCGGCCAGCAAGAAGGTCACGATGCCGATCACGGCGGCGATGACCGCGATCAGGCCGACCTTGTTGAAATTCGAAAATATGTCTCGCCAACGGATCAACTCGTTGATCGGCGGAAACTTCAGTGCGAGCATTCCGTGGTACTCCTATTGCCTGGCGGGCTTGGCGACGGTGGACATGGACGACGGCTTGGGCTTCAGGCCGGGATAGGCGAGCGACATCGCCACGTACTTCAGTTCCCACACCAAGAGACCCAGGTGAGTGAAGATGATGGTCGCTCCGAGTGCCGGGAGCGAAATCCACCCGGCGTCTTTCACCAAGTAGACGGCCAGGAAGATCAGCCCGAGGCGCACCAGGTAGCCGAACAGCACCGAGGCCATCATCAAACGCAAGCTGATCTTGGCGGTGTATGCGACGATCCCTGCAGCGAGCGCGAAGTTGACCAGCACGATCGCGATCGCGTAGGCACTCGACGCGGCGCCGTTGGCGCCCCACACCAGGCTGCAGACCGCGATGAGGATCGGCGCGACGATGATGCCTCGTTTGATCATGTCGTTCGACACGGTGACTTCGGGCGCCGGGCCGGGCAATGGCGCGGCCATCGAGAATGCGATGTCGTTCATGGACGGTCTCCCTGTGCTGATGGGGAACGGATGGCCGCGGCGCGTTGCGCCTCGAGCACCTTCATGCGGGCATCGTAGTCGTACCAAAACCGCAGGAATTCACCGACGAGGCCAAGCACGACCAGGCCGACCATGAACAGCGGCTTGGTGCCGAGCCAATGGTCCAATCCGTATCCGATTCCGAGGAACGCGAGCGTAACGAGTGCGACATCGATGCCTTTACCGATCTTGTCGTCGGTGGCTCTGCCTGTCGTGGTCACGCTTCGTGGAATCAGCTTCAACGTTGGGTTCCTAGGCGGGTGACGTGCTCTTCACGCCGGTGTGAGGAGCTTGTGAACGCGTACACAATCTATCCGAGGGGTCACGGCGCCTCCAAACCAACCGGAAACACACGAACGATCAAGTGGCCCGGTTCCGTCGGATCTGGGGATGGAACAGGGTGTACAACAGCAGCCCGAGCATCGCCGCCCCGATCGGGACGTACGAGATGAAGCTCTGCGTCAGCACCGGGTAGAGCACGAACGCCGACAACAGGGCAGTCCATGCCCACAGGATCACGACGCTGCGTCGCTGGCCGTGGCCCATTTCCATCAAACGATGGTGGAGGTGGCGCTTGTCGGCCGTGGCGACGCCCTGGCGGCGTGTCGCCCGGCGGATGATGGCGAACAACGTGTCGAGGATGGGCACGCCGAGGATGAACAACGGGATGAACAACGGCGCCAGGAAGAAGTACGTCTGACCGGCGTAGCCCTGCAGGTTCGGGTCGGCGCGGCCACCGACGACGCTGGTGCTGACCGCCAACAACAAGCCGAGCAGCAACGCACCGCCGTCACCCATGAAGATCTTCGCCGGGTTGAAGTTGTGCGGGAGGAAGCCGACACAGATGCCGACGGTGATGATCGCGACCAGAGGGCCGATGCTCGGTGCCGACAGCAGGCGAACGGACGGGTCGCCCAGGCGGAGACTGTAGATGAAGAACGCGAGCGCCCCGATCGCCACGATTCCTGCGGCCAGCCCGTCGAGCCCGTCGATCAGGTTGATCGCCTGCGTCATGCCCAGCACCCACACGATCGTGATCAACAACACCCAGTCATCGGTGACGTTGTAGACATCGACGAACGGCACGCGGAAGTAGAACATCGTGACGCCGTAATACGTCAGCACCGCGGCGACGACAATCGTGCCGAGGACTTTTGCCGGTGCGGAGATCTCTCGGATGTCATCGAACAGGCCGACCAGGAACATCAGCGACGCGGCGAGCAACACGCCGCGCGGCTCGTCGCTGCGGGCGAAGATCGTGTCGAATCGATCGTCGAGCCGAGATACCGCCAGCGCGGCGATCAGCCCGATGAACATCGCGATGCCACCGACATCAGGTGTTGCCACGGTGTGGATTCGGCGCTCGTCAGGCTCGACCACCCATCCGAGCCGACGAGCGATGGCGCCGACGATGGGCGTGCAGACGAACGTGGCGACTGCGGCCACCAGGCCGATCAGGAGGTACGACGTCGTCGACGGCATGAGCGTTGGCGACTCTAGCGATCAGCTGTAGGCAGGGAACTTCGCGCAGAGCGCGGCAACCTCGGCGCGGACTGCCGCGAGGGTGCCCTGATCCGTGCGTTCGCGCAGCACACGGGCGATCAGGGTCGCGATCACCGCCATCTCGGCTTCCTGCATCCCCTGCGTCGTGACCGAGGGGGTGCCGATGCGAACGCCACTGGTCACGAAGGGGCTGCGCGGGTCGTCGGGAATCGTGTTCTTGTTGAGGGTGATGCCGGCCTGGTCGAGCACCGCTTGCGCCTCTTTGCCGCTGAGGTCGGCGTCGAACGGGCGCAGGTCGACGACCATCAGGTGGCTGTCGGTGCCACCACTGACCAGACGGAACCCCTCACTGGCCAGTGCCGAGGCAAGGGCACTGGCGTTGAGCACGATCTGCTTGGCGTACTCGGAGAAGCTCGGCTGCAGCGCTTCGTAGAACGCGACCGCCTTGCCGGCGATCACGTGCTCGAGCGGGCCGCCCTGCCACCCGGGGAACACCGCCTTGTCGATCGCTGCGGCGTGCTGGGCCGTCGACAGGATGCATCCACCGCGAGGGCCGCGCAGCGTCTTGTGCGTGGTGAAGGTGACGACGTCGGCATAGGGAACCGGGTTGGGGTGGGCACCACCGGCGATCAGGCCGGCGAGGTGCGCGGCGTCGAACAGGAAGTAGGCGCCGATCTCGTCGGCGATCGCCTTGAACGGCTCGGGGTCGAGCCGGCGTGGATAGCTGGTGGTGCCGGCGACGATCATCTTCGGGCGGTGCTCGAGAGCCAGATCGCGGACCTGATCCATGTCGATGCGCTCATCGCCGGGTGTGACCTTGTACGGGACGAAATGATACAGCTTGCCGCTGGCGTTGACGGGAGAACCGTGCGTCAGATGGCCGCCATGGTCGAGGCTCAACCCCAGCACGGTGTCGCCGATGTCGAGCAACGCCTGGTACGCGCACATGTTGGCGTTGGCCCCGCTGTGCGGCTGCACGTTGGCGTGGTCAGCACCGAACAGCCGTTTCACGCGATCGATCGCCAAAGCCTCGACCTCGTCGATCACGGCGTTGCCACCGTAGTAGCGCTTGCCCGGATAGCCCTCCGCATACTTGTTGGTCAACACCGATCCGACCGCACGCATCACCGCCGGGGAGGTGAAGTTCTCGCTGGCGATCAACTGCAACCCGGTGACTTGACGCGTCGTCTCGGCCGCGATCAGGTCGAACAACTCGGTGTCGGGTTGGGTATCGGATGGGAACGACATCGTTCACAGCTCCATTCGTGATTCTTCGGCTTCGATCATCATCACCTGGTCGACGCGTCGAGCGTGACGACCGCCTTCGAACGGCGTCGCCAGGAACGTGGCCAGGATCTCCTCGGCGAGACCGACCCCGACGACCCTGGCACCCATGCTCAACACGTTGGCGTCGTTGTGCGCCCTCGCCAGACGGGCGGTGAAGAGGTCGTTGCACAAAGCGGCGCGCACGCCGTGCACCTTGTTGGCAGCGAGTTGTTCGCCCTGTCCACTGCCACCCAACACGATCCCGATGTCGGCGTCGTGGGTGCGCACGGCGCGGCCCACCGCCGCACAGAACTGCGGGTAATCGCAACTCTGGGTGCTGTTGGTACCGAGGTCGGCCACCTGGTGACCGCCCGCGGCGAGCACATCGATCAGATGCTGTTTCAATTCGTACCCGGCGTGATCGGAGCCGATTGCGATTCGCGGCATCGGGCGAGTCTATGGCTGCGTGGATAGCCGACCCAGCCTGCCGTCGGCGCGGCCACCTACCCTGGCGAGATGGCACTCGATCCATTGGCCCCGGTCGTGATCGGCGTCGGCCAGACCCTGCAGCGCACCGACGACCTCGACGAGGCACTGGACCCGAGTCTGATGATGTGCGAGGCCATCGGCAACGCCACGCTCGACGCCGGGCTGAGCTTGATCCCCAACCCACAGTCGCTGCGCGTCGTCAACCTGCTCTCGTGGAAGTACGGCGATCCGGGCTACCTGATCGCCCAGCAACTCGGGCTGACCCCGGCCGAGACGGCATACACCCCAATGGGTGGCCAGAGCCCGCAGAGCCTCGTCAACGCCACCGCCGCGGAGATCCAATCCGGTCAGATCGACATCGCGATCCTCACCGGCGGCGAGGCCCGGCGAACGCGCGTCCGTGCTCGCAAGGCGGAACGATCGTTGCAGTGGCCGACCGCGCCGGAGAAGCTCACGCCGCGGCTGATCGGTGACGACCTGGTGCTGAACCATCCGACCGAGCTTGCTCGCGGTGTGATGATGCCGGTGCAGATGTACCCGATCTTCGAGAGTGCCATCCGCGCTTCCAGCGGCGCGACGCCGCAGCAGCACCTCGAACGGATCAGCGAGCTGTGGGCCCGCTTCAGCCAAGTTGCCGCGCAGAACCCGTGGGCCTGGTCGCGCCAGGCCAGGACGGCCGAGGAGATCCGCACGCCGTCCGCCGACAACCGGATGGTCGGCCTCCCGTACACCAAGTACATGAACTCCAACAACGACGTCGACATGGCCGCGGCGATCATCATCTGTTCAGCCGCGAAGGCGATGTCGCTCGGCGTGCCGCGGGATCGATGGGTGTTCGTGCACGCCGGCACGGATTGTCACGAGCATCCGTTCGTCAGCAATCGCTGGTCGTTCGCCCACACCCCTGCCATCGAGCTGGGCGGGCGGCGTGCCCTGGAGTTGGCCGACTGCACGATCGACGACGTTGCCCTCGTCGACCTGTACTCGTGCTTCCCCGCCGCAGTGCAGCTCGGCGCCCAGAGCCTGGGGCTGTCACTCGACCGACAGCTGACACGCACCGGCGGGCTGTCGTTCGCCGGTGGGCCGTGGAACAACTACGCGATGCATGCGATCGCCACGATGGTCAGCGACCTTCGTGTCGAGGCGGGTGAGCTCGGCCTGGTGTGGGCCAACGGCGGGTACGCCACCAAGCACGCGTTCGGCATCTACTCGACCGAGCCTCCCGTGCATGGCTTCCGCAGCGACCATCCGCAGGCCGAGATCGACGCACTCCCCCATCGCGAGCTCGCCGAGGCGGCCGATGCGTCTGGGCCGGCGACGGTCGAGGGGTACACCGTGATGCACTCGCGCGACGGTGAACCGGAGACAGCCATTGCCGCCTGCCTGCTGGCCGACGGCCGGCGCGCGTGGGGCACGACGATGGAACCGGGCCTGGTGCGTGCGATGTGCGTCGGTGAATGGGTGGGCACGCGTCTGGCGCTGACCAGCGACGGCGCGCTGACCGCCGATTGATCAGAGGGCGTCGCCGACGCCGCTCGAAACCAGGTCGGGGCAGTGTGCGGCGAGGTATGCGTCGGTCGCCGGGTTGTCGACACCATCGACGGCGAGGCTCGGGTCCTGGGCGAATGGTGTGACCGCAGCGTCGTACGCCACGGCGGCCGCATCGACCTCGGCCTGCAGATATCCAGCGATCCCCGGCAGCTCGATGACGGGCACCTCCGGGTCCCGCCGCTGCAGCGCTGTCTGCCATGCAGAGCTCAACGTCGACTGGTCGGTCGCGGCGACACCCGCGGCGACGAGCGCCTCGACGCCCCGCGCTGCTCGACGCGAGTACGGACCGATGCGTTGCTCGATCACGATGTCGTGCTCCGCGGCCAGTTCCACCGGCCACGATGCGTCGATCGCCGCCGTCACCTCGACGAGGCGTGGAGCAGCGATCAACTCGATGGCCGCGAACCGGTCGCTCGGCAGACCACCGAACGAGGCTGCGATGCCGAGCGCCTGCACCGTTCCGACGTAGCCCGCCCACGCCGCACAGAACGGATCGGCGGCGGCCAGACCGGGAACACCGGTCGGCTCGGGCAGCGCCGACGGTGGACTCGTCTCGATGACCTGATGTGGGACCTCAGGGGGCGGAACCGAGGTCGTCGCCGGTCGAGCGGACGAACTGGCCGAGGAGCAACCGGTCATCGCCAGCATGGCGATCGCCACCAACCGCGATCCTCTCGACGCCACGGTGCGATCGTAACGGTGGCAAGCTCTGCCATTCATGGCACCGATCAGCCGCCCACCGGTCATCCTCGACTGCGATCCCGGGCACGACGACGCCGTGGCCATGGTCGTCGCGGCGCGCTACACGAACCTGCTCGGCATCACCACCGTCGCCGGCAACGCGCCGCTGGAGTCGACCACGCACAACGCGATCGTCGTCCGCGATCTGCTGGGCATCGATGTACCCGTGCACGCCGGCGCCAACCGTCCACTGCTCGCTCCGGCTCAGCACGCCGGCTACGTGCACGGCGAGAGCGGTCTCGACGGCGCTGACCTCCCACCGCCGTCGGGCCCACCCGCCAGTCGTGACGCCATCGGGTTCATCATCGAGACCGTCCGCAGCCACGATGGTGTCTGGCTGGTACCGACCGGCCCGATGACCAACATCGCCCTAGCACTGCGTTCCGCGCCCGACATCGCAACTCGCATCGCCGGCATCTCGTTCATGGGCGGCGGGCTGTTCGGCAACCGCACGGCCACCGCCGAGTTCAACATCTGGGCCGACCCGGAGGCTGCGGCAATGGTGCTCGACTACGGAGGCCCGCTGATCATGTCGGGGCTCGACGTCACCTATCAGCTCCAAGCCACACCGGAGAGGATCGCTCATCTGCGCACGATTTCCGGACGCTTGGCGGCCACGCTTGCCGACCTGATGACGTTCTTCAGTGGGACGTACGTGAGCCGTCACGAGAACATGCGCGGCGCCGCCGTGCACGATCCGGTGGCGGTGTTGGCATTGACCCACCCGGAGCTGTTCACCAGATCGTTCTCGCACGTCGTCGTCGAGACCGCCGGCAACCACACCCGTGGGATGACGGTGATCGATCAGCGCACCTTGCTCGATCGGCCGGATCCGAATTGCGACCGGCTGACCGGCGTCGACGGCGACGCGGCGTGGGCCGTCGTCACCGAGGCCATCGCCCATTTCAGCAGCTGACGACGCCGGTCGACGGCGCGCACCGATCGTCGAGCAGGTACGGTCGGGGCAATGCGCGCCGCAGTGATGCGAGATTGGCAACTCCGAGTCGACGAGATCCCTGATCCGACGCCGGGCCCCGGGCAGGTGTTGGCTCGAGTGCTGGCGTGCGGAATCTGCGGAAGCGACCTGCACCTCTTGCAGCATGGCGAGGAGAGCCGGCGCCTGATGAACGAGTTGAACGCCGGTCGACCGCCGGACCCGATGCAACTCACGGTGTTCGAGCCGGACCTCGACACGGTGATGGGGCATGAGTTCTGTTGCGAGATCATCGACACCGGCCCCGGCTGCAGCAACTTGAAGACCGGCGACATCGTGGTCAGCCTTCCGGTGGCGTTCGACGCTGCGGGCCTGCACGCGGTGGGATTCTCCAACATCTACAACGGCGGCTTCGCCGAGTTGATGGTGCTCAACGAGATGGTCGGCATCAAGGTCCCCGCTGGGGTCGGCGCGGACATCGCGGCCATGACCGAGCCGCTTGCGGTCGGCGTGCACGCCGTGGCGAAGAGCAGGATCACCGGCAACGAGAGCGCAATCGTGCTCGGTTGCGGTCCCGTCGGGTTGGCGTGCATCGCCGAACTGAAGATGCGCGGCGTCGGCCCGATCGTCGCCGCCGACTTCTCCGGCAAGCGGCGGTCGTTGGCTGAGCTGCTCGGCGCCGATGTCGTGGTCGACCCACGGATCACTCCGGCCATCGAGGCGTGGCGTCATGCCGACGGCGTTCGCACGCCGGTGATCTTCGAAGCGGTCGGCGTGCCGGGCATGATCGACCAGGCCATGCGCATGGCGCCGAAGGATGCGCGCATCCTCGTCGTGGGGGCATGCATGCAGGAAGACCGCTTCCACCCCATGCTCGGGATCGGTCGCGAGCTCAGCCTGCAGTTCGCGTTCGGCTACGAGCCGGGCGAGTTCAGCTCGGCGTTGACCTCGATCGCCGATGGCAAGGTCGACCTGGCCCCGTGGGTGACGGCGGCCGTTGGAATCGAGGGCATCCCCCAGGCGTTCCGCGACCTCGCCAATCCGGAGGAACACGCCAAGATCATGGTGACGCCGTGACGTTCGAATCCGGCGAGTCCGTCAGCTCGACGCCACCCGACACCTTCCCGCGCCAGTTCGCCCGCACCCGGCGGCTGTCGCTCGGCGAGCCACGCAACGTCGTGGTGTCGCCCGATGGCGGGCGGATCGTGTTCATCCGCAGCCGGGCCGGTGATGATCCGGTCAATTGCCTCTCCGTACTCGATGTCGCCAGCGGCGAGGAGCGGTTGATCGCCGATCCTCTGACACTGCTGGCACAACTCGATCCCGACGACCTGCCCGCAGAGGAACGCACGCGACGCGAACGAATGCGCGAGACGGCCTCCGGAATCACCACGTTCGCGACCGACAGCTCCGTTACCGTCGTGGCGTTTCCGCTCGCCGGGCGGCTGTTCGTCGCCGGCATCATTAGCGGTGTCGCCCGCGAACTGGTCGTCGACGGGCCTGTCTTCGATCCCCGCCCCGATCCGGCAGCGGGTCGGCTCGCGTACGTCTGTGGCAGCGCACTGCGGATCGCCGAGCTGGACGGCAGCAGCTGGGAACTGGCCAGCGACGACGACGCCGAGGTGTCGTGGGGATCGGCCGACTACATCGCCGGCGAGGAGCTGCATCGCTATCGCGGGTACTGGTGGAGCCCCGATGGCTCGGCGATCGCGGCCTGCCGCGTCGATGTGTCACCCGTCGAGCGCTGGTACATCGCTGAACCGGGCGCGCCCGACCAGCAACCACGCGAGATCCGCTATCCGTCGGCGGGCACATCGAACGCCATCGTCGAGCTGCACGTACTGGCGCTCAACGGCGGGTCGATCAAGATCGAATGGGATCGCGACCAGTACCCCTACCTCACGGCCGTTCACTGGGCGTCGAACGAGCGGCTGCTGCTCGCAGTCCAGTCACGTGACCAGCGCAACCTGCAGGTAGTGCAAGCCAACCCCACGACCGGCGAGACCGCGCCGATCTTCTCCGACCACGACGACAGTTGGGTCGAACTCGTGCCGGGCACGCCCAACGAGCTCGAGGATGGTCGGCTCGTGATGGCCGCCGATCGCGACGGCCTGCGTCGCCTACTGATCGATGGGGTGGCCGTGACTCCCAGCGACCTGCAGGTGCGAGCCGTGATCGCCGTCGACGAGAACGCGGCGCTCATCGTGGCAAACCCGCTCGACGACGCGACGGTGCAGCACGTGTGGAGGTGGAGCGACGACGAGCTGACGTGCATCAGCGATGGGCCGGGGATCCACAGTGCGACCATCGGCGGTACGACGACTGTGATGCGCAGCAGCACGCTCGACAGCTGTGGGTCGCTGACGAGGGTCGTCGACGGCCCGGTCATCGCCTCGTTCGCCGAGGAGCCGTTGATCGACCCCAAGGTCTCGCTGCACCGCTACGGCGATCGGCGCCTGGCGACCGCAGTGCTGCTGCCCCGCGACCACGATGGTTCGCCGCTGCCCGTGCTGCTCGACCCGTACGGCGGCCCGCACGTGCAGTACGTGTTGGCATCGCGCAGCCGCTACGCCGTATCGCAGTGGTTCGCCGACCAGGGCTTCGCCGTCGTGGTGGTCGACGGGCGCGGAACACCGGGGCGTGGCAGCGAATGGGAACGCGCCGTCCATCTCGATCTGGCCACGACGATCCTCGACGACCAAGTCGACGCGCTGCACGCCGCTGCCGACGACTATCCGCTCGATCTCGACCACGTGGGCATCCGCGGGTGGAGCTTCGGCGGATATCTCGCTGCCCTCGCCGTGATGCGCCGGCCCGATGTCTTCCACGCCGCAATTGCCGGCGCGCCGGTGACCGACTGGCGCCTCTACGACACCCACTACACCGAGCGCTACCTCGGTGACCCGACGGTCGACGACACGGCGTATGCCAATTCCTCGCTGCTGCCGCTGGCCGGCGCGCTGACAAGACCACTGCTGTTGATCCACGGTCTCGCCGACGACAACGTCGTCGCCGCCCACACACTGCAACTCTCGTCAGCACTGCTCGCGGCCGGCAAACCCCACGAGGTCCTGCCACTGGTCGGGGTCACGCACATGACACCGCAAGAAGTCGTTGCCGAGAACATGCTGCTGCACCAGCTCGACTTCCTCCGGCGCTTCGTCGCGCCACTCGTCACCGATTAGGTTGCGCCTTCGATGAATCAACGCCTGCGCGACCTCTACAGCCATGTATCGGTGCACGCCACCGCCGACCGCGAGCATGAGGCCGTGATCGAGTTGCTGCTCCTCGTCATGGTCGCCGACCGGCACATCTCCGAAGACGAGCTCGACGAGATCCGCAACATCAGCGACGATTCGGGCTGGGAGTCCTCGACGTTCTCGTTCAATCAGTACCTCGGCGAGGCCATGGCCAAGGTGCGTACCGCAGTGGCCGCGCACAAGACCGAGGCACTGCTCGACGACATCGACGACCGGATCGCCAGCACGGTGCTGCGCCACTCGCTGTTCTCCGCGGCACGCGACGTGGCAGGTGTCGACCACGACATCGCCTGCGAGGAAGAGTCACTGCTGGGGCAGGTCGCGGCGCGCTTCGCCTGAGGCCGTCACACCAGGCGTCGACAACCGCTCGCCACCCGATCGTGGCCACTCAGATCTGGCGTGATCGACACGTCGTCGAAGCCGGCGGTGTGCAACAACTCGGTCGCCTGATGCCCGTGTGTCGAGCCGATCTCGACCACGAGCCAACCACCGGGGCGCAGCCAGTGCCCTGACTCGGCAACCAGATCGCGGATCGCGTCGAGCCCATCCGCTCCGGCGAACAGCGCGACCGCCGGCTCCCATTCGCGCACGATCGCTTCCAATCCGGGATCATCGTCGCATATGTATGGCGGGTTGGAGACCACCAGCCCGAGCCCGGCCACGAGGTTCTCCGGCAACGCGCCGAACCAGTCGCCGTGGGCCAGCCGCACGTTGGCTGCCGCCCTGCCGATGCCCGCCATATTGGCCCGGGCAACATCGAGGGCATCGGACGAGCGGTCGGTCATCCACACCGTGACGCCGTCGATCGGGAGTTCGGTGGCCAGCGACAGACCGATCGCTCCGCTTCCGGTTCCGAGATCGGCGCAGACGATCGGACGGTCGAGCGAGCGGGCGTGCTTCAAGGCGACGTCGACCACCAACTCGGTCTCCGGCCGAGGGATCAGCACCCGCCGATCAACCATCAGATCGAGATGGCGGAAGCCCCATCGACCGAGCACGTATTGCAGCGGCTCACCCTCGCCCAACCTGGCAAGCATGGCATCGAGGTGGGCAACGGCGCGTTCCGATGCGAGATGACCGAGGATCGCCAGGAACTCGTCGCCGTCGTGGCCCGAGGCCACCTCACAGACCCAGCGAGCACGGGGACGATCGAGGCGGGTCGTCGTGTCGTTCCACAGCTCGCCCCAGGTGATCGTGCCGTCACTCATCGCCGGAGAGTTGACGGGCCCGTTCGTCGGCGGTCAAGGCGTCGACCAGATCGTCGAGATCGCCCGCCAGCACCTCTTGCAATCGGTAGACGGTGTAGCCGATGCGATGGTCGGTGACCCGGTTCTCCTTGAAGTTGTAGGTACGGATCTTCTCACCGCGTCCACCGCCACCGACCTGGGCCCGGCGCTCGACCGACTTTGCCGCGTCCTGTTCGTCTCGGGCGAGCTTCAACAATCGGGCGCGCAGCACCAGCATCGCCCTGGCCCGGTTCTGCAGTTGGCTGCGCTCGTCCTGCATCGCCACCACCACACCCGTCGGGATGTGGGTGATGCGCACCGCGGAGTCAGTGGTGTTGACACCCTGCCCACCCGGTCCGCTCGATCGGTACACGTCGATCTCGAGGTCACGTTCGTCGATCTCGACCTCGACGTCTTCGGCCTCGGGCAACACGAGCACCGTGGCAGACGACGTGTGGATGCGGCCCTGGCTCTCGGTGGCCGGAACGCGCTGCACACGATGCGTACCGCCCTCGAACTTCAACCGGCTCCACGCCGTGTCACCATTGATCAGGATCGTCACCAGGTTGACTCCACCGAGATCGCTGGGGTCGTGCGACAGCACCTCGACCGACCATCCCTTCATCGCCGCGAAGCCGCGGTACATCTCATAGAGGTCACCAGCGAAGAGGTTGCCCTCCTCCCCGCCTTCCGCGCCGCGGATCTCCATGATCACGGCCTTGCCGTCGTTGGGATCCTTCGGGAGCATCAGCAACCGCAACTGCTCCTCGAACCCGGCGAGGTCGGCCTCGGCATCGGCCAACTCGGCGCGCAGCATCACCCGATCACTCTCGGATGCGTCGACCAACAGCTCGCGTGCGGCCTGTGCGTCGGCGGATCGTTCGCGGTGGGCGCGCAGGCACTCGACGACCGGGGTCAGCTCTTTGTAGCGCTTCGACACCCGGCGCAGCGCTTCATGATCACCGACGACGTCGGGATCGCCGAGGCTCACCTCGAGCGAGATGAACTCATCTTCCAGGGACGCCAGTCGTTCGAACACCGATCGAGGAGGTTACGGCCTCAACGGACCGGAATGATCTCGATCGGGTCCACGAGCAGTGCAGCGATGTCGGCCTGGACCGGCAACGCGTCGCGGGCCGGCACGACGATGCGCGTGACGCAGCCGGTCGCCAGGCGGGCGTCCGTGGCGAAGGGCACCACATCGAGATCGATGCCGGCGCTGACCACCAGTGTGGTCTGCACGCCGTTGATCACGGCCCGCGCCACGCTGGGCTGCGGGTCCTTCAGGTTCGGACGGGCCAGGGGCGACGGGACGGCGGTGACGCGCGAGGCGCCGACCAGGGCCGGCTCGTCGATCAGCCGGGCCCGCAGCGCTTGCTCCCGACCGAGCCGATTGAGCGGGTGCGGGTCCGCGCCGTGCCGGCGATGGGGTTCGACCGCGGCGACCACCTTGGCCAACGCCTCCACACTCGGTACGTCGCCGTGCAGCATCTGGAACGCCTCGCGATCATGCTGACCGATCCCGACCTCGAGCCGCGGTGCCCCCGTGAACTCGTCGGTCACGACGCGACACACCTCGAGCCCGCGGACCTCACCGATCAACACACCATGTTCGACTGTGGGCACTGCGCCCCCGTCGATGATCAGCGGGCGGAACTGGTCGTGTTCCGCCGGCGCAGCAGCAGGATCGCGGATGGGCTCGGCGATGGCGGGCAACAGCACACGTTCAGCGACGTGCCAGACCTCGATCCGTAACCGAAAGGCGGCGGCCCGGCGGGCCAGCGTGCCGGTTCCTTCCTCGGCCAGGATCTGCAGACGCTGGACACCGGCGCGAACGGCCCATGCCAGCGCAGGTCCGAGACCGCGTTGGGGACGGTCGTCGAGCAACACCCAACCATCACCACCATCGGTCGCGGCCGCACCGAGGGCGAAGGGGACAGCGACGAGGTCGGGACCGGCGCCGTGGTCTCGAGCCACTGTGGTGAGCTTGATGGCCAACAACTGACTGCGGCGTGATTCGTCGACCATCGCAGCCACGCTATGCCCTGCGGCCGTCGATCAGCGGCGCAGCTTCCGGGCGGGCCGGGGGCGATCAGCGTGAGCAAACAGACCCGCGGAATCTCTGAGCGCTCACACAGACAAACTGAGCCGGCCTCAGTCGGTGAAGTAGCCGACGACATCGGCGACCAGATCCACGACGCCGCCGTTGTTGTACATCATCACGGTCTCCTCGGGCCCGATGCGGGCCAAGACCATGTTGGGGATCACTTGCCCGGCAGACACGTTGAGGTTCGAAGCCATGGGCCGATCGCCACCACCCGGGTACACCGTGATGTAGGTGTCGCGAGTCGGGGTGACTGCGGTGACGTTCAGCATCACGCCACTGACGCCCGATGTCGGCACACCACCCCGACCGAGCAGGGTCACTTCCAGCGGCGTCTGCCCGATCTGGGCCAGCGGCGCGCCGAGACCGTCGCGTGTGTCGAGCACTCGTCGGGGGCTCAACGCGACATACCGACCGGCAGCATCGGCATCGAAACAGCCGAGGACATCGACGACGACGTCGGTCGATCCGCTGTTGTTGTAGATGCTGACCATCCCGTTGGGGCCAACCCGCGTCAACACCATGTTCGGCACCGTCTGGCCGGGCACCATGTTGACGCTGGACGCAAAGGGCCGGGGCTCACCCGACGGCCACACCGTGAGGAAGCTGCCCGCAGTCGGTCCCGTCACGGTGACGTTGAGCGCTACCGCCTCCGGGTTCGGCGACACGCCACCACGACCGGCGACTTGCAGATCCAGCATCTCACCGGGGCCGAGCGCTCCCCGGCCTTCGCGAGTGTCGATCAGTCGAGCCGGAGCCAACGGCGCCATCCCCACCGATGTGCCGTCCTGGAAGTACCCGACGACATCGGCAAGCAGGTTGACCGTGCCCGAGTTGTTGAAGAAGTTGACATCGCCGGCATTACCGAGGCGGATGATGGCCAGGTTCGGCACCGCCATACCGGGGACCGGGTTGAGGTTCGATGTCGTCGGGCGCGGCTGACCGCCTGGCCAGGCCGTGACATATGTCGGGCTGCTGGCGTCGACGGCGGTGAGGTTGATGGCGACCGCGACCGCCGCAGCCGGCACGCCGTACTGACCGCGAATCGTGAACGGCCACGACTCGCCGGGGCCGAGCGGGCCGAGACGGCCACCCGTGCCATCTCGCGTGTCGAACAGCCGCCTCGGGTTCATCGACACGAACTCCGTCGGGCTCGACGGCGGAGTGATCAGTGGCGGGATGCCACCGTTCGGCGGCGGGTCCCCCGGGCCTGTCAGGAAGAATCCGAGGTTCTCGTACTGACCGTTGAGGATGGTCGAGGCACCGCCACCCATCCAGCCATCGATCACCGTGCCGAGCACGTGACGGAAGTCGGTGGTCATGTCGAAGCGATCCCACTGGTCGACGACCGTGGCGAACGACGGCGGCTGGCCATAATGCCCGCCCTTGATGCTCGGCCCCATCACGAACTGCACGTTGGCTGTGCCATGGTCGGTGCCCGACGAGTCGTTGGAGAACGGTGTGCGGCCGAACTCCGACATCGTGACGACCGTGACCCGGCTGTAGAACGCAGCGTCGAGGGTCGAGAAGAACGCCGCCAGGCCGGTGTCGAGTTGGGTCAGCAGATCAGCGTGGTTGAGCGGTTGACCGTCGTGGGTGTCGAACCCGTCGAGGCCGAGGTCGAGCACCCGAAAGCCGAGGTTGGCATTGATCAACCGGGCAGCGACGGTCATCTTCTTCACGAAGTCGTCACCGGTCGGCGCCGGCGAGTACACCGGCGACACGTCGGTGGCGAGATCGAGTTGCGTCTTCAGCACGCTGGCGAACATGTCGTGCCACGGCCCGCGACCAGCAGGAGTCGCCGAGAAGGAACGCAGCCCGGTGAACATCCGCACTTCCGCCGGATCCGTGCCGGTGCCGAACATGCCGTCGCCGTTCTCGGGCACGGCCACGGCGCGACGGACTGCGCCGATCAGGTGGAGGGGAACCGACGAGCCGATGGTCGCGGCCATGAGGTCGGCTGTCGCCGCCGGTTGTCCATCGAGCCACCGACCGACCCAACCGGTGCTGGCAGGACCGCTACCGAAGCGGGCATTCATCCAGATCGCCATCGACGTGAAGTGCGACAGGTCGGGATTGGGGTACCCGACGCCGTGCACGATGGCCAGTTGGCCGGCATCCCACAGGCGCTTGGTGTAGCTGAGGCTCGGGTGCAGCCCGAACGTGTCGTCGAGCGGGACGACTTGACTGACGGGGATGGCCAGGTTGCCGTGGCCCGGCCCCCGGATGTCGTAGTACTTGCCGTTGGTGTAGGGCACCACCGTGTTGAGGCCGTCGTTGCCGCCGTACAGCACGATGTTGACGACGATGCCGTCGTGGGCTCCGACCGGTGTTGCAGCAAACGCCTCGTGGACATCGAAGCCGAGGTGGTCGAGTCCGAAGTGACCCGGTCCCAGCGAGTTCAGGGCGGCGCCACCGAGCACCCCACCACCGACAGCTTGCAGGAACTTGCGGCGCGTCCACCCACTCGGCCCCAGCACGTCGCCGAGCGCGTCGGGACGCGACAGCAATCGGCGGGCATCGGCAGTGGAGATATCGGGATCGGGCATCGTCATCTCCTCATGCCATGTGGAATTCGGGGGCGAGCATGGTCATCGTCAGCAGGTTCGTGGCGGCCCACCACTTGTTGGGCTCGGCCGACCTGGCGTTGATCAGCGCCGTGCGGGTGGTGGTGGAGAGCGGAGAGATCCCGAAGAAGTTGGCGACGTAGTCGACGGCGTTCGCCGCGGTCATGACGTACAGGTTGTCGAACCCGCCGTTCTTGCGGAGTTGCCAGGTTGCAGAGCGGGCGAAGTCGGCACGACCGGCGACCGCACTGGTGTTCAACCAGTAGGCGTTCGGTCGCCAGCCCGACACGTTCGGCGGCTGATACATCTGCTGCCCGGTCGACTCGGCACGCCAGGAGACACCGAGGTTCTCGGGCGTGAGGCCGGAGTAGTAGCAGAGGGCAACGATGTACTCGATCGGGGTTCGCACCAGGCCCTGCTTGGCGGTCGTGCTGTAGAACTCCGGGCGCACGAGGATCGACCGCACCAGGTTGTGCAGGTTCATGTCGGCGGCAAACGCGGGGGCGAGGGCGTCGAGCACCGCCGGCGGCGGCGAGGGGTGAGCCAAGAACTCCCAGATCTTCTTGGTGATGTAGCGCGCCGCGATCAGCTTCTTGGTCGCGTTGTCGAGCAGGATCTCATCGATGATCTGCGGCCCGGTCCAGGCTTTCGTCGTGCCGAAGAACGTCTTCGATCCGGCGTCATGGCGCTCTGGGTGGAACTGGTAGACGTAAGCGGGCCAGTCGGCGTTGTACCCGGTCCATGCCCTGGCCGAGGCCTCGACGTCGGACTCGGCGTAGTTCCCGACGCCCAACGTGAACAGCTCCATCAACTCGCGGGCGAAGTTCTGATTCGGTGAACCCTTCACGTTCTCGGCATTGGACAGGTAGACGAGCATCGCTCGATCGATCGCCATCTTCTGGGTCAGCGTGTGGAAGTTGCCGAGCGCGTTCTCGCGGTACATCTGGATCTGCTGCATCAGGTGGAAGCCCTTGCCGACGTCCCACCACGCGCTCACGAAGTGACCGTGCCAGAACAGGGTCATCTTCTCCTGGAACGGCCGCGCCGTGTTGAGCATGTTGTTGACCCAGAACGAGCATGCGGTGACGTACTGGTTCCAGTTGCTGACGGGATCCTCGCTCTGGAAGTAGGCAGGGAGCGCCGGGGCGCCGTTCAGCCCGGTGTTGAGCACGTTGTCGACGGCTGCGTCAGGGGTCGTGAGGTCGCCCAGCTTCAGCTCGGCCAGCCGGCTGGGTCGCACGACGAACTCGGTTCGCCTCAACAGATGGGCGAGGTCGTCGTCGGATACGGCCACGCAGACACTCCTTCACTGATCAGCCCGCAGTGTCATCGGCCCGCGCAGGGCCGGCCTTGAGTGATCGTCGGTCGAGCAACCCGACGGTTCGTCCGAAGTGCTTGCGGACGCGAAACGACCCGGTCACGTGGACCGGGCCGTTTCGGAGTCTGTGAGCGGATTACTTGGTCTTGCGCTCGCCGTAGCGCTTGTTGAAGCGCTCGACGCGGCCACCGGTGTCGAC
>JBDTRP010000021.1:0-14910 GCA_039931555.1 Ilumatobacteraceae bacterium | reverse complement strand
TTGCCGAGGAACAGCACGACCTGCGGCAGGAACGAGAACGCGAACAGGATCGAGGTGATCGCGCCGACCTTGGCGACGACGTAGTCGACGCCGGTGAGGGGCCGGGCGAACATCAACGGCAGCACGCGCTGGCGCCGATCCGGACACATGACGTCAGGAGCGACCAGCGCGACGAACAGCAACAGCGCCGATGAAACGCCGACGTAGTCGCGGTACGTGATGATCTCCAGCTTGTTCTCGAGTCGGTCGCGTGTGACGTAGCCGATCCCGACGTTGACGATCGCCGGGATCGTGACCACACCGAGGAGCACGAACGGGGCGAACTTCTGGCGCCACGAGCGGCGGAAACCGAGGGCACGACGGATCGACGCTTTGTACAGCGCGAACGTGGCTGCGCCGCGACGGCCGCGCGGTCCGTCGTACGGGCGATAGCCACGGTCGTAGACCGCGCCGGCGCCCTGGTCGCCCCTCAGCGCGCTCATGCCGGGCTCCCGGCGAGCCGCAGGAAGACCTCGTCGAGCGATGTCAGTCGGGTGGTCAACCGGTACAGCGGCAGGGCGAGGTCGGCGATCGCGTCGCGCACCACGTCCATCTGCGGGTCACCTTCGACGGTCACCTCGACGAGGCCGTCGGCGACGACTGCCGCGACGCCGAGTTGGGCGAGGTGGGCGACCAGTTCTTCGCCGCGCGGGCCGACATCGACGGTCAGGATCCCCGTGCGTTCGAGCAGCGACTCGGTGCCGCCCGACACCACCAACCGTCCGGCGTCGATCATCACGACGTGGTCGCACACCTGCTGCACGTCGTCGAGCAGATGGGTGGCCATCAACACCGAGATCCCGAACGTCCCGAGCCGGGCGACGAGCCGCAGCATCTCCTCGCGACCGAGCGGATCGAGGCCCGCGGTCGGCTCGTCGAGCAGCACCAGTTCGGGGTCTCCAACTAAGGCTTGGGCCAGTTTGGTGCGCTGTCGCATCCCGGTCGAGAACCCGCTGATCGGTCGGAAGCGGGCCTCGTCGAGCCCGACCAGATCGAGAATGTCGGAGGCCCGTTGACGGGCGGCGCGCGCCGGCAGCCCACTGAGCTCGCCGAACGTCGACACGACATCGGCCGCCGTCTGGTCGAGCGGCAGGCAATCGTGTTCGGGCATGTAGCCGAGCCGTGACCGCACACCGATCGGATCCGCGCCGACGTCGATACCGCAGACCTCGATGCGACCGTGGGTCGGCTTGGAGATGCCGAGCAGGAGCCGGAACATCGTGGTCTTGCCGGCCCCGTTCGCGCCGACCAGGCCGACGAGGCCACGCGGGACGTCGATCGTCAGGTCGTCGAGCGCGGTCACACCGGGGTACTGCTTGGTGAGCCCGTCGAGGCGGAGGAGGGAACTGTTGGCCACGTCGGTGCGAGTCTGTCACGTGACCTCCCGCCAACGTTGCCGCAGTACAGTCGGCGCGGAACCGAAGGGGGTCACATGACTGGCAACGCGCACGCCATCGGTCGCACCGAGCTGCCGTTGTTGGAGGAGACCATCGGGTCGGCCTTCGATCGGACGGTCGCAGCACACCCGGATCATGAAGCGTTGGTCGTCCCGTTCCAGGACGTCCGCCTGACGTATCGTCAACTGGCGGAACGTGTCGATCAACTCGCCCGCGGGCTGATGGCCATGGGTCTGCAGGTGGGTGATCGCCTCGGGATGTGGAGCCCGAACAACGCCGAGTGGGTGTACGTGCAGTTCGCCGCGGCCAAAGCGGGTGTCGTCCTGGTCAACATCAACCCCGCGTACCAGACCGAGGAGCTGGGGTACGCCCTGGCCCAGAGCGGTTGTCGGGCAGTGGTGTCGGCGATGGGCTTCAAGACCAGCGACTATGCCCGCATGATCAGTGAGGTGCGCCCATCGCTGCCCGATCTCGAGCACGTCGTCTACCTCGACACGCCCGACTGGGATGCGCTCCTGGCCGGCGGCAACACCGTCGAACCCGACGAGCTGGTGGCCCGCGGCCAGTCGTTGACCCACGGTGATCCCATCAACATCCAATACACCAGCGGCACGACCGGCTTCCCGAAGGGCGCAACGCTGAGCCATCGCAATCTCTTGAACAACGGGTACTTCCTCGGTGAGGGGTTCCGGTACACCGCGGCCGACCGGGTGTGCATCCCGGTGCCCTTCTACCACTGCTTCGGAATGGTGATCGGCAACCTCGCCAACCTGACCCACGCGACGACCACGGTGCTGCCCGCGCCATCGTTCGACCCTCTCGCCACGTTGCAGACGCTCGATGCCGAGCGCTGCACGAGCGTGCTCGGCGTACCGACGATGTTCATCGCCATGCTCTCGCATCCCGATTTCCACACATTCGATCTGTCATCACTGCGAACCGGGATGATGGCCGGCTCGCCGTGCCCGGTCGAGGTGATGAAGCAGTGCGTCGACGAGATGCACCTGAGCGAGGTCACCATCGGCTATGGCATGACGGAGACGTCACCCGTTTCCACGCAGACGTCGCCCGACGACCCGCTCGACAAGCGCGTCGGCACGGTTGGGAGGGTGCTGCCCCACCTGCAGGTGAAGGTTGTTCATCCCTCGACCGGCGAGACCCTGGCCCTGAACACGACGGGTGAGTTGTGCACCAAGGGCTACTCGGTGATGCTGGGCTATTGGAACGAGCCGGAGAAGACAGATGAGGCGATCGACGCCGACGGCTGGATGCATTCCGGCGATCTGGCCGTGATGGACGACGACCTGTACGTCAGCATCGTCGGGCGGATCAAGGACATGATCATTCGCGGCGGTGAGAACATCTACCCCCGAGAGGTCGAGGAGTTCCTCTACTCGCACCCCGACATCGTCGACGTGCAGGTGGTCGGCGTGCCCGACGCACGGTACGGCGAGGAGTTGGTCGCGTGGGTCCGCCTGCGTGAGGGCGCCACGATGACCCGCGACGATCTGGCCGCGTACTGCGCAGGGCGGATCGCCCACTTCAAGATCCCCCGATACGTCCACCTGACCGACGACTTCCCGATGACAGTGACGGGCAAGGTACAGAAGTACCGAATGCGCGAGGTGTCGATCGAGTTGCTGTCAGGCGGCTGAGCGGCCGTCCGCCAGCCGCTTCGAGTGGGCGGCCAGTTCGGGGTGGGTGGCCAGGAACCCGGTCACCAGGTCGTACCCCTCGCTGATCAGCCTGCTTCCGTGACTGAAGTCGAACAGGCCGATGCCGTGTGTGTCGGGCGCCGGCAGGCGCACGACGTTGAGATGATCGTGCGACGGGGTGAGCACCTCGCGGGTCACGGCGATCGACGAGGTCAGCACGCCGAGTGCCGACAGGTCGGCCGGCAGTTGATGTGGGGTGCCGGCACGGCAATCGAGCGCAAAGATCGTCGTGGCTCCGAGTTCGTCAGCGCGGTGCACGGGGAGGTTGACGGCGATGCCACCGTCGACGTGACGGCTGCCGTTGATCACCACCGGGCGAAAGATGCCGGGCAACGACGCCGAGGCGACCAGCACCGAGGTCGGTTCCCCCGTGGCGTGGAAGTCGACGCGGGCTTCGTCGAGGTTGATCGTGCCGGCCTCGAACGGGGTCGCCAGCTCGGCCAGGTCATCGACCGGCAGGAATCGGTTGACCAGATCGACCAGGCCGTCGGATCGATAGAGGTGTGGATGCCCGCGCACGACGTGCCAGGCTCGCTCGAGTCGTGACCCGCGGAAGATGTAGTCGGTGCGCAGCCCGCACCAGATCGCGGCCAGATCCTCGGCCGCGGCGACGCTCGACCGATGGGCGATCGCTGCGCCGTTGAGCGCGCCCGCGGAGACGCCGATCACCAGGTCAGGGGTGATTCCCGCCTCGAACAGAGCCAGCAACTGGCCGGCCTGCATCGCCCCGAGCGATCCGCCTCCGGACAGCACGAAAGCGATCCTCTGCTGCCCGAATGGGCTGTCGTCGAGTCGCTGCCGGTGCCACCGCATGCCACATCATCGGCGTTCGAGGCGGTGACTTGAGCCGAGCGGGCACAAGTGGTTCGCGCGGACCATCAGTCGCCGGTCGCGCCGTCGATCGCCTCGCGGATCAGGTCGGCGTGGCCGCAGTGTCGGGCGTACTCTTCGACCAGATGCACCAGGATCCAACGCAACGCGACCTGCTGGTTCTCGCGCCGGCCGACCGACAACGCATCGAACGGCGCGGTGGCAGCGAGTTGGCGGGCCCGACCCATCTCGGTGCGCAACAGCACCAGCGCATCGGCCAGTGTGTCGACATCGCGTGGGTGGAAGTCGGCGTCGCGATCGTTTGGGTCGTCCCACGGCAGCGATTCATCGGTCAATCCGAGGAAGACATGACCGAGCCAGTACTGCTCGACTCCGGCGAGGTGGCGGACCAGCCCGGCGAGGGAGAGGTCACTCGACGCCGTGGTCATCCGTGCTTGCTGCTCGGTGATGCCGTCGACCTTGCGGAGCAACACGTACCGCTGGTAGTCGAGCAGCCAATTGACCACGTCGCGCTCGTCCCCGCCGTACGGCGCGACCTCGGGATCGAACGGTGGATACACGAATGGGGTGTCGAGCATCGCGCCACGATACGGCGCCCTCACAACCCGCCTCGGGCGCGTTGCGAGTATGGCCAGTACCGGAACCGCGCCCGACCAGGGTCGTTGGGCGCGCGGCGAGTAGCAGAGCTACCGGAATCGCGCCCGACCGGCTGGCCGACCGTGCGGTGCGGTCAGGCGCGGTCGACCTCGGCGAGACGGCGGGTCATGAAGCGGCGGTCGCTGTCGTTGCACGGACACTCGAGGGCAAGGCGATAGGAGTCCGCTGCGGCGACCATGTCTCCGCTGCGGCGGTGGAAGTCGGCGCGGGTCGACCAGTAGAGGTGCCATCGTTCGACGGGAGTGCCGACCAGTTCTTCCAGCAGCATCAGCCCGGCGCGCGGCCCGGCGACTTCAGCCACGGCCACCGCTCGATTGACGCGCACGACCGGGGTCGGCCAACGGACTTCCAGCAAGCGATAGAGGTCGGCGATCTGTGGCCAGTCGGTGTCGGCAGACGTGGGCGCCACCCCATGCAGGCAAGAGATCGCCGCCTGCATCTGGTATGCGCCGGGTCGCCCGCGGCGCAGCACCGATTCGACGAGTGACGACGCCTCGGCAATCGCTTTGGCGTCCCACAGCGAGCGGTCCTGATCGGCCAGCAGCACGATCTCGCCCGCGGCGTCGGTGCGGGCACGGCGTCGTGCGTCGGTGGCCAACGTCAGCGCCAGCAAGCCGACACACTCTGACTCGTCGGGCATCAGTTCGACCAGCACCCGGGCAAGGCGAATGGCTTCGTCGGCCAGATCGACTCGCTCGCCCAGTTCGCCCACGGGGGCGTGGTGGCCCGCGGTGAACACGGCGTAGACAGTGGCCAGTACTGGTCGGAGCCGGTCGGGCAACTCGTGCTCGTCGGGTACCCGGTATGGGATGTGGGCCTTGGCGATCTTGGCCTTGGCGCGGCTGATGCGCTGACCGATCGTGGGCTCGGGAACCAGGAACACGCGGGCGATGTCGACCGTGGTCAGCCCGCAAATGGTACGAAGGGCCAAGGCGACCTGCGACTCGGGCGACAGGGCCGGGTGGCAGCATGTGAACAACAGCCGCAGACGGTCATCGCGACCATCTCGTTCGTGGTCACCGGATGCAGCGCCATCGGTCAGCAATCGGAATGCCTCCGCTTCCTTCGGCGCCCGACGGGCCTCGCGACGCAGGCGATCGAGCGCCTTGTTGCGCGCCACGGTGGTCAACCAGGCACCAGGCCGGTCGGGGACTCCGTCGCGGCGCCACGAATCGGCGGCGACCACCACGGCGTCGTGCAACGCATCCTCGGCCCGGTCGATATCACCCGTCAGACGAATGAGGGTGGCCAGAACCTGGCCACCCTCGATGCGAATGATCTCGTCGAGCGGATCGATCAGCTGGCCTCACCCATGTCGATGACCGGGCGCACTTCGACCCGGCCATGCCAGGCGCCGGGGATCTGTGCGGCCCAGCTCAAGGCCTCGTCGAGGTCCTTGCAGTCGAGCAGGTAGAACCCGCCGAGCGCTTCTTTGGTCTCGGCGAACGGGCCGTCGGTGGCGATCACATCGCCACCCTTGGCTCCGCCGCTGACCTGAATCGTGGTCGCCGTGTTGGTCGGCTGCAATGCTTCGCCGCCGGCGATCACACCGGCTGCGCCACCGGCCTCGCCGAAGTGCATGTACTCGGCCATGATCTTGCCCCACAGTTCGGTGTCGTTCTCGGACTCGCCGGTCGGCTCTGCGCCGTAGATGAGTGCTGCATACCTGGGCATGATGCTTCCTTTCATTGGGACCCCAACGGGTGTTGCTACCGCACCGACGAAGGGCTCACTGCGATTTCGACGTGTTCCGCAGAATTCTTTCATGCCGTCCGGCCAGCGTTCCGACCCGACCGCTTGCCGTCCGTAGTCTTCGGCGATGATGGCCGGCGCGAGCTGCGAACGCGGTGTGACCATCGACGATGTGCGCGCCTTGGCATCCACGTTCGAGCGGTCGTACGAGGTCGTCGTCCGTGGCCGGATCAAGTTCCGGGTCGGGCGGATCGTGTACGTCGCCTTCAGTCGCGACGAGACGCTGATGGGCTTTGCCTTCCCGAAGGAGGATCGCGAGGCGTTGGTGTTGAGCGAACCCGACAAGTTCATACTGCCCCGGCAGTCGGATATGCGATACAACTGGGTCGTGGTGCGCCGTGCCGAGATCGATCTGGCCGAGATGACTGAGCTCGTCGTCGACGCCTGGCGGATGGTGGTGCCGAAGAAGGTGTTCACGGCGTACGAAGCAAGGGAGCGCGAGGGATGACAGGTGTGCTGACGGCAGAGGTCTTGACCGGCGAGACGGTCGAGTTGTTGCAAGCGATGATCCGCAATCGCTGCGTCAACGACGGCACGGCCGAGTCGGGGTTCGAGTCTCGCAACGCCGACCTGTTGCGTTCCTACCTCGGATCGACGGGTCTCGACTTCCAGCAGTTCGAGCCGACCCTCGGTCGTGCCTCGTTGGTGGGTCGTATCGAGGGCAGCGATCCCACGGCGCCGAGCCTGTGCCTGATGGGCCACACCGACGTCGTCCCCGTCAACGAGAGCGGCTGGTCGCGCGATCCGTTCGGTGGCGAGCTCATCGATGGTGAGGTGTGGGGACGCGGTGCGGTCGACATGCTCAACCTCACCGCGTCGATGGCGGTCGCGTTCCGTCATCTCGCTGCGACTGGCTTTCGGCCCCGCGGTGACCTGATCTACTTCGCGGTCGCCGACGAGGAGTCGGGCAGCGCCCATGGCATGCAGTGGATGGCGGATCACGAGCCCGATGCGATCCGTGCCGACTACGTGCTGACCGAGAACGGCGGGCTGCACAGCGGCCCGAAAGAGCAGCCGTACATCTCCGTCAACGTCGGTGAGAAGGGCGTCGCCTGGCGTCGGTTGCGCGTGCGTGGCACGCCCGGTCACGGCTCGACGCCGTTCAAGGCCGACAACGCACTGATGACGGCGGCGGCGGTGATCCAACGCATCGGCGACTACCGTCCGCCCCCCCGGTTCCACGAGCTGTGGACCACCAAGGTCGAGACACTCGGCCTCGACGACGCGACCAAGCGTGACCTGCTCGACGAGAGCCGAATCGACGCCTTCTTGGAGTCCTTGCCGCTGCCAGGGCCCGGTGCACACCTCCACGCGTGCACCCACACGACCTTCTCGGCCAACACGATCGGGGGCGGTGGCCCATCGCGGATGAAGACCAACGTCATCCCCGATTGCGTCGACATCGGTGTCGATGTGCGCACCCTGCCGGGCGAAAGCCACGACGACGTGACGGCCCATCTCGAGGCCGCACTCGGCGACCTCTACGAGCGGGTTGATGTCGAGGTGATCATGGACGACCCGGCGTCGATCAGTCGGGTCGACAGTGCCCTGTGGAACAGCCTGGAGCGTGCCCTGGCCAAGCCGTTCCCGGCGGCGCGCCCGTCACCGCAGTTGGTCGTCGGCTTCACCGACGCGCGCGTCTACCGACGGATGGGCGCCGTTGCCTACGGGGCGGGGTTGTTCAGCCCCGATCTCGACCCCGCCGACTTCGGACGGCGGTTTCACGGCAACGACGAACGGATCGATGTCGAGTCGCTGCGGCTGACCACGCAACTGTGGCTCGACGTGGTGCACGATCTGCTGGGGTGACGCCCGGTCACTGACTACGACAGGCGAACCCACGCCGCTGCATCGTCGGGCAGGCGCCCGGCGTCCAATGGCACGCTCGACAGCAGCACCTCGCCTGACGGTAGTTCGATCGGCTCATCTCCGAAGTTGACGACACACGCGAACTGATCGCCACGGCTGAAGGCGATCACGTCGTCGCCGCTCTCCAGCCACGTGTACGCGTCGCCGTGCAACTCCTGCAGGCTGCGGCGCAGGTGCAACGCGTCGCGGTACAACCACAGCATCGACGAGTGGTCGGCGTCCTCGGCCTCCACCGACAACGCCGCCCAGTCGGACGGTTGCGGCAACCATGGCGTCGTTGCACCGAAGCCGAGCGATGTCCCGGTCCGGGCCCATGGCAGGGGCACGCGACATCCGTCGCGACCGCGGCGTGTGTGGCCCGAGCGCCCCCACGTCGGGTCGGCCAGCAGATGCTCGGGGATGTCGTCGACCTCGGGCAGGCCGAGCTCCTCGCCCTGGTACAGGTACACCGCGCCGGGCAGGGCAAGCTCGAGCAGTATCGCCGCCCGCGCTCGCCGAGTACCGCGGGCGAGATCCACCGGATCGCCGGGCCGACCGTGCAACGGATGCCCGTTCGGGCCACGCCCGTACCGGGTCACGTGCCGGTTGATGTCGTGGTTGCTCAACACCCAGGTCACAGGTGCGCCGATCGACTGGTGGGCATCGAGCGATGCCGCGATCGCACCACGAAGTTGCATGGCATCCCATCGGCATCGCGTGGTGTGGAAGTCGAACGCCGTGTGCAACCGCCCCGGCCGCAGGTACTCGGCGAGCCGCGCCACCGACGACACCCCGGCCTCGGCGACGAACACGCGCGGCGGATCGTACGAGTCGCCCACCGCACGCCACTCGCGGTAGACGTCGGGCACGCCGGGCTGGTCCCAATGGGGGTGCCCGGGCTGCGGAGGCCCGCCGAGGTTGGCCTTGAACTGTTCGCCGAGATCGGGAGCCCCTCGGCTCTCAGCAGCGCATGAGCAACATCGATGGGGAACCCGTCGGCGCCTACGTCGAACCAGAACCGCAAGATGTCGGTGAACTCGGCGCGGACCTCCGGGTTGTCCCAATTGAGGTCGGGCTGCTTGCTGTCGAAGAGGTGCAGGTACCAGTCACGGTGGCTCAGATTACCGATGACTCCCGGCGTCACGGGCTTTGTGTCTGCAGGGCTACGTTGTGGCCATGGCTGACATGGTTTCGTTTCCCAGCAACGGCTCTGAAGCATCGGGTTACCTGGTGCGACCGGAGGGTGGCGGTGGCCCCGGGGTGTTGGTGATCCAGGAGTGGTGGGGCCTGGAGAGCGGCATCAAGGAGATGGCGCTGCGGCTCGCCGCTGCCGGGTTCGTCGCGCTCGCGCCCGATCTGTATCACGGTGAACTGGCGCAACACGACGAGATGGACAAGGCCGGCCAGTTGATGCAGTCGTTGCCTCCCGATCGCGCGGCGCGCGACATGAGTGGAGCGATCGACTACCTGGCCGGGCTCGACGGCGTGACGGGGCGCGGCATCGGCGTGGTCGGGTTCTGCATGGGTGGCATGTTGGCGTTCCTGATCGCTGCGGGTCGTCCCGACAAGGTGGTCGCCGCCGTGCCGTTCTACGGTTTCCCGCAGGGCGACATGGAGCCCGACTGGGCGCCGCTGACGGCGACCATCCGTGGGCACATGGCCGAGTTCGACGACTTCTTCCCACCCGAGGCCGCGGCGGCGCTCGAGGCCAAGTTGCAGGGGATGGGGAAAGACGTCCTGCTGACCGTGCACCGCAACACGGGTCATGCCTTCATGGCTCCGCACAACGCGCTCGGCACGCTGAACGAGGACGTCGGTTCAGCGGTGTGGCCGCAGGTGCTCGGCTTCCTGCACGAACAGCTCGACTGATCGACGACGGGCGCGGCGGGCATACGATCGGTCGATGAGCGAGAACCTGAGGAACTACACCAAGGCCGTCTACACCATGGATGCGGTCGTGCAGCGCGTGCCTGACTCGGTCTGGGACCAGCAGTCGCCGTGCGAGCTGTGGTCGGCCAAGCAGGTGCTCGGCCACTTCATGCGGGCCGCGCACCACGTCGCTGCTGCCGCGAGCGGTCAATCAGGCCCTGACGAGCGGTCGGAGGCAGAAGTCGCCGGGCCTGATCCCAAAGCAACCTGGGCTTCCAGCCGCGACGCGCTGCTGGCAGCACTCGATCACGAAGGCGCGCTCGCCCAAACGTTCAACAGTCCGTTCGGTCCGGGAACGGTCGACGACTTCCTGGCGATTCACGCCATGGACTGCATCCTGCACACGTGGGACATCGCCAAGACCGCCGGCATCGACGCGTGCCTTCCTGCCGACATGGCTGCTGCGGGGGCCGCCGGGTTGGCCTCGTTCGGCGACGCTGTGCGCGGCCCTGGGTTGTTCGGTCCGGCCGTCGATGTCGCCTCCGATGATCCGGTCGCGCGTCTCATCGCGATCGCCGGGCGCAACCCGAACTGATCGTCAGCGTGCCGAGACGTATCGCCAGATCTCGGTGAAGTCACTGCCGGGCAGGGCGCGATCACAAGCCTGCCAGGTTTCGGTGACGGCGGTTGCGACGCCTGCCGCAGTTTCGACGTGCGCGGCGCCGTCGACGAACAGCCCGACATCCTTGGTCATGTGGGCTGTCGAGAAGCCGGCGTCGTAGCTGCCGGTGATGATGCGGTTCGGGAACTTGTCGGTCGTCGCCGAGTTGCGTCCCGTCGAAACGTTCAGCACGTCGATCATCGTCGCGACGTCGAGACCGTGGGCGATGCCGAAGGCAACCGCCTCCGACGTGGCCGCCAGGGCGGTAGCGGACAAGAAGTTGTTGGCCAGCTTCATCGCCTGGCCCTGGCCGGCTTGGTTGCCGACGTGAAACACGTTGCCGGTGAACGACTCGAGCAACGATCGGGTGGCGTCGAGCACTGACGTGGGCCCGGCGAACATCAACGAGATCGTCGCGGCCCGCGCGCCTGCAGCGCCGCCTGATACGGGCCCGTCGCAGTAGTCGATTCCGGCCGGTTGCAACAGCGCCGCCGCCTCGGTGGCCGCTTGCGGACCGATCGTCGAGAGATCGATCACGGTCTCGACGACGCAGCCGTCGGTTGCGCCAAGCTCGTTCGCCACGGCCAGCGTCGCGGCACCGTCGGGCACGCTGATGAACACCGTCGAGCATCGCCGGGCGACATCGGCGATCGACGCCGCGGCGACCGCGCCGGCCGGCATCCGCTCTTGAGTACCGGCCGCGTCGAAGCAGACCAACCCGGGCGCTGCCAGTGCGACGTTCGCGGCCATCGGGCCACCCATCTTGCCGAGACCGATGAAACCGATGGTCATGGGTTCAGGCTCCGCCCTGTGCAGCTTGGATGTCGGGGACATCGGGCATCGGCCGGTTGCTCGGCGGAGGTGTGATGCCTTCGGCATCGAGCACCTCGCGGGCCAGGCGAAACGCCTCGACCCCGGCAGGCACTCCCGCATAGACCATCACCTGGATCAGGGTGTCTCGCAACTCGTCGAGCGTGCAGCCGTTGCGCAGCGCGCCCCGGAAGTGCAGCTTGAACTCGTGGCCGCGATTGAGCGAGGCGAGGATGCACAGGTTGTTCAGGCTGCGCTGCCGATCGGTCAGCGTCGTACGCCCCCACACGCCACCCCAGCAGTAGGCGGTGACCATCTCCTGCATCTCGCGATTGAAGCTGTCGGCGGTGGCAAACGCCTTGGTGACGAACTCGGGACCGAGCACGCGCGACCGGGCATCGATACCGGATTGAAACAGTGAATCATCCATGTTCGGTACCCTACGTCGATGACGGATCCGGGGTCCTACGAGGTGTACGCGGTCAAATACGCGGAGCGCGATGCGCGGCGACCGGAGCACTTTCTCGGCGGCGACCCGCACGATGTGCCGATGCCGATGGACTACTTCGTGTGGGCGATCGTCGGCCGCGACCGCACGATCGTGGTCGACACCGGGTTCAACATCCATGATGCCGAACTGCGCAACCGCCGGCTGTTGCGAACCGCCGCCGAGGGTCTCGGTGCGATCGGCGTCGATGCCTCGACGGCCCCCACGGTGGTCCTGACGCATCTTCACTACGATCACGTCGGGGGCTTCGATCAGTTCCCGAACGCGCAGTTCCAGCTCCAGGACCGGGAGATGAACTTCGCGACCGGTCGGCAGATGATCGACAGTCAGTACAGCCATGCGTTCACGGCGCGCCACGTCGCCGAGATGGTGATGGCCGTGCATGCCAAGCGGGTTCGGTTTCATGACGGAGACAGTGAGCTCGCGCCGGGGGTCTCGCTGCATCACATCGGCGGGCACACCGACGGCCTGCAGGCCGTTCGGGTCAACACCGCCGCTGGGTGGCTGGTGCTGGCGTCGGACGCCAGCCACTACTACGAGAACATGGAGGCGACGCGGCCCTTCCCGATCGTCTTCGACGTGCCGGCGATGGTCGCCGGGTATGGTCGGCTGCGCGCCCTCGCCGGGCCGGGCGGCGTGATCGTTCCTGGGCACGACCCGCTCGTGTTCGAACGGCATCCTGCGGCCGACCCTGGTCTGTCGGGCGTCGCCGTTCGGCTCGGCTAGTTAGTCTGGTCCGATGCGTATCGGAGTGATGATGTTCCCGACCGACCTCGGCATTCAACCTGTCGAGGTGGCTCGCGAGGCCGAGTCCCGGGGTTTCGACTCCCTGTGGTTTCCCGAGCATTCGCACATCCCCGTCAGCCGCCGAACGCCGTGGGGAGGTATCGCCGGCGCGCCGCCGCTGCCCGCCGAGTACTGGCGCACACACGACCAGTTCATCGCGCTCACCGCTGCGGCCGTGGTCACCACCACGCTTCGCGTCGGCACGGGAATCACCCTCGTCGCCCAACGCGATCCGGTGTGGTTGGCCAAAGAGGTGGCATCACTCGATGTGATCTCCGGGGGGCGGTTGCTGTTCGGCATCGGGTACGGGTGGAACCACGAGGAGATGGAATCGCACGGTGTCGACATCGGTCACCGGCGAGCACTGGTCCGCGAGAAGATCCTGGCCTGCAAGGCGCTGTGGACGCAGGACGAGGCGTCGTTCCACGGCCAGTACGTCAACTTCGAGCCGTCGTGGGCATGGCCGAAACCGCTGCAGTTCCCCAACCCGCCGATCTACGTCGGGTGCTCACCGTCCGACCTCCACTTCCGCCACATCATCGAGTACGCCGACGTGTGGATGCCGATCGAGGGTCGCTGGCCGATCGAGGAGGCCTGGCTGAAGCTGCAGCACACGGCCGAGACTGCCGGTCGTGACCCGGCCTCGCTGCAGCTCGGGATCTACGCCGCCAAGCCCGACGCTGCCAACCTCGCCCGGCTGCGCGACGTTGGCGCGACCTCGGCCCTGCTGCTGTTGCCGCCCCTCGACCGAGACGAGGCGTTGGCCAAGATGGACTCCTACGCCCCACTGGTCGAGGAGTTCAACCGCGCGACGACAACCTGAGGGCTGCGCACAGGCTCATGGCACGTGGAGGGACCCCGGCGATCGTCGCGCTGAATGCCGCCGGTGTGCAGTACCGCATTCACGAGTTCGAGGCCGATCCGGCTGAACGCCATTTCGGCCAAGCGGCTGCGCTGGCGTTGGGGGTCGAGCTCGAGCGGGTGTTCAAGACCTTGATCGCGACGGTCGACGATCGCAACCATGTGGTCGGCATCGTGCCGGTCAGCGGGCAGCTGTCGTTGAAGGAGCTCGCTGCCGCGGTGCACGGCAAGCGAGCGGAGATGTGCCCGCCCGAGACTGCAGAGCGACTCACGGGCTACGTCGTCGGCGGCATCAGTCCCTTCGGTCAGAGGCGCCCGCTGCCGGTGGTGATCGACGAGACCTGCGTGTTGTTCGACTCGGTCTTCGTCAGTGGCGGCCGGCGGGGTCTCGACATCGAGATCGCCGCCGACGACCTCGTCGCCGTGCTCGATGCAATCACTGCCCCGATCGGCACGTCCTCGTCCTAGTCAGTCAGTGCCGGGTCGTCACCGCGCGCGCCCACCCCCTCCAAGATCGTGTGGGCGCGATCCCGGTACGGAGGTTGCGGGGTTCGCGCCCGCAGGGCTGGTCCGGGCGCGACCGACGTAGGCCCGCTACCGAAATCGCGCCCGACGACCTGAGTCGTCGGGCCGCCTAGTTGCGTTTGACGCGGCCGCGCAGGGCGGCGAAGGCGAGGCTGAACGAGACGGTGCCGACTCCGGCGATTGCCAGCAGGGCCCGCCCGATCGGCGCCCACGTCCACCCGTCCTGCAGCAGGGCGCGCATCCCCTCGAGCAGGTACGTCGTCGGGTTGAACCTCGTTGCGGTAGCGAGCCACCCGGTCATGCTCTCTCGAGGCAGGTACGCAGTGGTCAGGAACGCGAATGGGAAGAACAGCAGGAACGCGTTGTTGACTGCAGCCGGGTTCCCGGTGCGGAGGGCGATGGAGTACGGGAATCCGGTGAACGCCAACCCCCACAGCCCGGCGATCAGGACGAAGGCGAGCATGCCCAACGCCCCGGTTGCCGGATGGATTCCGATGATCAACCCGAGCAAGGCCACCGGGGTGGCGAGGGCGATGATCAGCGCGACGTCGGCGCTCATCAACCCGAGCAGCAAGGTGCCGCGGCTGACTGGTGTGAGCAGCAGTCGATCGAAGTAGCCGTTCTGGATGTCGAGCACCAGCGAGTTGGCGC
>JBDTRP010000020.1:0-20653 GCA_039931555.1 Ilumatobacteraceae bacterium | reverse complement strand
CAGTGCCGGCCGGCGTGACGGATCCGACGCCCGCGAACAACTCGGCGGCTGATTCGGACGCGTTGAACCCGACGGCTGATCTGTCGATCACGAAGACGGATGGTTCGTTGACGGAGGTGCCGGGGACGTCGGTGACGTACACGGTGGTGGCGAGCAATGCTGGTCCGTCGGCGGTGACTGCGGCGACGGTGACCGACACGATGCCGGCGTCGTTGAGTGGTGTGACGTGGACGTGTGTACCAACCGGCGGTGGATCGTGCACGGCGAGTGGCAGCGGCAACATCGCCACGACGGTCGACCTCCCGGTCGGTGCGACCGCAACATTCACGATCTCGGCCACGGTGGTGGCCACTGCGACGGGCACGTTGGTGAACACGGCGACGATTGCAGTGCCGGCCGGCGTGACGGATCCGACGCCCGCGAACAACTCGGCGGCTGATTCCGACGCGTTGAACCCGACCGCCGATCTGTCGATCACCAAGACCGACGGGGTCGCCTCGATCGTGCCAGGGCAGAGCACCACATATTCCGTGGTCGTCGGCAACACCGGTCCGTCGACCGCCGTGAACGCGCCGGTGGCAGATGCGCTGCCGGCCGGCGCAACCTCTGGTTCGTGGACGTGCGCAGCCAGTGCCGGCGCAACATGCGGCGCAGCGTCGGGCACGATGCCGATCTCCACCACTGCCACCATCGCCTCCGGCGCCACCGTCACCTACACGGTCGTCGTTGCGGTCGCCTCGACCGCCACCGGGTCGCTGACCAACACCGCCACCGTGTCGGCACCGGCCGGCGTCACTGACCCGACCTCGGCGAACAACTCTGCCAGCGACATCGACACGCTGACGCCGACGGCCGACGTCTCGATCACCAAGACCGACGGTCTCACCACGGTGGTGCCCGGCACCATCGTGACCTACACCGTCGTCGCTTCGAACCCAGGCCCGTCGACCGTCACCGGGGCGACGGTCGGCGACACGATCCCGGCTTCGCTCAGCGGTGCGACGTGGACGTGCTCGGCCAGCGCCGGCTCCACCTGCCCGGTATCGGGCAGCGGCAACATGTCCGCCGTCGTCACGTTGGCACCGGGCGGAACCGCCACGTTCACGATCACGGCCACCGTCATCGCCTCGGCGACCGGCACGATCTCCAACACGGCCACCATCACACTGCCCGGCACCATCACCGACCCGACACCGGGCAACAACACAGCCACGGACCTCACCACGGTCACACCGCAAACCGATCTCACTGTCACCAAGACCGACGGCACAGCCTCGGCCGTGCCCGGCCAATCGACCACGTACACCGTCGTGGTCGGCAACACCGGCCCGTCGAGCGTGGTCGGCGCAGCCGTGACCGACAGCATGCCGGCGGGACTGACGTCGATGACGTGGACGTGCACAGGCACGGGTGGCGGCACCTGCCCTGCGGCCGGCAGCGGTTCGATCAGCAGCAGCGTCGACCTTCCGGTCGGCGCATCCGTCACCTTCACGGTCACCGCGGTCATCGGCGCCGGCGTGACCGGCACGTTGACCAACACCGCCTCGGTCTCTGCACCGCTCGGCGTCACCGACACGAACGCGGCCAACAACACGGCCACCGACGTCGACAGCCTCACGCCGCGCGCCGACCTCGTCGTGACGAAGACCGACGGCGTTGCGTCGGTGATCCCCGGCCAGTCGACCACATACACCGTGACGGTCGCCAACAACGGACCATCGAACGCGCCGGCCACCAGCGTCACCGACGCGGTTCCCTCCGGCGAATCGTTCACGTCGTGGACCTGCGTCCCGAGTGCCGGTGCCGGGTGCACCGCGGCGAGCGGGAGCGGTGCGGTCAACACGACCGTCACCCTGCCGGTCGGAACCACCGCAACCTTCACCATCGTTGCCGCGGTCGGCCCGGCCGCGACGGGCACGGTCGCCAACACGGCAACCGCAGCGCCATCGGCGGGCATCGTCGACCCGACCCCGGCCAACAACTCGGCGACCGACACCGACGCCTTGACCCCGAGTGCCGACCTGTCGATCACCAAGACGAACCTGGTGGCATCGGTCGTGCCCGGCACTGCGGTCAGCTACACGATCATCGCCACGAACGCAGGACCGTCGGCGGTCACCGGCGCCACCGTGGTCGACACCCTGCCTGCGGCATTGACCTCGCCGGCGTGGACGTGCACGGCTGCTGGTGGAGGCACCTGCACCGCATCGGGCACCGGCTCGATCAGCGACCCGGTGAACCTGCCGGTCGGCGCGACCGTGACCTACACGGTCACCGGCACCGCCGCCGCGGCCGCCACAGGCACGATCACCAACACGGCTTCGGTCACCGCCCCTCCAGGGGTCACGGACCCGGTGCCCGGCAACAACACCGCGACCGACAGCGATCCGCTGACCCCGCAGGTCGACCTGTCGATCACCAAGACCGACGGACGTACCATCGCCAACCCGCTCGACACCTTGACGTACACGATCGCGGTGCGCAACGCCGGGCCGTCTGCGGTCGCGGACGCGGTCGTGACCGACACGGTGCCGGCGAGCCTCACGGGCGTGACGTGGACGTGCGCCGATGGCCTCGGTGGTCATTGCGACAACGCCGGCCCGGTTCTCGGCAACATCAACACCACGGTGGATCTCGGGGTCAACGGTGGTGTCGTGTTGACCGTCACCGGCACCATCGCCGGCCCGACCGTCGGGTCCGTGGTCAACACCGCCGATGTGTCGGCGCCTGCAGGCGTCAGTGAGACGAACAGCGCCGACAACTCGGCGACCGATTCCACAGCAGTGACGACCAGCGCCGCGCTGTCGATCACCAAGACCGACGGGCAGACCACCGACGTCGCCGGCACCTCGTCGACGTACACCATCACCGTCATGAACTCTGGCCCGTCGTCGGTGGTCGACGCGGGTGTCACCGATGTGCTGCCGGCAGCGTTGACCAACGCGTCGTGGACGTGCGTGGCCTCGGGAGCCGGCAACTGCGACAACGCCGGGCCGACGAGCGGTGACATCAACACCACTGTCGACCTCCCCTCCGGTGGATCCGCGACCTTCACCGTCACCGGCACGATCGCCGCGGCGTTCACTGGCGTGCTCTCGAACACGGCCACCGTGAGCTCACCTCCCGGCACGATCGACGACCCCGCCGACAACACATCCACCGACACCACGACGATCGTGGCGCAGGCCAACCTCGTCGTCACCAAGTCGGACGGCACGTCGACGGCTACACCCGGAAGCAACACCGTGTACATCGTCACCGTGCTCAACGCCGGCCCGTCGACCGTGACGGGCGCAACCATCGTCGACCCGCTGCCGGCGGGGGCGACGGCGATGAACTGGACGTGCACCTCGAGCGCCGGTTCATCGTGCGCCGCATCGGGCAGCGGTGGCCTCGGTGACACGGCGACCCTCCTCCCCGGCGGGCAGCTGACCTACCTCGTCACCGTCGACATCGACGCTGCCGCCGTCGGCACGCTGTCGAACACCGTGACGGCGACCGTGCCGCCGACTGTCACCGAGACATCGCCGCTCGACAACACCGCGACCGATGTCGACACGCTGGTCGCCACGACCGACCTGGCGATCACCAAGACCGACAATGCCGCGACTGCCGTGCCCGGCACGGGCATCACGTACACGATCGTCGCCACGAACAACGGCCCGTCCGACGCGCTCCTCGCCACCGTGACCGACAACATGCCAGCCGAGCTCAGCGGCGTGACGTGGACATGCGTCGGCGCCTGTGCCCCGAGCGGAACCGGTACGATCAACGAAGTCGTCAGCCTGCCTGTCGGTGCCTCGGTCACCTTCACGGTGTCGGCGACGATCGCCACCAGCGCGACCGGGACATTGACCAACACCGCCACCGTGACCCCTGCGGTCGGGGCGACGGATCCGAACCCGGCCAACAACTCGGCGTCCGACACCGACACCCTGTTGCCGCAGACCGATCTCTCGATCACCAAGACCGACGGGTCGGCCGTCGAGGTTCCTGGCACGCCGGTGACCTACACGATCGTGGTCGCCAACGCCGGTCCCTCCGACGTGGTCGGCGCCTCGGTCGTCGACGCGTTCGCGGCCAACTTGTCGAACGCCACGTGGAGCTGCGTCGCGGTGGGCGGAAGTTGCCCGGCCGCCGGGGTGGGCAACATCAACACCACGGTCAATCTCATCGCCGGCGGCACGGCGACCTTCACGGTGACTGTCGACGTTGCTGCAACGGCCACCGGCTCGGTCTCCAACACGGCGACGGTCGCTGCGCCCCCGGCCGCCACCGATCCCAACCCGGGAAACAACTCGGCCACCGACGTCGACACGCTCACTCCCCAGGTCGACCTGTCGGTGACCAAGACCGACAACGACCTCAGCGCACAGCCCGGCGACTCGGTGACCTACGTCATCGTGGTATCGAATGCCGGGCCGTCGGCAGTCGTGGGGGCACCGTTCACCGATGTTGCCCCCGCCTCGCTGGTCGGTGTGTCGTGGACGTGTGCTGCATCAGCAGGTTCGTCGTGCAACGCATCGGGATCGGGCAACACGATCAACACCTCCGTGTCGCTGCTCCGGGCCGGCTCGGCGACGTTCACCGTGAACGCCACCGTCGCCGCTTCGGCAAGCGGGGTGATCGTCAACACCGCCTCGATCGATGCGCCGTCAGGCGTGATCGAGATCGCTCCCGTCGACAACACCGCGACCGACACGACCTCGGTCACGCCGACCGCCGACCTGCTCGTGACCAAGACCGACGGGTTGACATCGATCGCCGCCGGCGAGGTCGAGACCTACACGATCGTCGTCACCAATGCCGGGCCGTCGACCATCGCCTTCGCATCGGTCACCGATGTGGTTCCGGCGAGCATCGTCGGGGCGACGTGGACGTGCAGCGCGTCGGCCGGGTCGACGTGTGCCAGCACGGCGGGGTCGGGCAACATCAACGAGCTCATCACCTTGCTGACCGGTGGAACGGCTACGTTCACGATCACCGGCACGCTCGGCGCGTCGACAGCGGCCGGCACGTTGACCAACACCATCAACGTGGCGATGCCGGTCGGTTCGATCGACCCGACCCCGGCCAACAACCAGGCCACCGACAACACGACCATCGTCCGTCACGCCGACATCGAAGTTCTCAAGACCGACGGTGCGTCGTCGGCGACGCCCGGCCTGGCCGTGCAGTACACCGTCGTCGTCACGAACCACGGGCCGTCCAACGTCGCCGGCGTCAGCGTGACCGATTCGCTGCCAGCCGTCCTGACCGGCGCAACATGGACCTGTACGGCGACCGCCGGCTCGGTGTGCTCGCCGAGCGGTTCGGGCAGCGTCAACACGCTCGTCGATCTGCTCGCAGGCGGCACGGCGACGTTCACCGTCGATGCCACTGTGGCTGCCTCGGCCCTCGGGGTGCTGGCCAACACGGCCACCGCATCCGTTCCTCCCGGCGTGACCGATCCCATTCCCGGCAACAACTCGTCGACCGACACCGACACGCTGAACTCGGTTGCCGACCTGGGGATCACCAAAGACGACTTCTCGCCAACGGCGACACCTGGCGCATCAGTGACTTACACGGTGGTGGTGTCGAACGCCGGGCCATCGGATGTCGTCGGCGCGACGGTGGCGGACGTGCTCCCGGGATCGATGAGTGCAGTGTCGTGGACATGCTCGATCAGCGGGTCGGGTTCGTGCGCCGCGTCGGGTACCGGCAACGTCAACGCCCCGGTCTCGCTGACGGTCGGTGCCACTGCGACATTCACGATCACCGGCACGTTGCTGGCTTCGACCACCGCCAATCTCGTCAACACCGCCTCGGTCACACCACCGGGCGGCGTGACCGACCCCACACCGGGCAACAACTCGGCGACCGACGTCGACACCCTCGCGAGGATTGCCGACCTGTCGATCACCAAGACCGACTTCGCGGCGACGGCGACACCGGGTACCACGGTGAGCTATCAGATCGTCGCGGCGAACAACGGGCCCTCCGACATGGTGGGCGTCAACGTCGCCGACATCCCACCGGTCGAACTCGGCAGTGTCACGTGGTTGTGCGCGGCCACGGGCGGCGCGTCGTGCGCCAGCTCGAGCGGCGGAGCGACCATCAACGAGCTCGTCAACCTCCCGGTCGGCGGTTCGGTCACCTTCACGCTCACGGCCGCGCTCAGCGCCTCGGCCATGTCACCGGTGGCCAACACGGCGACCATCACACCCCCGGTCGGGGCGACAGACCCGAACCCGAGCAACAACTCGGCAACCGACATCGATACGCCGGTGCGCGTTGCCGATCTCTCGCTCACCAAGTCGGTCGACCTTCCCTCGGCACTGCCGGGCGACGTCGTTCACTACACCGTCGTCGTCGGCAACGCCGGGCCCTCCGACATCGACAACGCCCCGGTCAGCGACGTCATCCCGGCCGGCCTGACGGCGGTGTCGTGGTCGTGCGCTCCGTCAGTGGGCGGTCACTGCGACCAGGCCGGCCCGGTCAGCGGCAACATCGCCACCACCGTCGACCTCGTCGTGGGCGGCAGCGTCACGTTCACGGTCGCGGCGACCGTGGCACCGAGCGCGACGGGCACGATCGTCAACAGTGCTGCGGTGGCCGCGCCGGCGGGGTCCAGCGACCCCGATCCGTCGAACAACGCCGGGTCGGCGTCGACGACCATCAATCCGAAGGCCGACCTGTCGATCACCAAGACCGACGGCAACGTCACCGACATCGCCGGTACGTCGATCCAATACTCGATCGTCGTCACCAACAATGGTCCATCCACCATTTCCAACGCGCCGGTCAACGACGTCATCCCTGCACCACTCTCGACAGTGTCGTGGACGTGTTCTGCCTCAGCGTCATCGACGTGCGACAACCCGGCCGGCAGCGGCAACGTCACCGCGACGGTCGATCTGGTGGCCGGCGGCACAGCGACGTTCGTCGTCGACGCGACGATCGACCCGGCGTTCACCGGGGTGCTGTCGAACACGGCGACCGTGACCATGCCGGGTGTTGGTGTCGACCCGACGCCGGCCAACAACACCGCCACCGACACGACCGCCGTGGTCACCCAGGCGGATCTGTCGATCACCAAGACCGACGGCACCCTCATCGCCACCCCGGGCGGCTCGACCGTGTACACCGTGAAGGTCGCCAACGCCGGCCCGTCGACGGTCATCGGCGCCGCGGTCACCGATGCGCTGCCGGCCGGCGCAACGGCAATGAATTGGACATGTGCAGTGTCTGGCGGTTCGTCGTGCGTCGCGTCGGGCAGCGGAGCGCTCGCCGACACGGTCACGCTGCTGCCCGGTGGCACCGCGACGTATCAGGTCACGGTCGCCATCTCCAGCGGCGCAACGGGTTCGCTGGTCAACACCGGTACGGTCGCTGCTCCGGTTGGTGTCACCGACCCGGCGCCGGCGAACAACTCGGCGACTGATGTCGACACGCTGACGCCGCTGGCCGACCTGTCGATCACCAAGACCGACGGCGTGATCAACGCCGTGCCGGGCACGGTGGTGTCGTACACGATCGTCGCCACGAATGCCGGCCCCTCCGACGCGGTTGGTGTGACCGTCGGTGACGCGGTTCCCGCATCGCTCGTCGGCGCGACCTGGACCTGCATCGGCTCGAGCGGCGGCACGTGTGCGGCGTCGGGAGCCGGCAACATCGCCGACACCGTCGGTCTCCCGGCCGGCGCGTCGGTCACGTACACGGTCACGGCGACCGTCGATGCGGCGGCAACCGGAACCCTGGTCAACACCGCGTCGATCACTGCCCCCTCCGGCACGACCGATCCTGACCCAAGCGACAACACCGCGACCGATATCGATACGCTGACGCCGCGGGCCGATCTGTTCGTGACCAAGACCGACGGGCAGCCGAACGTGGTGCCTGGCACTCCCGTCACGTACACCGTGGTCGCCGGCAACGCCGGACCATCGGCGGTCGCCGGCGCAATGGTCACCGATCTGCTGCCCGCAGCGCTCTTGGGCGCGACCTGGACGTGCACGGCCACCGGCGGTACCTGTCCGGCCAGCGGCACCGGCGACATCGCTGCCAACGTCGACCTCGTGGTCGGTGGCGCGGCCACGTTCACGATCGACGCGACGGTGTCGCCGACGGCTTCGTCCACCCTCGCCAACACCGTCACGATTGCCGCGCCGAGCGGCGTCACCGACCCGGTCGCCAGCAACAACACGGCCACCGACACCGATGCGCTCGACCCGGTCGCCGATCTGTCGATCACCAAGACCGACAACGACACCAACGCGCGCCCCGGCGACGCGATCACCTATCAGATCGTCGCCGCCAATGCCGGCCCATCGGCGATCATCGGCGCGGTTGTCACCGACTCGGTGCCTGCCGGCATCACCGGTGTCACGTGGACGTGCACACCGGCCGGCGGCGGGGCGTGCCCGGCCGCCGGCATCGGCGACCTCAACGAGCCGGTCGATCTGGCCGTCGGTGGCTCGGTCACGTTCACCGTGACCGCGACCGTTGTGGCAACCACCGGCACGCTGTCCAACACCGCCCAGATCGACGTGCCGCCCGGCGCCGTGGATCCCAACACGCTGAACAATGCGGCGACCGACACGACACAGATCGATCCTGTCGGTGACCTGTCGATCACCAAGACCGATGGGCAGACCTCTGCGGTGCCTGGCGCACCAACCTCGTACACGATCGCCGTGACCAACAGCGGCCCGTCGGCGGCCATCGGCATTGCCGTGACCGACACGATGCCGGCGACATTGCTCGGCGTCACGTGGACGTGCGCGGCCACACCGGGTTCGGCCTGCACCAACCCAAATGGGGCCGGCGACATCTCCGAACTCGTCGATGCCGCTGCTGGCGGCACGGTCACGTTCGTCGTGTCGGCGACGATCGCCGCCAGTGCCACCGGTGTGTTGACCAACGCGGCGAGCCTCGCGCCACCTGCCGGATTCACGGACTCGAACATTGCCGACAACTCGGCCACCGACGTGACCAATCTGGCCCCGGCGGTCGATCTCTCGGTGACCAAGTCGGATGGGCAAGCCGTGGCAGTCCCGGGTACGCCGACCACGTACACCATCGTCGTCAGCAACAGTGGCCCGTCAGTGTCGACGGGTGCTCGCGTGCTCGACAACCTGCCTGCCGCCTTGCTCGGCGCCACCTGGACCTGCAACGCGGCACCCGGGTCGTCATGCGCCGCGGCATCTGGGAGCGGATCGATCGACCGACTCGTCAACGTCGGCGTCGGCAGCAGCGTGACGTACATCGTCTCGGCCACGGTGTCGCCGTCGGCCGCCGGACTGCTGGCCAACACGGTCACGGTCACACCCGCGGCCGGCACCACCGACATCAACCCGGCCGACAACTCGGCGGTCGATGTCGACTCGCTGACACCGCAGGCCAACCTCAGCATCGTCAAGACTGACGGCGCTGCTTCAGCCGTGCCGGGCGCGCCGATCACGTACACCATCGTGGTCAGCAACGCCGGTCCGTCGGCGGTCGCCGGTGCGGCCGTGACCGACGTGATTCCCGCCGCGCTGAACGCCGCCAGTTGGACGTGCACTGCGAGTGCCGGAGGCTCGTGCGGCGCAGCGTCCGGCACCGGTGACATCGTCACCACCGTTGCTCTCCAGGCCGGCGCGACGGCGACCTACACGCTCAGTGCCGTGGTCGACGCTGCCGCAATCGGCAACCTGACCAACACAGCCACGGTGGCGGCACCGGTCGGCGTGGTCGACACCACCGTGTCCGACAACGCGTCGACCGACACCGACACCCTCACCCCCGCGGTCGACCTGGCGATCACCAAGACCGACGGCGTCGCCTCCGTCGTCCCCGGCACCTCGACGACCTACACGATCTCGGTCACCAACAGTGGGCCGTCCTCGGCTGTCGGCGCCCAGATCACCGATCTCCTCCCAGCTGAGATTGCAGCGGCGACGTGGGGATGCACGGCGGCCGGTGGCGCAACCTGCGGCTCGCCCAGCGGTGCCGGTGACGTGACGCTGGCGGCCACGGTGCCGGTGGGCGGATCAGTGACCATCACGGTCGTGGCCGACATCTCCCCAACGGCCACCGGGCTCGTGGTCAACACGGCGACGGTCGTTGCGCCTCCTGGTGTGGTCGATACGAACCCGGCCAACGACACAGCGACCGACAGTGACGCGCTCAACCCGGTTGCCGACCTGTCGATCACCAAGACCGACGGCCTGGCGTTCGCGCTGCCGGGTGACCCGGTGACCTACACCATCGTCGTCACGAACGTGGGTCCCTCGGCGGTCGTCGGTGCGCCGGTGACCGATGTGATGCCCGCCGGGCTCGTCGGTGTGACGTGGACGTGTGGCGCATCTGCGGGTTCGGCGTGTTCCGCGGGTGGCGCGGGCGACATCGCCACCACTGTCGACCTGGCCGTTGGTGGGACGGCGACGTTCACGATCGACGCGACCATCGCCTCCAATCAACTCGGCGTGGTGACCAACACCGCCACGGTCGACGCCCCTGCGGGCGTGACCGACCCGAACAGCGCCGACAACGTCGCCGTCGACGCCACCGTCGTCAACGGGCTCGGCGACGTTTCGATCGTCAAGACCGACGGCGTGGCGACCATCGTTGCCGGGACGTCGACGACCTACACGATCGTGGTCACCAACCCGGGGCCATCACAGATCGACGGCATCCAGCTGTCGGACTCACTGCCCGCAACGCTGCTCGGCGCGACGTGGACGTGCACCGCGACAGGCGGGGCATCATGTGGTGCAGCGTCGGGCTCCGGTTCGATCAACCAGTTGATCGACATGCCCGCGGGGACGACGGCGACCTTCGCGGTGACCGCGACCGTCTCCTCGAGCGGCGGTGGCCTGTTGTCGAACACCGCAAGCGTGACCTTGCCGATCGGCGTCGTCGATTCCGACCCGACCAACAACACCTCGACCGATGTCACCACCATCACCCAGGTTGCCGACCTGTCGGTCACCAAGACCGATCACGTCGCCTCGCTGACACCCGGCACGCCGGTGAGCTACGACATCGTCGCCACCAACTCCGGTCCCTCAGCGGTCGTGGGGGCTACGTTGACCGACCTCATCCCCGGGTCGATCACCGGTGCCACGTGGACGTGCGCGCCGAGCGCAGGTGCGGCATGCGCGGCGGCCGGCGGTAGCGGCAATGTATCGCTGGGCGTCGACCTCGCTGTCGGTGCCAGCGTCGCGGTGCGAGTGACCGGTACCGTGTCGCCGGGTGCGACCGGCACGCTGGTCAACACCGCTGTCATCGCGCCGCCCATGACTGTCACCGACCCGACCGTCGGCAACAACATGGCGACCGATGCCGACACGCTCACGCCTGCTGCCGATGTCGCGGTGACGAAGTCGAACGGCGTCGTCTCGCAGTCGCCGGGGGCCACCTCGTCGTACACGATCAGTGTGACCAACGCCGGGCCTTCGGCGGCCCCCGGTGTCGCCATCGACGATCCGCTGCCGGCCGGCGTGACCACCGTGTCGTGGACCTGCTCAGCTGCCGCCGGCTCGTCGTGTGCAGTGCCGTCGGGAACCGGTGCGATCAACAGCACTGTCGATCTCGCCATCGGTGGCGCCGTGACGTTCACGGTGTCGCTCCAGGCAGGCCCCTCGGCAGGCTCGTTGACCAACATCGTCACGGCAACGGTGCCGCCGGGCATCAGTGATCCCAACCCGTCGAACAACGTGGCCACCGATATCGACACCCTGGTGTTCACCGCCGACATCGCCGTCACCAAGACCGCGTCCGCTGCCACCGTGCCCGCCGGTCAGTCGTTCGGGTACACGGTCGTGGTGTCGAACGGCGGGCCCGACCCGGCCACGGGCGTCAGTGTGCTCGACACCATGCCTGCTGGGTTGACCAACACCTCGTGGACCTGCGCGGCGACGCCGGGTTCGTCGTGCCCGGCCTCGGGCACGGGTGACATCGCGACCACCGTCGACGTGCTCGCCGGCGGCAGCGCCACCTTTACGATCACCGTCACGGTGACCAACGCTGCACCTGACATGGTGGTCAACACGGCCACTGCAACGGTCGGCCCTGGCACCGTCGATCCCAATCCTGCCAACAACACCGCCAGCGCGACGATCGCCGTCGACTTCACGACCTCGTTGTCGGTGACCAAGACGGCGAGCGTGGCAACGGCACTGCCGGGTGACACGTTCACCTACGACATCGTGGTCGGCAACGGCGGCCCGGCGGTCCTCGACGGCGTGGCCATCTCTGATCCGGTGCCCGGTGGCCTCGTCCCCCTCACGTGGACGTGCGTCGGCGCGGCCGGTGGCGTGTGCAGCGTGGCATCGGGTACCGGGTCGCCGGTGCTCGGCGCCGATCTCCCCTCGGGTGGCCATGTCACGATCACCCTGGTCGTTCAGGTTGCGCCGGGCGCCTCGGGCCCGATCCTCAACATCGTCACGGCGACCGCGGGCACGGTGAGCCAGCCGGTCACCGCCCAGGCTTCCGCCAACGTCGAGGTCAGCCCGGTCGTGCCGCCTGCTGCAGGGCTCTCGATCACCAAGTCGACGACAGCGGCCACGTATTCGCAGGTCGATGGGGTCGTGACGTACACACTGGTCGCGACCAACACCGGCACCGTCACGTTGTCCGGCGTGACGATCACCGATGCGAATGCAACGCTGGCCAACTGCGCCCCGGTCACGTTGACGCCGGGTCAGACGATCACGTGCACCGCGACGCACCTCGTGACCCAGGCAGACCTCGACCGCGGCACGCTGACCAACACGGCATCGGTGTCGGGCCTGCCGCCGACCGGGCCTGCTGTGTCGGCCAACAGCGCAGCAGTCGTCACGCCGGCGATGCCACGCTCGTCGCTGGAGGTCACCAAGTCGTCGCCGGCAACTTCGTTCAGCAAGGTCGGTGACCAGATCGCCTACACGATCACGGCGACCAACACCGGCAACGTCACCTTGAACAACGTGTCGATCTCCGATCCGAACGGTGTGCTCGGCGTCTGTGCGCCCACCAACCTGGCCCCTGGCCAATCCATGAGCTGCACCGCCACACACACGGTCACGGCCGCCGACGTGGCCGCCAAGGTGATCCTCAACCAGGCCGTTGCGACGGCATTGCCGGTCACCGACTTCGAGGTCGTCTGCCCGCTGCTCAGCGCAAACGGCCTCCAGTGCCCGGCGACGACATCGGTGTCAGCCGAGTCCAACACCGTGGTGTTGAACCGGGCCGCCAACCTGCCGACCACCGGGTCGGCTGTGGTGTCGAAGCTCGTCGCCGGCGGCGAGCTGTTCGGTCTCGGTGGTCTCCTGCTGGTGGTCGGTCGCCGCCGCAAGCCCCGCCGCCGCTAAGTCGTCTTCGTCGGCGAAGTGTGTACGTTCGATGCACACAGGTCGTGTCGAACGTACACACTTCCCGCTTGGTTGCGCTACGTCGCGGTGATGTGGATGGATCGGGCGATTTCGAACATCGTGTCGTCCGAGATGTTGGTGCCGTAGAGCCACACGACCGACTCGTCGGCGAGTCGCCATGCAGTGCCGAGTTGCCCGGTGTCGGGGTCGATCCACACGTAGGTGTCGGTGCCGCCGAGCACGTCGGTGCGCGGCGTCATCCCACTCGAGGTCAGCTGCAGGACCGCAGGCGGGCCGGTATCGACGCTGACGACGAGCTGCGCCGGGATCGCCAGGTCGATGAAGGTCTGGCTCACATGCGCAGCGCCGGTCGGTGAGTCCGACGCCTCGACCTCGGTCGTCTGACCATGTGGCACGAAGCCGCGCGGGAGCGCACCGATGACAAACGCATCGGCCGGTGCACTCCACTCGATGGTGTTGCCGGTGTCGACCGTCGTTACCGGGGATGGACCCGTGACCGGGGCGATCGTGGTGCCGACGGAGGTCGTCGACGGCACCACGGCGATGGTCGCCAGCGTCCCGTGGTCGAGGCTGTCCTGGCTACGGGCGGCGCTCCTGCATTGGGCACAGATCACGAGCGACGCCGTGACAGCCAGTCCTCTCCACACAGGATGCACTCGCCCAGGATGCGCCTTCACGTGTGGCCGCACAAGCTCCACTCGGTCATGCAGGCTTCCTCCGCCAGGTCGTGACGAGGATCGCCGCCCCGAACGCAGATATGGATCCGGTGATCACGAAGTACCGATGCAGGGTGCGCTGCTTGGCGTGATCGCCGTTGGGGTCAGCACACAGCTTCTTGTCCTGCGGGGGCGGAGTCGGGGGCGGTCCCGCGTCGAAGGACATGTGCGGCTCTTGCCCGATCGGCTTGCTCATGGCGAGTTCGACGAACGCGTCGCCGCTCCAGTTCCCAGGTGATCAGGAGCCGTCTGGATCACTGCGACCGAGCGCCTTCTCGAACCAGTGCTGTGCGTAGGGGTTGTCGTTGTACCGCTCGATGTCGTGATAGCCGAGCGCTCGATACATCGAGACCGCCTCGGCAAGGCGAGCGTTCGTGTCGAGCAGCACGCGCGCCCTGCCCGAGCCCTGCACCTCACTCTCGAAATGCTCGAGCAGGCGTTTGCCCAACCCGATGCCTCGCCGCGCAGGGTCGACCCACATCCGTCGGATCTCCGCGGTCGACTCGTCGATCCACTGCACCCCGCCGCATCCGACGATGTCGTCTCCGAGCATGGCGAGGACGAACAAACCCGACGGCGGAGTGAACGACGGCGCGGCCTCATCGAGGGCCGCGTCGGTCTTGAAGCCGCCGTCGAACCGTCGGTCGAGCTCGTCGAAGTATTGCTTCAGAGCCCAGTGAGCCTCGGGAGAACCTGCGTCGACTCGCAGGAAGATGACGTCAGCGGTGCCGTTCGTCGGTCGTCGGTCGTCGGTCATCGGTCATCGCGGATGAGCGCTGCGTTGGCGTGGGCAGGGAAGCCTTCGTGGTTGCTCATGGCCACGATCGTCGGGGTCATTCGTCGTCGCGCCCGGGCGTCGGCGCGGGCCACCGCGGTGCGCTTCAAGAACGCGTCGGCGGTGATGCCGCTCGACACGTGGGCGAACCCGCCGGTCGGCAGGCTGGCCGGGCATCCGATCACGAAGTTGCCGGCGGCGAACAGGGTGTGCTGGCCGATCAAGATCTCGCCGGCGTTGACCAAGAGATCGACGAGGGGCGTCTCGACCGCTGCCTCGACGGCGATCTGGAGGTGTTCGGGCGCCCAGCGGTTGGCGACTTCCGCCGCCTCCTCGAGGTCGCCGACCAGCACACAACCACCGTTGGCACCCAGCGCCGCACGGCCGGCCTGCGCCCGAGCCGGAGGCAGTGTGGCGAGCTGCGCCTGCAACTCGCGATCGACGAGGTCGCGCAGCGCCGACGAGGTCGTGACCAGCACGACGGCCGAGTCGATGCCGTGCTCGGCCTCGTTCAACAGATCGGCAGCGAGGTAGCGCGGATCGGCGGAATCGTCGGCGATCACCAGGCTCTCCGTCGGCCCGAGGATCATCATCGTGGCCACGCCGTAGCGCTGCATCTCCACCTGTGCACACGCGACTGGGGGGCTGCCCGGCCCGACGATCTTGCGAACTTGAGGGATCGACTCGGTGCCGAACCCGAGCGCCGCAATCCCTGCGGGTCCGTTGACGCGGAACACGTTGTCGATGCCGAGCTTGCGGCACACGACCAGAACCGCCGGGTCGATGCTGCCGCTGCCGTCGGGCATCGGCGGCACGACCAGGGCAAGCGTGGGAACGCGGGCGACCGTGGCCGGGACGCCGAGTTGGTAGGCGACGCTCGGGTAACTGGCTTTGCCGCTGGGGACGAAGAGGCCGGCGGAGCTGATCGGGGTGATCTTCTCGCCGACCGACAGGCCTGGCTCGCTCTCGAAGTTCCAGTCGGCTGTACGCATCATCAACTGCTCGTTGAAGGCCCGGAGATGCACGACGGCGTCGTCGATGGCGCGGTCGACATCGCCCGACACCTTGGCGTCGGCGATCTCGTTCGCGCCCGCGCGAAGTTGGTCGGGCCGTATTGTCACCTTGTCGAAGTCGCGCAGGGCACGGCACACGGCCTCGTCGCCATCAGCGCGAACATCATCGATGATCCGACCGATCGCCGCCTTCAGATCTGCGTCGAAGATTGCCTCCAGGCCGCGCGTGCACAGGGCGCGGCGTGCGTCCTCGTCCATGGCCGACCAGGTCATCGTGCGCAGCACCGACATGAGCGTCGAGGGTATCGGGTAGGATTCACCCACGTTCCGCCCGAAGCCGCTAGGAGCGTCTCGCCATGCCCGTCACCGTCGTCGTTGGAGCCCAGTGGGGCGATGAGGGCAAAGCCAAGGTCATCGACCTCCTGGCCAGTGAACACACCCACGTCGTGCGTTACCAGGGCGGCCACAATGCCGGTCACACAGTGGTGGTCGGAACCGAGCGATATGCGTTGCAGCTCGTGCCGTCGGGTGTCTTGTACCCGCACGTGATCCCGGTGATCGGCAACGGTGTGGTGGTCGACCTGCCCACGCTGTTCAACGAGATCGACACGTTGGAGGGGCGCGGTGTCAGCTGCGCCAAGCTGCAGGTCAGCAGCCAGGCCCACCTGATCTTCCCATGGCATCAGGCGCTCGATGCGCTGTACGAAGCCGGTCGCGGCGACGCCCGCATCGGCACGACGCTGAAGGGCATCGGGCCCGCCTACGCCGACAAGGCGCGGCGTGAAGGCGTGCGCGCCGGAGAAGTGCTCGACCCGATCGGGTTCGCTGCGTCCGTCGAGCAACACGCCGTCAGCCACAATGCCGAGATCGTCGCGCTGGGCGGCGAACCGCTCGACGTCGACGAGGTCGTCGACCGGTTCTCCACGCTCGGCCGGCGGCTGGCGCCGTACGTGACCGACACCGTGCAACTGCTGCACGATGCCCTGGACCGCGACGATCACCTGCTGCTCGAAGGCGCGCAGGCGACGTTCCTCGATCTCGACCACGGCACGTACCCGTTCGTGACGTCGTCGAACCCGACCGCTGGGGGAGCGTGTGTGGGCACTGGCATCGGCCCGCGTTACCTGACGCGCATCGTCGGGATCACCAAGGCGTACACCACCCGAGTGGGGAGTGGCCCGTTCCCCACCGAACTGCTCGACGAGACCGGCGACAAGCTCGTCGACATCGGGCACGAGTTCGGCACGGTCACCGGGCGCCGTCGTCGCACCGGCTGGCTCGACTGCGTGATGATACGAAAGGCAGTGCGCATCAACTCGCTGACGGAGGTGGCCCTGACCAAGCTCGACGTGCTCGACACGTTCGATGAGATCAAGGTGTGCACTGAGTACGACGACGATGGACGCCCGATCTACGCCGTGCTCGACGGCTGGCTGTGCGACATCTCGGCGGTGCGCAACCGGGCCGACCTCCCCCCGAAAGCGGCGGAGTTCGTCGCCCTGGTCGAGGCGGAAGTCGGCGTACCAGTGCGGATCGTGGGAACCGGCCCGGCGCGTGACGCCGTGCTGGAGTGGCAGTGATCGATCGGTACTCGCTGCCGGAGATGGCGGCGGTGTTCTCCGACACCACACGATTTGGCCGCTATCTCGAGATCGAGCTCCTGGCCACCGAGGCGCAGGCGGCACTCGGTGTCGTGCCCGCCGGAGATGCTGCAACGTGCCGGGTGAACGCACCCGTCACCGATGCTGCGTTCGTCCAAGCGGTCAGCGACCGCGAGGCGATCACCGATCACGACGTCGCCGCGTTCGTCGACGTCGTCCAGGCGGCGATCGGCCAGCCTGCCGGGGCATGGATCCACTACGGATTGACGTCCAGCGACGTCGTCGACACGGCGTGGTGTTGGGCCTTGCGTGATGCCGCCGACCTGTTGATCGAGGCGTCGACCGCACTCTTGGCGACCGTGGTCGAACTCGCCCGAGCCCATCGCGACACCGTGATGATCGGACGAACGCACGGCATCCACGCCGAGCCGACGACCTTCGGCGCCAAGGTGGCGTTGTGGGCATTGCAGATCGATCGCGACCGAGCGCGACTGCGCGCCGCTCGCCAGTCGATCGCCGTGTGCAAGCTCAGCGGCGCCGTCGGTACGTACTCCAACATCGATCCGTCCGTCGAGGCGTTCGTCGGTCAACGCCTGGGCCTGGCACCCGTGCCGGCGACGCAGGTGATCGCCCGCGACCGGCACGCCGAGTACCTGTGGGCCTGCGCCTCCGTTGGCTCGACGATGGAGATGATCGCGGTCGAGTTGCGACATCTGCAGCGCACCGAGGTCGGTGAGGTGCAAGAAGGCTTCAAGGCCGGCCAGAAGGGTTCCAGCGCGATGCCCCACAAGCGCAACCCGATCAGCGCCGAGACGATCACGGGATTGTCTCGGGTGCTGCGCGGCAATCTGCAAGCGGGAATGCAAGACGTTGCCCTGTGGCACGAGCGCGATATCTCACACAGTTCGGTGGAGCGAATCGTGCTACCGGACAGTTCTCTGCTGGCATATTACGTGCTGCACCGGATGCGACGATTGCTCGCTGGCCTACAGGTGTTTCCTGAGCGTATGCGCACCAATCTCGACGCCAGCTTCGGTCTGGTCTTCAGCCAACCCGTGCTGTTGGCCTTGGTGCAGGGCGGCCTGGAGCGCGATGAGGCCTATCGAATCGTGCAGGAGAATGCAGCGAGCGCCTGGAACGAGCGACGCTCGTTCCGTGATCTGTTGAATGCCGATCGTCGTGTGACGGTGCCGGCGACGATGCTCGATGAAGCGTTCGATTTGCGGCGCTCCTTGCACCACAGCGGCGCGGTGTTCGCTGCCGTCGACGCCCTCGAATAAGGATCAGTCGGATCGGGCGATGCCCGCCCGCTTGAGCACCGCAGCGTCGACGCCGATCTCTCGCCAGGTCGCGTAGGAGATGCCCTGGCGGGAGCTGTATGACTTGCCCACAGTGACGAATCCTTCCTCCAAGGCGCTGATGTCGACCTTCTCGCCGATCGACGACAGTTCGGCCTGGAGATCGCGGCGCTCCTGGCGCAGCCGAAGTTCGTTCATCGGGTCTGCGGCCTCCAACTCGGCGTCGATGGCGGCCAAGCGGGCTGCGATCGATTCACGGGTGCGTCGCCGGCCGCGCTTGGGCTTGTTGTTGCGCAGCGCTTCGAGATAGTTGCGCACGGCATTGCCCTCGTTTCGCCCCATTGCCAGTGCTGCTTTGTGTTCATTCGTCATCGGCCCTTTAGGCCCTCGCTTTGCCATGGCCTCCAGCATAGTTTCATATTTTGGAAACTCAATAGTTACGCTCGCGGCGATGGATGCCGGCCGACTGTTCGATCTCGAGTCACATGGCCCCGATACCTTCGTAGGAATTGGTCCGCGATATCCCTGGGGCGGATTGTATGGCGGTCAGATCGTGGCCCAGGCGCTGCGTGCCGCGGCCAGCACGGTCGACACCGATCTGGTCGTGCATTCGTTGCGCTCATATTTCATTCGTCGCGGCGATCACACCGAGCCGATTCGGTTCGAAGTCGATCGAATTCGGAACGGTCGCAGCTTCTCGACGCGTCGGGTGATCGCCCGCCAGGCGGTCGGCGCGATCCTCAACCTCGAGGCATCGTTCCAACGCCCGGAGCCGTCGATCGACTTGCAGACGGTGGAGATGGATGCCGGGGTCCCCGGGCCCGATTCCTTGGTGTCGGAGCCCTTCACGGCGTCGGCCGACCGGCGCTTCGTGCCGCGCACGTGGGTGCCGTCCGTTGCCCGCCTCGGCGCCGGTCGAACGTTGGCATGGATGAAGGTCAACGAGTCGCTCGGCGACGATCAACTGCTGCACCGGTGCTGGTTGGCGTATCTCAGCGATGATCTGCCCACCGACGCGACTCGCGCTGCGACCGAGATCGGCGACGCCGGCCGGTTCACCGCCAGCCTCGATCACACCGTGTGGTTCCATCGGCCGTTGCGCGCCGATGAATGGCACCTGCACGACTTCACCTGCCTCAACTTCGTCGGTGGCCGGGGTCTGGCGATCGGGCACGTGTTCGCAGCCGACGGGGTGCACGTGGCCACCGTTGCGCAGGAAGTGTTGATGCGCGGTCACCCGGGCGAACAGACTGGCGATCATGTCTCTTGAGTCCCTCGCCGTGCGGGTCAATTCGATCGCCCGCCTCACCGGCACCTTCACACTGCGATCCGGCCAGATCGCCACCGAGTACTTCGACAAGTATCGCTTCGAGGCCGATCCTGTGCTGTTGGCCGACATCGCCGCCGCGCTCGAGCCACTGCTGCCACCCGGCACCGAGGTGCTGGCCGGGTTGGAGCTCGGAGGCGTGCCCATCGCCACGGCACTGTCGCTGCGCACCGGGATCCCAGCCGCGTTCGTGCGCAAGGAGGCCAAGACGTACGGCACTGCGCAGCTGGCCGAGGGCGCGATGATCGCCGGCAAGCGTGTGACCGTGATCGAGGACGTGATCACCACCGGCGGCCAGGTCGTGATCTCGACGCGTCAGCTGCGCGAGCTCGGCGCGCTGGTCGACCATGTCGTCTGCGTGATCGACCGCAGCCCCGATCACGGGTCGGCGCTGGCCGCAGAGGGTTTGGCCATGACCGCGCTGCTCACCCGAGCCCAACTCGACGCCGCCGAATCCACCCGCACCTAACCCGCGAACCAACCCTGGTCGGGCGCGATTCCGGTAGTCCCGGTACTCACATCGCGCCCACCGACCCTGGTTGGGCGCGATTCCGGTAGTCCCGGTACTCGCATCGCGCCCGAT
>JBDTRP010000019.1:0-7258 GCA_039931555.1 Ilumatobacteraceae bacterium | reverse complement strand
GGCTTGTGCTCGACGTCGAACTCCAGCCATTCGCCGCGGTACGGGTGGACCGTGCCCTTGACGAGCTGGTGCTTGCTGAGGTTACGGAGGCGGAAGCGCTCGCCCGGCTCGAAGATGACGCCGGGGCTACGCACGAGCTGCGACACGACGACGCGCTCGGTGCCGTTGATGATGAACGTGCCCTTCTCGGTCATCATCGGGAAGTCGCCCATGAACACGGTCTGCTCTTTGATCTCGCCCGTGTTGCGGTTCATGAACCGGGCGCGCACGAAGATCGGCGCGCTGTAGGTCATGTCCTTTTCCTTGCACTCGTCGACCGAGAACTTCGGCGGTGGCCGCAGGTCCTCGTCGTCGGGCTCGAACTCCAGTTCGAGCTGCAGGGCTTCGCTGAAGTCCTTGATCGGCGAGATGTCACGGAACGTCTCGGCCAGGCCCTCGTTCAGGAACCATTCGAAACTCTCCCGCTGGACCGCGATCAGATCGGGCAACTCCAGCGGCTCAGACAGGTTGGCGAACGAGTAACGCTCGCGGGACGTGGATCGAGAGGCCACAATGACTCCTTGGCAGCAGGCGGTGAGACGGCGAACAGCAGAACTGGGGCGCGCAAGGTCAAGTGGGCATAGCGATAGCAAGAGACAAGACGCACGGCAACGTTCGATACTATCCGCGGGACAACGCAACGTCAACCGCAGCTGGCACTTCTGCCAGACGGGATTTCGTGAGGGCGAACGGTAAGCCTGAAACCTGCTCGTGTCAAGGATTTCGGACGAAACCGCAGGTCACGGAGGCGTCGCAGTCACTTGACTGACCCAAGATCGGCGGCAAGGATGCTTCGACTTGGAGGGATCGTACCTGTGACCATCGCCAGCACACACGAACAGAGCGCCTCCACCGTCGAGACCGGTCGTCGATTCCCGACCGACTTCTGGTGGGGAGCGGCCACCTCGTCGTACCAGATCGAGGGCGCCGTCGACGTCGACGGCCGTGGGGAGAGTATCTGGGACCGCTTCTGCAGCACGCCCGGCACGATCAAGGACGGTTCCAGCGGTGCCGACGCCTGCGACCACTACCACCTGGCCGACGACGACATCGCCTTGATGCAGCGTCTTCACTTGAACGCCTACCGCTTCTCCATCGCCTGGCCGCGGGTGCTCCCACAGGGGACGGGCACCGTCAACGAGCGTGGGCTCGACTTCTACGACGGGCTGATCGACTCGTTGCTCGCCGCCGGCATCCAACCCTTCCCCACCCTGTACCACTGGGATCTTCCGCAGGTCCTGGAAGACGCCGGCGGCTGGCCGGCGCGAGCCACGGCGGAGGCCTTCGCCGAGTATGCCGATGTCGTCGTGTCACGGCTCGGCGACCGGGTCACCAACTGGATGACGCTCAACGAGCCCTTCGTCAGTGCCAACCATGGGTACCTCACCGGCGAGCACGCCCCCGGCCGCACCCGCCTGGCCGACTCCCTGGCGGCCAGCCATCACCTGCTGCTCGGCCACGGCATGGCGATGGAGCGGATCCGCTCCGCCGCACCGGACGCGAACGTCGGCATCGTGTTGAACTTCACGCCGGTCACGCCGATCGGCACCTCGCCGGCAGCGCTCGACCGACAGCAGTTGGTCAACGATCTCGAGAATCGGTGGTACGTCGACCCGGTCGGCGGACTCGGCTACCCGCAGTACACGGTCGACCGCCTGGGCTGGGCACAGACCGAGATCCGCGACGGTGACATGGAACTGATCGCCAGGCCGATCGACATGCTGGGCATCAACTTCTACACCCGCCAGATGATCGGTGCCATGAACGGCGAGCGCGAGGCTCGCGGCGCGCTGACCGCGATGGGGTGGGAGGTCCACCCGCCAGCGCTCGGCGATCTCCTGCGTGGGCTGCACCGCGTGCATGGCTTCCCGCGATACTTCATCACCGAGAACGGCGCGGCGATGCCTGATGGTCTCGTGGTCGATGGCCGAGTCATCGACGACGATCGCCTGAAGTACATCGCCGCCCACCTCGCCCAGGTGCACCAGGCGCTGGTGGACGGTGTGCCCGTGGAGGGCTACTTCGCCTGGTCGTTGCTCGACAACTTCGAGTGGGCGCACGGATATGGGCCCAAGTTCGGCCTTGTCGCAGTCGACCGGGCCACCCAACGCCGCACGCCGAAGAAGAGTGCCCTGTGGTACGCCGAGGTCACCGGATCTGGAGAGATCCAACCAGGGCCGGGAATGTGATCGGCTGAGCTGTCCCCAGTCGCGACCCCTTCTGAATCGTCAGTGACGTTTCGAGCCCTCGGTGCTGGCGCGACGTGAGCCCGGTGTCGCGATCGTTGCGCGATCGGGCTCACAGTGACTCGGCGCCGCGACCTCAGCCCTCACCGAGGCTCATCAGGCCGGCGATGCCCTCCCGGCGACCGGGTAGGGCCCCCACACCTCGGCGCATGTGCCGGAGCTCTCGACGGTGCTCGAAGCCGAGCCGCTGCAGCGTGGCGATGTGGCCGCTCTCGGGTGGAACGTTGATGTGCGGCGGCTGGGGCCAGTCGAGGCGCAGCGCGGCGGTGACGAGACTGATCAGCGACTCCGACGTGTCGGTCACGACCGGTGCCAACGTGGACTCCTGGGCAACGAGGTAGCCGGCGACCTTGCCGCGGCGCCGCAGCACAATGGCCCGACCAGGATGCTGATCGATCGCCTTCGCCAGCAGTTCGCGACGAGAACCGCCGAATCGAGGGGTGTCGAACCGCACGACCTCGTCGATGTCGTGTTCCGTCAGCACCGAGCACTCGTCGGTGCCGGCAGAGCTCGCGTCCGTGCCGACGAACCCCATGACCGTGGTGAGCCCGTGGTCGGCAAAGCCCATCCGTTGGTAGACCGGCCCGCCCTTCAGGGAGGCGTCGAGCACGGAGGCGCACCCATGCCCGGCCAACACCGCGCTGAGGTGCTCGGTGATGGCCGTTCCGATTCCCTGGCGCTCGAAGCCTGGCTTGGTGGCGACCAGACCGATCCACCCGAACCGACCGTCGGGGTAGGCCACGCAGCATCCGGTGCCGACGACCGCTCCTTCTTCCTGAACGACCACGAGCCCGTCGGGCTGCACCGCTGCGAAGCGGTCGATGCTGACCCTGAACGACGACATGGCATAGGCCTGCTGCATGACCTCGTTCATCGCATCGAGGATCGCCGGCTCGACCACGGGGTCGACACGGCGTGGCGTCACAGCGTGCGATCGTAGTGGGCAGACGCGGAACGGCCCGGGGCAGAAACCCCGGGCCGTTTCAACACTGGTGCGGCGTAGGCCGCCCCCGAATTACTTGACTTCGACCACTGCGCCGGCTTCGGCGAGCTTGGTCTTGGCGGCCTCGGCGGCTTCCTTGGTGGCCTTCTCGAGGACGGGCTTGGGGGCAGCGTCGACGAGATCCTTGGCTTCCTTCAGGCCCAGGCTCGTCAGTTCGCGCACGACCTTGATGACCTGGATCTTCTGGGCACCGGCTTCCTTGAGAATGACATCGAACTCGTCCTTCTCCTCTTCGGCTGGTGCCGCAGCGGCTCCGCCACCGCCGGCGGCCGCAGCAGCGACCGGGGCAGCGGCAGTGACGCCGAACTTCTCTTCGAACGCGTCGAGCAGTTCCTTGAGCTCGATGACGGTCATGCCGGAAATGGCGTCGAGGACGTCGTCCTTGCTGAGTGTTGCCATGATGATTTCTCCTGACGAATGTGTGTGATGACGAATTGTGTGGTGGTTGTCAGGCTGCTTCTGCAGCCTCTTTTTGATCGATGAGGGCCTTGAGGCCGTATGCGAAGTTGCGTGGCAGCGCCTGCAGCAGACCAGCGGTCTTGACCAGCGGGGCTTGGAAGGCTCCGGCCAGCATCGACAGCAACACGTCGCGGCTCGGCAGATCGGCGAGGGCCTCGACGTCTTTGGACGACATCGACTTGCCGGCGATCGCTCCACCCTTGATGATGAGGAATGGATTGGTCTTGGCTGCGTCCTTCAACGCCTTCGCCACGCCGGCGGCATCGCCGCTGACGAACGTGATGGCGCTCGGGCCGGTCAGCAGTTCGGCGAGTCCGTCGATGCCTGCCTTCTCGGCGCCGAAACGGGCCAGCGTGTTCTTGTACACCTTGTACTCGCCACCGCTGGTGCGCAGTTGACGACGCAACGTCGCCAGCTGACCGACGCTCATGCCGCGGTATTCGGTGACGATTGCCGCGTCGGCTGCGGTGAGCTTGGCGGCAACCTCGTCGACCACGGCGACTTTCTCTGCACGGGGGTTCTCAGTTGTCATGTACACCTCCTTTCGCTTCTACTCGGGTGCTCGCTTTGCAGCGAACACCGCAAGGAGCGAAGGGCACGAGTGCCTGACGATCCGATCACGGGTTCACCTCGGCTGGTGGGCGAACCCATTGTCCCGTGAGGGACCAGCGGTCTGTGGCGAGCGATTGCTTTGCTTGGTCCAGCAAGACTACCGGCGGATCCGCCGGTACGTCACGCCCGGAAGTCGGGGTGGCCGACCTCGGGACGCAGGCGGTTGGTGTCGACCTTGATGCCGGGACCCATGGTCGACGACACCGAGATCTTCTTGAGATAGCGACCCTTGGCCGACGCCGGCTTGGCACGCTGCAACTCGTCGAGGACGGCGCGGAAGTTTCGCTCGAGGGCGGCCGGCTCGAAGCTCGACTTGCCGATCGTGACGTGCACGTTGCCATAGCGATCGGTGCGGTATTCGACTTTGCCGCCCTTGAACTCGGCGACAGCTCGGCCGACGTCTTGGGTGACGGTGCCGGTCTTCGGGTTCGGCATCAGGCCACGAGGGCCCAGCACGCGCCCGAGGCGACCGACCAACGGCATCATGTCGGGCGTGGCGATGGCCAGATCGAAGTCCATGTTGCCTTTCTGGATCGCCTCGGCCAGGTCGTCGGCACCAACGATGTCGGCGCCGGCGTCACGGGCTTGCTGAGCGGCTTCGCCGGATGCGAACACGGCGACCCGGATGGTCTTGCCGGTGCCTTCCGGAAGCGCCACGGTGCCACGGACCATCTGATCGGCCTTGCGCGGGTCGACACCAAGGCGGATGGCGACATCAACGCCCTCGTCGAACGTCGCCTTGGCCATGCTCTTGGCCAGGGTCACGGCCTCGGTCGGTGTGAACAGTTGGTCACGGTCAAAGGCCTTGACGGAATCTGCGAACTTCTTTCCTGACATTGTCTGTCTCCCTCAGTGGTAGCGCCGCCGGGCGAGGTCGTCCCGGTCGAGCGGTTGGTTTGGTTACGAAACTTTCAGGCCCATCGAGCGGGCGGTGCCGCGGATCTGCTGCTTGGCAGCTTCGAGGTCGTAGGCATTGAGGTCTTGCATCTTGATCTTGGCGACCTCTTCGATGTCGGCCTCGGTGACGGTGCCGACGATCGTCTTGCCCGGCTCGGTCGAGCCCTTGGCAAGCCCGGCCTTCTGGCGCAGCAGCACCGGCGCCGGCGGCGTCTTCAGGATGAACGTGAAGGTGCGGTCCTCGAAGATGGTGATCTCGACCGGGATGATCGTGCCGACCTGGGACTCCGTGGCCGCGTTGTACTGCTTGACGAAGTCCATGATGCCCACACCGTGCGGCCCGAGCGCCGTACCGACGGGCGGGGCCGGAGTGGCCTTGCCCGCGGGGATCTGGATCTTGACGATCGCGCTGACCTTCTTCTTTGCCATGACTGCTTTCCTTACGTAATTTTGGGGCCCGATTCTTGGGGCCGAATTCTTGAGCGTGCGATCCGAACGTCTGCTGCGGTTACAGCTTGGAGACTTGGCTGAAATCCATCTCCACCAAGGTCTCACGACCGAAGATGTTGACGAGGACCTTGAGCTTCATGTGGTCGGCGTTGATCTCGGCGATCGTGCCGGCGAAGTCGGCGAACGGGCCTTCCTTCACGCGCACGCTCTCGCCGACCTCGTAGTCGAGCTTGGGCTTCTTTCGGTTCGGCAATCCGCCCGTGCCGTCACCCTTGGCGGCCAGGAACGTCTGCACCTCGCGGCGTGACAACGGCGTGGGCTTCTGGCCCTGCTTGTTCTGGCCGACGAAGCCGGTGACACCAGGGGTGTTGCGGATGCAGTACCAACTGTTGTCGTCCATGATGCAACGAACCAGCAGATAGCCGGGAAAGACCTTCTTCTGCACGGTCTGCTTGCGGCCGTTCTTGAACTCGTCGACTTCTTCCATCGGAATGACGACTTCGAAGATCTTGTCCTCCATGTTCATGCTCTGGATGCGGGCATGCAGGTTGGCGGTGACCTTCTTCTCGTACCCCGACTGCGTGTGCACGACGTACCAGGCGCCCGGCCGGGTCCACGGGTCGTCGATGATCTCTTCTTCGACGACTGCGTCATCGCCCGGCTCGGCATCGGCATCGGCCGACAGGTCGAACGAGGCATCGACGGTGTCGTCGGTGTCATCGGTCTCCACAGCCGCCACCGGCGTGTCGGCGGGGTCTTCGATGGCGCGCTCCTCGAGGGGAGTGGCTTCTGGATCAGTTTCGGTGAGCAGGTCGTCGTTCATGATCAGTTGTCGTACAACCAGCCCGACAGCACGCCGAAGAGTGAGTCGAGGCCGAAGATGAACATGGTGTAGATGATCACCGTGGTGAGCACGATCAGCGAGAAACGGCGAACCTCTGGCCACTTGGGCCAGGCGACCTTGCGCATTTCATCACGCACTTCACGCAGGTACTGAGCCGGGGTGGTGCGTTCCTTGCGACGGACCTGCGGCGCCGGGGCGCGCGTCGGCCTCCCTTGGTCGTCAAGCGCGCCCATCTTCTTCAGCGAACGCTTTTGCTCTCGGTTGAGGTCATCCAATGACATTTGATTGCTCCCATAGGGATGTGGGCAGGGCAGGAGGGACTCGAACCCCCGACCGTCGGTTTTGGAGACCGATGCTCTACCAACTGAGCTACTGCCCTCGGAAGGGCGACTGGTAACGCTACCAGCCACCTCACGAGGTTCGACCCGCGGTCAGCGGGTTAACGGGTCTCTTTGTGTGTCGTGTGCCGACGATCGTTGGAGCAGTACTTCTTCATCTCCAGGCGCTCACGATCGTTGACCTTGGACTTCATCGTGATGTAGTTGCGCCGCTTGCACTCGGTGCACTCGAGGGTGATCTTCACCCTCTTGTCGTTTCTGGCCATGGGGCCGGCTCCTTGTTCTGATCGCTATCTGCGAAATTGCTCGATGATCGCTTACTTGGTGATCTTGGTGACGCGGCCGGCGCCTACGGTACGGCCACCCTCGC
>JBDTRP010000018.1:0-15095 GCA_039931555.1 Ilumatobacteraceae bacterium | reverse complement strand
GCACGTTCGAGCTCACCCCGCGCGTGCTCGACCTCGGCTTCGCCTACGTCTCGTCGCTACAACTTCCCGACATCGCCCAGCCGTTCATGGAGGCATTGTCCGATCGCGTGCACGAGAGCGTGTCGGCGTCGGTGCTCGACGGCACCCAGATCGTGTACGTCGCGCGCGTCAACACCCAGCGGATCATGGGCATCTCCTTGGCGATCGGCTCGCGACTCCCGGCCGCGTGGACGTCGATGGGGCGGGTGATGCTCGCCGGCCTCACCGACCCGCAGCTGGAGGAGTTCCTCGACGATCTGACCTTCACCGGGCTGACGATGCAATCGATCACCGACCGAGACGCCCTGCGATCCGAGATCCGCACCGTGCGCACTCAGGGCTATGCGCTGATCGACCAGGAGCTCGAGATGGGAATCCGATCCGTGGCCGCGCCCCTTCGTGATCGACGCGGCCGAACGCTGGCGGCGATCAACGTCGGTACCCACGCAGCCCGCGTCACGCTGAAGGAGTTGCGAGGCGTGATCCTGCCCGACCTCCTCGACACGGCGCGCAGCATCGAGCGCCAACTGGCGAAGCGATGACCGACGCACCGCACCCTCTGGTCGGTCGCGTCGAGGTCCTCGTCGATCTCTTGCGTCGCCGCGGCATCGACGTGACCACGGGTGCGGTGATCGACGCGTTCACCGCGTTGACACACCTCCCGCTCGAGGAACCTGAATCGGTCAAGGCCGGGCTGCGGGCGACGCTCGTCAAGAGCTCGGATCCGACGGGCGAGTTCGATCGTGCGTTCCGAGCCGTGTTCGCGGGTTCCACCGGAGGCGGATGGACGGAGGTGCTCGAGGCCGCGGAGGAGCCTGCTCCTGTCACTTCCCCCGGACAGATGTCGGCTGCGCTGATGCACGCGATGCAACAAGGCGACGAGGCACAGATCGCGTTCCTCGCACAGCAGGCCGTCGACGCGCTCGCCGGATTGGACGACGACCGCGAGCACAGCGAGCGCTACTACCTGCACAAGATCTTGCGCGCCATCGACTTGTCGCGCATGCTCAGCGCGGCAATGCAACAACTGCGCCGCGAGGGCGAATTGACCGAGCTGGAGCTGATGCTGGCTCGCAACGAGTTCGCCGCGATGCTCGAACAGTTCCGCCGGCGCCTGGCCGCCGAGATCGCGGCACGGATGCACCCCGATGGCACTGCCCAGCATGTCGACGTCGACATCGGCACGGGCCTTGCCGACCGCGACATGCTGCAGCTCTCGTCGTTGGAGCTCAGTGAGCTCCGCCGCGTCGTGCAACCGTTGGCGCGGCAGCTGGCGGCGCGTATCAGCAGCCATCGACGCCTGCGCGCCACCGGCCGGTTGGACCCGCGCCGGACCGTGCGGAGATCGCTGCAGGCCGGAGGTGTTCCCCTCGACGTCGTCATGCGGCGCCGGCATCCTCACCGTCCGGAGCTCGTGCTGCTCTGCGACGTCAGCGGATCGGTGGCCGAGTTCGCCCAGTTCACCTTCACACTCGTGCACGCACTCCATGACGAGCTGCGCCGCGTCCGCAGCTTCGCGTTCGTCGATGGGATAGCCGAGGTGACCGATCTGTTCGAATCGGCGCGACACGAGATCCACGTCAACCGCTTCGTCGAGCGGCGTGGCGTGCTCGGCGACGACGGCCACAGCGACTACGGCCGGGCCCTCACACATTTCGTCGAGCACCACCTCTCCGACGCCGTGTCGTCGCGCTCGACGGTGATCATCTGCGGCGATGCCCGCACGAACTACCGTCCGGACGGTTGTGACGCACTGCGAGCAATCGCCGATCAGGCTCGCCGGGTCTTCTGGCTCAATCCCGAGCCGGAAGCGGAGTGGGGCGCGGCCGATTCGGCGATGGACGACTATCGGGCCTACTGCCGTGGCGCGTTCGAGGTGCGCTCGCTGCGTCAGCTGGGCGACGTGATCGCCTCGCTGGTCTGACCCGTAAACTCGATGGCATGAATGATCCTGTGGTGCAGGAGGTTCCGCTGGGGTTCCAGTGGCCGACTGCCGATCCGTTCTTGTTCTGCGTGCACCACCTCGACCTGTACCCCGCAGGCAACGCGAGGTTCGGACCTGATCCGACCTCGCTGGAAGGCCGCGAGATCGGCTCGGACTTCGAGCCACGCGACGGTTGGCGGATGTACCACGGCGCCGAGGTGCCCGGTTTCCCGCAACACCCGCACCGGGGGTTCGAGACCGTCACGCTCGTTCGTCGAGGTCTGATCGATCACAGCGATTCGCTCGGTGCCACGGCGCGGTTCGGTCGCGGCGATGCGCAGTGGCTCACTGCGGGCGCAGGCATCGTGCACAGCGAGATGTTCCCGCTCGTCGACACCCTCGAGCCGAACCCGACCGAGTTGTTCCAGATCTGGCTCAATCTGCCGTCCAGCGACAAGATGGTCGAGCCGTACTTCACGATGTTGTGGGCGCCCGACATCCCCGTGGTGGAGTTCGACGGCGGCAGCGTCACGGTCGTCGCCGGCACGCTCGGCGACGCAAAGCCGGCCTCACCGCCGCCGCATTCGTGGGCGTCGCGTGACGATGCCGAAGTGGCGATCTGGGTGCTTCGCCTCGATCCCGGCGCCGCATGGACGATGCCACCGACGTTGCACCACGACGTGACACGGATCGTGTACTTCTTCGAGGGCGAATCCCTGTTGATCGGCGACCATCACCTCGGTGCATCGACCGGAGCCGTCGTGAGCAGCGAGTCCGAGGTCGAGGTACGTGCCGGCGACACGGCGGTCGAATGCCTGGTCCTGCAGGGACGCGCGATCGGCGAGCCGGTCGCCCAGCACGGACCCTTCGTGATGAACACCCGGACCGAGATCGAGCAGGCCTTCGCCGACTTCCAGCGAACCGGTTTCGGCGGTTGGCCGTGGGATGCCGATGGCCCGGTGCACGGCGCCGACCCGGCACGCTTCGCTCGCCATCCGAGTGGGCTGGTCGAGCGCCCCGAATGACGGCGGCGATCGTCACACTGACGTTCGACAACGGTCCGACGCCCGGCGTCACCGAGCCGGTGCTCGACCTCCTCGCCGCGCACGGAGTGCCCGCCACCTTCTTCGCGATCGGACGCAAGCTGGCCACGCCGGCGGGCCAGGTGCTGGGGCGACGCATCGTCGATGCAGGCCACGAGCTCGGCGGGCACACCTGGAGCCATTCGATCCAGTTCGGCGCAGCCGACGACGCAGTGGTCACCGATGAGTTGGCCCGCACGCGCGCCGAGGTCGACGGGGCAGGTGGCGATGGACTGCTGTTCCGCCCCTACGGCGCAGGCGGCGTGATCGACGATCGGTTGATGAGCGCGTTCGGGGCGACGACACTTCGCCAGCAGCAGTACACCTGCGTGCTGTGGAACGTCCTGCCCGGAGACTGGCGTGACCCGGACGGCTGGGTCGGCCGTGCGCTCGACGGAATCGACGATCACTCGTGGTCGGTCGTGGTGCTGCACGATGTCGCCGACGCCGCTCTGCCTCGGCTCGAAGAGTTCTTGGCGGCCGTCGTCGCCCGCAGTGCGACCTGGTCGCTCGACTTCCCCGACGACTGCACTCCGATCCGCGACGGCACTCCGACGTCGTCGTTCGACACTCTCTGCATCGCCAACTGATCACCTACGCTCCCCGCCATGGAGTTGCACTACGCCACCATCTGGGAGTCCATCGCCGACACCATTCCAGAGTCGACCGCCGTAGTGCACGGAGCCACGATCAGGACATGGGCCGAGTACGACGAACGCGCCGCGCGGCTCGCTGCCGCGTACGCGGCGGCCGGTCTTGGCCATGACTCCAAGATCGGGCTGTACATGTACAACGGCAACGAGTACCTCGAGGCTCAGTACGGGGCATTCAAGGTTCGCGGAGTGCCGGTCAACGTCAACTACCGGTACCTCGACGACGAGCTGTGGTACCTCCTCGACAACGCCGATGCCGAGGCGCTCGTGTTCCACTCGTCGCTCGCCGAGCGCGTCGGCCAGGTCATCGATCGGCTCCCCAAGATCAAACTCCTGATCGAGGTCGACGATGCCCGCCCCAGCGGTCTGGAGGGCGCCATTCCTTACGACACGGTGATCGCGACTCACGAACCGATGGACCGCATCGTGCGCAGCGAGGACGACATCTACATGCTCTACACGGGCGGGACCACGGGCATGCCGAAGGGCGTGATGTACGACATGGCCTCGCATGTCGGTCTGTTCCTGCGCTCCGGCTTCCCGTTCCTCGGTCAGCGCGTTCCACATTCCGCCGACGAGGTCGCACCGCTGGTGCAGGCCATCACCGAGGCCGGCAACCGGATGATCGCGATACCGTGCGCGCCGTTGATGCACGGCACCGGGTTGTGGCTGGGGGCATTCGCCTCGCACCTCACCGGCGGCGAGGTGATCACGCTCACCAGCCGCACGCTCGACCCGCACGAGGTGCTGCGCACCGCGCAGGCGCGGCGGGCGACGTCACTGGTGATCGTCGGCGACGCGTTCGCCAAACCGCTCGTCGCGGCGATCGATGAAGCTGCCGCACGCGGCGAGCCGTACGAGCTCTCCAGCATTGGCGTGATCTTGTCTTCGGGTGTCATGTGGACGACCGAGGTCAAAGAGCAACTGTTGGAACGCATCCCGCACGTCGTGCTGTTCGATGCCATCGGGTCCACCGAGGGGTCGATGGGCAACCAGATGAGCACCCGTGGCGCGTCCACCGAGACCGCCAAGTTCACCCAGAACCCAACGACGAAAGTGTTCACCGACGATGGGCGCGAGGTCACGCCCGGCTCCGACGAGATCGGATTGGTCGCGGCCGGCGGGTTCGTGCCGATCGGGTACTTCAAGGACCCTGGCAAGACCGAGCGCACCTTCCGCACCGTCGACGGCGTGCGCTACGCCTTCCCGGGCGACCTCGCCAAGGTCGCAGCCGACGGCACCTTGATCCTGCTGGGACGGGGCAGTCAGGTGATCAACTCCGGTGGCGAGAAGATCTTCCCCGAGGAGGTCGAGGAAGCCGTCAAGCGTGTACCCGGGGTGCTCGACTGCCTGGTCGTCGGTGTCGACGACGATCGGTTCGGCCAGGCGGTGACCGCGATCGCGGCCACCGACGGCACCCCGCTCGACGAGGCCGTGGTCATCGCCCACGTCAAGACGCAGCTGGCCCGCTACAAGGCGCCCAAGCGGGTCGTGTTCGTCGCCGAGGTCCCGCGGGCCCCCAACGGCAAGGCCGACTACGCCGCCGCCAAGCAGTACGTCCGCGACGCCCTCGGCCTCCCCTGAACTGCGTTTCGAGCCGGACGACCAGCGGAGGGTCCGACGACGCCAAACGCTTCCACCCCGCGCCGCGTCAGCGCTGCAGCTTGGCGCGGAGGAAGTCGATGACGCGCTGCACCGACGGCTCGTCGCGTTGCTCGGTCAGCACCGAGTGATCACGCTTCGAGGTGCTCGGCAGTTCGACAGCGATGAAGGCGTCGCCGAGCAGGGCCCGGAGCGATTCAAATCGTGTGCCCACCAACGTGTCGTCGCGGAACCGCAGCCCGAGCACTTCGCACCCGGTGGCAGCACGTTCGGCGACCCGCTCGGCATCGGCGGGCGAGAGGTTGAGATCGCCGTGCCGCGCCGGTTTGCCCAACGCGAACGGCATCGACGGCTGAGCCAGTACCGGAGCGACCATGGCGGAGTCGACCATCATCCCCAATGCGAAACCACCGCTGAAGCACATGCCTACCGCCCCGACACCGGGGCCGCCGACCGACGTGTGCAGGTCGGCCGCCAGGGCTCTGAGCCAGGAGATGACCGGCGACGTCTGGTGCAACGCCCAGTTCGTGAACTCACGAGCCACGCACACCTTGAACATCGACGATGCGACATAGGGCGCCGAGAGCGCGCGGCCCGGTGTGCCGACGAGCGACGGCATCACCACAGTGAACCCGGCGGCGACCACGTCGTTGGCGAACGCGGCCACCTTCGGGGTGATGCCGGGGATCTCGTGGATCACGATCACGCCGGGGCCCGAGCCGCGGCGGAACACGGCCCGGGTGCGACCGTCCGCGGTGAACTCGCCTCGGTCCCAGCCATCGAGCGCGTTGGTCATGCCCACTGCTGGATCGCCCCGCGGGCCCGCTCGGCCAATGCCTCGGTGGCCTCCTTGAACGTGGCGAAGTCGACTTCGCCGCCCTCGCCCATCGCTCCGTGCACGTACCTTGAATACACCCCCTCGCTGATCACTGCAAGCCTCCAGCACCCGAACGCGATGTAGTAGCCGATGCCGCTGACATCACGACCGGTTCGGCGGGCGTAGCGCTCGACGAGATCGGAGAACGCCGGGAAGCCTCCTGCTGACGTCGGGTCGTTGGCGCGTGCCGTCGTCGGGTCGCCCTGGTACCAGTACACCCCGAGATAGCCGAGGTCTGCGAGCGGGTCGCCCAAGGTGCACAGCTCCCAATCGAGCACGGCGTTGATCTGGCCGTGGTCGATGTCGGTGAGGCAGTTGCCGAAACGAAAGTCGCCGTGGGCGATGGACACGCCCTGCTGGACCGGCAGATGGTTGCGCAGCGCGCGGGCCACCTCGTCGATCGCCGGCAACTCGCGGGTCTTCGACTGCTCCCACTGGGTCGACCATCGCTTGACCTGGCGCTCGACGTACCCCTCGCGTTTGGCGAGATCGCCGAGGCCGACGTCGTCGATGTCGACGGCATGCAGATCCGCCAACACGTCGACGAGGTGCTCGCTGACCTGCGGCCGCAACGCAACTGGCAGAGCCGCAGCCCGTTCCGGGCTGTCGAGCACCACGCCGTCGACATATCCCATCACGTAGAAGGGCGCGCCGTTGACGGTGTCGTCGGTGCACAGGCCGAGGGCCCGTGGAACCGGCACGTTGGTGCGACCCACCGCCGAGATGATGCGGTGTTCGCGCGCCATGTCGTGCGCGGTGGCGAGCACCTGTGCCAGCGGCGGGCGGCGCAACACGAGTCGCCGGCCGTTGCCGTCGGTGACTGCATAGGTCAGGTTGGATCGGCCGCCGGCGATCAGCGCAAAGTCGTAGGGCGCGATGGCGTCAGCGAGGTTCGCATCGAGCCATGCGCTGACCCGAACGGTGTCGATGCCCTGCACAGGCCGACACCGTACCGGTGGTCAGCCTGGTCGGCCGATTCCGACCACCGCAGCCCAGTTGACTGCGGCGACTTTGACGACATCGCCGGTACGCGGCGCATGGATCAGCGAACCGCCACCGATGTACATCGCCACGTGGCCGATCGGCGCCTTGTAGAAGATGAGGTCGCCCGGCTGGATCTCGCTCTGCGAGATGTGCGGGATCGACCCGTACTGCGCGCCGGACTGGTGAGGCAGATACACCCCGGCCTGACCCCACGCGTACTTGGTGAGACCCGAGCAGTCGAACGCCACACCGGGTGACTCGGCCGCAAACCGGTACGGCACGCCGAGCTGGCTCATCGCCGCGTTCACGGCGATGCCGGCGAGCGACGAGACGGGCGGGGCGGGACTGCCTCCACCTGAGCCGCCTCCACCGCCAGCGCCAGCGGGCGGGTCGGCGGGCGCCGTGCCACCGCCAGAACCGCCACCGGTTCCGCCGCCACGTGGCGCGGATGGCGTCGTGGACACAGCCTTTTTCTGATTGGCAGCTTCGGCAGCGGCAGCGGCGTCAGCCGCAGCCTTCTGCTTGGCGATCTCGACTGCCGCGGCGGCCTCGGTACGGCGCTGGCGTTCTTGCTCGATGGCGACGCCGAGGTCGGCCTGAGCCGACGACAGCTTCTGCTGATACTCGGTCTGCAACTGGTTCGCCTCGGCAAGCTTGGAGTCGAGCGCCGCGACGAGGTCCGCCACCTGCTGCTGCTTGTGTGCCAGCGAGGCCTGTTCCTTGGCGAGGTCTTCGGAGAGTGCCAGCATCTCGTCGGTGCTGCCGGCCCCGGTATCGAGCGCCAGCCGACTGAGCGAATCCTTCTGCTCGGCCTCGGAATATGTCGCGGCATTGGAGAACAGCGGGCTCAGCTCGAGCGCGCTGCCGGTGACGTACTTGTCGACGGCGATGTCGCCGAGCACACCGGCAAGCTGGCCGAGTCGGGCCTCCTGCTGGGCGATGCGGGCCTGCGAGTCGGCGATCTCCTGGTCGAGCTGTGCCTTCTTGTCCTGCGCCGCGCCGTAATCCTCGTCGAGTTGACCGAGGCGGTTGTCGAGGTTGTCGAGCTGGTCGGCAAGCTGCGCAACCTTCTGTTTCTCGCTGCCGACGCTGTCGGCGCCGGCGACGGTGACCGTCGACAGCACACTGCAGACCGCCAGAGCGGCCGCGAGAGATCGAAGATGGATGCCCCTGAACCGCATGCGGGAGCCAGCCTACCAATTATTACGAACGGATGTCGAAACGCGGTCGACGTCACACCGACGGCAGCTCAGCCCTCGTCACTCCCACTCGATGGTTCCCGGCGGCTTCGACGTGATGTCGTAGGCGACGCGGTTGATCCCCTCGACCTCGTTGACGATTCGGTTCGACATCGTCTCCAACAAGTCGTACGGCAACCTCGCCCAGTCCGCCGTCATCGCATCGTCGCTGGTCACAGCCCTGATGATGATCGGATGGCCGTACGTGCGCTCGTCGCCCATCACGCCCACCGAGCGGATGTCGGCCAGCACCGCGAACGCCTGCCACAGCTCGCGATCCAGCCCGGCGTTGTGGATCTCCTCGCGGACGATGGCGTCGGCGTGCTGCAAGGTGGCGACACGTTCCGGCGTGACCTCACCGATGATCCGCACCCCGAGCCCCGGCCCGGGGAAGGGCTGGCGCCACACGATCTCGTCGGGCAGGCCGAGCTCGTGGCCGAGGCGGCGGACCTCGTCCTTGAACAGCGTGCGCAGCGGCTCGACGAGCTTCAACGTCATGTCGTCGGGCAGGCCACCCACGTTGTGGTGGCTCTTGATCACGGCTGCGGTGCCGTCGCTGCCGCCACTCTCGACGACGTCGGGGTACAGCGTGCCCTGCACGAGGTACTCCGCATCGGTGAGCCCGCCGGTGTTCTCCTCGAAGACCCGAACGAACAACTCACCGATCGTCTTGCGTTTGGCCTCGGGTTCGGTGACCCCGGCCAGACCGTCGAAAAAGCGGTCGCCGACGTTGACGTGGATCAGTTCGATGCCCTGGTTGCGACGGAAGGTCTCGACGATCTGATCGCTCTCGCCGAGGCGCATCAGCCCCGTGTCGACGTAGATGCACGTCAGCTGATGCCCGATCGCCTTGTGCACCAGCGCGGCCGCCACCGCCGAGTCGACCCCACCACTCAAGCCGCAGATCGCCCGGGCATCGCCGACCTGGGAGCGCACGGCGGCAACCTGCTCGTCGATGACCGAACCCATCGTCCACGTCGGCGCGCACCCGGCGAGATCGTGGAGGAAGCGCCGCAGCACCACCATGCCGTGCGGCGAGTGCACGACCTCTGGATGGAACTGCACCCCCCAGATCCCGCGGGCCTCACTCTCCAACGCTGCAACCGGGGCATCTGCGGTCGAGGCAGTGGCGATGAACCCGTCGGGCACCTTGGTGACCGCATCGAAGTGGCTCATCCACACGTCGTGCGTCGCTGGCAGATCGTGCAGCAACGCGGTGGGGCCGTCGGCCACCTCCAGCTTGGCCCGGCCGTACTCGCCGCGCATTCCCCGCCCGACCTCACCACCGAGTTGTTGGGCGATCAGTTGGGTGCCGTAACAGATGCCGAGGATGGGGATGCCGAGCTCGTAGATCTCCGGGTCGAGTGAGGGCGCACCTTCGACGTGCACGCTCTTCGGACCGCCGGACAGGATCAACGCAGCCGGTGGGTCGTTCTTGAGCTCAGCCGCAGTGATCCGGTGGGGCACGATCTCGCTGTAGACGTTCAGCTCGCGGACACGTCGCGCGATCAGCTGCGCATACTGCGCCCCGAAGTCGACCACCAACACCGTTTCGTTGCGCTTCACCATTCCCTTCGATGGTAGGCGCTGCGGACGATTGCCCGGCAGTTTCTCCGATGGTGATGTGTGAAGACGCAGCGCGAGATGCGACGATGACCAGGTGACAAAGCTGTGGCGGATCTGTGTGGTCGGACTCCTGCTAACGGCGATGGCCCCGTCGATGCACGCCGGCGCCACCACGCCGGCCACCACGCCAACCAGCACCCCACCGGTCACCAACGACCTGCTGCCCGAGAAGAACGACGTGACCAACTGCGTCGGCACCGTCGAGTCCGCCAATTGCGGCAGCAAAGCCCGCGCCGATGGCCACACCTACCTGGTCTTCCTCGCCCTCGCTGCGGGTCTGAGCTTCATTGGATGGCGGATCGCCCGAGGCGTGAAGGCCCGCGACGCCCTGACCAGCGGGGACCCCTCGCCGCGAGACGGCTGAACCCACCTCCAAGCGCAGCCCTCGGGCGCGAAATCAGTAGTCGCAGTACTCACACCACGCCCGAGTCGCGCCAACGGGCGCGACAGCCGCACTCCCGCTACCGGAATCGCGCCCAACCCTGGGGTCGAGACCGCCGTCCTTCCCGCGGCGGCGGGCGAGCGGTACGGTGGCCGGGTGACACCTGAGGACTTCAAGAAGCGTGGCTACCAGCTGATCGATTGGATCGCCGACTACGTCGAGAACGTCGAGCAACAACGGGTCACGTCCACCGTGCAGCCGGGCGAGGTCCGCGCCCAACTCGACGAGCACCCGCCCGCGACGCCCGACGGCTTCGACGCGTTGATGGCCGACACCGACCGCGTCATCGTGCCCGCGTTGACACATTGGTTGCACCCCAACTTCTTCGCGTACTTCCCGGCCAACTCGTCGTACCCATCGATCCTCGGTGACCTGCTCACCGCCGGTCTCGGAGTGCAGGGCATGAGTTGGGTCACCAGCCCGGCCTGCACCGAAGTGGAAACGTTGATGGTCGACTGGATGCAGGAGCTGCTCGGCCTGCCGCAGTCGTTCCGCTCGACCAGCGCGACGGGTGGCGGCGTGATCCACGGATCCGCCAGCGAAGCGACCCTCGCATCGATCCTCGCGGCGCGCTGGCGCATCACCCAGGGGGCGATCAACCGCGACGGCGACACGTCGCGACTGGTCGCCTACGCGACATCGCAGGCGCACTCCAGCATCGAGAAGGGCCTGCGGATCGCGGGAATCGGAACGGATCGGCTCCGGGTGGTGCCACACGACGAGCGGTTCGCGATGCAACCCCAGGCGCTGGCCAAGATGATCGCCGCCGATCGCCTCGCAGGGCTCATCCCATTCTGGGTCTGCTCGGCACACGGCACGACGAGCTCGATGGCGTTCGACCCCACGGTCGCGATCGCCGAGATCGCCCACGGTGAAGGCATGTGGCTGCACGTCGATGGGGCGATGAGCGGCATCGCTGCGTTGGCGCCGGAGTACCGATGGGTCAACGCCGGCCTCGAGCACGCCGACAGCTACTGCACCAACCCACACAAGTGGATGGGCATCAATTTCGACTGCGACCTGTTCTGGACTGCCGATCGCACGGCACTGCTGGGCGCGCTGAGCATCCTGCCCGAGTACCTGCGATCGCAAGCGGCCGAGAGTGGCGCGGTGATCGACTATCGCGACTGGCAGGTCCCCTTGGGACGTCGCTTCCGTTCGTTGAAGCTGTGGTTCCACCTCCGCATCGACGGCGTCGAAGCAGTGCAGGAGATGATCCGCGAGCACATCCGGTTGACACAGCTGTTGGCCGAGTTGGTCAGTGCCGATGCCCGTTTCGAGATCGTCGCGCCACACCCGTTGAACCTGCTGTGCCTCGTCGTGAGAGAAGGCGACGCGGCGACCGATCGTCTCATCGAGCAGGCCAACGCGACCGGCACCGTGCTGTTCACGCGCACCGTGCTCGACGGCCGCTCGGTCCTGCGATTCTCGATCGGTGCACGCGCAACGCAGGAGCGTCACGTCCGTGCGGGTTGGGAACTTCTGCAACAGTTGGCGTAGCCGCCGAAATTCAAGCACGGGGTTGCACGGCGCGCTCGTCGATGATTGACTCCGCCGAGTCCCACCTTGGACATGACAAACCGAGGAGCACCGATGAGACGAATTCTCCACGTGTTCATCGCGGTCACGAGTCTGCTGACCGTCGCATCACCGGCTGACGCCGGTCCCGTTCATTCCGCATCGGCCGATCAGGCCTTCGTCGAGCGTGAGCTCTACTCCACGTCGATCACGTCGTTCGTTGCCGCCGTCGGCAGCGACGACTGGTACGACTGGTCGAGCGATTTCTGCTCGGCGCCACTGGTCGGCAACACCGGCCGGTCGTTCAACTTCACCGAGTCCTGTCGTCGGCACGACTTCGGGTACCGCAACCTGCAACTCCTCGACCGCCGCTACGGATCGGGGCATTGGACGGGCAGCACCCGCAAGCGTGTCGACCGGTTGTTCCTGGCCGATATGAAGCGACACTGCTGGTCACGTCCCTGGTACGACGAGCCGACGTGTCTCGCCTGGGCACGGGCGTTCTACACGGCCGTGCGGGTTGCCGGCGGGCCGTAGGGGTTCGAACTCACAATGCGTGTGGCTCTGGGCCGTCAACGCCCAGGGCCACTCGCAACAGTTGGTGCAGTATTCGCGCCGTCGCCCCCCAGATCGTCTCGTCATCGAGCTCGAAGAAGAAGATTGGGCGCCGTTCTCCCCCGAAGTCCCAGATCTCCTCACGGAACGTGTCGAGCCGGGTCAGCTCGGCGAGGGGCACCCACAGGATGCGTTCGACTTCGTCGGCGGCAGGGTGCAGGACCGGTTGATGATCGACGGTGCCGACCACCGGCACGATGAAGCTGCGGCTGACCATCGTGGAGATCGGGTCGAGCCGACCGCTGAGCCGTACCGCCGACGGTTCGAGGGCAACCTCCTCGTCTGCTTCGCGCAGGGCCGCAGCCTCGAACGTCTCGCCGCCATCGACCCGGCCACCGGGGAAGCTGATCTCACCGTGATGGCTCGTCAGTGCGACCGACCGACGGGTCAGCAGCACCTCGGCGCCGTCGACGCCATCGGTCAGCGCCACCAACACGGCCGACGCCCGAAGTGTGTCGAGCGGAGGCGTGGCCTCTGCATGCGGGCGAGCGGCAACCGCAGCCACTACGTCGGCCGCCGACAACTGGCGGACCCGATCGTTCCACGCAGCCTCGGCGCCGTACGCCCAACCATGCGGTCGGGGGATGCGCTGGTCGCCGCCATCACGCCATTGCGAACTACTCAGTGGGGTTCCAACCGCTCTCGACGAGCTGGGCGAGCACGATCGCCATGCCAGCCGTCTTCAGGTTGGCGAGCACCTTACCCGGCGGCTGCTCGCCGCGCTCCCACTCTTGCCAAGCGGTCTGCAGCTTGTGGAGATCCGGTGGCGGTGGGACGAACGACATGCCCTCAGGCTACCGATCATCCCCACGTGGACGGCGCACGACATTGACCCCGTTCCCGACCAACCGGCCGGCGATCCGGCCGATCTCGGTGCTGCGCCCGCCCTCGGCGGAGATGCGCGCTGCCTTCGTTCGCGTCGCGAAGCTGGAGTTCCACCACACGAACAGGTGCACCAGGGCGATGCCGATCATGATCATCCGGGTCGCCGACTCGAGGTTGATCCACGGTTGCACTGCGGCAGCCACTTCGACCGCGATCACCACGATGTCGACGACTCGGTGCACGGCCCGGTTGATGACCCGGAAAGCACCGAGCGGTCCGATCGTGATCGCCGCGTGCAGCATGATGACGGCGCCTACCACGCTGGGCACCACAGGCGTCGGGCTCTGCAGCCCGGAGGCCACCATCGCGCCGCCGAGGATGTACTCGACCACCTGGTGCATCCAGAACGGACGCTTGGACGTGACTGCCATCGACGGGAGCCTACCTGTCGGAAAAAGCCAACGACCTCGGCGGCGATTGCTCGCAGCACCGAGGCCGTAGGTTGGGGGGTGATATCTCTAACCCCTCAGCGGGTCACATCATTCCCATCCCTGGCATTCCTCCGCCCATTCCTCCGCCGCCGGCAGGCATGGCCTGCTTCTTCTCCGGCTTGTCGGCCACGAGGCATTCAGTGGTCAGGACCAGTGCGGCGATCGACGCCGCGTTCTGCAACGCGGCGCGGGTGACCTTGGCAGGATCGATGATCCCGGCCTTCACCAGATCGACCATCTCGCCGGTCGCGGCATTCATGCCCATCGAGCCAGTTGCGGCCTCGACCTGGGGCACGACCACAGCGCCTTCCATGCCGGCATTGTCGGCAATCAGGCGGCACGGGGCGGTCAACGATTCCCATACGGTCTTGGCGCCGGTGGCTTCGTCGCCGGTCAGGCTGTCGACGACCTCGGCAACGGCCTTGCGGGCCCGAACCAGGGCCACGCCGCCGCCGGCGACCACGCCTTCTTCGATGGCTGCACGAGTTGCCGACACTGCATCTTCGATGCGGTGCTTCTTCTCTTTCAGCTCCACCTCGGTGGCTGCGCCGACCTTGATGACGGCGACGCCGCCGGCCAGCTTGGCGAGGCGCTCTTGCAGCTTCTCGCGATCCCAGTCGCTGTCGGTGTTCTCGATCTCGGCCTTGATCTGGTTGATGCGGCCGGTGACATCGTCGTGGGCGCCGTCGCCATCGACGATCGTGGTGTTGTCCTTGGTGACGATGACTCGCTTGGCCTTGCCGAGCAGATCGAGGGTGAGGTTCTCGAGCTTCAGGCCGACCTCTTCGCTGATGACCTGACCACCGGTGAGGACCGCCATGTCTTGCAGCATCGCCTTGCGACGATCACCGAAGCCTGGAGCCTTGACAGCCGCCGAGTTGAACGTGCCGCGGATCTTGTTGACGACGAGGGTGGCCAGCGCCTCGCCCTCGATGTCTTCGGCGATGATCAGCAACGGCCGACCGGTCTTCATCACGGCCTCGAGCACGGGCAACATGGCCTGCACCGTCGAGATCTTGCCGGAGTTCAACAGGACGTATGCATCTTCGAGCACGGCTTCCTGGCGCTCGGCGTCGGTGACGAAGTACGGCGACATGTAGCCCTTGTCGAACTGCATGCCTTCGGTGAACTCGAGCTCGGTGCCGAACGTGTTCGACTCCTCGACCGTGACCACGCCGT
>JBDTRP010000017.1:0-10169 GCA_039931555.1 Ilumatobacteraceae bacterium | reverse complement strand
ACGGCGAATAGATCGACGGGCTGTAGATCGACGGGCTGTAGATCGACGGGCTGTACGCATCGCCGGCGAACTGCGCACTGAGCTTGGTGAGATCCTGCGTCGTGGCCAGCGTTGTGAACGCCTGGCCGATGTCGCGGAACATCGTGAGGTCGAAGTTCTGATCCAGGTTGCTGAGGTCGACCTGCACTTGGCTGTCGGGCTGGATGGGGAACTTGTACCAGCGCGCCTCGCCCGGCTGTGTCAGCGCGCCGCCGATACCGGCAGCGGTGAGCGGCGCCGCTGTGGTCCACGAGGTGTTGCTGGCTACCGCCAACGCATTGGTATAGGGCACATTCGCGTTCGCCAGTGCCAACGTTCCGAAGAAGTGCGGGTCGGAGTCGAAGTTGAATCCACCGAACCTGAAGCCGTAGGTATCGCCAGCGACGACGTCGAACGAGTGATCGCCGCTGTACGTGAAACCACCGGACGGAGGTGTGCAGCAGTTGACCGGGCCGTCGGTGACGAGTGGGGTCGTGCTGAGGACGCCCTCATGGATGACGAACGCGTCGAGGTGCACGATGACCTCGAAGAACCCGTGGTAGCCGGTGTAGAGGTATGGCACGGCGTCGGTCAAGTCGCTCGTTGCAACCGTTTGCAGCGTCCACGATTGATCCGTCAACCGACGCCCGACTGGGTCCTCCCCGAGGTTGTAGGTCATCTGCGGTGGAATGGCCGAACCATTCGAGTCCAGGGTGAAATCGCCGGGGACCGGACCGCCTGCCGTCCACGGAGTCGGCGTCGCGGCGGTTGCCACCTCCGGCGCGCCGACGATGGGCGTGACGATGGCCAGCATCGCTGCGACCAGCGCCACGTGGAGTACTCGACTGGGTCGACGACCCGCTGGTTGGCTACGCATGATCTCCTCGATTCTCGACGTCACAGAGCCAACATGCGATCGCAGCCGTCCCTGTGAATCTTCGAGAACAGTAATCGCTTTGAAGCGCAAGGAATCAGGTGGAACGTCCGACCGCTCGGAGTAGCGCTCCCAGCGCGGCCGAGTCGAGGTGCAAGCCGCGATCAAGCGCGTCGGATTCGCGCTCACCAAGCCTCGGTCGAACCTCGTCCAACGCGCCGTCGAGGGTGGCCGCAACTGCAGGCGGGCGCGGTGCATCGAGCCGAGTTCGCAGTGCGTCGGCGGCCCCCAACAATTCGACGGCCTCGACGAGCTCGTCCTTCGCTATCGCCAACAGCACCGTGTCCTCGACCAACAACGCAAGTGACCACTGGTCGCTGTAATCCTCGTAGGCCTGCAGGGCCTGGAGGAACTCGTCTCCGGCCGTCGCGAGATCGCCGAGCCCGAGGTTGGCATTGCCGAGGTTGTGATGTCCGTAAGCGACAACCCACCGGTCGCCGACCTCTGAGGCGAGGCGCATCGATGCCTCGAAACGCGCCTGTGCAACAGCGAAGTCCTTCTGCAGCAACGCGATCATTCCGAGGTTGTTCTGAGAAACGCTGGTTGCCCAGCGGTCGCCGACTTCCTCGCGCACCGCCAGGGCACGCTCGTTCATCGTGCGGGCCAGTTCGAGGTTGCCTTCGCATTCGGCAACCACGCCGAGGTTGCTCAGCAGGCTCCCGATGCTCGCCCGGTCATCCATCCGCTCGCGAATCTCGAGGCTCCGTTGGTACGCGACTCGGGCCGCGTCGTAGTGGCCCTGTTGCGAGGCGAGTGTTCCCTCGAGGTGCAGCACGAGGCCGAGGCCGGCGTCGTCGCCCTGCGCGGAGAAGATCTCACTTGCATGAACCAGCTGTTGGCGAGCCTCCTCGAATCGGCCTTGCTTGCGGAGCGTCTCGGCCAGATCAGCGTGCGCCCGAGCCTGTTCCACCGCATCTCCGATGCGCCGTGACAGATCGATCGCCTCGCCGTAGGTTGCCTCGGCGGTGGCCCAGCCACCGCGCAGTTCGAGCACCTTGCCGAGCCGGCGGAGCACACCAGCGCGCTCCCCGTCCGGAACCAGCGGCAGGGCGCGTTGGAAGTAGTCGGCGGCGGCATCGTTGGCGTAGCGCGACTGCGCGGCGATCCCGGCCCGCACGGCGAACTCGCGCTTCTTGGCGTCGTCCTCGCCGAGCCAGTAGTGGTGGGCGAGCAGATCGAGATTCCGCTCGATCGCCTGAGGGCCTCCCGATTCGAGGAAGGCGCCAACACGGTCGTGCAGGTGCGAACGCATCGCGAACGGCAAGCTGTCGTACGCAACGTCGCGGGCAACGATGTGACGGAACAACCACGAACGATCCTCGACCCGGTCGATCCGGAGTATGTCGGCTTGGCGGGCCGCTTCGAACCTGGCCTCGACCTCGTCGATGGAGCCGAGATCGGGGTACACGCCTTGCACGAACGGTGACTCGAAGGTACGTCCCACGACGCTGGCGACCTTGAGCGCCGTTCGCGGGGCTTCGTCCAGCATGTCGATGCGGCTCTGCACCAATCGGAAGAGCGTGTCGGGGACGTTGAGGTGCAACAAGGCAACCGGGTCCGCCGGGTCGATCCCGAGACCGTGGACGTAGTTGATCAGCTCCTCGAGGTAGAACGGATTGCCCTGCGCCCTCGCCAGCACGAACTCGACCAGGTCGGGGGCTGGGTCGACCGACTCACCGAACAACTGCGCCAGCTTGGCCTTGAGCACCGCTTGGGCCTCGTTGGCCCCCAACTCGGCGAGATGCAGCTCTTGGAAGTGCGAGGCCCGGTCCAGCCCGAGCCCTCCGCCAGCCGCCTCGGCTGGGCGGTAGGCGAGCACGAACAGCACCGGAAGCGACGCCGATGCGAGGACCAACTCCTCGAGCAGGTCGCGTGAGAGCGAGTCGATCCAATGGCAGTCCTCGAGCACGATGGCGAGCGCGCCGTTCGCGGCACGCGCCCGGAGGAGGTCGACGAGCAATGATTCCAACGATGTCTTGCGCAGTTTGGCGTCGAATGTCCGCGTGACCTCGTTGTCGCCCATGCCGATGCCGACGACGCTCGCCAGCAACGGACCGCGGCGGGCGTGATCGCCGGAGATCGCTCGCAACCGCCGCGTCAGCTCTCGACCCTGCGACGCTTCGGTCGCATCGTCATCGATCTCGAGCAGGGTCCGCCACACGTCTCGCCACACCAGGTAGCTGGTGGTGCGGCCGAAGTTCTGCGCTTCGCCCCACGCCACGGTGACGCCGGCCGCGGAGAGGTCGCGAACAACTTCGGCGACCAAGCGCGACTTTCCGCGACCGGCCTCGGCCGAGATCCCGACCACTCGCCCGGCGCCACCGAGCACATCATCGAGCGCTCGCGCGAACACGCCCAGTTCCATGTCACGGCCGACCATCGGCAGCGGGTATCTGATCTCCCGCTTGGTCGGCCCCCGCCGAAGCCCGACGATGCTGAGGACCCTGACCGGCTCGGCCTTGCCCTTCACGGTGAGATCGCCGACGAGTTGGCATTCGAAGCGGTCGCTCAGCGCATGGTGCACCTGCTCGCTGAGGTAGGCGTGGCCCGGAGGGGCCGCCGACATCAAGCGGGCCGAAAGGTTGACTGCGTCGCCGAGGCAGGTGAAGGTGCGCCGCATCGGATGGCCGTACGTACCGCTGCGAACCCGGCCGTGGGTGATCCCGATCTGCAGGTCTGTCGCCGCGGTCTCGCGATCCAACGTCAGCAGTTCGATGGCTGCGGTCGCAGCACGCGAGGCGTCGTCCTCGTGCGCGTGCGGCGCGCCGAACACCGCGCACAGGTACGCGCCCTTGTCGCCGAGGATCACGTGCAGCAGGTTCCCACCGAACTCGGAGAGCACCTGCTGGACCCGGCGAACGAAGTGGTCGAGCTGTGCGACTGCGTCGGGGTCGTGGTCGTAGTCGATCCCGCCGAACCGGACGAAGACGGGATATGCAGCGCGGAGCTCGGCCAAGAACTCGCCCCGACCCGTCACGAGGCGCTCGTAGACCGCAGGCAAGATCCACGGCCGGACCAACTCCTCGCTGAGCGCGGGCACTGCCGGTGGTGCCTCGGCCACGTCGATCTCGATCCGGAGACCGACGAGCACGCCGACGTCGGCTGCAAGTTCGCCGCGGCGGTGTTCGCCGACGATCACCTGATCGCCGAGCGAGTCGAGCGCCGAGCGGGCCAGCACGACATCGCCTTTGTCGGCCAGATGTTCGGCGTCGGCCAACTCGTCGATGAGGCGGCCGGCGAGCACGTCGATCAGCTGGATCGAGGGATCGCCGACCACAAAGCGTCGAGCATTTCCGACTGCGACCGCCACCTTGATGGCCAGCACGACCACTGTCCCGGCAGGAGTATGAATGGTTCCCACCGACGACATGGTCCGCTGGATCGCCAAGCCACACGCGGCCCCGAGCCGGCCGTCGTCGCCGTCCAGCCAACACGTGATCGCGTCGCCGCCGAAGTAGATGACCTCGCCGCCGTACCGCTCGACGTCGTCGATGACGGCGTGGAACACCCGGTTCAGATGAGCCGTCAACTCCTCGGCGCCACGCTGCGGGCCCAACTCGTTTGCCAAGGCCTCGGTGAGCGGCGTGAAGCCCGAGACGTCGGCGAACAGCGCCGTGCCCCACACCCGGTCGTTCAGTTGGCGACCCTCGATGAGCGCACGACGGCGATCCCCCGCCAGGTAGGCATCGGATCGGTCGACGTACGAGTCGTTCACAGCCATCGACGTCGACCGATCAACATCCGTTCCCTCCCGATTGCTGCCGCGCGGAGCCTACTCGCCGACCCTTCCAGGGACCTTTGCGGGTGCTCTATGATCGCTTGCCGCACCATGAGCCGCCGCCCCGTCGACCTCAGTCATCCGATCCATGAGGGACTCTCCACGTATCCGGGGCTGCCGACGCCGCAGATCGGCGCACATCTCGATCGCGATGCGGCAGAGGCGATCTCCGGACCTGGCGTCACGTTCACGGTGCGAGTCTTCGCCGAGATGTGACGTCGCCCGCGCCGAACCGTGTGTCGGATGTCGCGTACGCGGGCATATCCGGCTCACAGCACAACGGGATCAAGCGCCATCAACACCCGCTCACATCGGCGTTCGCCCGGACCGTTCGACGATGGTTGGTGCTCCGTAGGGCCCTATCCAACGGGGACGGGCCGTCGAATCGGCCCTACGGAGCTCGCTGGCGCAGGGTACGGCGAACAGGGTCAGCGTGGGCAGGGCCGTAGGTCCCTTTCTTCACGCTGCCGGCTCGGCTTCTCCAGTTCCTGCGTCGTCTCAACGGAGTCCTTCGGCGATCAGCAGTAGCCCGAAGACGACGAATGTGATCGCGGCCCCGATCTTGATGGTGCGCTCGGGCAGGCGCGCGCCGAGCTGTTGGCCGACGATGATCGCCAACGCGTCGGCGGCAACCATGCCGAGCGTCGACCCGATCCAGGTGCCGACGAGGCCGTGCTCGGTCGCCAATGTGACGGTGGCGAGCATCGTCTTGTCTCCGAGCTCGGCGAGGAAGAAGGCGATCGCTACTGTGAAGAACACCGACCTCGAGCTCTTTGCCGCGCGTGCGGTTTCGTCGTCGTCGAGCTTGTCTCCGCGAAGCGTCCAGGCCGCGAACCCCAAGAACGCGACACCCGCCACGACCGAGATCGCTTTCGTCGGTATGGCGACACCGACGGCAGCACCGATCAACACGCTGAAGAGGTGCACGAATGCAGTTGCTGCAGTGATGGCGATCAGGATCGTCAGGGCGCGGTATCGGGCGGCGAAGGTCATCGCCATCAGCTGGCTCTTGTCGCCGAGCTCGGCGACGAAGATGATGCCGAAGCTGATCAGAAATGCTTCCATGCGATTCCTTCGGGTTGGTGGCCCGGGCGAAAGCTGGATTGCCATCGACCGGGCATCGATTGATGCCTGGTCGAAGGTCTCGCTCACCCGCCGGAGGCGGGCCCGAGGACCGGGGTTCATCACCCAGTGTGTCGATCTCTCGGTGGGGAACTACTCCCCTTCAACGCCCGCAACCCTATCGGGCGCAGCGACTGACCCCGGTCTCCCTGCCAGGCCACTCGTCCGTGCGTCACGCGCTGGGGAACGTTGCTTCGACCGCTGTGCCGGTGCTCGTGTCGACGAGCACGACCGTGCCCCCATGCGCTTTCACCAGTTGGGCCACAACGGCGAGCCCGATTCCACTGCCCGCCACCGGACGGGTGACGTTGCCGCGGTAGAACCGTTCGAACACGTGTGCGCGATCCTTCGCCGGGATGCCAGGGCCGTTGTCGCTCACGGTCAGTGTGGCTGTGCGTTGTACCGGGCTCCGTCGCACGTCCAGTTCAATCGTGCCGCCGGCTGGTGTGAACTTGATGGCGTTGGTCAGCAGATTCGTGACAATTTGGGCAAGCCGTGCGGGATCACCATTGATGATCGCCGGATCTAGTCGACGGTTCACTTGCTGCTGGTTCGCATCGGCAAGCGGCCGGAGCGCGTCGGCGGCGCCGGCCGCGAGCTCGGCGAGGTCGCATCGTTCAACCGCGATGTTCGGCCCGGCGAGCGCAGCGTCTGCCTCGGCGAGCGTGCCGAGGTCGTCGACGAGGCGGCGGAGGCGGAGGACGTCGTCGTGCATCTGGACGAAGTGCTCGATCGAGGGCTCGGTGATACCGTCGATGATCTCCTCGCAGCCGCCCTGCAGGAGTGTCAGCGGGGTGCGTAGTTCGTGGGCGACATCGGCGGCCAGGTTGCGGCGAGCGACGTCGTTGGCCTGGAGGCGTTCTGCCATTGCGTCGAAGGTGCGGTTGAGTGTGCCGATCTCGCCAGGTGCGCGGTGTTCTCCGGCTCGGGCCGTTGCGTCTCCGTCACCAAGTCGTTGGGCAGCGTCGGTGACGCGGCGCAGCGGTCGGACGATGCGCAAGGCGAGGGGTGCCGCTACGAGTGCGGCGACGAGTGCGGCGATCACGGCGCCGATCGCGACCGTGCCGCTGAGGGCGTCGCGCACGTGCGTCTCTGCTTGGGCGAGTTCGCCGGAGACGAACGTGACCTGCGCAGTCCCGACCTGCTCGCCGACGACGATCACGGCCGCCGTGCGGGTGGGGCCGTGGGCGTTGGTCGCCATTCGTGGCATGTTGCCCATCGTGTTGTGGAGAACGAGGGCGCTCCCCTTGTTGTCGACCACCGTCAAGGAGGCGCCTGCTTGCACGGCGAGCATCATGGCCGGGTGAGGGTCAGCTGTGTCCCAGCCGCCGCTCTGTTGGTAGGCGAGGCCGAGGGTGTCGGCGATCGCCTCGGCGCTGGCTTGTTGGCGTTCGCGAGCGAGTTGACCAACGGAGTGTTTCGTGCGCCACAGCGTGAGACCAGCGAGCACGAACACGGCCACGACCGCCACAGCGACGAACCCGCCGATGAGCCGAACGGCGAGCGGGCTGTGCACAAGGCGAGGGCGGTCAGCGATCACGATCGAGGCCCAGTCGGTAGCCGACGCCGGTGACCGTCTGCACGATGGTCGGTTGCGTCGGGTCGGGTTCGATCTTGCGGCGCAGGTTCTTCACGTGCGAGTCGACGGTGCGTTCGTAACCGTCGAACTCGTACCCTCTGACCCGGTTGATCAGCTCGTAACGCGAGCACACGCGGCCGGGCTGGACAGCGAGCGCCACGAGCACACCCCACTCGGTCGGGGTCAACTCCACCAGCTCGCCGTTCACCGTGACCCGCCGGGTCACTTCGTCGATGAGCAACGCACCGCTACCGAACGACTCCGCAGGCGCCTCCGCGGTGGACGACCGTCCGCGACGCAGGATCGCGCCGACGCGCAGGACCAACTCGCGCGGACTGAACGGTTTGGTGACGTAGTCGTCGGCACCGACCTCGAGGCCATGGATGCGGTCGCGTTCGTCGACTTTGGCGGTGAGCATCAGGATCGGCACGTCGCTCGTCGTTCTGATCTCGGCGGCCACTTCTTCGCCGGAGATGTCGGGGAGGCGCAGGTCGAGCACGACCAGATCGACGGTAGTGCGCCCGGTTATCTCGAGCGCTTCGGCGCCGCTGCCGGCGGTGAGGACGTGGTGGCCTTCGTGCTCGAGGTAGCGGCGCACGAGGTCGCGGATACGAACCTCGTCGTCGACCACCAGCACCACTGCCATGACTGTCTGCGCTCCTTTCGCGTCGACGGTAGTCCTGCCGGTCAGGCCCGGTAGGAGAACACCGTCGCCATCCCGGTCTCCAAGTGGTAGCTGTTGTGGCAGTGCAGCATCCACTGCCCCGGGTTGTCGGCCTCGATGTCGACCTCGACCATGGTCATCGGCAGCACGTTCACCGTGTCCTTGCGAGCGGATCCGTTGCCGACCATCTGGAAGGTGTGGCCGTGGAGGTGGATCGGGTGGAACATCATCGTCTGGTTGACGATCTTCAATCGCAGTCGTTCGCCCTCGGCCACCGTGATGGGCGCCGTATCGGGGAAGCCCTTGCCGTCGATGCCATGCACGTATCCGGAGAGCCTCGCTGTGAGATCGATAGTGGTCGCGCGGCCAGGCCTCTTCGTGGGCAGCCGGGCTGCGTCGGTGGCGACGAGGTCGCCGTAACGAAGTTCGCGACCTGATAGCTCCGTCGGGCGCGACCCGACGGTGGGGGCGGTGTCGGTGCCGCTGGTCCGCAGGATCGCTTCGCCGGCGGGATCGTCCTTGCCCTCCGGGACGGCGACGATCGGGAACGATCCCGAACCGGCGGTGACGATCACGTCATAGCGCTCACCCATCCCGAGCACCACGGTGTCGACCTCCACCGGCGCAACTGGGAACCCGTCGGCGTGTGTGACGGTGAGGCGATGGCCGCCGACGGCCACACGATAGGCGGTGTCGGAACCGGCGTTGATCAACCGGATGCGCACACGTTGACCGAGTTTGGCGTCGATCGTCTCGCGTTCGGACGGCGCCCGACCGTTGATCACGTGCAACGGATAGGTGACGTCGCCGGTCAGGCCGCCCATCATGGAACCCATCGTGCCCGAGCCCATCTCGCTCGAGCCGCCCATGCTGCCCATGCTGCCCATGTGCCCCGAGTGGCCGCCACTGCTCTGCAACTCGGCGAGCACCTCCTCCTGCGTGCGCCCGTAGCCATCGAGCCAGTCGTCGAGCATCAAGGTCACGTCGACATCGGAACCAATCGGATCCTTCGGATCCTCCACGACAAGCGGCGCGTACAAGCCGCGGTCCAACTCGAGACCCATGTGCGGGTGGAACCAGTACGTGCCGGCGTCGGGGACTGTGAAGCGATAGGTGAACTTGCCCGACGGCTTCACTGACATCTGGGTCAGATCGTGCACGCCATCCATGTCGTTGCGCAAGGCGATGCCGTGCCAGTGCAGTGTGTTCTCCGATGTCAACTCGTTGAGGAAGGTTGCTTCGATCAGATCTCCCACCTTGGCTCTGATACCGCCAGCGCCGGGGCGATCTCCGAACGCCCAGGTCGAAACCTCGCGGCCGCCGATGTTCACCGTGACCGGCGCCGCGGTGATGGTCGTGGCCACGGTTGATGCGCCTGCCTTGCGGCGAAGATCGTCGCGGCGCTCGACCGCCGGGTCCGACGCAGCCACGAGCCGACCCTGAGGTCGTGACGCCGAGCTCTCCGAACCGCACGCGGTCAGCACGAGGGCGCTGCCCCCGGCGATCAACATCTCCCGCCGCGACAACATCCGCATGTCAGTTCCTTCCTCGTCCAAGGCCACAGGGTGCCACGATCGACCTGAGACACCATGCCGGGTGCATGTGGAGATCTTGTGGAGACCACGTGGAGACGATCCGCTGTTCCACGCGCCGGTGAGTGCGTCGGCGTCACCGCCCGTACCGTCGGTGGCAGGACAACACATGGAGATGGATCATGCACAACGGCAACTGGAACGACGGGATGGGTAACGGGAGCTGGTGGTGGATCCCGATGATGATCATGATGGTCGCCTTCTGGGGTGGCCTCATCTGGATCGGCGTGACGCTGCTCAAGCGCAGCCACACTCCGCAACTCCACGCGCCCGGTGTGCCGCCGGTCGCCGCAGCGTCGAAGGCGACCGCTCAAGAGATCCTGGCCGAGCGTCTCGCCCGCGGCGAGATCGAACCGGACGACTACCGCCAGCGCTTCGATGCCCTGCGTACGCCGCCCAGCACCTGACGCGCATCACACCTCGATCTATTGCCCGCGTGCCCTCGTTCGTCGAGCGGCACGCGGGCCGTTGACCTGAGTGTC
>JBDTRP010000016.1:0-4664 GCA_039931555.1 Ilumatobacteraceae bacterium | reverse complement strand
CGGGGCCGAACGACACGATGGTGTCGGTGACGACCAGGATGTCGATCTGCCACCAGCGACGAATCCAGTCGTGCACGTTGAGGGCGATCTTGGCGTCGAGCAGGTCGAAGTTGACGGGGATGGCGATGCTCCTTCACGAGGGGTCGCCAAGAAGGAGTGCGGGCACTACTGCGGAGATACGTACATTGCGCGCTGTCGTTGCTACCCGGCGCGGCGCGCCGTGACACCACCATCGATGTGAATCGTCGTGCCGGTGATGTAGCTGGCGTCGTCGGATGCGAGGAAGCGGATCACGTTGGCGATCTCGACCGGCTCGCCGATGCGCCGCAGCGCGATGCCGGCAACCATCGACTGCTCGGCCGCATCGGGATGGGGGTTGCGGTCGATGCTGTCCTGAACCAGGCGGGTGCGGACGTACCCCGGTGCTACGGCGTTGACCCGGATCCCGTGTGGGCCGTAGTCGAGAGCCAGGCTGCGGGTCATGCCGATGAGCCCCGACTTGGCTGCCGCGTAGGGGAAGAAGCCCTCGAGTGTGGCGAGCGCGTGCATGGACGCGACGTTGACGATGGCGCCCCGACCGACGTCGCGCATGTGCGGCAGCACGTACTTGGCGCCGAGCCACGCCGATTTCAGGTCGACGCCCATGAAACGGTCCCAGTCGTCGCCGGTCATGGTCGTCGCGTCGAAGTTGGCGTTCACCCCGGCGTTGTTCACCAGGATCGATGCAGGTCCGAAGCTCGACGTGCACGCCTTCGCCACCGCGGCGATGTCGGCTTCGACGCTGACGTCGGCCCGCACGAACATGGCACTGCCCTCCGACGCTCGCTCGATCTCGTGTCCGAGGTCCGCATCGAGGTCGCAGAACAGCACGACTGCGCCGTGAGCGACGAAGACTTCGACGACCGCCCGGCCGATACCGCGTGCGCCCCCCGTGACGATTGCGATCTCGCCGTCGAGTGAAGTGTGCCCAGACATTGGTTCTCCCGCGGCGATCGTTCGACTTGAGGTGCCGACCAGATCAGATCACAATGCCCCGATGTTCGACAAGCCCTCCACGACTGCGACCATCGCTGTACCCCGGCTCGACCAACTCGGCGAAGGGCCGGTGTGGGACGACCGCAGTGGCGAGCTGGTGTGGGTCGACATCTCCGGCCGGTTGGTGCATCGCTGGAACCCGATGACGGGGACCTCGTCGTCGTTGGCGACGCAGGGCGACGTCGGATCGGTGGTGCTCTGCGAGGACGGCGGCGTGCTGCTGGCGATCGAGTGCGAGCTGTGGCGGATCCATCCAGGGGGGAACCGCACATTGCTCGCCGCGATCGAGCCCCGGCCCGGCGTGCGATTCAACGACTGCAGAGTCGACCCGCGCGGACGGCTGTGGGCAGGCACGTTGCAACGCGAGCGTCAGCACGGCACGGCGGCGCTCTATCGCATGGATCCGGGTGGGAACCTCACCCTGGTGCTGCCCGATCGAACGATCTCGAACGGGATCGGCTGGAGCCCCGACGGCTCGACGATGTACTACATCGACAGTACGACGCAGCGGGTCGTGCACTTCGCGTACGACCTTGACACGGGACGGATCAGCGACGATCGGGTCTTCGCAGACATCGCCGCCGGTGACGGCCTGCCGGACGGTTTGACCGTCGACGCGGATGGCGGCGTGTGGGTCTGCCTGTTCAACGGAGCAACGGTCCGCCGCTACCGACCGGACGGAACCTTGGATCGCGAGATCCGGCTCCCGCTGACCAACCCGACCTGCCCGGGTTTCGGAGGGCCGGACCTGGGCACCTTGTACATCACGACAGCCCGCCACCGCCTGACCGAGGAGCAGTTGGCGGCCGAGCCCGATGCCGGTGCGTTGCTGCAGCTCGACGCCGGTGTCTCCGGGCTTCCGACGAACCGGTTCGGCGGCTGACACGCGATCACGGGCTCGATTCAGGGGCAACCTGGTCGGCCGGAACGTTCCGTTGGCGAACGTTCATCGTCTCGGTTCGAGGATCACCCGATTGGCCAGCCCGTTTGGCACGCGTCCCTCGATCACGTCGATCACCGATGCCGTGGCCCGACGAATCATCACATCCACCGACAAGGTGCTGAGACCACCGACGTGCGGGCTGACCACGACGTTGCTCATACCGAGCAGCGGCGAGTCGTTCGGCGGCTCGGTATCGAACACGTCGAGCGCGGCGCCGGCAAGCACACCGTCGGTGAGGGCCTGGATCAACGCCGATTCATCGACGACGCCCCCGCGCGAGGTGTTGACCAAGACCGCGTGTGGCTGCATCGAGCGCAGGGCTGCTGTGTCGATCATGTTGCGGGTCGCGTCGATCAACGGCACGTGCAGCGAGACGACGTCACTACGAGCCAACAACTCATCGATCGGTACGGCGCGCGGCGACTCGGACCCGGCGACCGCCGGGTCGGTGACGAGCAGTTCGACGTCGAAGCCGGTGAGTCGTCTGGCGACGAGCTGTCCGATGTGGCCGTAGCCGATCAGGCCGACGGTGCAGCCCGTCAGCAACCGAGGAGTGTGCGGGCCGGTCCGGTTCCACTCGCCCCTGCGGACGCCGGCATCGTTCTCCGGGATACGTCGCAACAGCGCCAGCATCATGGCGATCGCGTGGTCGGCAACGGTTGACTCGTTGGCGCCGGGCGTCGTGGTGATGGCCACACCGAGATCGGTTGCCGCGGCGACGTCGATCGAATCGATGCCGACGCCGACGCGGGCGATCACCTGCAGGTTCGGGCTGGCGCGGAGCACCTCGGCCGTGAACGGGTCGGTGCTGACGATCGCCCCGGCCACATCGTGAGACAACGCGAGGAGCTCGTCGGGTGATCGCAGCCCTCGCTTCGGAGCGATGCGCATCGCGTAGCCCGCCGCGGTCAGGGCTCCACCATGCTGTGGATGGTCGGTGTCGTAGTCGGGAAAGGTGATCAGCACGATCGGCGCCTGCCCGGTCTGATTCCTCTGGAGCCGCATCCTGGCGATCAGATCACCGGTTCTCGGAATGTGTCAAGACGGAGGTTTCGTGGAACGGCGCACGCCGTCCTCAGGATGCCGGGTCTTTGAGTTCGATCTCGATGAAGGCGAATTCGAACTGGTTGGTGTTGGTCACGTTGTGCTTGATGCCGGCTGGGCGCGCATAGGACTCGCCGTTGCGCAGATCCACGCTGGTGGTCTCGGCAGCGACTTGGGTCTGGAGACTTCCGCTGACCAGAGGAACGATCACGTAGTCCAGTTCGTGCGTGTGCCAGCCGGTCTCGGCGCCGGGCTCGAAGCGCCATTCGGTCACGCGGACCCGGTCGTCGTCGATCTGGACAGTGGATTGGGCGGCGGTCACCCGTCGAGCGTACGCCCGCCAGCCGCCTCAACCTCGGGGCCCATCGCGCTGATCGCCGTCTCCGTGGCGAGCCACAGATCGGCTTGTAGCGAATAGCGTGGGGAGATGCGCCTGACACCGACGGATCGCGATCGGTTACTGATCTTCACCGCGGCGGAACTGGCGAGGGCGCGTCGAGCCAGGGGATTGCAGTTGAACGTGCCCGAGGCCACGGCCTTGATCGCCGACACCGTGTGCGAGTCCGCCCGCGACGGCGCACGCCTGATGGAAGCAGCCGCAGCGGGCGCAGCAGTCTTGACGGTTGCTGATGTGCTGCCCGGTGTTGTCGACATCGTGCGCGAGGTGAAGGTCGAGGCCGTGTTCGACGATGGCACACGCATGGTCGTCGTGCGCGACCCGTTCGGTGACGGCGGCAGCCTCGGCTCGGATGCGCCGGGTGCGGTCATGACTGCGGCGCGCGACCACGAGTCGCCGCCCGGACTGATCTACATCGTCGCGACCAACACGTCGGATGTGCCGGTCAGCATCACCTCTCACTTCCACTTCTTCGAGGTCAACCCGCGGTTGTCGTTCGACCGTGCCGCGGCCTACGGGATGCGTCTGGCGATCCCTGCTGGGTCTGCGCTGCGGTTCGAGCCTGATGTCGCCGTCGATGTCCCGTTGGTTCCGATCGGTGGCGGCAGGGTGGCGATCGGTTTCGCCGGTCTGGTCGACGGCCCGCTCGATGCGCCTGGAGCGAAGGCTGCCGCAATGGTCCGCGCCCACGAGCAGGGCTACCTCGGGGCGCAGGCGTGACCGACCGCGACCACCGTCACGCTCATGGACAGATCGAGCACAGCCACGACGGCGGTGCGATGCCGCACGACCACGTGCATCCCGACGAGGTCCTGCCCGACGACTACGCCGCCATCCACGGGCCCACGGTCGGTGATCGGGTGCGTCTGGGCGACACCGGGCTGGTGATCGAGATCGAGTACGACTCGCAGGAGCGCGGCAACGAGTTCCTCGCCGGGTTCGCCAAGACGGCGCGCGACGGGCTGCTGTTGAAGGCCGCGGCGGTGAAGGAGACCTGCGATGTGGTGATCTCCAACGTCGTCATCATCGACGCCACGCGACGGATCGGGAAGGCGTCGATCGGCATCCGCGAGGGCCGCATCTGCGGCGTCGGCCGGGCCGGCAACCCCGACATGATGGACGATGTCGACGTGGTCGTCGGAACGGGCACGACCATCGTCTCCGGCGAGGGGTTGATCGCCACGGCCGGCGCCATCGACACCCACGTGCACCTGTTGTCGCCGCGCATCATGGAGGCGTCGTTGG
>JBDTRP010000015.1:0-16784 GCA_039931555.1 Ilumatobacteraceae bacterium | reverse complement strand
AGCTGCACTGCCACACCAACTTCTCGTTCCTCGACGGCGCCTCGCACCCCGAGCAGCTGGCAGAGGAAGCCGCTCGGCTGGGGCTCGAGGCGCTGGCGGTGACCGATCACGACGGTCTCTACGGTGTCGTGCGCTTTGCCGAAGCTGCCAGGGCCGTGGGGTTGCCGACGGTGTTCGGCGCCGAGATCACCCTCGGCGCAGCCACGACTCGTCAGGTGCTCGACGAAGACGAGACGCAGCGCCAGATCGCCACCGGCCTGGTTCCCGATCACCATGCGCCCGACCCGCACGGTGATCACCTGCTCGTGCTGGCTGACGGGCCGGCGGGCTACGCACGCCTGGCGCGTGCGTTGAGCCTCGGTCACCTGGCCGGCGAGAAGAGCGCGCCGCGGTTCAGCCTGCTCGACATCGCCGACTCGATGGCCGGCCACGGTTGGGTGCTGACCGGCTGCCGGAAGGGGGCGGTGCCGTCGGCGCTGGTCGATCACGGCCCGGCCGCAGCGGCCAAGCAACTGCAACGGCTCATCGAGCTGTTCGGTCGTGACCGGGTGGTGGTCGAACTGTGGGATCACGGCGATCCGCTCGACTCGGCGCGCAACGATGCCCTGGCCGAGCTGGCGGCCCGTCACGACCTGGCCTGCGTGGCCACCAACAACGTGCACTACGCCACGCCGTCGCAGCGCCGGTTGGCAACGGCGATCGCAGCGGTGCGGGCCCGACGCAGCCTCGACGAACTCGACCCGTGGCTCCCCGCATCGACCGGTGCGCACCTGCGCAGTGGCGCCGAGCAGGCTCGCCGGTTCCTGCGCTACCCCGGTGTCGTCGAGACTGCTGCCGACATCGGTCGGGCCGCAGCGTTCGATCTGGCGTTGGTTGCGCCGAACCTGCCGCCGTTCCCGTGCCCGCCGGGCCCCGACGGTGCACCACTCAGCGAGATGCAGTACCTCCGCCACCTCGTCGAACAGGGTGGTCGCCGTCGGTATGGCGAGCGACCCGCTGCACACGAAGACCTGTCGCTGCGCGCCCGGGCGTGGAACACCATCGACCACGAGCTCGATGTCATCGAACACCTCGGGTTCGCCGGGTACTTCCTGGTGGTGTGGGATCTCGTCGAGTTCTGCAACCGGGCCGACATCTTCTGTCAGGGTCGCGGCAGCGCGGCCAACAGCGCGGCGTGCTATGCGCTCGGCATCACCAAGGCCGATGCCGTGTCGTTGGGGCTCTTGTTCGAACGGTTCCTGTCGACCGAACGCGATGGACCTCCCGACATCGACATCGACATCGAAAGTGATCGGCGCGAAGAGGTGATCCAGTACGTGTATCAGCGCTACGGGCGCCATCACACCGCTCAGGTCGCCAACGTCATCACCTATCGGGCACGTTCGGCGGTGCGCGACATGGCCAAGGCACTCGGCTACGCGCCCGGTCAGCAAGATGCGTGGAGCAAGCAGATCGATGCGTGGGGCAACGTGTCGACGACCGCCAACCAACCCGATCATGGTATCCCGCCGGCGGTGTTGGAGCTGGCGACCGAGATCGAGGATGCACCGCGGCATCTCGGCATCCATTCCGGTGGCATGGTGATCTGCGATCGCCCGGTGATCGAGGTCTGCCCGGTCGAGTGGGGTCGGATGGACAATCGCAGCGTGTTGCAGTGGGACAAGGACGACTGTGCTGCGGCCGGGTTGGTCAAGTTCGATCTGTTGGGGCTCGGCATGCTCAGCGCGCTGCACTACGCCGTCGATCTCATTCGCGAGCACCGTGGCTACGAGGTCGATCTGGCCACCATTCCGCAAGAGGACGATGTCTACGCGATGTTGTGCCGAGCCGACACCGTCGGCGTGTTCCAGATCGAATCGCGGGCCCAGATGGCCACGCTGCCGCGGTTGAAGCCCCGCCGCTTCTACGACCTCGTGGTGGAGGTCGCCCTGATCCGCCCCGGGCCGATCCAGGGCGGATCCGTGCATCCCTACATCCGCCGTCGCAACGGTCAAGAGCCCATCACCTACCTGCACCCGTTGCTCGAGAACTCACTCGGCAAGACGCTCGGTGTCCCGCTGTTCCAAGAGCAGCTCATGCAGATGGCCATCGACGTGGCCGGGTTCACGCCCGCCGAGGCCGATCAACTGCGCCAAGCCATGGGTTCCAAGCGCAGCAGGGCGCGGATGGAGAAGTTGAAAGCTCGGTTGTACGAGGGCATGGCCGAACGGAACATCACCGGCGATGTCGCCGACGAGATCTTCACCAAGATGGCCGCCTTTGCCAACTACGGCTTCCCCGAGTCACACAGCGTCAGCTTCTCGTACCTCGTCTACGCCTCGGCGTGGATCAAGTTCCACGAACCCGCTGCATTCTGCGCGGCGCTGCTCAACGCCCAGCCGATGGGGTTCTGGAGTCCGCACTCGCTGGCACAGGATGCGACGCGCCATGGCGTGGTCGTGCGCTCGCCTGATCTCAACGCGTCTCGCGCCGCCGCATCACTCGAGCCATGTGCCGAGTCCGTCGGCGAAGTGGCCGTGCGGCTGGGGATCGGTTCGGTCCGTGGTGTCGGCAGCGACCTGGCAGCCGAGATCGACGCCGGCCGGCCGTACGAATCGCTCGAGGATCTCGTACGTCGCGGGGCCCCCACTTCATCGTCACAGTTGCAGTTGCAACAACTCGAGGCCATGGCAACCGCCGGAATGTTCGAGCAGTGCTTCGCGCTCGAGCGTCGTGAGGCATTGTGGGCGGTGGGCGGGGCGGTGCAATCTCGGTCGGATCGTCTGGAGGGCATCATCACCGGGCAGCGATCGCCGCGGTTGCCAGGCATGGACCCGATGGAGACCGTCGTCGCCGATCTGTGGGCCACCGGGGTCGCGCCTCACGGCCATCCCACCCAGTTCCTGCGCGACGAGTTGCGCAAGCGTGGCGTCGTCACAGCGCGGGGCCTGTGGGACTGTGAACCGAAGGCCAAGGTGCTGGTTGCAGGGATCGTCACCCATCGCCAACGGCCGATGACAGCCCAAGGGGTCACCTTCATGAACCTCGAGGACGAGACCGGGCTGATCAACATCGTCGTGTCGAAGGGTTGTTGGGCCCGCTATCGCACCATCGCCCGCAGTGCGCCGGCGTTGTTGATCCGCGGTCGCCTGGAGCGCGCCGAGGGGGTGATCAACATCGTTGCCGACGAGCTGACATTGCTGCCCGTGCCGGCTTCGACGGCCAGTCGCGACTTCCGTTGATCGCCGCGGGGCTGCGTCTACAGTCGGAGGCAAGGAGGTCGACCATGGACTACGCGTTGCAGAATGCCGCGCCCCAACCGACGCTGCAGCACCTCGTCCGTGATGTCAACGGCAAGCGCGTCAGGGTCATCGTCTTCAGCGGAGTGGTCGCGGTCGCCCCGGCGACGCAACGCGGCATCGTCGTACGCACCACGGCCGAGCAACCCGGCGCGCCGATCGGGTTCTACGTGCCCGAGGCGTTCGGCATCATGCTCGACGGCGCCATCGCCGTCGCCGAGGCCACGCTGACCCAGGTCGTGGTCGACGGCCGAACCCAGATGCGCACGACGTACGGGATCGGCGATGTCGCCGTGCGACTTGTCGAATCCGAGCAAACGCTGGGAATGGGCTGGCCGTACCTCAGCTTCACCTGCCACTCCAACGACCTGCCACTCGGAGTTCACTACCGGGTGACGATTCAGCACCCGCTGGTCAGCGATACCCCGCCGCCGGATCAGTCGCGCAGCGCCTGAGCCGCGAGGGTTCGCGACAGGAACGGCTCGGTCGTGTTGACCACACCGTCGTCGCGCAGTCGCTCGGCGGCGGCGACCATCGCGCCCATGGCGATCCGCGACAGCAGGCCACCGGACGAGATGCGGCGAACGCCGGCCTCGCCCAACTGGCCGACGCTCGGCCCACCGGGCAGGATCAACACGTTGACCGGCACGCCGACTTCGTTGACGACCCTGGCGATCTGATCGAGGTCGGCCAATCCCGGCGCGTAGACGACCTCGGCCCCGACACTGACGTAGGCCTGCAGCCTGGCGATGGTGTCGTCGAGGTCGGTGATGCCGTGCAGGTGGTTCTCGCAACGCGCCGTGAGGACGATGCCGGTCGTTGCGGCGCCGGCCGCAGCCGCAGCGACCCGCTGGACCGCTGTCTCGATCGGGTCGATCGAGTTGGTCACCGGGTTCCAATCCTCGATCGAGCAGCCGGCGGCGCCGGCATCTGCCAACAACTCGACGGTCTCGGTGACACCGGGCAGATCGTCGGCGTAGCAGCGCTCCGAGTCCACGTTGAGCGGCAGGTCGGTGGCCGTCGCGAGCGGGCGGATGTGATCGAGCAACTCGTCGCGATCGACCGTCATGTCGAGGCGACCGAGGGTCGCCGCAAAGCCCGAGCTGGTCGATGCCAGCGCGGGGAACCCGAGGGCGGCCAGCAGGCGTGCCGACCCCAGGTCGTACGGGTTCGGCATCACGAAGATGCCATCGGCGTGCAGGGCTCGGAATCGGTCGGTCATCGTCGTCATGGTCATAGATTGCCATCCTGCAGAACGGCGCGCAGACGGGTGTCGGGCTCCGGGCGCGCCCCGAGATGCTCGATGACCCACGCCGAGATGGTGGTGGCGAACCTGGCCGACTCGATGGCCGACGTGCCAACCAGGTATCGGGCCAGAAATGCTCCGGCGAACGAGTCGCCGGCGCCGGTTGCGTCGACCAGGTTGTTCGTCGCCGGCGGGATGTGGGTGGCGATGCCGTTGTCGTAGACCAGCGCGCCGTCGGCATCGAGCTTCAACATGATCAGCGCCTGCGGGTAGAGCTTGGCCAGCGCCGCGGCAATCGCTTCCGGGTCATCGAGACCGGTCAGCACTTCGCCCTCCTGGTAGTTGGGCAGGAAGATGTCGATGCCGAGATCCTGCGTGGCCGCCAGGAACTGGGTGACACCCATCTCCTCGATCATCTGGAACGAGGCCGGATCGAACGACAGCGTCGCCCCACACTCCTGTGCCAGGTGTGCGGCGGCACGTGACGCCGAGCGCGGCGGGTCGACGAAGTACGACCAGGCCGTCATGTGGAGGTGGCTGGCGCGTCGCACGGTCTCTTTCGGCAGCTCGGACGGCAGCAGGTAGAAGTCGGCGCCGCGTCCCGACACCATCGAGCGCTCGCCGGCCTGGTCGACGAACACGGCCACGCACCCGGTCAGGTGCTCATCGGTCTCGACGAGGTGGGTCACGACGTGTTCCCCGGCGAGGTCCTCCTGTGCGAGTTGGCCCAACCGGTCGCGCCCGACCTTGCCGATGAACTCGGTTTCCAGCCCGCAGCGCCGGGCCCACACGGCGACGTTCGCGGCGCTGCCACCGGGGGTCAACATCACCTCGCCGAAGGTGTCGCCACCGGTCAGCAGTTCGCTGTTCGTGCGGATCAACACGTCCCACGCGAAGTCGCCGATGACGCACAGCGGGGCCGACATCTGGGGCACGGTAGCCGGTGGGCACAGCCGTTCACCAACGGCTGTCACGTCAATTACGTCACGTCAGTCGCACGGTTCGAACCTGCTTCAGGTTCTCGCCCAGGTACCCCTCGACGCGGATGGCCTGTTGGGGGTGACCGATCGTCAACTGCAGTCCGTCGACGACATCGTGCGACTGGTGGGGCCGGCCATCGATGTAGACGTCGATCCGATCGAGCCTGCCGACCTCGACATCGAGCAGGGGTGCCTTCCACCGCACGGCGAGCGAGGTGGCCGGCTCCGACTCGATCAGCCTGGCGCAGAACGTCAGCAGGTCGGTGTTGCTGCGCAGCAGGTCGTCGCGGGTCATCGCGTACGTGCGGTGACCGACGATCCCGATGTCCTCGATCGGTGCTCCGTCGGACGCTCCGATCCGAGTGGCGCGGCGAACCGACAGCGTGAACCCGACCCCCTTCGGCAACCGTGGCAGTTGGTGGGGCGTGCCGGCCAACACGTTGTTCAGCGTGTCGGCCCACCAGACGTTGGCGCCGCCCGCGCCGGTCGCCCGCCCGACGCTGACGACCGTGCCGATCCCGTTGTCGGCAAAGCCCGCGGCGAACAGGTCGGCCGCGGAGTACGTGGTCGAATCGACGACCGCGATCACCGGGCCCCCGTACACCTGGCCGATGTCGTTGCATCGCTCTGACGGCGTGATCGGAACTGACTGGGAGTAAACCTCGCCGGTGCCGATGGCGTCGAGCAGCGTGCGTCGCCACGGGCTCAGCGATCGGCGGTTCTGCGGTGCGTCGGTCATCGACCTGGTGAGGTCCGAGGCGATGATCGAGAACCGTGTCGGCGCGATCGGCGACGGGGTGAACAGCTGCAGCAAGCGTTCTGCTGCCCAGATCAACCCACCCGGGTTGCCGCGGAGATCGATGATGAGGCCGTCCTGCGGCAGTTCGGACAGCAGCCGCATCACCTCGGCGATGTACCCGTCGTCGTCGCTGAGCTCGAAGCTCCACAGGCGGACGTAGCCGTAGTCGCGGCCGTTGACCGGCACCACGCGTGCGGAGACGTTGTCCTGGAACTGGCCGGTGATCCAGCCATTGCCCGCCATGCCGACACCGGCCGCCGCCACCCGATCGTGGCGCTCGGTCTGCCACAGCTCAGAGTTGAACGACAGCTTCTTGGCGCGTCTGACCAGGGCCCGATCGGGATGGATCGCAGTCGCTGCGGCAGCCGGCGCCGTGGGATGCGCGGCGTCGGGTGCCGGGCCCGGATAGATGAACCGCCAGTCGAAGCGGTGCTCGCGCATGCCCCCATCGTCGTTGCGATAACCGGCGATCACCCACCGCTCGTCGGGCGGTGGACCGATCCCGAGTGGTCGGAACGTCAACGAGTCGAGCGCCCTGGCCATCGCGCTGTCGGGACGGCCACCTCGTTCGCTCTCGCCGCGGCGGCGCACCGCGTCGGCGATCGGTACACCGTTCCACTCGATCAGCTCGACACCCTCGGTGAACCTGGTATCGCTGACCAGTTCGCGGATGACCTTGGAGACGACGAATCGAGGCTCGGAGTCCGAACCGAACTGCTCGACCAGGAACGGCAACCGCGCCGCGCTTCCCGCAAGCGGTGACGGGGCGATGTACGCGGTGTGCGCGTCGCGCAGATTGGTGAGGATGCCACCGATCTCGCGGTGAAAGGCATCGTCGGTCATCAGCCGGGCACGCTCGTGGAGCCGACGCAGTTGTTGCACCGGATCGATGCCGTACATGGCTCGCTTCAGTGGGAGGTGGACGTACAACCCGTCGAGCAGGTCGGTGAACATGTTGATGATGTTCGTTCGCTCGACCTGCGTCAGGGAGTCGCGTGACGGTGCTGCGGCAATCGCCTCCGCCCAACTCAACCCGCGCTGTGCATCGTTCACGTGAGGACAGCGCTCTCGGCGAACAACTGGTCGAGGTCGTCGAGCACGTGGCCGTGGTACCCGGCGGAGCGCACCGCGTCGAACCAGGTGGTGTCGTGGATCAGCGTGGGCAGCGGCGGCGCGTCGAACTTGGTGCCCGGCGGCGGTGGGCCGGCGACGCTGTTCGGCCCACCCGGCATGTCGGACTCGAGGATCAGGCTGCCGGTGCTTGGCGTCGTCACGTCGGCCTCGACCGCCTCGATGGCCAAGCCCTGCTCGATCGCTGCAACGGGGTCGGCCTGCACGGCACGTAGGGCGCGCATGACCGTCGACCATTTCCACACCTTGGTCGGGTCGTCGGGCCGGCGCAGCGCAAAGTGACGAGATGTCGGGCCGACGCGCATGCTGGTCGTCGACGTCTCGCCTGCGGCCTTCATCAAGGCAGCCGTGCCGTAGCGGGCCCGGCCGCCACCGATCGCCAGCAGGACGTCGCGTTCGCGGGCCAACAACAGGTTGGTCCACGGATCGTCGTACCGCTTGGCGATCACGACCACGTCGGCCATCCGGCCCGGCTGCAACCTGCCCGGGGCGCTCCCCGACCAGGCCCGTGCCAGCAGATCGCCGGGGTTCGACGTCACCATCTCGGTGAGGTCGAACGGTGTGATGTCGAGACCGGCATGGCGGACCCAGGTGTAGGCCACCTTCAGCTCGCCGAGCAGGTTCTTGCTGCCTGACGGGCCCCAGTCCGAGCCGATGCAGACCAGCACGCCGTGGGCACGCGCTGCCAGCACGTCGGTGGTCTGGTCGTACAGCCACAGGTTGGAGAACGGCGACCACACCACGCCGCCGGGCGATGCCTGGTCGGAGAGCTCGGCATGCACGTTCCATTGGCGGAACTCTTCCTCGCCGACGGCACAGCAGTGGATGGCGATCAACCGATGGCGCAGGCAGCCGGCGGTCGCGACATCGGTGAACTCGCGCGCCACCTTGCTGCCCCGCTGGCCTTCGCACAGGTGGTAGACCAGCGCGCATCCTTCGTCGAGCAATGCCCGGCGATCGTCGAGTTCGGCCGTCGACAGGTTGATCACCGACGTGCGGATCGAGTCGGGGTTCACGCCGTCGTCGACGCTGCGCACCAGTTGGTTGGCCGGCGAGGCATTGGCGTTGGGCCAACCCTGGATCGTCGTGGTGCCACCCGCCAGGGCGCGGACCTGGGCGTACGCCAGCAACTCCTCCGGCGCGCCCTTCAGGTATGCATACGCCGGCCAGCTGACTGCCGGCTTGTACGACGGCGCGCCCGGCCACAGGTCGCGGTGCAGCCATGGTCCACTGGTACGAGCCGGCTCGTGCCACAGCGGCAAGGTGGCGAAGCCGAGGTGCGAGTGCAGATCGGTCAGGCCCGGGTAGACGTACGCGTCGCCGACGTCGATTTGTACGACTCCTTGCGGTGGCGTGCTGCGCCCGGGCAACACCTTGTCGACGAAGCCGCCGTCGAGCCGGACGCGCCCGGTGACGTGCCGTTCGCTGTCGGCGCTGTCCATCGCCACGATGTGGCCCTGTACCTCAAGCATTGGGATCCTCGGACGTTCGCATCAGGGTCAGCCTCACAGGTTCCGCAGAACCTGCGCAGCGGCGGCCTCCGACGCCGACAGCGGCGGCGCGGACAGCGCAGCGGCCCATGCCGGCATGGTGACCTTGTAGTAGTCGAACGAGGCGGCGCCGGCGTGTTGCGCCTGTTGACCGCGATTGCCGCTCGACGCCTGCCAGTGCAGCGTGCCGAACGGCAGGTCCTGGCGCGGGATCTGCTCGCGCTGGCCCGCGTACGTGAACGTCGGCGTGGTGATGTCGCGCCGATAGGTCACTCCCTGCAACTGGCTCAAGGCCGCCTGCCAGCTGGCATCGACGCCGGATTGCAGGCGCGACTTCATCGTCACTGTCGGTATGCCCGTCGGCGTGACGTGGGTCTGCAGGCGCTGGGCCTGCGGCCCGACGAACAGCAGTACCTGCGGACGCGAGATGCGCACAACCTCTGCGTACAAGGCCCGCACCGGAGCACTGTCGACTGCGGCAGCGACCGCGGTCTGATCGTCCGCTATGGTGTCGATGGGCAGAACCCGCAGGATCGCGTACCGACTGGTCAACCCGGCGGCACGCAGGAACCCCTGGAGGTGCTGGCCGTCGTCGCCGGTCAGGGCGCGCATGGTGAACAGGTCGTCGTGTGATTGCTGGTCGGCCAGCACGAGGATGCTGGGGCGATCGAGGCGACCGCGGAAGATCGGCCCGGTCCCGAGCGAGGGCGAGAACTTCAGGCCGAACGACTCGAAGTCGGGCCAGGCGAAACCCGGTCGACCGCCCTGCAGCAGGACGGCGAAGGTGGCTCCGGGGCCTCGATCGAAGTCCTTGTGAGCGCGCCGAGGGGGCTCCCAGGCAACGTCGCCCGGGTCGGCGCTGTACCCGTCGTTGGTACCGGCAACGCTGCCGGGGTAGGTCAGGGTCGTGCCGTCGTTGTTGTACGCGCCGTCTTCGGAGAAGATCTGGATCGCGGTCTGCCCGTCACGCCGGTTCGACGACGTCGACTCACGTCCGAGCCGCCAGGCAACGCCAGAGGGAAGGTCGCGGAACGGGATCGGGTCACTGGAGTACGTGTACGGCGTCGTCGCTCGCACGCCACCCGAGTCGATCGGTAGCCACGACGGATCGGCAGTGATCCATTGGTGCACGTGGTTGATCGCCACATTGAAGCTGGCGATGATTGCCGAGACGGCTCCGCCCTTGCCGGCGCCCCCGGGGTGCAACACGCCGACCATGCGCAGGTTCGGCGAGATCACTGTCGCGTCGGCGAGGTGCAGGTTGTCGGGGTCGGCGGTGCCCCCATGGGCTACGACCCAGCTGGCCAACGACTCCTTGGCCGCTCGCCCGACGGCGATGACCAACTGCACCTCGTTGCGATCGACGACGTAATCGAACAGTTCGCGGCGATGCCGGGCGATCGGTGAGGTCGGGTGCTGGGCGATGATCGGTAGCAGCCCGTTGTACTGCCCGAAGATCGGGTAGACGAACGTGTTGAGGAACAGGTACGAGTGGGTGATGCCGAGATGCGTCAGCAGATGCTGCATACGTCCACCGGTGCCGCCCGTGAACGACCGGTGGCTCAACGACTCGTCCTGCGCGCCCTCCTGGCCGACGATCAACACCTTGACCTGCTTGTCGCCGAGGCGGCCTCGGTAGAACATCGGGCCGAAGTGCCAGCGGAACTCCTCGTTGCCCGACATGGCGATTCCGAAGCCGCGGTAGTTGGGCGTCTCGGCGAACAGCCGAGACCAGCTGCGATTCTTGGCTGGCCCTGGGTCGTACTCCCACGGCGATCCACGGTCCTGCCAGTACTGCTCCCACATGGTTGCACTCCTGTTCTCCGTGGAGCGGCCCTGACCTCGCTGCACGTGTTGAACAAGAGTCTTCACCTCGCGACACAGATACCACGTGTCGGCCGCGGCCCCGGCTCCGGCCCCGGGGTACATCTAGGAGCCGGCGCGGAGCACGGCCTCGCCGCGCGGTGACAGGCGGTAGCCGATGTCGAGGCTCTCGGTCAGGCCCAGTTCTTTCAACTTGCGCACGTTGACCTTGAACGCAGCACGTTCCTGGTCGGCGTGCCGTGCCAGCGTCGTGGACACCACGCCCGGATACCGCTCGATCAGCTGCAACGTCGAGCGGGTCCATGCGCCGTTGCGATCGAGCCGCAAGAGCCGCGCGATCACCGTCGCGACGTCGTCAGCCGACGTGTCGTTTCGCCGGGCGATTCGATCATCGGGACCCCGGTGGACGAAGTCGACCCGCCACACTGGATCCGCTGACGCGAGGCGGGCCAGCAACGCCATACGATCGGGTGCGCCGGCCCGGCGGGCATCGTCGTCGCTGATCTCGTCGACCCCGATCTGGCGCACATCGGTGGCCTCGATCAACATCCCGGCGACGCGATAGCGGCCGCCAACTTTGGCCTGGGCGCGCCTCCAGGCCCGGAAGGTGACGGTGATCGATCCCTCGGCGATGCCCGGCCAGGCGTCGGCGCTGAACAGCATCAGGCGCTCACGTCGATCGACTCGGCCGGTGGGCCGTCGCGCAACAGGGCCTGTAGCAACGAGTGCAGCTCGTCGGGCACGAAGTGCACGTCGCCGCGGGCGATCTCGTCGAGCGTCCACCAGCGCAACTCGTGCACGAACTCTGCGTTCATCTCCGCCCAAGACAGCTTCGGATGCGGTTCGAACGCATCGCAGCGCACGAGGTGGATGCGTTCGCGCTGACCGTCGAACTCGCCGTTGAGGAATGCCACGATGTGCAGCCGGTGCCAGATCTGCGGGCCGATCGCGGCGTCGGCCAACCCGAGCTCTTCGTCGAGCTCGCGGCGCAGGGCCTGGTGATGGTCCTCGCCGGGTTCGAGGCCGCCGCCGGGCAGGGCCCAGCGGGTCGCGGTCGGGAACTCGAAGCGCACGAGCAGCACTCGGTGATCCGGGTCGACCAACAGGGCGCGCACCGCTTCGCGGATGCGAAGTCCAGCCGTCGGGTCGGTCACTCGTCGGGGACGTTGTTGAGGCCGTCGTTGAACATGCGGTACATCTCGTAGACGCTCTTGCACGCTTCGCACAGCGGCAGTTGCTTCGGGTCACGAGATGGCACCCAAACGTAGCCGCACAGTGCTTCGATCGCGACGCCGTAGATCCGTGCCTCGAGCACTTTGGCGGCGGCGCTCTCGCCGGGCTCGGTCTTGACGATGTGGGCCGCTGCGGGCTCTTGGGTCTCGAGGTCGGGATCGACGTCGGGAATCGTCTCGACCGGGGCAGTGGTCAGTTCGCTCACGTGACCAGTCAATCATTCCGGAGGGCTTGATGTGACAGCACCGCCAGCTCGGCTTCGATGTTGGCGCGTGCACGATGCTCCCGCGCGTCGAACATGTAGTGGGTGATGAACAGCCGTGGGCGATCGAGGAAGTGGCGCAGCACCGCGGCCCGGCCCTGCACCCACTGGTCGTCGTCGACGTGGTCGTACTCTGCGCGAACCCCGTTGACATAGGCCTGGTACGCACCCGGATCAGCGCCGAGGATCGCCAGATCAGCGTCGAGCAGCAGCGACGAATCACCGGGTTCGCCGACACCACCGTGCAGGTGACCAGCCGTGGCCCGGATCAGTGCCGCGACCGATTCGCGAGACTCGGGCGGCCACCCGATCGCGGCGAGATCGGCAGAGGCGATCGTCGCGCTGCGTGCCTCGTTGTCGCCGTCACGCGGCTCGTAGATCGCGTCGTGGTACAAGGCTGCGGCAATGACCTCGCGCGACAGCTCGTGCGGAGCCAGGCACATGTCGCGCAGGTGTCGCAGCACGAACATGATGTGCGTGGCCGTGTGGTAGTGGCGGTGCGGCTCCGCGTAGCGGATCAACAGATCGTCGACGTACCCGTCGTGGTGGGGCCCGGCGATCTGTCGCCATGCGCTCCGGATCTCGGTCTCCGGTTGGGTCATCACGGCGACGTTACGGCACAGTGGCGGCGATGGCCGTGCTGATCGATGCTCCGATCTGGTGGTTCCGGGGCCGTCGTTGGTCGCACCTGGTGAGCGATGTGAGCTACGAGGAGCTGCACGCCTTCGCGGAGCAGGCAGGGATCCCGCGCCGCGAGTTCCACGGTGATCACTACGACGTCCCCGAGGAGTTCGTCGACGACATGATCAGCGCCGGCGCAACGTTGACGCCGAGTCGCGAACTGCTGCGTCGTCTGCGCGACGGCGGGCTGCGGCTGAGCCCGACGGAACGACGCGCCGGCCGGTCGTGACGACCACGCCAATTCGTCACCATCGCTCCGGGTCGCCCAACAGGTCCCGAGGGCAATCGACACCCGCCGGGCCGACGACGAACCACTCGACCAATTCGATGCCGTGCGATTCGGTGATCTCATCGATCTGCAGCCAGCGGTCGATGTCACCCGGCAGCGTTGCCGGCGCGTTCGGGATGGTGCCGGGTCGCACGCTGGCCACGACCAGGCCGCACAGGGCCGGTGCGGTGCCACCGGCTCGCGCCATGCACTCGGCAACCGCCAACACCGAGTCAGGCTCGGTCGTGCCGCTGATGATCGTGATGGTGTCGCTGTGGCCGCTGTCGTCGAGGAGAAAGGCGATGGTCTCGGCTTGCAGCGGGCGATGGATGACCAACGACACGACGGCGATCGCATCGATGGCTGAGTGGATGGGATCGCTGGCCTGTGGCAGGCGCGGGCGGGCAGTGGAGCGCGGCATCTGATGCCTCCGGATGGACGTGACGTTGGCGTCGTGGGAATCGGGGGAGCCGCAAAACGTCACGATACGACGGGGGTGTCACAGAGTCGGCTCGCTCGGCAGCGGCGTAGAGTGGCCCGATGGCCGACGTCACGATCTTCCACAACGTTCATTGAAACTCGTCGCTCAATGCCGTGAGCATTGCCGACGAACTCGGCGTCGATTTCGACACCGTGCTCTACCTCAAGATGCCGCCGGACGAAGCGACGCTTCGGTCGATCATCGCCAAGCTGGAAGACCCCGTCACCGACCTCGTTCGTCGTGACAGCCTGTGGACCAAGCTTGGCCTGACCGATGCCGATGTAGAGACCGACGACCAGGTTGTCGCCGTGCTCTTGAAGCACAAGCAACTCATGCAGCGGCCGCTCGTGGTGACGAAGAAGAAGGCGATCATCGGGCGCCCGAAGGATCGGGTACGGGCGCTGCTCGGTTAGCGGCGCCGGTGGCGCGAGCGCCCGCCGATGGCCTGCAGCACCAGCAGCAGCAAGATGGCCCCGAGCGCGGCGACCAGCAGTGAACGGAAGCTGAAATCGTTGATTCCATCGCGGCCGCTGGCCTGCATCAGCGCGCCGCCGATCAACGCGCCGAGCACCCCGACGGCAACGGTGTACAAGCAACCACTGCGGTCGTCGCGTACGATCCACCGAGCCAGCAACCCGGCGATCAGGCCCACCACGATCCACGCAATGATGTTCATGCTGCGACCACTCTAGGGTCGCGCTACCTACGTTCGAGCAGGAGCACGAACTCGAGCAGACCGTTGTCTTCGGTCGTGACCGTGCCGAGCGACGGTGCCGGAATGTCGTAGTCGGCGAACACGACCGGGATCTGGCCGAGCACGCCGACGAGACCGCTCTTGAAGGTGCCCTGCACATCGAACGTCACCGACTTGGTCGTGCCGTGCAGCGTCAGGTCACCGGTCGCAGTCGCCGTCACGGTGCCGCCGTCGGGCGGTACGGTCCCGAAGTCGAGGGGCTGGGTCAGCACGAACGTCGACGTGGGGAACGCGTCGACGGCCATGACCCGACCGTTGAACTGGGCGTCACGGCGGCTCTCGTCGCTCTTGAACGTCGTCATGTCGACAGTGAACTGGCCCTCGGTGATCGTGGCCCCCGTGGCGACCATCGTGCCGCTGATCGCCTGCGTCCGACCGTTCGCCGTGGTGTCGAAACCGTTGATGCTCTCGTTGACTCGGTAGCCGACCTCGGAGCCCTCCTTGATCGTCCACGTCCCGTCGGCGGTGCCGCTCACCGCTCCCTGAGACGCTCCCTCCGTCGTCGTCGTCGGCTGTCCGGACGATGTGGCGTCGGGCGCCACGGACCCGGAACTGACGGTGGTGCCGAGCCCGGGGGTAGGGGCGATGCCGGCAGGGGCAACGGTCGTCGACGCGGCATCGGCGAGCTTCTTGTCGACGTCACTCTGACCGAACGCAGGGTCGGCCTTGTTGAACACCTTGGCGTAGAGGAACGAGCCCCCGATGACCAGAACGACGAGTGCGGCAAGGCCGATCGCAATCTTCTTCCAATGGCGCTTCATGTCGTTCCTAGGCGTCGAGGGGCAGATGGGTAATTCGGTCATCTTCGCATCACCGACGGGTTCGCGCCCGTCGCGACCGGTACGCCAGACTGTGAATCATGACCGTCACCGTTCATCTGGCCAGGAGTGCGCCGAAAGCCGTCGACTCAATCGGTGTGCCCGTGGGTACGCGAGGTGCCGTGCCCCGCAGCCTCGGGCTCAATCGTGTCGCCTTGGCGGCTGCCGGCTTCGATGGCAAGCCGGGCCAGACCCTGGTGGTGCCGTCGGCAACCGGCCCGACCCAGATCGCCGTCGGCATCGGCGACGACGCGGTCACCGCCGCGGGCTTGCGCAACGCGGCTGCGGCGCTGGTCCGCGCCGCAGGCAAGCGGGCCTCGATCGCCACCTCGCTCGCCGATCTCGACGGCGTCGACTCGGCGACTGCTGCACAGGCAGTGGTCGAGGGCGCACTCCTTGCCGCCTACCGCTACCACGGTTTGAAGACCGAGCCACCGTCGCCCGGTTTGCAGGATCTGACGCTGGTCGTTGGCGAGCGCCGCGCCGCCGGCGCCAAACTCGGCGTCGAGCGCGGCTCGGTGACCGCGGCCGCAGCCGCGATGGCCAGGGACCTGGCCAACACCCCGCCCGGCCATCTCACGGCGCGGACGATTGCCGACAAGGCCGTCGCCCTCGGCGCGGAGAGCGGGCTCGATGTCGAGGTGTTCAACAAGGACCAACTTGCGGCAATGGGCTGCGGTGGCATGGTGGGTGTCAACAAAGGCAGCGCCGAGCCGCCTCGCATGATCCGCCTCACCTACACGCCCCGCAATCCGCTCGGTCACCTCGTGCTGGTCGGCAAGGGCGTGATGTTCGACTCGGGTGGTCTCAGCCTGAAAACCAACGACGGCATGAAGACGATGAAGATGGACATGAGTGGTGCAGCAGCAGTGCTCGCGGCGATGACGGCCCTGCGTGCGCTGAAGTGCAAGTCGGCAGTCACCGGCTACATGATGTGCACCGACAACATGCCGTCAGGCAGTGCGTTGAACATCGGTGACGTGCTGACGTTCCGCAACGGCAAGACGGCCGAGATCCACAACACCGACGCGGAAGGTCGGCTGGTGCTGGCCGACGGCCTGGCCCTCGGTGTCGAGGCCAAGCCGGACGCCATCGTCGACATCGCCACTTTGACCGGAGCCGTCATGGGCGCGCTCGGCCTGAAGATGGCCGGGGTCTTCGGCAACGACCAACCCTTCGTCGAGCGGGTCAAGAGTGCGGCGGTCGACGTCGACGAGCAGGTGTGGCAACTCCCGCTCGAGCGCAGCTACCGAAAGCTGATCGACAGCAACGTCGCCGACATGAAGAACGTCGGGGGCCCGTTCGGCGGTGCCATCATCGCCGCGCTGTTCCTCAGCGAGTTCGTCGGCGACACGCCATGGGCGCACCTCGACATCGCCGGCCCGATGAACAGCGACGGTGACGAGGGCTGGCTCTCGCGCGGTGCCACCGGGTTCGGCACGCGACTGTTGATCCAACTGGCACTCGACTTCCGGGTGACCAAGACCTAGGCGGCATCGGGGGAGTACCCGCGACTGGTTGCCATCGACGTCGCTTCGA
>JBDTRP010000014.1:0-17750 GCA_039931555.1 Ilumatobacteraceae bacterium | reverse complement strand
CGGTGGGGATGCCGTCGCCGGTGGGGATGCCGTCGCCGGTGGGGATGCCGTCGCCCTTCGACCAATGGATCTCCTGGGCAACGTACGGCTGCCGTGAAACCGGTTGCGTCAGCACCGGCCCGACACGGCGTCGTGGCCCGCGTCGAACGTTGGCCGTCCCGGCGGCGCCGCCGCGAACCACGGCTGCTGATCTCGCGCCGCGCCTGCCACAAGGCACTGGCGAGTGTGTCGTGCTGATCATCGATACCGGCGTCGCCGCACCGACCTCGCTGGGAGTCGCGACGGTCTCCGGGCCCGCTGGCATCGGAGCACCCGCACTGGGAGCAGGGAACTTCAACGTCATCATCCGCTCCGCGAGCGAAGACGACGACACTGCCGACAGCGACGGCGACGAGTATCTCGACCCGTTCAGTGGTCATGGGTTGTTCATCGCCGGTGTTGTCGATGAGATCGCGCCCGGCGCCGCGATTGTCGGTCAGCGGGGCCTGCGGACGTTCGGTGACGTCGACGACTTCGAGCTGGCGCGCGCCATCGAGATCGCGCTCGTCCGGCTCGGCCGACTGGCCGCGCTGCCGGCCGCTCCCGGATGCAACGCGCCGGTGATCGCCCAGGACCTCCTGGTGTTGCAGAAGCTTCCTCTTGTGATCAACCTCTCCGTCAGCGGGTATTGCGAAGACGACGATCCGCCGAAGGCGACTCGATCGGTGCTCGACGCGCTTGTCGGTGATAGCTCGAACGGAAACAGCTGCGAGCCGTACCACCACGAGGAACGCCGAGACGTGGTCGTCGTGGCATCTGCCGGTAACAGCAGGTCGTGCCGCATCACCTGGCCCGCGGGGTTCGACAACGTCGTGTCGGTCGGTGCCTTGGCAGGGAGTCAGCCGGCGTGGTTCACGAACTACGGCACGTGGGTGTCGGCATGTGCGCAGGGCACAGATCTGGTGAGTCGCTTCTGGATGAATCCTCCCGCGGCCTCGTACAGCGACCTCGACGACTTCGCCGGTTGGGCGTACTGGAGCGGTACGTCGTTCGCCGCGCCCGTCGTTGCGGCATCGATCGCCCAAGAGGTGATCGCCTCGGGTGGTTTACCACGCGACGCTGTGGAACGACTGATAGAGCGCCCTGACCTGATGCGTCTCGGCGGCCTCGGCACCGTGATCAACGTGCTGTAGCACGTTGACAGATCGATCGGGAGGACCGATGAACGCGACCAACGCAGCGACAATACTTTCGGCATGATGTCGACAGGCAACCGAGCGAGGGGGGCCACGACGTGATCGCCGATCCGCTCGCTCGCGGTCTGACGGCGGTGAAGCGGATCGCCCGCGGCTCGGTCGCATGGGTGGACGAGCGGTGGGACGGCGCTGGAGGGCGACTGGCAGATCGCGAGATCCTTCGTGATGCAGGGTTGGCCGTGGTGGCGGTGCTGTACCTGGCGATCGATACGGCTCGGAGCGCGCTCGACGCCGGCATCAAGAAGATCCACGCCGAGGGGGTCGCCGGTGTCAGCACCAACTCGCTGCACAACGGGACAACTGCCGTCAAGAAGGCCTTCGAGACGTGGAACCTTGGCTGGGACCGCTTGCGTATCTGGTTACGGTTCCAACCGGTGCCGTTGGCGCGGGTGCAAACAGTGCTGGAGCTGTTGCTGGTCCCGCTCGCGTTCCTCGTGTTCTACGGCATCGTCAAGGCGCTGCGCGGACGGGTCTCCGACCAGCGGATCGCGACCCTGCTGGGATACTCGGCGCTCGGGGTGATTCTCAATGCGTTGCTCGGGGTGCTCAACCAGGTCCTCGAACTCGTCATCCTCGGAGGCAGTGGGTCGCCCGGTTGGCTCGGCTCGGTGTTGCATGTTTCCGGACTGGCGCGAGTCAACCTGCGTCTACTGATCCTCGTCCCGGTCGTGATCGGGGTGCTCAGCCTGCTGCGACCGGTCGTCGACGGTTCGGCCGGCGAGGGTGGCGCCGATTCGAAGCAGGCTCGCCGGAGATTGAGGCTGTGGCGGGGTACCGGCACCACGTACCGCGTGTTGATCGTCGCCGTCGTGCTCCACGCCGTCTTGATGTTGGTAGGCACGCCCGGCGCGCAGAGCCAGGACGCGCTGCGGCTGTGGGTGCAGACGCCAGGGCTCGGAGTTCTCGGCTTGGCGCTCACGGCTGTGCTGTCGCTTTCACTCGCCGCGATTGCGCTCCGCCTGGGGACGGATGCCAACCCGAAGCGCGAAGTATTGGAGCGCAAGGGCACGGGCCGGCTGGCGATCGTGGGCGCCGCACTGATCCTGGTCGGCGCGGTGGCGCGGACGGGCCTGTTGCGCCACCAGGCGTGGGGCGCCGGGGCTCTCGCCGCCGGGGTGCTGGTGTTCGTCATCGCTGCGCTCAGCTGGCCGTTGGTCTCCCGGTCCGCCACTGTCGATCTGACTGTGGTTCCGCCTTCGCCGGCGGTTCTGCCTGGCGCCGACATCACGGTGCCCGACGAGCGCCACAAGCGAGTGGTTCCCGCCATCCTTGCCGCAGCGCCGTTGACGACGGTCGGCGTGGCGTTGGTCCGAGCATCGGTTCCATCGATCATCGACTCGAACTCCAGTGGCCGACTGGTGTTGTGGACGATCCCCGCGTTCGGCCTCGCGGTAGTCGGCTTCGTGCTCGCCCGAGCCATCGTGCCATGGGCGTTTCGAGGCACGGAGAACGAGGCAGCCCGCACGAAGCTGTTCGTGTTCGTCGAGCTCGTCGTCGTCGTGGTATGCGCCACGGTCTACGCCCTCGCGATCGACGACCCGTGGAAGTGGGCGCCGCGATTCGGAGTGCCGGCGATCATCGCCACCTTCATGGCCGCGCTGGTCGTGGTGTTCGGCACCCTCGGGCACTGGATGGAGAGCCGCAAACTTCCGGCTGCTCTCGATGTTGTCGGGTTCCGTCGGCTGCCGGTGATCTTCGGGTTGATCGTGCTCGGTTTCCTCAGCCATCGCTTCGACGGCGACGGCTATCACGACGTGAAGACCATGGGCGACGCGACCATGCCGGCGAGCCCGCAACTGACCGTGGAGACTGCGTTCGACCGTTGGACGATTGCGAACCTCGGTGACGCCTCCGTCGTTGACCAGGCACCCGCCGTACAGCAGGCGGAGCCGCTGGTGTTCATCGCTGCCGCTGGAGGTGGGATCAAGGCTGCCGCGTTCACGTCTGCGGCGCTCGATTGCTTGTTCGTCGGCGCCAATGTGGCGAGGGACGCCTGCGCCTCTACACCGGCATGGTCGCAGGTGTTTGCGGCAAGTGGTGCATCTGGCGGAAGTGTTGGTATCGCCTCGATCATGGCCCAACAGCAACTCGACGCGGCCAATGCCGGCAGCGCGGCAGCGTGGGTCAGCAATCGCTTCGGCACCGATCTGCTGTCGCCGGAGCTGGCCTGGCAATTGCTCGTCGAGGCGCCGAACGCGATCATCAACTTCACCCCTGGACTGGACCGTGGCGAGGTGCTGCAGGAATCGTGGCGGCGTCAGTTCGAGGTCGACCAGCAGGACCCCGCCAGTGGTGCGTTCTACGCAGACACCGCAGACCAACCATGGACCCAACCGCTCGTGTTCTTCAGCGGGACGAATCTCAACGATGGGTGCCGAGTCAACATCTCCTCGGCCCGGTCGGCGCAGCGGATGCCGCCGAACACCACGCGAGCCGGAGCCTGTAAGGACCAGCGCGTGCTCGACAACGGTCCGGCGCCCGACCAGGCGGGTACTCGCGACCTGGTCGACTACCTGTGCGATCGCAACATCGATCTCGCCTCCGCGGCGTTCCTGTCTGCTCGGTTCCCATTGGTCTCACCAGCGGCAACCATTCACTGTGACGACGGGGACCTCACCACGAACGACAACTTGTCGATCGGCGACGGCGGATATCGCGACAACTCCGGTGCGGCCTCGATCATGGACACCTGGTCGGTGTTGGAGCCGCTGGTCTCTGCCTACAACACCTCACACGATCGGTGCATCGTGCCCATCCTCATCGAGATCAACAACGGCTACGCCGGATTGGCAGGGAGCAAACCCGGCAAGGACGTCGCCCAGGCCGTTGCTCCGCTCATCGGGGCCACCAGCGTGTTCGGTGACCTCTCCTACGGCCCGATCGAACAGGGCGCTGCCGAGTTCAGTCGTAGCTTGTCACCCGACGTTCGCGTGCGCAGCGGTGACAAGGAGCTGACGTCGAGGTTTTTTCGTCTGTCGCTCGTCGATCACCCTGGCGTGACGGCGCCGCTGGGCTGGTCGCTCAGCGACGCGGCCGTCAACGATCTCGTGAAGCAGGTCACCGAGGCCCGCAACCTGGCGACGCTCACCGAACTCCGCGCGATCCTGGATGGTGCATCAACCGACGGTCTGACCTGCGCCTCGGCCTGAGGCCCGCCCCTTCGGCGCATGTTTGCGCCTGGTAACCCTGGGGTAGTAAGCCCGAGAATCGAGGATGATTGCTCCTCGCTGCCAGAACCTGATCAGCGGGGAATGATCGTGCCCATGTTCATGACGCCGTTCGGGTCGAAGGCCCGCTTGAGCGTCTCGAGCATGGGGTACGACGAGCCGTACTCGTCGGCCACCCAGCGGGCCCGGGCCTTGCCGATGCCGTGGTGGTGCACGATCGAGCCGCCGAACCGCAGCGTCTCTTCACAGATGATCGCGATGATGGGCAGGTAGTACTTCGTGGTCTCGTCCTCGGGTTCGCAGTCGATGAGGTCGTAGAAGTAGTTGAAGTACATGTTGGTGCCGTTGATGTAGCTGTGCGACGAATGCCCGCCGAGCAACGTGATGCCACGGATCTCGCTGCGGATGCGGGCGAGCGCGCTGACATAGATGTCGTGGATCGAGCTCCAGTCGGCGGAGATCTCGGTTGTGCGGTTCACGTTGCGCGTGGTGCGGATACGTTCGTCTTCGCGGGTGATCTTGTCGACGCCCCACACGAGATCGTCGAACCACTCGGCGATCAGGTTGCTCCCGACGGGTGTGCACCCCGGGTGACGGGCGACGATCTCGGCGATGCCCTCGGCCGTAGCCTTGGCGATGCCGGCCGCACCCTCGGCCATGAACAGCACCACGCAGTCGTCGGGTGCCGCGAAATGCGAGAAGTGCAGCTGGCCGTCCTCCTGGTCATAGAGACGAGCCACCGACGGCTTGTATCCGGCCACCATCACCTCGCGTAGCACCTCGAAGCCGGTCGTCATGTCCTTCAGGGTCCAGCCGAGGAACCTGTTGTTCTCCGGCATGTACGGGAAGAGCTTCACGGTCACTTCGGTGATGAAGCACAGCGCGCCTTCGTTGCCGATCACGATGTGGCGGATGTCGGGACCAGCGGCGCGCCGCGGCACGTTCTTGATCCGCGACACCTGGCCGCCGGCGAACACCACCTCGACGCCCACCACCATGTCTTCGATGCCTCCGTAGAGCGTCGAGAACTGCCCGATGCTGCGTGTCGCCACCAGGCCGCCCATCTGCGCAACGGGCTTCGACTGCGGCGAATGCCCCGTCGTCAGCCCCAACTCGCGAGCGCGGTCTTCGAGCACTTGCAGCGGCACGCCGCATTGTGCGGTGGCCTGCATGTTGTAGGCGTCGACCTTGATGATCTTGTTCATCTGCGAACCGTCGACCACGATCGAGTTCTCCACGGGGGTCTCCAACCCGCCCTCGGTGGCCGTGCCCCCGGTGCGCGCCACCACGTTGACACCGTGCTCGTCGGCGAACGCCAGCACCGCCGCCACCTCGTCGGTGCTGTGCACCATCACCACTGCAGTCGGCAGCGGCATGGTGTACACGCCGAAGATGTTCTGCAGCTTGCGGAAGTTGTCGATGCTGCGTTGCTGCAGCAGGTGCTCGTCGGTGAGGACGCGCCCGGTCGGCACGATCTGTTGCAGGTGTTCGACGATGGCATCACGCGTGAGGGGCATGGGGCGGGCCTTTGCTGGTAGTCGCTCAGTGGAAGATGGGGTAGGAGCGCTCGAAGAGCGCATCGGTGTGACTGCGGATGTCGTGGAAGACGGTCTGGCTCATCCGCTCGTACATCGCGCCGTTGGCAGCGTCGGGGGCGAATGATTCGCGCGCTCTCGACATCTTGGCCGTCGCCGTTTCGATGTCGGGATGCAGACCTGTGGCAACCGCCGCACACATTGCGGCGCCGAGGCTGGCGCCGCCACCGTCGACACGGCGCGAGGCGGGGACACCGAACACGTCGGCGAAGATGCGCATGAACAGTGGGCTGTTGGAGCCTCCCCCCGACACGACGATCTCCTCCAGCGTGATGCCGAGCTCTCCACACATTGCGTCGACATTGTGCTTCAGCGTCAGGGCGATCGATTCGAGGATCGATCGATACACGTGCCCGCGCGAATGCCGGGCATCGAAGCCGAGCATCATTCCCTTGCGGAACGGCTTGTCGGTCGGCGCCAACCAGTCGAGCACGGTCATCAGCCCGTCGCTGCCGGCCGGCACCAAGACCGCCTCGCGCTCGATGTAGTCCTCACGCGACAGTCCCGTCGTCGCGGCGCGCTCGGCGAGCTCATCGCCGAGGAGGTCGAGGAACCACGTCAACGTCCACATGCCTCGGCGCACGCCGGTGCTCTCGTAGAGGTACCGGCGGGGGATACATGCGAAGTTCGTCCAGAAGTGGGTGGGCGTCTTGTGGTTCACGTCGCCGTGCACCATCGCCGCGATGTAGGTGCCGAGCGACACGAGCGCCGTCGACTCGCCGAGCGACCCGGCACCGAGCATCTCCACTGCCTTGTCGTTGGCGGTGGCGACGACAGGGACTCCCACGGGGATTCCGGTGGCTTCGGATGCCTCGTGGGTCACTCCGCCGATGACGTCGCCGGGCATCTGCAGTTCGAGCAGCATCTCGCGTGACACACCGAAGTGCTCGTACAACTCGGGGTCGCCGCTCCACTGCCAGGTGTCGGTGTCGATCGGCCACTGCAACAAGATGTTGTTGGCGGCAGTGTCCCTGAACTGGCCGGTGAACCGCTGCGCCAGGTAGCCCGACGATGTCGTTGCGTAGGCGAGCCCAGGATCATCGGGCAGGTACGGCTGGTAGGCGCGGTCGTCCATCCAACTGATCACCGGTTCCACCAGCGAACCGTCGGCGGCCAGGAACGCCTTGCAGCACCGGATGGGGCAGAGGCCGACGCCGACGATCTCGCTGACGTCGCCGGTGAACGCGGCCATCGCCTGCCCGCTCGCCGCTGCGATCGATTCCCAGAGATCGTCGTCGGGATGGAACGCCACGCCGTGCCGAGGCCGGCTCATGGGCCGCAAGGCCCTCTGGCCACGCGCTACCATGTTTCCAGCCGCGTCGTAGATGACGACCTTGGCACTCTGTGTGCCGCAGTCGATGCCGATGAGGTACGGGCCTTCCGTCATGGTGTCTTGGCCGTCATGCTGTCATGCAGCCTTGCTCGTCCTAGCGGACGAGATAGCCGCCGTCGACCGCGAGGATGTGGCCGTTGACGTAGTCCGATGCGCGGCTGGCAAGGAAGACGACGGTGCCCATCAGGTCGAGCGGGTCGCCCCAACGGTCGGCGGGGATGTGATCGAGTACGCGTCGGCTGGCCTCGGGGTCGCTGCGCGTGTTCGCCGTGATGGCCGTCGCGTAGTAGCCGGGGGCGATGCCGTTGACCTGGATGTTGTGCTCGGCGAGCTCATCGCAGTACGCCTTGGTGAGCCCGGCGATGCCGTGCTTGGTGGCCGAGTACGCCGGCGAGAGCCGACCGCCGAGGAAGCTGAACATCGAGCAGATGTTGATGATCTTGCCGCTGCGCTGCGGCACCATGCGCTGGGCGACCTCGTAACTCATCTCGAACGCGGCCGTCAGGTTGACCTGCACCGTGGCATCCCATTTCTCGCGGCCGAAGTCGAGCACCTCGGCCAGCGGGCACACGCCGGCGCTGTTGACCAGGACGTCGACGGAGCCGAACTGCTCGACGCACGAATCGACGACCTTCTTCGGCGTGCCGGCCGCCGTGATGTCGGCCTGCATGAAGTGGTAGCGCACGCCCTCGGCCTCGACCATCGCCCGCGTGCCGCCCCTGTCGCCGGTGTTGGCGTCGTCCATCAGGCTGGGGACGAACAGGTTGGCGCCACCCTTGGCGAGGGCGAGGGCGAATGCCTGCCCGAGACCGGTGTTGCCGCCCGTGACGATGGCGTTCTTGCCCCCGAGCCCGAAGTGATCCATCGCAAAGTCTGTGATCGTCATCGTGTTTTCAATCCCACTTTGTTGGATGCTCCTCCGGAGACGAAGACTGTAGCGATGGCTGAACAGGTGGGCTACGTCGGACTCGGCAATCTCGGTTTTCACCTGGCGATGAGCCTGGTTCGGGCAGGCCACCGCGTCACGGTCACCGATCTCCATCGCGAGCTCGCCGACGGGTTGCTGGCCGCAGGCGCAACGTGGGCCGACACGGCTGCCGAGGTTGCCTCCCGGTCGACCGTCGTGTTCACCTGCCTCCCGTCACCGGCGGTCGTCGATGCTGTCGTCTGCGGCCCGCAGGGGATCCTCGACGGGTTGGCGGCCGGTGGCACTTGGGTCGACAACAGCACCAACGATCGAAGTGAGACCTTGCGGCTGGCCGAGCGGTGCGCCGAACGCGGCATCAACATGTTGGAGTGCCCCGTCACGGGTGGCGTGCACAAGGCGGCCGAGGGCGACATCACCGTGTTGGTCGGCGGCGATGAGCACGTGTTCGAGCAGCATCGACACCTGCTGGAGGCCGTCGGAAGCCCGATCCTTTACATGGGCCCACTCGGCAACGCGGCGATCATCAAGGTCATCACCAACATGCTCGCGTTCATCCACCTGGTGGCGGCCGGCGAAGCGCTGATGCTTGCCAAGCGCGGCGGACTCGATCTGGCCAAATCGTTCGAAGCGATCCTCAACAGTTCGGGCAACAGCTTCGTGCACGAGACCGAGAGCCAGGTGATCCTCAACGGCAGCTACAACATCGGCTTCACGATGGACCTGGCGCTGAAGGATCTCGGGTTCGCGATGCAGATGGGCCGCGAGTTCGGTGTGCCGCTGGAGGTCGCCGGATTGGTCGAGCAGACCTTCGTCCGCTCCAAGGCACAGTTCGGCGGCAGCGCGTGGTCGTCGCAGGTCGTCAAGCTGCTGGAAGACGCGGTCGGCACCGACCTTCGCGCCCCCGGCTTCCCCGACGTGCTGCAGTAGGTTTCGCGGTGGTCGACCGCATCGCCCTCACCTGCGCCAAGCTCGCCTTCGATGTCGAACGCGGTCGCTGACCATCGGGTGGGAGACGGGACTGGCGGGTTCGGTTTTCGCGCCCAGGCCGCCGCCGCGGGCGCGAAAACCAAATCAGTAGTACCCACATCGCGCCAAACTCAACCAGTCGAGCGTGCCACTAGGGTTCCGCGGCGATGGGAGTACCCCCACAAGCGCGTGCACTGGGCACCGGCGCCTCGGTGTTGGCGGCAATCGGGCGGACGCCGTTGGTCGAGCTCTCGCGGGTGACCAGTGGTCTCGATGGTCGGGTCGTGGCCAAGCTCGAGTACCTCAATCCCGGCGGGTCGAAGAAGGATCGCATCGCCCTGCGGATGGTCGAGGACGCCGAGGCGAACGGCGCGCTGCGACCGGGGCAGACCATCGTCGAGCTGACCAGCGGGAACACGGGCACGGGCTTGGCGATCGTGTGTGCCGTCAAGGGATACCCGTTCGTCGCTGTCATGTCTGCGGGCAACTCGACAGAACGGGCCCAGATGATGCGTGCCCTCGGTGCGGAGGTGATCCTCGTCGACCAACAGCAGGGCTCCCTGGACGGCCATGTCAGCGGTGGCGACCTGGCCCTAGTCGAGCAGGTGGCGTCGGCGGTTGCCTCCGAACGCGAGGCGTTCCGAGCCGATCAGTTCCACTTGGCAGGGAACCCGAGTGCCCACGAGGACGGCACCGCGGCCGAGCTGTGGGAGCAAACCGGCGGTGACATCGATGCGTTCTGCGAGTTCGTGGGAACCGGCGGCACGTTCGCCGGCATCTCGCGCTTGTTGAAATCGATGAACCCATCGATCGCCTGCTACATCGTCGAGCCTGACGGAGCCGCGGTGTTGGCCGGTCATTCGTTGGTCGATCCGACGCACCGCATCCAGGGTGGCGGCTACTCGATGTCGGCGCTGCCGTTGATCGACCCGGCGATGATCGACGGCTACCTCGCAGTCAGCGACGTCGAGGCGATCGACGGGGCCCGCCGGCTTGCCCGTCAGGAGGGCATCATCGCCGGATTCTCGGCCGGGGCATGTCTGGCGGCGGCGGAGCAACTGCTGCGCGAACGACACCGCGGCCGGACGGTGGCCATCGTGCTGGCGGACTCCGGCATGAAGTACCTCAGCACGGATCTCTGGGTCGAACACGGACCCTGATCACGATCCGACGTTTGGCGTCGACCACGATCGGAAATGACTGTGCTCACCGAATCTCGGGGCATACCCAGACACGAAGGAGCAACCGTCAATGCTTGGTTTCAGTCTGTATCTGGTCGTGACCGGTCTGGTCGTCAGCTTCATCGCCAGAGGCCTCGTTGCCGACGACGACCCGATGGCGGTCGGATCCTCGAGCGTCGTGGGCATTGCCGGCTCGTTCATGGGTGGGCTCGTCGGTCATGCGCTGAGTCATCACGACGCGCAAGACAGCGTGATGCGACCCTCGGGCATCCTCGGTTCCATCCTCGGTGCGACGGTTGCGCTGATCGTCTATCGCACCATCACCGGGCACAGTCGGGGTCGGGTCGTCTGACGCTCTTGTGGGCTTGGTCCGAAGTCGTAGGACGATCGAATCATTGTGAGTTGCGCCCATCGGTGAAACCATTCCTTGTCACGATGCCGGGACGGCGGTGGGTGATGGAGTTGGAGGGACGGAACTGAAATGGGCATCGGGACGCCTTGTGTGGACGCGGGTTCGCTCGCGCTCGTAGCGATCACGCATCAACAAACGCCGCTCGAAATCCTCGAGCGGGTCAACCTCACCGCCGAGCGCGCCGACAGCCTCGGTCATCGACTCCTCGGTCACGTCGGCGTGTCGGAATCGCTGGTCATCTCGACGTGCAACCGCACCGAGTTGTACCTGTTCGGTTCGGCGCCCAACACCAAGTTTGCGTTGCGTACGTTGGCTGCTCACACGGGTGTGTCGCTCGATGCGCTCCGTGCGTGTGCAGTCAGCGCGTCGAGCGACGAAGCAGCGCACCACCTTCTTCGCGTCGCAGCCGGCCTCGAGTCGCGCGTTGCCGGCGAGATCGAGATCCTCGGTCAGATCCGATCGGCAATCGCTGCGGCTCGTGCCTCGGGCAGCGCTGGTCCGTGCCTCACCAACCTGTTCCGGTTCGCAATTGCAGCAGGTCGCCAGGCCCAACACGCCGCGGACGACGCACTGACTCCGTCGCTGCCGCGGCTAGCGCTTGATGTCGCCGACCCCTTCCAGCCGGTCGGAGCCGTCCTCGTGCTCGGCTCGGGGACGATGGCCGGCAAGACCGTAGAGGAACTGAACGCTCGTCGACTCGACTACACGGTGTGCGCACGGCGGCACGACCGGGCGCTGCGCCTCGCTGGCGCCGATGACAAAGTCGTGAAGTTCCAGGACCTGCCCTCGGCGCTCGTCCACGCCGACTTGGTGGTCTGCGCCACGGGGGCGCGCTCACCATTGCTGGGCGTGTCGGATCTCGAACGTGTGATGGCGCACCGCAGCGGTCGTCCGCTCACCGTCGTCGACCTCTCGTTGCCTCGAAACGTCGAGCCGGCCGCGAGGTACGTGCCCGGCGTTCGGCTGCTCGATCTCGATGATCTCGTGATCGACAGCACTGCGCTACAGGTTCGTCGTCGCGAGCAGATCGTGTCCGAGGAACTGGAGCGCTACCAGTCATGGCGAGCGGGGAGGGCAATCGGGCACCTCCTCGCCCGCCTGCATCACACCGTCGAGCGTGCCTGTCGAGCCACGATCGAGGCATCGTGGACCGAGGCCGCCGGGAGCTCGGAACTGCTCGCCGAGACGGCGCGTCGATCGGCGAACAAGCTGCTGCATCAACCGACGTTGACCATCAAGCACCTGATCGCGACTGGAGACGAGGTCAGCGCACTTGCCGTTCTTGCGTCGTTCGGCGTGACGCCCGAACCCGTCAGCTCCCTGCCTGGCATGCAGATTCCCATGAAGCAGGCGTCATGACGCAAGTGACTGCGCAGCCCCTCGGATGCCCCTTTTCGCATGCGGTCGCAACGATCGAACGGTCACGGGCCGACATGGTGGTTCGTCGCGTGCTGCGGATTCGGGAGCGGCCGGCCGGAGCCGCAGCTCGGTCAGCGGTCAGCGCATTCCGTCGCTCGATGGTGATCTCGACGGTGCGATGCAGCCTGACCTACCTGGTGTTCCCGTTCGTGCTCCCAGCTCTCGGTCTGGTGACCGAGACGGGGGTGGTCCTCGGCATCGTGATCGGCGTGCTGGCGATCACCTGTGACATCTTCACCATCCGTCGCTTCTTCTCCGCAGATCACAAGTGGCGCTGGCACTTCTCAGGCGTGGCCTTCACGGTCATTTGCCTGCTCACGGTCCTGCTCGCCCAGGACATCGTGGGCGTGCTGACCTGACGGTCAGAGTGCGAGCGCGTCGCGCATGCTGTAGGCCGCAGGGTTGTGCTTCACCGCGTAGTGCGCGGTGGACGTCAGCGCGCAGTTGGCCGGCATCGCCTCCTGATAGCTCGTCGACACCTTGCCAACTGCGCGCACCTGGCGGAAGATGTTGTCGACATTCAAAGGATGCCTGTCCGGGAACTGGTCGTCGTCGATGCTCTGCGTGCCTCCTGAGGTCGCGGCGAAGTAATTGGGCAGCGATGGGCGGATGCCATGATCGACGTAGTTCGATGCGGTGCCACACGAGGCCGCGAGGCTGTGCATGAAGGGTGTGGTCGCAGCGTCGAACACCTCGCCGAGATCCTTGTTCTCCATCCAGATCCAGATGACCTGGTCGTACGACGACGGCGCGGCTCCCCTTCGGCCGCACGGACCGACCCACTCGACCGGAGTGGTGGCCGGCACAGTCGCTGACGGCAGTGAGGCCGACGTGGGCGCAGTGTGTGGCGCCAGCGACCGTCCACCGCTGTTGCCGCAAGCGGTCAAGAGGATCGCCGCCAACACGGCGATCGGAGTTGGTTTCACATCTGCCAGCTTCGCGTCCGCGGTGTTGCCCTCGTGAGCCGGACCGCAGCGTGGACATACTTGACGGTGAGATGGACGGCGACGCAACGGTGATCAGCGCGTATCTGCGGCGACTCGGCGTCGAAGCCGAGCCGCCGTCGGTCGAAGCGTTGCACCGGATCCATCGAGCGCACGTCGATCGGGTTCCATACGAGACGACATGGATCCACCTCGGTGAACGATGGAGCATCGACACCGACTCGGCGATGGAGCGCATTGCCCTCGGTGGCCGTGGCGGCTATTGCTTCCACCTCAACGGGTCACTTGCTCGGCTGCTGACGCGGCTGGGCTACGAGGTGTCGCTTCACGTCGGTGGCGTGCACGGATCAGAGCCCCACATCGACGACATGACCAATCATCTGGTGCTGACCGTCGGCGGTCTACCGACTGCAGACAACCCCGCTGGCATCTGGTACGTCGACGCCGGTTTGGGGGATGCGTTGTACGAACCCCTGCCACTGCGTGCGGGACGCTATCGGCAGGCTCCGATGACGTTCGCGGTGGAGGAGACACCGGGCGGAATCGGCGAATGGCATTTCACCCACGACCCCGAAGGATCGTTCGTCGGCATGAACTTCGGTTCGCGTCCGGCGACAGTCGACGAGTTCGCCGCACGTCATGAGCGTCTGTCGACGTCTCCCGATTCGAGCTTCGTCCGCAACGTCACCGCCCAGCGTCGACGCCGAGACGACGTGACGTGGATCCGGGCGCTCACGTACGCGCGGCGCGATTCCGCCGGCGTCACGACGAACTACGTGACGAGCCGGGACGAGTGGTTCGCCCTGCTCGCCGATGAGTTCTTCCTTCCTCTCGATGGCGTCGACCCGGCCGCGAAGGACCGGCTGTGGACGAGCGCGCGTTCCGCTCACGAAGCATGGGCTGCCACGCAGTGAGTGCGACAGGTCAAGCGACGCGGCCGTCGAGGTGGTCGACGACCAAGCAGTAGCCGACGTGGGAGATGGTCTCGATCCGTGGTCGTGAGGGGCCGGTGCCGAGCAACCCGCGCAGCACGCTCGCAGCGCGGCTCGGATCGCCGCCACCGGACATCGCTGGTGCAACTTGGCAGCACGAACGATCGCGCACGATAGCCACGTAGCCGAAACATTGGGGCGACCTCCGGGAAACGTGCCTCACTTATCGTGCGCGTGTCTGACGCCAACGAAGCCGGCATTCACCTACTTGACCCCTACACATCAGGAGGACGTAGTGCGCAACGCACTCAAATACATTGCCGGCGGCGCCGTCGGCGCCGGATTGACCACACTGCTCATCGGCGGTACCGCATTCGCGGCCGACGAGGACCCGGTTGCCGTGCTCGGCACCCAGGTCAACTTGCTGTGGGTGGTGATCGGAGCGGTGCTCGTGATCTTCATGCAGGCGGGCTTCGCACTGGTCGAGACCGGCTTCACCCAGAAGAAGAACGCGGCGCACGTGATGAGCACGAACTTCGCGATCTTCGGCCTCGGCTTCGTCGGGTTCTTGTTCCTCGGCTTCCCCCTGGCGTTCGGAGGCTTCAGCTTCTCGATCTTCGGGCTCGACACGCCGATGAGCGCCAAACCGCTCCTCGGCTCCGGGAACTGGGCGTTCCTGTGGAAGGGCTGGGACCACCTCGGCAACGACGCCAGCCCAGCGCTGCTGGCCTTCTTCTTGTACATGGCTGCATTCATGGACACCACGGCCACCATCCCGACCGGATCAATGGCCGAGCGGTGGAAGTGGAAGAGCTTCGCAATCTGGGGATTGTTCTGCGGCGCCATCTACTACCCGCTCTTCGCCGGGTGGACGTGGGGCGGCGGCTGGCTGGCCAAGACGTGGGACTCGATGAGCCTCGGAGCCGGGTACGTCGACTTCGCCGGCTCCGGCGTGGTCCATGCCGTCGGCGGCGTCGCCGCCCTGGCCGGCTCGATCGTGCTCGGGCCCCGCATCGGCAAGTACGGACCGGACGGCAAACCGAACACGATCCCCGGCCACAACATCCCGATGGCTCAGCTCGGTTGCTTCATCCTGCTGTTCGGTTGGTTCGGCTTCAACGCCGCGTCGACGTTTGCCGCAACCGACACCCAGTTTGCAACCGTTGCCGCGAACACCGCGATCGCCGCCGCCGTGGGTGCCGTCGTGGCGATGTATTACATGATGGCCAGGACGGGAAAGCCGGACCCCGGCATGATGGTCAACGGCATGCTCGCCGGACTCGTCGCCATCACCGCACCATGTGCGTTCGTGGCGCCGTGGGCAGCCGCGCTGATCGGTGCGGTCGCGGCGCTCATCGTCATCGAAGCGGCGCTGTTCATCGAGCGCAAGGGAGTGGATGACCCGGTCGGCGCGATCGCCGTGCATGGTGTTGGCGGAATCTTCGGCGTGTTCTGCGTCGGCATCTTCGCCAACGGCAGGTACGGAGCCGGTTGGAACGGTGCCGTGGACGACGCCGGCAACCCGAAGAAGATCGAGGGCCTGATCGAGGGCAAGTTCGGTCAGTTCGGGGCCCAGCTGTTAGGCGCGGTCGTGATCATGACGGTCATCCTCGGCATCGCCTATGCCTTCTTCAAGATCCAGAACAAGCTCACCAAGGGCGGTATCCGCCCGTCTGCGGAAGAAGAGATGACCGGCGTCGACATGGCCGAGATGGGAGTCGTCGCCTACGTCGACTGATCTCGTCAGCGTCGATGAGTGCTCGAGCCTCTCGGCGTGGCGGCGCCCGAGACCTGGGCCGGACACTCCTTCAGCTTCCCGCCGACCACGACTTCACCCGAGGAGCTTGGGCGCCATCCTTGGGCGCGGCGAGGTGCTCGCGAGTGACCGTCAGCGGGGGACGCCGGGGCTCTGTGTGAGCGAACAGAGCCGCGGACCGTCTATGTGCTCGGACAAAATCTCGCCCGGCGATCACGGACACCGATTGCCCAGTGAGAATGGAGCGGGTTCGCAACCGACCGACGTCGGTCAGTCTGCCTGGTTGCGGTACTCCGCTGACACAAGATGTGGCGCCGATGCATACTCCGAGCATCGCACCTTGCTGCTGTGGTCAGCCCTCGATCAGCTCGGCTGTCCGTTCGAGCTGCTTCAGCGCCTCGCGCGTCACGTCGATCTGCTGGTCGACGGCCTGGCGGATGCCGCGCAGCCCGACGTCGGTCAGGCGCTCGACGGCGGACCTCGACATCAACCCTTCCGGACCCATTTCGTGGACCGCCAGAATCGCGGCCCCGAGCGCCGCCTGGGCGAGCGCGATGGGCGGGATCGGTGGCCGCGGCGGGCCGCCGTCGAGGCCAGGCTGTGGCCAGTCCCACGGCCCGAACGGCACGGGCTTCAGTCTCGGGATGCTGTCGAGCAGGGCGCGGTTCAGCTCGATCACCATGCATGGCGGGTACCAACGGATCGCCACTTCCCACGCGTGTCGCCCGATCTCGAACGCGCTGATCTCGTCGGTGTGCAGGAGTTCGGTGATCTGCTTGGCCATCGCCAGCTCCGTGGCCAACGCACCGAAATGGTTGAGGCCGACACCGGGCGAGAGCCAGTGCACGATGTTGCGGTAGTACTGGTCGATCAGGCCGAGGATGCGCTGCCCGTCCGCCGAGTAGGTGAAGCCCTTGCTCCACAACGTCTTGCGAGGATCGTTGAACGCCGGTCGGTTGGCGGCGTTGTCGCCGATCAGGTTGATGTCGAAGAAGTGGTGCCATGTCGAGTCGACGACAACTCGTCCGACCCCGGCGCGCTTGCCGTCGTAGGCGCCGACGGTGCCGGTCCAGCGCTTGTTCGACGTGCCTGGATCGCCGGTGTGGATCCCGTGCATCACTTCCGGATCCGCATACCCGCCGCTCCATCCCCAGGCGACGATCTCGGGCGCGACACGGTGGCCGGTGGCGTCGACGGGGTATTCGTCGAAGTTCTGTCCTCCGACGCTCATCACTGTGTCGAGGACCGTTGGCTCGAGCACCTCACCCTCGTGCATGTGGTCGGGGAACTCGGTGATCGGGCCCTGCGAGCTGCACAGCAGCGGGTGCGGGTAGACCTGGCGGGCAAAGACGAACTCATTCCACGGATACCACTTGAGCTGCAGCTTCTGGGGGATGTCGTCGGACTGGTTCTCGAAGACGACCACCCCGTGATGGTCCGGAACTGTCGTGTCGACCCGAGTCGGGCCGAGCGGAGGCGGTGGCGAGTCCCACCGACGCATCGAGCGAACGCGCGGCAGTGAACCGGCCAGAGCCGAGCCCAATGAGGCGTGGTCGCCGGTGGCGAAGACGCCGCCGCCGTTGTTCATGAACTTGCAGAGGGCGTCGTGCTCCGCCACCGGCAGCGAACCGCTGTCCCAACCGATCAGCCAGATCTGGTCGTAGACCGACAGGTCGTGATTGTCGAAGGTGAAGTTGGCGATGACGCCGCCGGCTCCGAGCGGATCGGTGGATCGATGTGCCTTGGTCACGGCACCGACGCCCTCGAGCACACCGATCAGGTGGCTCATCCCGAAGTTGGTCTCGTTGAGGTTGTTCGGGTTGTGCTCGGGGCCGAACGACACGATGGTGTCGGTGACGACCAGGATGTCGATCTGCCACCA
>JBDTRP010000013.1:0-6871 GCA_039931555.1 Ilumatobacteraceae bacterium | reverse complement strand
GCCGGGATCGTGATCTGATGCTTGGAACTGATCCGTGTCGCGCCTCGGCGACGGTTCTTTACCTCTTTCATGAATGTAAAGGTACTGCGCGTCGCTACATCACGCAACCGGACCAGCGACCCCGTGATTCGAGCAGCAAGGCAGCGCCGATGTGCCACTCGGAGCGCGCTGCATGCGCCAGTCGTGTGTCGGGCGCGATTTCGGTACGCCCAGTACTCACACCTCACCCAACCAGGCTCAACGGGTTCGATTTCGGTACCGGGATTGCCGGAATCGCGCCCGACCATTCGGCTGGCGACGTTGGGTGAACAGCGCTCACCGAACCGGCGATCGCCCGGCTACGGCAGGTACAACGAGGCAACACTGATTGACTCAGCATCAGCCTGCGCCCCGAGTCAGTCGCACTGACCGTACCGGCAGAAAAACCGCCTGATGAATCAAATAGTAGTCGTGCGCGTTCGACGCCGTTAGCGTCGCACCGCCTGTGCCGGACAGCCCGGCCAGAAAGGAACCGATCTCACCCCCCAATACGTCTCGAGGAGGCGCAGTCATGGAATCATTCGACAGGACAACGACGTCCGGCCGCAAGGGAATCGCATACGACTGGCAGTCACTGCTGGTTTGTGCTGAAGCTGCCACGCTCGATTTCGAGCTGGCAACGATGACCCCGGAGTACGCCGAATAACCATGCGCCCCGAGCGCGTGCTGGTGCTGGGTTGCGGCTCGGTCGCCCAATGCACGGTGCCGTTGCTGATCCGCGATCTGGCGATCGATCCGGAGCGCATCACGATCGTCGATGTGCTCGACAACCGCGCCCGGGTTGCCGACTCGATCGCCAAGGGGGCGACGTACCAGCAAGATCAGGTCACGCCGGAGAACATTGACGAGTTCCTGGCGGCGCGAGTCGGGCACGGTGATCTTCTCCTCGACCTGGCCTGGAACATCGACAACCCCACGATCCTGCAGTGGTGCCGCGACCATGGCGTGCGATATCTGAACACCAGCGTCGAGGTGTGGAACCCGTACGACGACATGGCCTCGACACATCCGCTCGATCGCACCCTCTACGTGCGCCACATGGACCTGCGCAGGATGATCGCCACATGGGGCGACAACAATGGCGCCACGGCGGTCGTGGAGCACGGGGCAAACCCCGGCCTGGTCAGCCACTTCACCAAACAGGCCCTGACTGAGATCGCCGCCCGCATGCTGCACGACGGCCTTGCCCGCGACGTCGCGGCAATGGAGCAAGCCCTCGCCATCGAGGACTACGCCACGCTGGCGATGCTGACCGGCACCAAGGTCATCCACATCGCCGAACGCGACACACAGATCACCGATGTGCCCAAAGAGGTCGACGAGTTCGTCAACACCTGGTCGGTCGACGGGTTCTACGAAGAGGGCATCGCCCCCGCCGAGCTCGGCTGGGGAACGCACGAGAAGCGATTGCCTCCGAACGCGTACGTGCACACCGGTTTCGGCCCGTGCAACCAGATCTGCATCGCCCGCCCGGGAATGGAGACGTGGGTTCGCTCGTGGGTGCCCGTCGGCGAGATTCGCGGGATGATCGTTCGTCACGGCGAGGCCCTGACGATCAGCGATCACCTCACCGTGTTGGGCGACGATGGCAACCCGGTGTACCGCCCGACGGTGCACTACGCCTACTGCCCGTCCGACGCAGCGGTCGCCAGTGTGCTCGAACTGCGGATGCGCAACTGGACGATGCAATCGAACCAGCGGATCCTGAACGACGAGATCACCAGTGGCCGAGACGAGCTGGGAGTCTTGCTGATGGGCCACCCCTACCGCTCGTGGTGGACGGGCTCGCTGCTGTCCATCGAGCAAGCCAGGGCGATCGTGCCACACCAGAGCGCGACCACGCTGCAGGTCGCCGGGTCGATCATCGCCGCCGTCAGCTGGATGATCGAACACCCGAACGAGGGCGTCTGCGTGCCCGACGACCTCCCGTGGCGCGACGTGCTCGACGTCGCCGTCCCGTACTTGGGAACGATGCATTCCGCGCCGGCCGATTGGGACCCGCTGACGACGCGCAACGATGTGTTCCCGGGCTTCGCCGACGAGACCGACGGCCTCGACCACACCGACCCGTGGCAGTTCGGCAACTTCTCCGTCGCCTGACGCGTTGACAACTGCGGCGATCGCGGGCAGACTGACACCGATGTCCGCTGCTCGCACCCTCCTTCTGCTTATGTAGGGCAAGCGTCGCGTTCTTCACGCTTGCCCGCACCCCCCCGCCGATCGGTCGGGGGGTTCTTCATTTTTCCGAGTCGTCTCCGCCATTCACCACGTTTCCAGAAAGCCAGCCATGCCTCCACAACCCGCTACCCCGAAGAAGATGCAGTTCACCAAGTACCAGCCGTTCGTCCCGGTCGTCCTCCATGACCGCACCTGGCCGAATGTCGTGATCGACAAGGCCCCGCTGTGGTGCAGCGTCGACCTTCGCGATGGCAACCAGGCGCTGATCGACCCAATGGACCCACAGCGCAAGCGGCACATGTTCGACGCGCTGGTGAAGATGGGTTTCAAAGAGATCGAGGTCGGCTTCCCCGCTGCCAGCCAGCCCGACTTCGACTTCATCCGCCAGTTGATCGAAGACGACCTCATCCCCGATGACGTCGAGATCCAGGTGCTCGTGCAATGCCGACCCGAGCTGATCGAGCGAACGTACGAGTGTCTGCAGGACGCACCGCGGGCCATCATGCACTTCTACAATTCGACGAACCCGCTGCAGCGTGAGGTCGTCTTCGGTCTCGACATGGACGGCATCGTCGACATCGCCGTGAACGCCGCCAAGTTGTGCCGGAAGCTGGAGCAGACGATGGGGCACACGGAGATCCGCTACGAGTACTCGCCAGAGAGCTTCACCCTGACCGAGCCGGAGTTCGCGGTTCGGATCTGCGAGGCCGTGATGGACGTCGTCGAGCCGACTCCCGAGAAGCCGATCATCCTCAACCTGCCCGCCACGGTGGAGTGCTACACGCCGAACGTCTACGGAGATGTGATCGAGTGGTTCGGCCGCACGATCCGCAACCGCGACTCCGTCGTCGTCAGCCTGCACCCGCACAACGATCGCGGCTGCGCCGTGGCGGCCGCCGAGTTCGGGGTGATGGCGGGAGCCGATCGCGTCGAAGGGACGCTGTTCGGCAACGGCGAGCGCACCGGAAACGTCGACATCGTCAACCTGGCCATGAACCTGTTCAGCAACGGCGTGGATCCGGAGCTCGACATCACCGACATCGACGCGCTGCGGCGCGTCGCCGAGTACTGCAACCGCCTGCCAGTGCCGCCTCGACATCCCTACGCCGGCGACCTCGTGTACACCTCGTTCAGCGGAAGCCACCAGGACGCGATCAAGAAGGGCTTCGAGGCCCTCCCCGACAACTACGACCAATGGGGCATCCCGTACCTGCCGATCGACCCGAAGCACGTCGGACGGTCGTACGAGGCGGTCATCCGGGTCAACTCGCAGTCGGGCAAGGGTGGCGTCGCCTACATGATGAAGGCCGAGCACGGCTTCGACCTGCCGCGACGCCTACAGATCGAGTTCTCCAAGACCATCCAGCACATCACCGAGGATTCCGGCACCGAGATCAGCCCCCTCGTGATGTGGGAGGCGTTCCAGCAGCACTACCTGCCGTCCGAGCCACGGTTCCGACTGAACAGTCACGAACTGCACAGCGACTCGGCCACCGCGCGCACGTCGATCACCGCCCAGCTCGTCGTCGACGGCGCACCTGTCACCATCGTGGGCGAAGGAAATGGGCCGATCGACGCGTTCGTCCACGCATTGAGGGACGGCGTCGACGCCGAACTCAACGTGCTCGACTACGCCGAGCACGCCATCGGGCAGGGCTCGGAGGCCAACGCAGTCGCGTACGTCGAAACATCGCAGGCCGAGGGCTCGGTGCTGTGGGGCGTCGGTGTGGACCCCAACATCATCACCGCCTCACTCCGAGCGGTATTGAACGCTCACGAACGCCATCAGTTGTAGGGTCAACGCCCATGATGCGTTGGATGCGGCGATTGTTCTGGCTTGGCGTGCTCGCGGCCGGAGGCTGTGGCGCCTACCGGGTCTGGCGGCAGCGGCAGGCTGCGCCCGCCGCACCAGCAACATGGCCGCCGCTCGAGACCGAGCCACGGGCCACATCCCACCAGACCGGCAAGATTGCTGATTCCGCGGGCACCGACCCGACGCCCGCGGAGCCTGCAGCGCGCTGGAAAGCGCCGGTCAACGGAGGCTGCCCAGACGGTTATCTCGTGAAGGCCAACGACAACTCGGGGATCTTCCACGTCCCGGGCGGGCGGTTCTACGCCCGCACCGTGGCCGAGCGGTGCTACGCCAACGTCGACGATGCGGTCGCCGACGGCTATCGTCCCGCAAAGGCCTGAGATCGAGGAGCCACGATGGCATACAAAGTCACTGTTGATTACGACGTGTGCGCCTCGACGGGCTCGTGCATGCAGTTCTGCCCGGAGGTGTTCGAGGTTCGCAGTGATGGCTTTCTGTACCTCCTGCAAGAAGAGCCCCCCGAGTCGTTGCGCCCGGCAGTGGAACAGGCTGCCGACATGTGCCCGACCGCCGCGATCAGCGTGACGGACCTGTAACACCCGCTGCGTGGGTACGAGGCCGCAGAGGGCATCGCCGACGGTGTTTGAGATCGGTCGCGATGGGTATAATGGGAACTCGCGACAACTTTATGCCTTAAGACCAAACCCTTTTTGATCTTACGACGTGTCATTACGAAATGATGACAGAAGGGTGTCGCTGATGGAACGTCGCACAGCACAGATCTCCGCAATATCGCTCACCGTCACGCTCGCCACGGCGTGCATCGCGGTTGCTGCGGTCGCCAGCGGATTGTTCGCCGAGGCGGCGTCGCCGCCCAACCCCGGCGTCAAGATGGTCGAGAAGATCGACGACTACATCGTCGTTCGTACGACAGGCGCGGAAACAACCGTCGCACCGGTCACGATCGCGGTGGAACCTGCGGCGACCGAACCAGCCGCCCTGGCCGCGGTTCCGGAGCCGGTCGAAGTGACGCAACCGCTGACGACGTCCGCACCGCAGACCACCACCGCTCGCCCGCCGCGGGCCGTGCCGGCCGCAGTTGCAGCCCCACAGCCACAGCCGACCGCGAAGCCCGATCACAGCGCCGACGGCGGCGAACGGAACCCGGTCGACCGCCACCCGGACGGCACGATCGCCCACCAACCCGAGTCCGACGACCACACCGGCACCGACGACTGAGATGGCATTTCGGACACCGCTGATGCGGCCTTTTCTTGACGAGAACTTTCTTGAGCAGGCCGGATCGGTAGCCGATAGACGATACGGCCCAGAACACATCTGGGTGAGTCTTAAGCCGTCTCATGACAAGTTGATGACAGAAAGGTGACCATGTGGAACGCCGCCTCGCAGTCACGTACATCATTTCCGCTACCACAACACTGGGCATCGCTTGCGTCGCCATCGCAGCCGTCGGCGGTGGCCTGTTCGCCAGCGCCGCACCACAGGTCGCAGGTGGCAAGCAGATGGAGTTGATCGACGATTACATCGTGGTCCACTCCGAGACCACTGCCGAGACCACTGCCGAGACCACTGCCGAGACCATCGCCGGTGCAGCCGACGTTGCCGCGTCGGCCGGGGCTGGGGTACTCGCAACCGCTGCTTCGGCGGCGCCCACAGCACCGTCCGGCACGCCGGCGCCGGTCGCCGGCCCCGCGGCTGCGCCGCAGGGCAATGCCGGCGCCTCACCCGATGCACCACGACCCGAGTCATCGCAGCCGACCAGCCCGGCCGCGCCAGTGACGACGGCGGGCGCGCCGACCCCTGTGCCCACGGCAGCACCATCGCCGACTGCGGCGCCGGCACCAACCGCCGCACCCACGACCCAAGCACCGACACCAACCGCCGCACCGACGACCCAACCGCCGGCACCGTCGGTCACGACCGCCGCTCCCGCGAGTGCGAGCGTGCCACCGGGCGCTCGCATCCCACGCGACTGGCCGGCGAACAAGCCAATCCCCCCTATCCCACCAGGATGCGTCAAGCCGCAACTTGAAGACAACGGAGTGTGGAACTGCCAATGAGTGAACTCAACGAACAACAACTCGCCCGTCTCGCCAAGTTGGGGAAGCGCAGCGGCGCCACCCCGACGCCCGCGGCCCAGCCGATGGTCAGCCCGGTGCCGGCCCCGCCGGCCGGCATCGCCTCGACCCGGGCGCCTTGGAGCCCACCGAGTGGTGTGCCGGAGACGGCAGCGGCCGCATCGGTCTCGCCGCCGAAGATCGTCATCCAACCCACCGATACAGCCACGGTGCCCGTGGTCGATCGACAGACCAGTGTCCGACTGTTCGGCAGCCGCCGGCGTCACGTGGCGGCCGCCGGTCGCATCCTGGCCACCGGCCTGGCGACATCGGGCTTCTTGGCGACCATCGCGTCGCTGGCCACCGCAGACGCCCGCGAGCTCGAGGCCAAGCAGGCCGATGCCGCGCCGCCGACCACCCTGGTCGAGACCATCCACCGTGTCGTCTACGTCGACGAGTTCGGTAACCCCATCGCACCACCGACCACACTGTCCCCGCTCGATACAGCGGCGACCACCACCACCACCGTGGCGGCAACGGTCGCTCCGCTCGCTGTGGACCCGGCGGCAGCCACGACCCTCGCCACCGAAGCCCCGGCGCCGGCACCTGACCCCGCTTTGGCGGCGGCGGCCCCTGCACCCGCAGCCGCCCCCGCAAAGCCCGGGGCATCGAAGCCCGCGGCTCCGGCTCCGGCTCCGGCTCCGGCTCCGGCACCAGCAGCTGCTCCGGCCCCGGCTCCTGCTCCTGCTCCTGCTCCGGCACC
>JBDTRP010000012.1:0-38081 GCA_039931555.1 Ilumatobacteraceae bacterium | reverse complement strand
GAACATCGGCACCCACGGTGGAAGCGTCATCTCGCACACCATGATCTCGCCGTCTTCCAGGTCGCCCGCCTCTTCGAGCGATTTCACGACACGGGCGACGCCACGGTAGATGCCTGGTGACCCGGCAACACCGTCGATCACGTCGGGGTCCAGTTCGCCTTCCGCCGGAGGCTTGATGCCGAGCAGACGGGTGACGATGGCGTCCATGAACGGGTCGACGAAATCGCCCGACGGCGGCGGGGGCGGTGTGCCCACCGCGCCTGGCGGCGACGCCTGCGCAGCGGCGTCGACGGAGGCCTTTCGCTGGGTGATCGTGGCGCGCTGGTCGCCTCCATCGACGAGGGCGTCGCGCACCTCGTCCTTGAAGAGGAAGAACACATCGTTGCGGTCGTCGATCACACCGTCGCGAGCCAGCGCGTCGCCGACAGCGAGACAGAACGTGCGCAGCAGCACGACGCCCATCTGATCGATGTAGAACGCGTGATCCTCGGTGAGCGGGACAGCGAACCGAGCCGCGTCGAAGAGGTCGTCGAACTTGGCGAGCTGCTCCGGGTCGCTGGCGAGCTTGGCCAGGATCTTGGCAGTGAGCTGCTCGCGGTGCTTGACGGCGCGCTCGTACTGGATCATGGGGTCGTCTTCGTCGGGCATGTTGATGTACCGAGCGATGTTGCCCAACGGGATCAACGGATTCTCGCGCCACGGCACATCGGCGATGTCGTACACAGCATCACTGCGCCAGCCGAAGTCGTAGAGGTACTCGTTGAGCTGGTCGAGGAACGCCCGCCCCTCGTCGGTCTTGCTCAACTTCTCGGCGAGGTCGCGAGGGTGGGTCTCGTCGAAAAGTACGTGCAACGTCGGACTGTCGCGAACGACGCGGCTGAGCCGCCACAGGCCGTGGGCGGCGTCGACCGGGCGGGTGTGGTAGCCCTGAAGGATCTGGTAGGCCTCGGTGGGGTCGTCCGGGTGCATCACGTCGGTGTACAGGTCGCTCAGCCGTGCGCCCGAGACCAATGCGAAGTTGATGTGACCGTGGATGTACCACATCTCGGTCATCCAGTCGGTCATGTCGTCGAACTTGGCGAGGAGCTCGGCGTTGCTGAGGCCCGAATAGTCGGCATCGCGCTCGGCCTCGTTGCGGTTGCGGATCAGTGGCAGCCACTCGTTGGTCCAGCGCTTGCCGACGAGCGGGACTTTCTGGTCGATGGTGTCGAGGTAGCGAGACATGCGGTCCTCGACGACGGCCTCATCCGGGTGCGGGTGGAAGGCCATGTAGAAGTAGTGGTTGATGGCCTGGTTCGAGGCCACTACCGGGCAGTCATACTCGGCCTGGGCCTTCGTGAAGCCCACCGCCAACGTCGACATGACCAGGTCTTGCGACAACGGGTGCAGCGGCCGTGGCGCGTGCATCTTGTCGAACGCCCAGAAACCCTCGATCTCGTCCGGCCCTGGAAAGCTCACCTGCTCGGCAGTGTCAGTCATTCCATACCCCCTCTGATTGCGCCACGACCCCCATCTGGTGTGACGGTGCGGATTGTACTGTTCGTCATCCCCACAGTTTCTTCGTGGCGATTGCCGCACCTTCAGCGAGCGCCTTGAACTTCGGCCACACGACGGTCGGGTGCACCTCGGGCGCGTAGCTCGCCCGAGAGGAGAACCCGCAGTCGGCGCCGGCGATCACGTTCTCCTTGCCGACGATCGATGCATAGTTGCAGATGAACTCGGCAATCAGTTCGGGGTGCTCTACGTAGTTGTTGGCATGGCCGAGCAACCCTGGGATCAAGATCTTGCCGTCGGGCACGCCGACCTCTTGCACCTGACGCCACTCGTGCATGTGCCGCGGGTTCATCACCTCGAACGAGTAGGCCTGGGCGTTGATCTGGAAGGTGTATTCCAAGGCGGTCTTCAGCGGGATGTCGGTCAATCGTGGACCGTGGTTCAAGCCGTAACACGTATGGTGACGAATGCGATCCTCAGGGATGCCGCGCAGGGCATGGTTGAGCGCCTCGACGTGCATGGAGGCGGAACGTCGCCGGCTCTCCAGCGGCTGGGTTGGATTGCACAGCGTGTCGATCAACCACGGGTCGTCGACCTGCAGGATGAAACCTGCTTCCACGATGCCGAGGTATTCCTCGCGCATCGCCTCGGCGATCGCGTTGAGGTACTCCTCGTATTCCTTGTAGTACTCGTTGCGTCCGAACCCGCTGGGGCCCGAGGCCGGCATGAAGACGTCGGAGATGTCGAGTCCTTCGCACGCCGCTTTGAGGTTGTCGATGTCGATCTGCAGCAGCTTCTGGCCGGTGTACGAGATCGGGCCCTTGGCGATGATCCGGCGCAGCGGGCTGACCGCCGACGAGTACTTCTTGAAGTACTCCGTGTAGTACTCGGGGAACATGTCGAACTCGGCCTGCCACGACGGGGCCATCGTCGACGGGCCCATGTCGACCTCGAAACCCCCGACGCGATCCTTGACGTAGCCGAGGAAGCTGACCTTGCTCATCTCGCCGTCGGCGACGATGTCGATGCCGTTGTCGACCTGCTGCTGCACCCGGTCCTTGACAGCAGCAGCAATCTCCTGATCGAGCGCCTCGGCGTCGTACGGTCGACTGTGCTCACGCTCCTTCATGATGTCGAGCAACGAGTGCGGGCGAGCCAAGCTGCCGACATGAGTCGTGAGAATCCGGTCGGTGCTTTGCTTCATGGTTCCCCCAGCGAGATGGTGACGACGATGGATTGTTTCACAGCCCCAGCGCAAGCGGGCCATCTGCGTTCGCCGGTGGCGAACGCGTGCAGCCTCAGGTCGTGCCGGTCCCGTGCTCGCGTAACAGGTACGCGGAGTGCAGTAGCTCGGGGCGCTCGGTGAGCTCGGCCGCCGACCCGCTGTAGCGAACCCGACCACCTTCGAGCACGTACGCGGCCTTGGCCAGCGACAGGGCGACGTGAGCGAACTGCTCGATCAGCAACACACCGACACCCGACTCGGCCACCTCGGCCAACGTCGGCACCAGGCGCTTGACGACGATCGGCGCAAGGCCGAGCGAGAGCTCGTCGACCAGCAGCACCTTCGGTCGCGACACCAACGCCTGGGCCAATACCACCATCTGCTGCTCGCCACCCGACAACGACCGGCCCTGGATCGTCCAGCGCTTCTCCAACTCCGGGAACAACGACAGGGTGTACGCAAGTCCATCACTTGCGGCCTTGCGACCGAGTGAGTAGGTGGCCACCCTGAGGTTCTCCTCGACGGTCAACTGCGGCAGCAATCGGCGGCCTTCCGGCACGACCGACAGACCGGCGGCGCGGATTCGCTCAGGGCGCTGGTTGGCCAGGTTCTTGCCCTCCATGTTCACCCACCCCTTGGTGACACGGGCCAGGCCGGCACAGGCCAGCGCGAGGCTGGACTTGCCGGCGCCGTTCGGGCCGAGGATCGTGGTGACCTCACCCGGCGGCACCTCGATCGTCACGTCGTGCACGACGTTGCGAGGCCCGCGGGCGACCGACACGTTCTCGATGGACAACGTGGCCATCAGGCGACCTCCTCGGTGCCGAGATAGGCTTTCATCACATTGGAGTCGCGCAGCACCTCGGCCGTCGGGCCCGACGCCAGCAGGCGACCGAAGTCAAGAACCGCAGACCAATCGCAACAAGCCTGCACCAGGCTCATGTCGTGGTCGACCAGGATCACCGTCGCCCCGACGCGTTCGGGGATGCTGCGGATGATCCGGCCCAGTTGCGCCGTCTCGGCATCGGGCAAACCGGCGGCCGGCTCGTCGAGCAGGATCAGTTTCGGCTGACCGACGATGGCCCGGGCGACTTCGATGAACCTTCGTTCCTTGACGCCGAGGGTGCGCACGGTGTGGTGAGCGACCTCGGTGAGACCGACGAACTCGAGCGCCTCGTCGACGGCCGCGGTGCGGCCGGCCTTGCCGGCATGCTCGGAGTGTTCGTAGACCGTGGCGACGTTGTCGAACACCGTCAACTTCTCGATTGCCTGCTCGGTCTGGAACGTTCGCCGCAGGCCCCATCGAGCCCGCTTGTAGTCGGGAAGCGCGAAGAGGTCTTGGCCCATGGCGTCGATGCGGCCAGCGCGCGGTGTGACGAAGCCCGACAGCACGTTGAAAAACGTCGTCTTGCCGGCGCCGTTCGGACCGATCAGACCACAGGTCCCTTCAGGGAACTGGACGGTCATCCGATCGAGCGAGACCACGCCACCGAAATGTACTGACAGTCCTTGGACGTCGATCACGCCTCGATGCCCTTCTTCTCGGCTGCCTTCGTGTTCTGGATCAGATTGGCGAGCAGACCGAAGCCGAACAACGACAGTGAGAATCGCGTCCAGAACTGATGGCCGATCACATTCTGGGTGAGGAACTTCAACAGGCAGGTCGCGAAGAAGGCGCCGAGCAGGCCGCCCCACAGGCTGTAGATGCCGCCCATGATCACGACAGCGATCAGGAAGATGGCCGACTGACGATTGAACGCATCGATGCTCATCCCCTTCGGAACGGTGCCGGCATAGAGGCCGCCGGCAACGCCGGCCATGAAGGCGGCGAGTGCAAACGCCCAGATCTTGTAGCGGGTCACGTCGATGCCCGCGGCCAACGCGGCTGCCTCGCTCTGTCGGATCGAGGCCCACGCCCGACCGGGCTTTCGGGACAACACGTACGAGGCGAGCATGAACATCAAGAACGCGGCGACGACGATGAACCGGTAGTAGCCGGTATCGGTGATCGCGAATGACGGTCGACGGGTCGGCTTGATATCGCTCAGGCTGGCGACGACGCCCTTGAACCCGGTACCGCCGTTGGGAAACTTGATCTGTCCGAGCACGATCTCCATGCCCGCCGCCAACATCAGGGTGACCAGGGCGAGATAGAGCCCACTGACGCGCAGTGCCGGCAGGCCGATGAACACGCCGATGACCGCGGCGACCAGGCCGCCGATGAGCAGCAGCACCGGGAACGGCAGCGTGGTGGCGAACGCCAGTCGCATGGTCACCCAGCAGCCGATGCCGTACGACGCCACCTGACCGAGCGAGACCAGCCCAACCCGGCCGTAGAGCAGCCCGACGCTGGCCGCGACGATCGAGTAGACGGCCATCTGGGTGAAGTTGGCAACCCAGAACGCGTCGAAAAAGCCGGGAAGAGCGAACAGCGCCAGCCCGAGCACCGACACGACGACGACCGGCTCGAACATACGATTCGACATCACCCGAGCGACCGCCCGCTTGTTGACGGGCGCTACCGGCGCGTTGGCTACGGCGGTCATTGCATCTCCCTTCCCGACAAGATGACCGTGCGCTTGCGACTGATCCACACGATCGCCACGACCGAGACCACGAACGGCGTGGTGCTCTGGAAGTCGTGGAGGAACTGGAGCCTCCCGTCGAACGGGGTGAGCACCGACTGCAGCACACCGATCACGAGGCTGGCAACGAATGTGATCGGTAGCGATCGGAACTGACCAACGATGGCCCCGCCCAATGCACCGATCACGAACCAGGTGAGTGTGCCCTGATCGATGCTGTTGAAGAACGACGGCAGCAGCAAAAAGACGCAGCCGCAGATGACTCCCGACCCGAGCCATGCAAACGCCTCGACACGACGAACCGGGACTCCGAGCAATGACGAGACGTCACGGTCGTTGGCGATCGCCCGCATGGCGGTGCCGGTGGCGGTCGTCTTCAGGAACACACTCACGACCACGACGACGAGGACGGCGAACACCAACGCCACGATCTGGGTCGAGGTCACCACTGCGCCGCCGACCCTGAAGAGTTTGGTCGGCAACACCAGGGAGCGCGGCTTCGAGGTGTCCCAACGCTCCTTCATGATTCCGAGCAGGAACAGCGCGACGCCGACCATGCCCAGCGACTTGACGAGCGGGTCACGCCGAGCAAGCTTCGGCGCGATCCACATGCCGTACAACAGGGTGAGCGCAGCGCACACCGCGACGAGCGCAGGGTACGCCAGGATGCGCCAACCGACTGCATGTGGCCCTGGGTGCTTCAAGCTGCCGCCCAGTAGCGACCAGGCGATGTGGGCACCCATGCAGCCAATGGCGCCGAACGCCAAGTTGACGACTCCGGTGGTCCGGTACAGGACGACAAGTCCTGTACCGGTCACCGCATACATGGCCCCGAAGGCCAGGCCCGAAACGATGTAGGGCCACAATTCACCAAGACCTGGCATATCGAGGGTTCTTCCTTATGTGGCTTGTTGTGTCGTCAGGATCTGACCGATCAGGGCGTGTTGAGGCCCTGGTCCTTCTCGGCAGCGCGAACTGCGGTGAGGATCGGCTCGACCTCGGCGATCTTGAAGCAATCCTTGTCGAGCACCATCGTGCCGTTGTCACCCGGGACCACGTTGTAGTCGTAGTTGTTCGGCACGTTGCCGGCGGGCAGAGCCCCGAAGTACCACGGCTTGCAGACGATGTGGGTGTCGAACTTGGCGATGCCCTTGATGGCTGCGTTCACCTTGGCCGGATCATTGACGTCTGCCGGTGGCATGTCCATGAGGACCTTGACGATGATACGACCGATCATGAAGCCCATCTGCTGGAAGCTGCCCAACGGTGCGTCGGGGTTGTACTTCGCCGAGACATCTCGGTACAGCTGCATCTCCGGACGAGGATCGTCGAGCAGGCTGAGCTCGGCGTTGACGTTGAGCTTGTCGGCCCACGCCGGTCCGAGGGCTGCTGCAACCGAGTTGTCGTTGAGCGGCGTCGACGAGCCCCAGATGACCTTCTCGATCAGGCCCAGCTTCTCGGCTGCCTTCAGGATCTTCAAGCCTTCCGGCGGCGTGAAGTTCAACACGACCGCGCCGCCTTCGCCGGCCTTGGCGACCGCGTCCTGCACTGCGCCGTCAGCGTCTTCGATGGGCGGCGGGATCTGGATGTCGACGTACTTGAGACCGTTGGCCTCGGCGTAGAGCTTGACGAGCGAGTTGTTGTAGTCCGACGTCGCGGTCTTGTTGGTCATACCGACGATCGTGCCCTTGGCGCCCTTTTCGACGACGATCTGGGCAGCTCCCAGCGCGCTGTAGCCGGGCCCCATGTTGGCAGCAGCGATGTTCGGCGAGCTGAAGCACTCGGCCGGCACACCGGCGACGATGACGTAGAAGCCCTGCTGCTTGTAGTAGTCAGCGTTGACCGGGCAGTCGAGGATGCTGAAGCCACCGACCATGGCGACGACCTTGTCGGTCTCGATCAGCTTGCGGGCTGCGGCAGCGGCGTCTTCCGGCTTGAGGTTGTCGTTCTCTTCGAGCATCTGCAGCGGTCGACCGTTGATGCCACCGTTGTCGTTGACGCAGTCGAAGTAGGCCTTCATCATGGCCGGGCCTGTGCTGAAGTCGATGCCGGGCACCGAGGTCGAGACGTTGCCGAGCTTGATCGGATCGCCGGTGGCCTTCTTGCCATTGCCGAGACCACAGTCAGGACCTGCAGATGCCGGCGTCGAGCCGACCAGGCCGTCGCCGCCACTCGATGCTGCCGTGGTTCCTGGTGCCTCGGTCGCGGTCGGTGCCTCGGTCGCAGTCGGTGCCGCGGAGGTCGCACCAGGAGCTGCGGTTGCAGCCGGCGCGGCGGTGCCTGCGGTCGTGCTATTGGACTTGCTGTCGCTACCGCAGGCGACGAGAAGCATTGCTCCTGCGGCCGCGGCTGCCATGAATCGGCGAGCCATGTATTCCCCCTTGTTTGGATGCGAGATGCCTCACAGTGGATTCGCGGCGCCCCGTTGCGATGGCGAACACCTCCTGTGACGATGGGCACCATAGTGCACAACATTTCGACGAACAACTATCGGAGGCGCCATGCGTTTCAACCATCGGAACACTGATTTTGCATGGACGCGCGACGGTTCGTCGCGTGCAGACGCGGTGCTTCTGCTGCACGGTTTGTCCGGAATTTCGACCGGCTACGACGAGGTCGTCGAGGACCTCGGAGCCAATGCCGATGTGTTCCGAATCGATCTTCGTGGGCACGGTCACAGTGACCATGCGCCGGGTACGTACACGGTTCCGTTCTACGCCGCCGACGTGATCGCCTTCATCGAGGAGGTGATCGCCAAGCCGGTGGTGTTGGCCGGTCATTCGCTCGGCGGCGTGATCACCCATCACGTCACAGCGACGCGACCCGACCTGGTTCGGTTCGCGCTCTGCGAGGATCCGCCGCTGTACTTCTGTGATCAGAGCCTGTTCGAGCAGAGCATCATGGCCGGCATCTTCCCGTTGCTCGAGGCCGACATGCGGGCGGCGCAGCGGGAGGGCAAGCCCCGCGAGTTCTTCGAGTCGATGGTTGCCGACGCGGTCATGCCGTGGGGACGCGCCGGCGACCACATGAGCGTCCGAGCCATACACAGCCGCGCCGATGCGTTGATGCTCGGCGACCCCGACGTCTGGCTCCCGGCGATCCATGGCGGCGCGTTGAGCGGGTACGACCCCGACGCGCGCATCACCACGCCGATGATCATCCTGCGCGCCGACCCGAGCATGGGCCCGGCGTTCTTTGCCGACCACGTGGCGCGACAGCACGCCGCCAACCCCGACGTCGAGATCAGGTTGATCGAGGGCGCGCCACATGGGATTCACTCGTTCCTCGGCTCGCGCCAACGATATGTGGATGCGTTGCGAGACGTCATCCGGCAAGCGAGTTGAGGAAGTCGAGGACGGCGGTCGAGACCTGATCCGGCGCGTCCCACTCCATGAGGTGACCGGCGCCGGCGACGACTGTTGCCCCACCCCACGCGGCGGCGTTCCCGACCGGGTTGACCTCGTCGAGGTCGCCCCACAGCGTCAGCCGGGGAACGGTGATGCGATGCAATCTCTTGATCGTGCCGCGGTCGCCCAGTGGCCACAAGATGTTGGCAGCGGCTACGTCACTGAGGTAGCTGGCGACCGGCGCTTCCTCGTCGCCGAGGTGGGCGAACCGCTTCACGAACGCCTCCGGCACCTCCTTGGCGAAAAGGTGCGACATCCGCTCCGACGCCGGCGTGCCGTAGACGTTGAACCCCGGATTCGACGCGTCGGTGATACCGAACGGCGCCAGCAACGCGACGCCAGTGACGACCTCGGGACGCAGCGCAGCGAGCTCCGCAGCAAACATGCCTCCCACCGAGGCGCCGACGATCGGGCACGGCGCAGCACCCGTGGCATCGATCGAATCCCAGAACGTCGTGAGCCAGTCGAGGTACTCGTCGCGGGGTTGGAAGCCGGGCGCACCATCGAAGCCGGGAACCGACGGGACGATGATCTCCCAACCGGCCGACTCCACGACACGCATGGCTGGTGACATCTCGGCGTGGCCGGCGATCCCGAACAGATAGATGAGTCGTTTGCTCACGAGAGGCTCTCTTCGGACGATGATGGTGCGGTTGGTCGCGGCGGGCGCGTTGATCGACGGTCAGCGGGCATTCTTCGGCCACCACGGATCGTCGTACTCGGAGAACATCGACCGGAGACCGGGAGCCACCTTCTCGCCGAACATCCTGGTGTTGTACCGGGTCAACTCGTCGCTCATGTTCCCGAACTGCAACATGGCGCAGAGGTGACCGATCCGAAGCTCGCGGGCCGCTTCCTCGAGCTGCTCGCGGACGGTGTCGGAACCACCGATCACGACATAGCCGTTGTCGACCATCTCGTCCCAGGTGAGATCGTGCTTCAACTGCTTGCTGCGGGCCACCTGTCGTACCTGCGACTGGTAGCGGGCGCGCACCGACGCCTCGGTGACGTATCCGGGTGCATCGAGGAAGCCGGGATAGACATGCAGCGATCGGTTGAAGAAGTACTCGGCGGGCTCGCGGTACAGCTTGTATGCCTCGGCATCGGTGTCGGCCACGCCGATGAACTGCGTCACCGCCAAACGATGCGGGTTGTCGTCGCGGCCGTGTGCCTCGACACGATTCCAATACCCGGCGACGGTTTCGCGCACCATCTTGTACCCGTAGTACGTCAGGGCTCCGTACACGAAGTCGTTCTCGGCGCAGAAGTCCCAGGTCTCGACAGACCCGCCCCCGGGGATCCACACCGGCGGGTGCGGCTGCTGCCACGGACGCGGGACGGGGTTGACGTACCGCTGCTGGTTGAACCGGCCGTTGTAGGCGAATGGCTCGGTCGCCTGCCACGCCTTCATGATCACGTCGATGCCTTCGTAGTAGCGCGGGCGTAGGTTCCCGGGGTTCATACCATAGGAGTGCGTCGTGTCCATCGCCGTCCCGACCGGGAAGCCGGCGATCAGGCGGCCGCGCGAGAACAGGTCGAGCATGGCGAACTCCTCGGCCACACGGATCGGCGGGTTGTACAGCGCCACCGAGTTGCCCAGCACGGTGATCGCTGCTTGCGAGGTTCTATTGGCCAGGATGGCCGCGATCAGGTTGGGCGACGGCATCAGCCCATAGCCGTTGTTGTGGTGCTCGTTGACGCAGATCCCGTCGAAACCGCAGTCTTCCGCATAGACCAACTGATCGATGTAGGTGTCGTAGGTCTCCGCCATCACATCCCGGTCGAACAACGACGGGTCGATGTCGACCCACACGCTGCGATGCTTCGTGTTGAAGTCGTCGGGCAGGTTGGGATACGGCATCAAATGGAACCACATCATCTTCATGTGACGATTGTCTCAAGGCACCCCCGAGAAGTCCACGACCTGCTGCGACATGGATCATGTCTCAACGGGTCATGATCTATGTCGCCGATGCTACGGTCGGGGCGATGGACCTGCGACGGCTGACCTACTTCGTCACGGTCGCCGAAGAGCAGCATTTCGGCCGTGCCGCGGCCCGGCTCCACATGACGGCACCCCCGCTGTCGCAACGAATCCGCGAGCTCGAGGCCGAACTCGGCGTGCAGTTGTTCGAACGTTCGACACGCCAGGTTCACCTCACCCCAGCGGGATCGCGGTTGCTGCACGAGGCTCGGGCGTCACTACGCGCCGTCGACCGGTTCACCAGCCTCGCCGAGACCTTGCGGCTCGCCGCGGAGTCGGCCGACCAGCCATTGACGTTCGGCTACTGCCACGGCAGCGAGCACGCTGCGTTGAGATCGGCGGGCGAGTTCCACGACGCCCATCCTCAGGTCGCGGTCCGACCCTCGGCCTTCACGTCGCTGCGCATCTTCAAGGACCTGCGCGAGGGCCGGTTGTCGGTCGGGCTCGTGCACCCGCCGGTCCCCTATCCCGACATGCTGGTCTCACAGGTGCTGGCGCGAGTGGCGTTCGACCACGTCGCAGTCCCGCAGCGTCACCCACTCGCCGAGCAACCGATCGTCAACGCCAGCGATCTCGAGGGGCAGCCGGTACTGCTCGTCGAGCGCGACGACGCCCCGACCTACCACGACGCGACGGTTGCGTACTGCGCAGCGTTGGACGTGCACCCGGCGTGGGTCGTGCACCCGGCCAGCCAGGTCGAGCGCATGCTCGACATGGTCGCGGTCGGCTCGGGCATCGGCTGGCTCAATGCCTGGCAGGCGGCGCACGTCACCCGCGACGGCGTGGTCATCCGCCCGCTGCGCCCGATCGAGCGGTACGACGAATTTCATCTGGTGTGGCGCGTCGATGATCATTCCAAGTCGGTGCAAGAGTTCATCAACATCGCGATGGAGGCCTGCCAGACATGACCCAAGCTCACGACAACGGGCGTCTGGCTGGAAAGGTCTGCGGGATCACGGGCGCAACCGGTATCGCCGAAGCCGCGGCATTGCGGTTCGCCGCTGAAGGGGCACGCCTCTTCGTCGTAGCGCTGCAAGAGCACGATTGCCTCGCACTCGCCGATCGGCTCGGGCCCGACACCGAGCTGGTCTGGGTCGCGGCCGACCTGACCGACGAAGCCGAGACCGAGCGCGCCTTTGCCCGATGCGCTGAGGCATTCGACCGACTCGATGCGCTGCTGGCGTGTGCAGGCGGAAGCGGTCGTCCGTTCGGCGACGGACCATTGCACAGCACGTCGCTGCGGTCGTGGAACACCACCGTCGCCCTGAATCTCAACACTGCGTTCTTGAGCTCGCGAGAAGCAGTGAAGATCATGCTGGATCAACCATCGGGTGGGTCGATCGTCTACGTCTCGTCGGTCGCTGCGACCAATCCGGTCGCCGGGGCCTTCAACACTCTCGCCTACGCGGCGGCCAAGGGCGGGATCAACTCGCTGACCATCAACGGTGCGTGCCAGTACGGATCCGCCGGCATCCGCTTCAACGCCATCCTCCCGGCGCTCACGCTGACGCCGATGTCGAAGCGCGCCGCTTCCGATCCCGAGACCCTCGATGTCGTCAAGGCGCGCATGCCGATCTCTGGCGGTGGCCCACTGTCAGCCGATGACCATGCCCAGGCTGCAGTGTTCTTGTGCAGTGACGAGAGCAAGCACATCACCGGCCAATTGCTGCGCGTCGACGGTGGTTGGGGCGTGAGCTAGGTCGCATCTGTCAGCGGTCGGTGTTCCAGCTGAGCGCACCTTTCGGGGCCGACCACGCGCGATCGCCAGACCCACGAGTGTCGGTTGCGGGTCGACCGCGGCGTGATCCTGCGGAGTGATTCGCGCCCGCACCGGTGCCTTGAAGGACTCCACAGCAAGCTCACACCGGTTCGAGGCCGAGGCGCGCCCGAACATCGCCGGCGGCCGCGGCGACCCGCTCGGCCACCGTCGACGTGTCGATGGGGTTCCCGGCCAGCCACAGCACGGCGATCGCGCCCTGGTCGCCGATCGGAGCGGCGATCGCAGCAAGCCCGGCGATCACCTCGGCCTCACTGTACGCCCACCCGACCTGGCGGGCCTCGGTCACCGCGTCTCGCTCGTGGGGCATCGGTGGGAGGCCGGCCAGCAAGGCGATCCCGGGCGCACCGCGATCGATCGGATGGCGGGTACCTGGTCGATAGGCGACATGGGCGTTCAACGAGGTCGGCTCAACACTGTCGAGCGTGACCGCCTCGTCGCCATCGACCGCGACAAGGAACGAAGTCATCTGCAGCCGTTCGGCGAGGTTGGCCAGCACCGGCGCCGCCGCGGCGCGAAGCGACCGGCGTACGGAACGGCTGAGGACTGCAAGATACGTGCCGGCGGTGTAGTCGCCCTCCCCATCACGCTCGACCAGGTGGCGCATCTCGAGCGTGCGCAGCAGTCGATAGACGATCGAACGATGCAGGCCGAGGGCCGCGGCGGTGGCGTCGACCGAGACCGCGCGATCCGAGGCGGCGACGAAGTCGAGACACGCCAGCCCTCGATCGAGAGTTTGCGACGGTGCTACAGTCTCGTTCGGCATTCGAATCATCTGTTCGATTATAGAGCACAACGCGAGACACGGAGCATCTATGGGAGCACGTACCGGTCAGCAGGTCCTCGACAGGCTGCAGTCAGAGCCGCCCGCATTGTGGGTCGAGGGCGAGCTCGTCGCCGACCCGACCACACATCCGCGAACCGCCAACGCGGCGCATTCACTCGCCGCGCTCTACGACCTGCAGCACCGTCCCGATCTGGTCGACACGATGACGTTCCCGTCGCCGTCGACGGGCGACCGGGTGGGCATGAGCTTCATCATCCCGCGGACGCGACAAGACCTGGAGCGTCGCTCGGCCATGCACAAGGTGTGGGCCGACGCGTGCTTGGGGTTCATGGGCCGCATGCCCGACTACCTCAACGTCAACCTCATGGGTGCGGGAACCGCGGCGGAGTACTTCGGGCAGTGCCGCCCCGACTTCGCCGACAACGCCCGCAACTACTTCGAGTACGTCCGCGAGAACGATCTGGCGCTGACCCATGCGCTGACGAACCCACAGGTCGACAGACGCAAGCAAGCCTTCGAGCTGAACGATCCGTTCATCGCGCTCGGGGTCGTGCGTGAGACCTCCGACGGCATCATCGTGCGCGGGGCGCGCATGTTGGCCACCCTGCCGATCAGCGACGAGATCCTGATCTTCCCTTCGACGGTCGTGAAGGGTGGCGACGAGATGAAGCCGTACGCGTTGGCCTTCGGCATCCCCAACAACACTCCGGGGCTCTCGTTCCAGTGCCGAGAGCCCCTCGACCTCGGGCGCAGTCACCGCGATCATCCGCTGGGCTCGCGGTTCGACGAGATGGACGCCATGGTCTACTTCGACGACGTGCTGGTGCCATGGGAACGCGTGTTGTTGATGAACGACGTCGAGCTGGCCAACCGGGCATATTCCGAGACCGGCGCAGTGCTGCACATGGCGCACCAAGTGGTGAACCTGAAGATCGCCAAGACCGAGGCGTTCCTGGGTGTGATCCAGGCCGTGATCGACATGATCGGGTCCGGCGACGCGCCCCACGTGCAGCAGATGGTGGCGGAGGTGATCATGATCCTCGAGATCATGAAAGGCCTGAAGATCGCCAGCGAGGCCGGCGCGGCCCTGAACCAGTACGGGGTGATGACCCCCGCCCGCCCGCCGCTCGACGCGGCTCGCAACTGGTTCCCCGGCGTGTACAAGCGAATGGTCGAGATCGTGCAACTGGTGACGACCAGTGGGCTGATCACCATCCCGACCGAGGCCGACTTCGCCGGCCCGCGCGGCGCCGACATCGCCAAGTACCTGCAGGGGGCAGCCAGCTCGGCAGACGAGCGAGTCGCCCTGTTCCGACTCGCCTGGGACATGTCGATCAGCGCATTCGGAGGACGCCAGTCGCACTACGAGCTGTTCTTCTTCGGCGACCCGCCGCGCATGAAGCAAGCGCTCTACGGGATCTACGATCGCAGCGAATGCGTCGCCCGGGTGCAGGCATTCGTCGACGACACCGACTGGCCGTAGGCCGCGCCCGCGTAGCTGCTACTTCTGGCGTACCGCCGCCACCTCGGTGCGGTAGCGATCGACATTGGCCAGCTTCACGCCTTCGTAGCCGCGAACCTGATCGACGAGGCTGACGAGCTCGAGCGCCTTGGCCGGCTCGCCGGCAAGCATCGCCGATGCCTCGTCGACGAGCTGGATGTACTCGTCGACCATGGCGCGCTCGGTGCGCCGGACCTTCGAGTGACCGAAGGGATCGAGTGCCGTGCCGCGCAGACCCTTCATCGATCTCAATGTCGACATCACCGGCACGGACCAGCGACCGAAACGAAGCTTGTGCCCGAGTCCCATGGAACGCAACATCGGCGGGTAGAGGTTCCACGTCATCGTCGAGTCGTCGCCGAACTGCGCGGCAACGCGTGATCGTCCGGCCAGAAGTAAACGGGCCACCTCGTACTCGTCCTTGTACGCCATCACGTGATGCAGCTGCTGCGCAACGGCAGTGCTGAACCTGCCATCTCCGCCTGCTTGCTGCTCGGCACGGTGCGCCCGCACGACCACGTCGGCATAGCGCGCCGCGTAGCGCCGGTTCTGGTACTCGACCAGGTCGCCGGCACGCCGCTCGACCACGTCGCGGAGCACCGCGTCGTCGATCCCCTCGACGGCGTACGACTGCAGTGCGTAGGCAACGCTGGCGCCCGCGGCCTGCTCGACGTCACCGGGATCGATCGTCCATCGACGCCCCCACCGGAACGCAGCGAGGTTGAGCTCGACTGCCGTGCCGTTGAGCTCGATGGCCCGTTCGATGGCCTCACCGGGCAGCGGTATGAACCCGGCCTGATAAGCCACACCGACCATGAACACGTTGGCAGTGACGGCATTGCCGAGCAGCGCCGTGACGATCTGCGACGCGTCGACGTAGAGGTTGCGCGTCGCGTCGGTTCGCTTGGCCAGCTCGGTTCGCAACGGGGTGAGATCGAGACCGTGCGAGGCGACCTTGCCGATCATCCGCCCCGTCGGGGCGATGCTCGTAGAGACGACCGCGACGCTGTTCTCCGCGTCGAGCCCAGCCAGGTTGGCCGGCGTCGACGACGCCAGCGCGTCGAACGCCAGCAGCACCCCCACCTGGCCCGGCGTCGGGTCGCCGATCGTCACCGTCGACACCACCGGACCGGCCTTCTGCGACAACCCGGTCTGGTCGGCGGTCTTGGCATCCACTCCGGCGATCTGGGCGGCGGCGGCCAGCACTTGGCTGACGGTGACCACCCCAGTGCCGCCGATCCCGGGCATACGGATGGCGACATCCGCCGGCACCACGAGCTTCGGTGACGGCAGGTCGGTCGTGGCGGCCGCGGACCGTTTGGTTTTGCGGGCCTTGCCTGGCTTGACGGTGATGAACGCCGGGCAGTCGCCTTTCAGGCAACTGGCGTCGACGTTGCAACTGGCCTGGTCGATCACGGTCTTGCGACCGAACTCGGTTTCCGCCGAGTGCAGCGACAGGCAGTTCGATTGCACTCCACAGTCGCCGCATGCCTCGCACACACGCTCGTCGATCATCACCCGGAACGTGGACGGGGCGAGGATGCCGCGCTTGCGGTCGCGGCGCTTCTCTGCCGCGCACTGCTGGTCGTGGATGTGCACGGTGACACCGTCGATGCTGCGCAACTTCTCCTGCGCGTCGACGATTGCATCTCGGTGCACGACGTCGACACCACTCGGCAAATTGACGCCGCGATATTTCGCCGGGTCGTCGGTCGTGATGGTGATGTGCTTGACGCCCTCGGCCATCAACATCTGGGCCATCTCCGGGACCGAACGCAGACCTGCCGCGTCCTGGCCCCCGGTCATCGCCACCGCTGCGTTGTACAGGATCTTGAACGTCATCGTCGTGCCCGAGGCGATTGCTGCCTGCACGGCCAGTTGACCGCTGTGAAAGTACGTTCCGTCACCCATGTTCTGGAAGAAGTGGTGATCCTCGACGAACGGCGCCGTGCCGATCCACTGGGCACCCTCGCCGCCCATCTGGGTGATGCCGGTGACATGGCCGGTCTGCTCGCGCGGCACGATGCTGACCATGCCGTGACAGCCGATGCCTGCCCCGACCAGCGAGCCCTCCGGCACCAGCAACCCGGTGTTGTGTGGACAGCCGCTGCAGAAGAACGGCGTCCGCACGGCCTCGGCCCCGAGAGCAATCCGGACAGGCTCCGACTTGCGGATCATGGTGAGCTGGTCGGCCGGTATGCGCAACGTGAGCACTCGACGCAGCGAGTCGACGAGATTGTCGATCGTGAGCGCGCCGTAGTGCGTGATCAGCGGCTTGCCATCGTGGTCTGACTTACCGACAATGGCTGGAGCGTTGGCGGATCCGTAGAGGACCGACCGCACTCGTGATTCGAGGAAATCGAGCTTGTCCTCGCAGACCATCACCGTGGCCGTGCCGGAAGCGAGTTCGCGGATGGCGCCGCGGTCCAGCGGGTGCAGCGCGCCGAGCTTCAGCACTCGGACCCCAAGACTGTCGAGTCGTTCGGTGGTGAGGCCGAGCACGCGCAACGCGTCGAGCACCTGCTGCATGTCGTAGCCACCGGCGACGATCCCCAACCATGCGTCACTCGGATTGGTCACGAATTGGTTGAGCGGGTTTGCGGAGACGTAGCGCTTCGCCCATTCGATGCGGTTGCCGAGCACCTCGATCTCCAGGGTGTTCGCGAACGGCACGCCCACGTGGCCACTGAGGGTCGGGACCCACGGTTTGCCGTCGACCTCGAAGGTGGGCAGCACCGGCTCGAACCGGCTGGGCGCGACCTCGGCGATCCCCGAGCCGTCGGCAACAGGTGTCGTGATCTTCATCGCCACCCACAGCCCGGTCAGCCTCGACATGGCGAAGGCGTGAATGCCCAGGTCGAGCACCTCCTGCACGGTGCCCGGATAGAACACGGGAAGGTGCAAGGCGACGAGCGTCGGATCACTGCGCGACGGAAGCGTCGACGACTTGGCTGCTGCGTCGTCGCCGACCAGCAGCACCACGCCACCCTTGCGCCCGGTTCCGCCAAAGCTGCCGTGGCGGATCGCATCGCCGGCGCGATCGAGCCCCGGCGACTTGCCGTACCAGACCCCGGCGACGCCTTCGAACTTCGGTCGGTCGTACGTCTGGGCGACCTGTGAACCGAACACCGACGTCGCTGCAAGCTCTTCGTTGAGCCCCGGCACGTGCACGATGTTGAGCTCGTCGAGCAGCTTGCGCTGGCTCTGCAGCTCGCGGTCGTATCCCCCCAGCGGTGAGCCCTGATACCCCGAGATGAACGCGGCCGTGTTCCAGCCCTTGGCGCGATCGGCGCGCATCAGATCGATCGGAAGACGCACGAGCGCCTGGATGCCCGTCGCCAGGATCTGCTCGGGCGCGGCCTCGTAGCGCTGCTGCAGTGAAAACTGCTCCGTGTTCGAATCGGTGAACGACATATGACCCCCAGTGGTCGGATCGTTGAAACTTAGCGTTGCGCCATCGAGATGGCGTCCCATACCCGTTGCGGTGTGGCCGGGCCGTCGAGGTGCCGTACGCCGAAGGGCGACAGCGCGTCGACCACGGCGTTGAGCACCGCGGGGATCGACCCGATCGTGCCCGACTCGCCGGCGCCCTTGGCGCCGAGCGGGTTGACCCACGTGGGTGTCTCCATGTGGACCAACTCGTAGCTGGGCAACTCCGCCGACGAGATCACCGGGTAGTCGGCGAAGTTCGAGGTGACTGGATTGCCATCTTCGTCGTATTGCATCCACTCCAGCAGTGCCTGGGCGACTCCCTGCCCGATGCCGCCGTGGATCTGGCCATCGACGATCAGTGGATTGAGGAGCGTGCCGGCATCGTCGACTGCGATGACTCGCTGCACAGTCACCTTGCCCGTTTCGGTGTCGACCTCGACGACAGCGACGTGCGCACCGAAGGGGAACGTCGGCTGGGCCGCCTTGAAGTCGCTGAGGCCGACCAACGGATCACCCGTCGCTGCTGCCACTTCGGCCCAACCGACCGATGGTTGCGAGGACCCGGCCACATGGAAGGTGCCGGCATCGGTGTCGAGCACGATGTCTTCGACCGCGGCCTCCAGCAGGTTCGCGGCGCGTTCTCGCGCTGCGTCGGCGAGCTTGGCAGCGGCGATCACGAGCGACGAGCCGGCAACCTGTACCGATCTCGAGCCGACCGTCAATCCTCCGGACGGCACCTCGTCGGTGTCGCCGTGCACCACATCGACCGCATCCATCGGAACGCCGAGCCGATCGGCGATGATCATCTTCCAGGTCGTGACGTGACCCTGTCCGTATGGCGTTGCACCGGTCAGCACGCGCATGCGGCCGTCGGCCAGCAGATGCACCGCGCCGTACTCCGTCGGTGCCGCGGCCGCCGTGATCTCGACGTACACCGCGATGCCGATTCCGGTCTGCACGCTCGAACCACCGGCCCGCTGGGCTGACTGCGCGGCACGCAGCGCGGGATAGTCAGCAGCGTCCAGGGCGCGTCGCATCGCCTCGGCGTAGTCGCCCACGTCGTAGGTCGTCCCGATGCCGGTGCTGTAGGGCTCCAGGAACTTCGGGATGAAGTTGCGGCTGCGCACCTCGGCGGGGTCCATGCCGATCTCGGCCGCATAGAAGTCGATCGCCCGCTCGATCGCCAGCGCGGCCTCTGGGCGGCCGGCGCCGCGGTACGCAGTCACGGAGATCTTGTTCGTCGCCACCGAGACGCCGTGAAAGCTGCAGTTGGGGATGTCGTACACACCGGGGGCCATGCGCTGCGTCATCATCGGCAGGTAAGCGCCCATCAGCGGGTATGCGCCTGCGTCCTGGACGACCTCGAGGTGGTACGCCGTGACTCGACCGTCACGTGTGCCGCCGATCCTGACATCGAGGCGCTGTCCGCGGCCTTGCGGCATTGCCTGCATGGCCTCGGTGCGGGTCTCGGTGAAGCGGACCGGGACGCCAACCTGCCGCGAGAGCCAGCCGAGCGTCAGTTCCTCCCCGATCGTTCGGGACTTCACGCCGAACCCGCCTCCGACGTCGGGCACTACCGCACGAACGCGATCCAACGGCAGTCCGTACAACGTGGCGAGGATGTCGCGAGTCGGATGCGCGCCCTGGCAGGCCGAGTAGTGCACCAACCGATCGCCGTCCGCATCGGGCTCCCAGTACGCCAGGCCGCTGCGTGGTTCGATCGGCGAACCGTTGATCCGCTGATTCATCACGCGGAGATCGAGCACGACCTCGCACCCGCTGAAGTCGGCCTGGTGATCCGACGTGAAGGTTGCGTAGGTGTTGGTCCCGAGTGTCGGGTGAACCAGTGTGCGGTCACTCAAGGCATCGTCGAGCTCGACCACAGCCGGCAGCGGTTCGATGTCGACATAGATCATCGCGGCCGCATCGACTGCTGCGTGCCGGTCGATCGCCACCACTGCGACGACTGGCTCGCCGACGAAGCGCACGGTCCCTCTGGCGATCAGTGGGCGTTCGCTGCCCGACTTGAGGATCGGCTGAACATGAGGGAACGGAGGCAGGTCGAGATCGTCGCCGGTGAAAACCCCCAGCACGCCCGGCGCCTTCTTGGCCTCGCCGACGTCGTACGAAAGGATCCGGCCGTGTGCGTACTCGCTGCGCACAAAGTGCACCCATGCCGCGTCGACCGGGATGTCCTCGACGTACGTACCGCCCGCCATCAGCATCCGCGGATCCTCGACCCGCTGCACTCGATTGCCGAGAATGCTCCCCACCGCTAGTTCCTCTCCTCAGCGGCTGTAGCCAGCGCTCGCTCGGCATCTCGGTCAGCCCACCAGTCGCCTCCACGGGCCACGCGCACCACGTCGTCGCTCGCCGTGGGCTGGTGCCCGATGAGATGTCGTGGTGCGGGACTCTCGGCGACGGTGTTGGTCAGCCGCCCGACGCCGGTGACCTCGACCTCCACGACATCGCCGATGTTCATCGGGCGCGAGTTGGCGGGGGTGCCGGTGAGGACGATGTCGCCGGGTAGCAGCGTGATGTGCCGGCACAGGTCGGCGAGGATGTAGTCGATCGAGAACGTCATGTTGCTGACCGGGTCTTCCTGCACGACCACACCGTTGATGTAGGTGCGCAGCGTCTGGCGCCTGATGTCGATGCCACTGACCAAGCCCGGCCCAACGGGGCAGTAGCCATCCTGGCCTTTGACTCGCAGCATCGACCCACCGTCGGTGTCGCGGAAATCGTGCAGACCGACATCGTTCGAGGGCATGAACCCGGCGACGTAATCCCAGACGTCGTCGGGCCCCACGTTGCGCATCGGTGCGCCGATCACCGCGGCGATCTCGCCCTCGTAGTTGATGAACTGGCAGTCGGCCGGGCGATGGAGCGTGCCGCGATGCGAGTTGAGCGCGGTCAACGGCTTCTGGAAATACGTGGGCGTTGTCAGCGGCTTCGCCCGGAACTCGACTCGCCGGCTGTCGTAGTTGAGGTGGATGCACAGGATCTTGGTGGGGTCACACGGCGCCATGTACACCGCATCACGCTCGTCGACACGCCGGCCGTCTGACAGCAGCAGTTCGGCTCCGTCGCCGGAGACCGAGACCCACTTGGCGCCGCCTTCGTGGAAGATGCGGCGAATCTCTCGCCGTGGCCCGTCGAGCACGCTCGTCATATCGGCGGAACCTAGCGCCTGCAGACGCGGCGCTGAGCATCGATCGTTCCCGCAGGTGGAACCGACGTGCCGACGTCGATTTCGTTATGGTGCCCACGTGCGCACCAAGGTGGCGATCGTCGGAGGCGGGCCTGCGGGCATGCTGCTGTCGCACCTGCTGTGGCGAGCCGGCATCGACAACGTCGTGGTCGAGCAACGCTCGCGCGAGTACGTCGAGGCGCGGATCCGGGCGGGCGTGATCGAGCAGGGAACCAGCGACCTACTGCGATCGTTGGACCTCGGCGAGCGAATGGACCGCGAGGGCTTCGTGCACGAAGGCGTGACCATCTCCAACTCGCGATCGCCGTTCCGGGTCGACTTCGTGACGCTCGTCAATCGCGCCGTGATGGTCTACGGACAGACCGAGATCCAGAAGGACCTGTATGACTCCGGTGTCGCCGCCGGCTGGCCGATCGTCTTCGAGGCCGAGGGCGTGCAGATCCACGACATCGCCGATGCTCAACCATCGGTCAGCTACCGAGTGCACGGTGTCGCAGCGACCATCGGCGCCGACTACATCGCCGGCTGCGACGGATTCCACGGAGTCAGCCGACACGCCATGCCCTCCCATGTCCGGCGCGAGTACGAGCGGCTCTACCCGTTCGGCTGGATGGGGGTGCTGTCCGAAACGCCGCCCGTCAGCCACGAATTGATCTACGCCCGTCACCCTCGAGGTTTCGCCCTGTGCTCGATGCGCAACCCGATGCTGTCGCGCTACTACATCCAGTGCACCGCCGACACCGACGCGGCCTCGTGGACCGATGATCAGTTCTGGGACGAGTTGCGTCGCCGGATCCCCGAGGAAGCCGCCGCGACGTTGGTCACCGGGCCATCGATCGAGAAGTCGGTGACCCCGTTGCGCAGCTACGTTGCCGAGCCGATGCAATGGGGCAACCTGTTCCTGGCCGGCGACGCCGCGCACATCGTGCCGCCGACCGGCGCCAAGGGATTAAATCTCGCGTTCTCCGACGTCTTCTACCTCAGCGAAGCATTTGCCGAGCGCTATTCCGCGGGTTCCAGCACCGCATTGGATGGCTACGGCAACCGAGCGCTGCGGCGTGTGTGGAAGGCCGTTCGATTCTCGTGGTGGATGACCACGATGCTGCACACCTTCCACGACGCCGGCGAGTTCGAACACCGCATGCAAGAGACCGAACTCGACTACCTCTCCGGCTCGGTCGCTGCGCAGACGGCGATGGCCGAGAACTACACCGGCCTGGCGTTCTAGTCGATCGCCGTCGCCCCGACTACCGTGCAACTCCGATGGGCGACTTCGACGAGGGCATGCGGATACGAAGTGAGGTCCTCGGCCGCGAGCACGTCGAACGTTCGACGGCCAACGCCACTGACCTCGACCGCGGGTTCATCGAATGGATCACGACCAACGTCTGGGGCGACCTGTGGGCAGACCCGACCCTCGATCGAAAGACCCGAAGCATGATCACGATCGCCATCCTGGCTGCGCTCGGTCGTGACGAGTTGGCGTTGCACCTCCGGGCGTCGACGACCACGGGGGTCAGCGACGACGAGTTGTCGCAGGTGTTGCAGCACGTGGCGATCTATGCCGGAGTGCCTGCCGCCAACCATGCGTTCCAAACGGCACGATCGGCACGACAGTCATGACACTCACCTACTCACCACGCGCCCACGACGACCATCCACCGTTCCTGTACTCCGACTACAGATCTACGGCGAAGCGGGCACCGTCACACGGCCTGATCGCGATCGTCCAGACACTGACCGAGACCACCGGACCCGGCCCGGCCTGGGCCGATCTCAGCGTCGACGATGCCGACCTGACCACGAACGCAGGCACCGGTGGCGAGGCGATCGGTCAGCGCAGCATCGTGACTGGGCGAGTGCTCGACGAGAACGGCGACCCGGTCCCCCACACGCTGGTCGAGATCTGGCAGGCCAATGCGTGCGGTCGGTACATGCACTGGCGGGAGACCGCGTTCCCCGCCCCACTCGATCCGAACTTCCTCGGTGTCGGCCAGTGCCGTACCGGTGACGACGGCGAGTATCAGTTCCTGACGATCAAGCCCGGACCGTATCCGTGGGGCAACCATCCAAACGCCTGGCGTCCCGCACACATCCACTTCTCGCTGCTCGGTCCGTCGGTCGCGACGCGACTGGTCACCCAGATGTACTTCCCCGACGACCCGTTGCTCGACATCGACCCGATCTTTCAATCCGTGCCGCAGCACAGCCGCAATCTGCTGATCGCCGCCTACGACCATGCGATCACCGTGGAGAACTGGGCGCTCGGGTACCGGTGGGACATCGTGCTGCGCGGTGCGAGGGCCACGCCGTGAGCGACCACGACCGACACCAGACCCCGTCGCAGACCGTCGGCCCGTACTTCACCATGCGGCTGTCGGCGGAAGGAGAGAACGTCCTGACGTCGCCCGAGACCATCGGGCAACGCATCCGCATCGAAGGTCGGGTCCTGGACGGCGACCGCAAGCGCATCGAAGACGCGTTGCTCGAGCTCTGGCAAGCCGACAGCGCCGGGCGATACCACCATCCCAACGACGATCGCAACGACGTACCGGAGGATCCGGCGTTCAACGGTTTCGGGCGGTGCGCGACCGACTTCCAGACGGGCGCCTACTCCTTCCTCACGATCAGGCCGGGCCCGGTCCCGCACCCCGACGGCGGCATGCAGGCGCCACACGTCAGCGTCACCATCCAGGCACGCGGCATGCTCAACCCGACCTTCACCCGCATCTACTTCGACGACGAGGCCGCGAATGCGAGCGATTCGGTGCTGTTGTCCGTGCCCGACTCGCGGCGCGCCACCCTGATCGCCGAGCGAGTCGACATCACCGACTCGTCGGTGCCGACGTTCCGCTTCGACATCCGCTACCAGGGCGACGACGAGACCGTCTTCTTCGACGTCTGAGCCATGACCCTGTACCCCGGCTTCTCGACCGATCGAATGGATGTGATCTTCGCCCTGTCGTCGCGCACCGCGGCGATGGCCGCGGTCGAAGCAGCGGTCGCGACTGCGCAAGCCGACGCCGGCGAGATCCCCGCCGAGGCGGCCGCGGTGATCGTCGCAGCATGCAGCGAGCCGGTCGATCCCGGCATCTTGGCGGACGGTTGGCAGGTCGGTACCCCAGTGCTCGAACTGCTCGACGTGCTGCGTGCCCGACTGCCAGAGCACGCCCGGACCTTTCTCCATCGGGGTCTGACCACACAGGACGTCGTGGATTCGGCCACTGTGCTGATGGCCAAGGAGGCGATCGACCACCTCGGCGAGCTGGCCCACGCCGCGACGTTGTCGATGCGCGAAATCATCCGACAGTTCGGCAGCATCGCCACCCAGGCCAGATCCTTCCTGCAGCCTGCCGACGTCACCACGGTGGGATTTCGTACCGCTCGGTGGTTGTACCAGCTCGACCACGTCAGGCGTCGGCACACCTGGTTCGTTGTGCAACTCGGTGGTCTCATCGGCGACCGGATGGGGATCTCCGATGAGGTCGCCAACGCCGTGGCACGTCACTTGGCCCTCAACGACCGGATGCCGTGGCACACCAACCGGGCACCGATCATCGAGATCGTGACCCTCGTCGACGACTTCGCCCGGTGGGCCGACAAGGTGGGCGGCGACATCGCCCAGCTCGTGGCGCTCGGCGAGATCACCACGCGCGCCGGTGGTTCCTCGGCGGCCGCTGGGAAGCGGAATCCGATCGACGCCATGCGGGCCATGGCGGCAGCCGAGGCATGCCTCGGCGTGTCGACCATCATCACTCACGCCAAGCCGCACGAGCTCGAGCGCGGGCTCGGGAGTTGGCATGCAGAATGGTTCGCCATCCCTCTGGTCTTCCAGACCGCAGGCGCGGCGATGGAAGCCATCGGCACCGCCCTCGCCTCGCTGCAGGTCGAGCCATCGGCGTTGGTCGTCGCCGACGACCGCCGTGCCGCGGCGGATGCCTACGTCACTTCGATCCTGGAGAATTCGCTGAGATGAGTTCGTTCGCCATCACGCCAACGGGAACCCGAATCGCCTATTCCACGGCCGGTCGACCGTGGCGACCCCCGCTGATCGTCACCCATTCTCTCGGCAGCGACCACCGCATGTGGGAACCACAGGTGCAGGCGTTGAAAGAGCACTACTACATCGTGTCGATCGACAACATCGGCCACGGCGAGAGCGACGTGCCGGCACGTGACTACTCTGTGGCCGACATGGCCGCCGGCGTGCTGGCGGTCGCCGACACCGAGGAGTTGGGCCGCTTCCACTATTGCGGCCTGTCGGTCGGCGGGATCACCGGGCAGTGGCTCGGCGTCCACCACCCCGATCGGCTGGTGTCCTTGACGCTGAGCAACACCGCTGCCAAGATCGGCGCTCCCGACCTGTGGAACGAGCGCATCAGCATTGCTCGGTCGCAGGGCATGGGTGCACTGGTCGATGGTGTCATTGCTCGCTGGTTCTCGCCCGGCTTCGCCGAACGGGCCCCCGACCGGTTCGCACTGGCACGCCAGACGTTCCTGGCAACCGACCCGAACGGGTACGCCGGCGTGTGCGCCGCCCTGCGCGATGCTGATCTCCGCGAGGTCGTCGGATCGATCGCGGTCCCGACCATGGTGATCGGCGGCGCCGACGATCAGGCCACACCGATCGAGCAGACTCGTTGGCTGCACAGCCAGATCGGTGACAGCCGCCTGGTCGAGCTCGATGCTGCCCACCTCAGCAACCTCGATCGCGAGCAGGAGTTCACCGCAGCGCTCGAAGCGTTCCTGGCCGGCACGACCGGCTGACGAGCGGAGCTAGAAACTGCCTTCTGCGAGGCGGTCGATCCCCTGCGTGAGGATGAGGTCCTCGTGCAGCTCCATCCACACGTCGTGGTACGAGCCGCACAACACGCCAGTGAACATTCGCTGATCGCCGTTCTCGAGTGCCTTGCGGCTGCCGGTGAGACGCGCCGCATAGCCGTCGTACCGCTTGGCCACCTCGGCGAAGGAGTGACAGATCGGCTGGGCCTCGTCGTCGAGCGCGCCGAGCCGCGTGATGCACCCCTGGTCGTATGCCTCGTCGGTGTGGTCGTTGGGTTCGCCGTTTCGCAACTGCCAATCCGCGCACAGGGCCTTGAACGATTCGTTCATGGCGAGGAAGCGGTGATACTTCTCGGCCAAGCCTTCGCGAAAACCTGGCTTGCTGACGTCTTCCTCCAACGCGATGACATACGCCTCGCGACCATCAGGAGTCAGTTGCCAGAGCCCGCGGTTCTCGCGGTAGTTGGTATGCCCTTCCTCCTGCATCGCCTGCAGGTGGGACAGCACTTCTTCCTCTGGTAGTCCCGCCAACTCGGCCAGGTTCTCGACCTTCACGAAGCCTTTGATGCGCAACGCATGGTGGACTCTGAATCGAGGATGGGAGTCATGTGCCATATGTCTCACAATAGCCACGGTCTCGCCGACCACTTCAGCCCATCGTTCGCCCTGAAGAAACCCCAGGCCTGTGGCCTGGCGACGGCTGTCCTACAGTGCGAACATGAGCCCGATCGACCCGCCGTTCCGAGCCGACCACGTCGGCAGCCTGCTGCGCTCAGCAGCATTGCTCGAGGCCCGCGAGCAGTTCGCCTCCGGTGCGATCACCGCCGCCGAAAGGCGAGCAATTGAGGACCGGGCCATTGCCGACGCAGTGCGCATGGTCGAGTCGGTCGGCATGCGCAGCATCACCGACGGCGAGTTCCGGCGCACCTGGTTCCACCTCGACTTCCTCGAGCAACTCGCTGGGGTGGAGGTCAGCGGGGCGATCGCTGCAAGTTCTAACGCTGCCGAGACCGTGCACTTCACACCACCCCGCCTGGCCGTCACCGGCCCTCTCCGCCACGTGCGGAACATCCAAGTCGACGACTTCGTCTACTTGGCCGGCGTGACGACCCAGACGCCGAAGGTTTCGATCCCGTCGCCGACGATGGTGCACTTCCGCGGTGGACGCGCCGCGATCGACATCGACTCGTATCCCGACATGGACGTGTTCTTCGCCGACCTCGCCCAGTGCTACCGGGATGAGATCGCCGCGCTCTACCAAGCCGGGTGTCGCTACATCCAACTCGACGACACCAATCTCGCCTACCTCTGCGACCCGAAGATGCGCGCCGGTGTTGTCGAACGCGGTGACGACCCCAACGAGCTCCCGCGCACGTACGCGGCACTGATCAACGACGCGTTGAAGGGCCGGCCGGCGGATCTCACGGTCGGGATCCACCTGTGCCGCGGAAACTTCCGAAGCACCTGGTTCGCCGAGGGCGGTTACGAGCCCGTGGCCGAGGTGCTGTTCGGTGATCTCGACGTCGACGCCTACTTCCTGGAATACGACGACGAACGGTCGGGCGACTTCGCGCCTCTCCGTTTCGTGCCCGCGAACAAGACCGTCGTGCTCGGGTTGATCAGTTCGAAGGTGGCCGAACTGGAATCGATCGACACCCTGGCGCAGCGCGTCGACGAGGCCGCCAAGTACGTGCCCATCGAGCAACTGTGCCTCAGCCCGCAGTGCGGTTTCAGCAGCACCGTGCACGGCAACGACATCACCGAAGACGTGCAATGGGCCAAGTTGAAGCTCACCGTTGACGCCGCTGCCCACATCTGGCGCTGAGTACGGCGGCAAGGTGAGATGGTGGCGGCGCGCAGCAACCGAACCTTTGTCGCTCCCAGGTCGCTCAGCGACCTCCCAGCGACAAAGTTCGGGCGACGACACCGATCTGCCGTACTGAGCTGACGCCGACTCAGATGCGCTCGAGGGCGTCACCGTCGAACAGCGAGGTGATGCCGAACGTCTCGATGTCGGCTCGCAGCTCATCCGCAGAGGGCGCGTGCACCGCCGCTTCGGCCGCGGCGAACACGGCTGGCAACAAGGTGGCATCGCTCGTCGAGTTGAGGAACAGCTGGTCGTTCCCCAGCACGTAGTGCACCGCCCGTTGAATCGCGTCCGGATCGGTCAGCGGCTCGTACCAGCTGAACTTTCCCTCCCGACTGCCGACCCAACGGCTCCGGGCGATCGCCTTGATCGTCTGCACCGCAACTCGCCGATCGGCGCACAGCTCGAGCAGCGCCTCGACGTCGGCGCGGTAGTCGGGCCGTTCGAGCAACACGAAGTTGTACGGGAACAAGACGGCGTCGAAGTCGAACGCGCGCAGGCTGCGCAGGTGCATCGACGGGATCCGCAGGCCATGACCGGTCACTCCGATGAACCTGCAGAGTCCTTCCTCGCGGGCTGCGGCCAGCGACTCGACTGCCCCGCCCGGCGCGAACGCGATCTCCCACTCCTCCGGTTCGACCAGGTTGTGCAGCTGGATGAGATCGACGTGATCGACGCCCATCCGCGTCAACGATTCCTCCAGCTCAGCGCGAGCAGCAACCCCGGCGCGCTCGCCCGTCTTGGTCGCCAGGAACACCCGGTCTCGGTTGGTGGCCAACCAGGGTGCGAGGCGCAACTCCGAGTCGCCATAGCTGCGTCCCGTGTCGATGTGGTTGACCCCGTGTGCATCGATCAGCTCGAGCGTGGCGTCGGCGCGATCCTGGCTCATCGCACCGAGGGCCGCTGCTCCGAAGATCACGCGGCTGGAGTCATGGCCGGTATGACCGAAGGGTTGTGTGGGGAGCATGTGCGAACAGTACCTATTCGGCGAGGTAACGGTCGCGCAGGACCCGTTTCAAGATCTTGCCTGGCCCCGACTTCGGCAGCGGTTCGGTGGAGACCTCGATCACCTTCGGCACCTTGTATCCGGCGATCAGCTCACGGCAGTGCGCGCGCAACACTTCCCCGGTGACGGCGGCGCCCGCATGCGGCACGACGATCGCGTGCACGGCCTCGCCCCAACGTTCGTCGGGCACGCCGAAGACGGCTGCCTCGGCGACGGCCGGGTGGCGGTACAGCGCATCCTCGACCTCGACCGAATACACGTTCTCGGCGCCGGAGACGATCATGTCCTTGGCTCGATCGACAACGAAGAGGTAGCTCCGATCGTTCAGGTAGCCGAGGTCACCGGTGTGGTATCAACCGTCGCGAAGCGCATCAGCGGTTGCCGTCGGGTTCTGCCAATATCCGGCCATCACCGCGTTCGAACGCGCCAACACCTCGGCCACCTCACCCGGATCGCAATCCGTACCGTCGAGCCGCACCGTCCGCACGGCGACGCCAACCGCCGGCTGGCCGCACGAACCGGCCAACTCGGTGCCAAGCGTTGCCTCCTCGTTTCGCAGACGGGTGACCACTGACGACGTCTCGGTTGCCCCGTAGAACTGGGCGAGCTCGGCATCGGGGAACACCTCGTGCGCTTGCCGGATGAGGGTCCGCAGCAATCGGGGCACCAGCGTGCCCGAGCAATCGCAACGCCGCGACATCGCGAGGCCGGACGCGCTGCTCGACGACCAACGCTGCCAGCATCGTCGGAACCGGCAGGAAGATCGTCACCCCGTGCCGGCTGATGAGATCGAGGCATGCCGCCGGGTCGAACATCGGCGCTGTCACGGTCGTGCCCCCGAGCCAGGCCAACCCGGTGAGCGGGGCGATTCCTGCGACGTGGAACATGGCTGGCGCACCGAGGAAGACATCGTCGGCGACGAGCGAGCAGGCCAGGATCTTGTTGAAGGCGTTGGCGACGAGGTTGCCGTGGGTCAACATCACGCCCTTCGGCAGGCCAGTCGTGCCACCGGTGTAGAACAGTGCGGCGACGTCGTCGGAAGCGACACCGACAACGCTTGCCGTCGATTCCACGGCGGCGAGCATGCGTTCGTATTCGTCCGGGATCGTGATGACCTGCTCGACCAGCGTGTCGAGCCCGACAGGATCACGATCGGTGATCAACACCCGGGCGCCGCTGTGCTGCACGATGTGGGCAAGCTCGGCCGGCGCGAGCCGCGTGTTCAGCGGCACCAGCACGATGCCGACGGCAGGGAGACCGAAGAACGCCTCCAGGTAGCGGTGGCCATTGGCCGCCAGCAGCGCAACGCGATCACCTCGCTGCACACCGAGATCAGCGAGCATGCCGGCCAATCGAGCGCAACGGTCGGCGAGCTCCCGGTAGGTGATGGTCCGGTCGCCGTCGATCACCGCGACACGGTGACCGAAGCAACTTCGGGCATGCTCGAGCGGATCTGCCAACGTCATCATCGGGCGAGGAGACTACGGCGTGCAGCACGAAACGATCAGCTCCGGAGAACGCTCGACGTGCTGCAATGTTGGTGTGATCTCGCTACCGCTGACCACCGAGCGCCTTGCCATCAAGATGATGCGACCGCTCCACGTCGCCAGTTTCGTCCAGTACCGCAACCATCCCGATGTCGCCCGGTATCAGGATTGGTCGGTGCCCTTCACCGTCGACATGGCCGAGCGAGTGATCGCGGAACAGTCGACGCTCAACGGTCCGACGGGCGATGACTGGGTGCAACTCGCCATCGAGCTGCGAGAAGGTGCGCCGATCGGCGCCGCTATCGGCGATGTCGCTGTCGGCATTCACGACAGCGACCGCCAGGCCTCGATCGGGTATTCAATAGCGCCCGCACATCAGGGAATGGGCTACGCCACCGAAGCGGTCACCGCCGTGATCGATGCGCTGTTCGGCGACGCAGGAGTCCACCGGATCACCGCCGGCATCGATCCGCAGAACGTCGCATCGCGCCGTGTGCTCGACAAGCTCGGCTTCCACTTCGAGGGCCGGTCTCCCCTGTCGGTGTTCGTTCGAGGCGAGTGGGTCGACGACGATCGGTTCGCGCTGCTGGCCGGCGAATGCAGCGGCAACGTCACGCCGGCCGACGACCGAGCGTGAAGTCGGCCGGGAGTTGCGGCAGCGACCGCAACCACTCCCACAGCCGATCGATCTGGGAATCGAGATCGTCGACGACGCCAGCGTTGTCGATCACGAAATCCGCGCCGGTCAGTCGGTCCTCGCGACTGGACTGACGGGCGATCCGAGCCCGAGCATCGGACTCTGCGAAGCCCCGAAACCGCACCAACCGCTCCACCTGCACCGCGACCGGCACGTCGACGACGATCTTGCCCTGCAGTTCACGGCGAGGGTTCTCGGTGAGCAATGGTATGTCGAGCACGACCACGTCATCGCTCGACGCCAGCGAGTTGACCCGGCGGTTGATCTCAGCACCCACCGCCGGATGCACGATCGCGTTGAGGTCGCGCAGCGCGTCAGGGTCGGCGAACACGATGTCGGCCAGTTCGGCGCGACGCAGGCCGCCATCACCGTCGACAACCCGGTCGCCGAACCGGGCGGCGATCGCCTCGACGACAGGCGAACCGGGCTGCTGCACGTCGCGCGTGACGGCATCCGCGTCGACGATGTGGGCGCCCCGTGCGGCCAGCAGCGCGCTGACCGTCGACTTTCCGGACCCGATTCCTCCCGTGAGCCCGACCAGGATCATCGGCGCAATGTATCCGCCACCAGTTCAAGCGGCGCGCTCTCGGTAGCATCTCGTTTCGATGGGCGAAGAAGTTGACCAGCGTGTTCGCGGCAACGAGCCTCCCCAGCGCGATCAACAATCGCTCAGCTGGCCGCTGGTCGAGCGCCGGCGAGTCCATGCCGCACCCCCTGGCGGTGTCGAACGTCGAGCCGCCCGCCCGCCCGCGCCGGCGCCGATCCCCAGCCTGACGGCCGCACCACTCTGGCCCTTCCGTCTGGCCGCGTTGGCAGGTGCCCTGGCCCGATCAAGGGACGACTACAGCTGGGACAACTGGAAACTGATCGTCGCATCCGTCGTGGTCAGCGTCTACGCGATCGTCACCTGCATCAGGCCCGTGCCGTATCGCGACGACACCAAGGTGCGGATCCGCATCATCGCCGAGCAGGCGTTGCACCTCATCGTGGTGCTGGCGACAGGGGCCTGGGCATCGCCGTTCGCCCTCCTCTTGATCCCGTCGGGCATGCTCGCCGGCTTCGCCGCCGGCGGCTTCTTCAGCGCCCAGTTGGGCGTCGCTGCGATCGCCGCGGTCACGGCCAAGCATGCCAACGAGGTAGGGCTGCGAGTCGGCCTACGCGATGGATTGCTGTGGACGGGTCTGCTCGGACTGGTCGCATTCACCAGCGGTTTGACCCATCGGGCCGGCCTCGAGGCTGCCCGACAGCAGCAAATGGCACTCGACCGCGTCAGCCGCCTGGCCGAGGCCAACTCGCTGCTCTTCTCGCTGCAGCGGGTGGCTCAGACGCTGCCTGCTTCGCTCGACCTCGACGACGTGCTCGACTCCACCGTGCAACGGATGCAGGCAATGGTGCGCCACGATGCGCTGTCGGTGTTCCTCGTCAACGCGACCGATCGCGCCGTCGAACCCATCCGCGCCCTGGGGTTCACACCACCCTCGTCCTTCCAACTCGATCGCCTTCCCGAGGGCCTGCGCGCCGCCATGGACTCGCCACGCACCGTCCGCATCGACGACCTCAGCTTCCGCGGTGGCGTTTCCGCCTCGGCGCGCAGCGGTCTGTATGCGGCGCTTCGGGCCCGCGGTGCACTCGTCGGCCTGATCGCGGTCGAAGCCGACCAGCCCGATGCCTTCGGGCAGCAGCAAGCCGAGATCGTTCACGGTCTGACCGAGCCGTTCGGGATCGCCATCGACAACGCTCGCATGTTCGGTCGCATCCGCACACTCGCCGCCGACGAGGAGCGCTCGCGAATCGCCCGAGACCTCCACGACCACATCGGTTCCTCGCTGGCGATGATCGGCTACGAGGTCGACCGGGCCCGTTCGATCGCCGCGGATGGCGGCGAGATCATCCCGGTACTCGAGGATCTGCGCACGCAGGTCACCGCCGTGGTGTCGGATGTGCGCGACACCCTGTTCGACCTCCGCACCGAGGTCACCGATACGTACGATCTGGCCAGCATCGTCCGCGACTTCCTGACCAGGGTTCAGCAACGAACCGGCATCCAAACCGACCACGAGGTGAAGATCGCCGGCCGGCTGCCGCTGATGCAGGAACGCGAGCTCTGGCAGATCGCTCGTGAGGCGATCACCAACGTCGAGCGTCACTCGCAGGCCAAGAACCTGACCGTGACGGTCAACGAGACCACAACCAGCGCCTCGATCTCGATTCGAGATGACGGTGTTGGACTCGGGTTGCATACGAGTCGAGCCGATAGTTATGGCATCATTGGCATGCGCGAGCGTGCGGCCCGAATCGGGGCCGAGCTTTCCATCCGCCCATCGGTGCGTGGTGGCACGGAGATTCAAGTGCATCTGCGCTCTGACGACAGGAGACAACGTTGGGACTCTCGGTAATCCTGGTCGATGACCACACCATGTTGCGCCAAGGCATTCGCCGAGCGCTGGAGAGCGAGGGCATCAAGGTCGTCGCTGAAGCGAGCGACGGTGCGGAAGCAATTCGGCTGGCGCTCGAGCACAAGCCCGATGTCGTCCTGATGGATGTGTCGATGCCGGGAATGGACGGCGTCGAGGCCGCCCGCCGCCTCGTCGAGGCCGATGGACGCCAGCGTGTCGTGATGCTGACCATGCACATCGACCGCGATGTCATCGACCGCGCCATCCGCGCCGGCGCAGTCGGCTACCTGACGAAGGATTCGTCGATCAGTGAGGTCATCCTCGCCATCCAGTTGGCTGCCAACGGCGATCGGCCGATGTCTCCCCGGCTCGCCTCGGCGATGCTCGACGAAGCCCGACGCGAAGACGCACTGATCTCGGTGCGTGAGGAAGAAGTGCTCCAGTTGGTGGCCGACGGGTACGGCACCAACGAGATCGCCGAACGCCTCTACATCAGCGGCAAGACGGTGAAGAACCACTTGGCGTCGATCTACGAGAAGCTCAATGCTCGTGACCGCACACAGGCCGTGTTGATGGCCGTCAAGATGGGCATCGTCAAACTCACGTAACCAGGCAATCCCTATCGCCTGCGACAGAACTGCGCGACAATCTTCAGGTGGACAACGAAGCCTTGGGGGCTGCCACGGGTGTGGGGCCGGTCAAGATCTTCATGTCGTATCGACGAGCTGACGACCGCCACTTCATCGGCAGGTTGCACGACCGGTTGTGCGACGCGTTCGGAGACGAGATGGTGTTCCGCGACATCGACTCGATCCCGGCCGGCACCAACTTTCGCAACGTCATCCTGCGCACGCTCAACGAGGTCGATGCCGTCGTGGCGGTCATCGGTCCGCAGTGGTCTCGATCGCCTGCCGGCGAGAATGCCGCCGCTGACACGGACTACGTGTTCCTCGAGCTCGCCGAGGCGTTGAAGCAGAGCAAGCCGACGATCCCGGTGCTCATCGAGAACACCGAGATGCCTTCGCCCGACGCGTTACCGTCGGATCTCCGCGCGCTGAGTGACATCAACGCGATCTCGGTCCACGGTGACCCGGCGTTTCGTCGCGACTCGACGCGTCTGATCGAGGCGATCAGCACGATCGTCATCGAAGACCGTGCGAGAACCGCACGAGCGCAACGCGAAGCGCAGGAGCGCGCCCAGCTGATGGAAGATGAACGCGTCGAGCGCCAACGATTAGCCGAGCAACTCCGATCCGAGGAGCGGGAAGCTCGAGCTCGCCTCGCAGAGTTGGAGGAGGCCGCGACGAGGCATCAGATCGAGCAGGAACGTGCCCGACTGGAGGCCATCGAGGACCGACTGCGACGCACGGAGTCGGCCGAACAACCCACGCCGCTGTCCATTGTTGAGCCGACGGCCACAATCCACTCGATTCCGGCGGCCGCGGCTGCCACCATCTCGCCCACGACACGCCACGCAAAGGTCGACCTTCCGTGGTTCCAGATGCTGCTCGTTGCAGGGTTGATCCTCGGTGTCGTCGCGTTGTCGCTCGACCGATCGGTCAACATCAGCGATTCCGACTTCCACTTCGACGAGTTGAGCAGCACGACGACTGTGAGCGCCATCTCGTGGCTGCTGACGTCGGCGCTCGCGATCCCGCTGTTCATGGGGTCGCGTCCTGTCGAGCAGCGAGCCGTGCTGATCGGCGTGGTCGCTTCTTCACTCCTCTACGACCTCCTCCAGGCCTCGGCGACCGTCCGCTACGGGACTCGATATGACGAACGGGCTTGGATCGTGGTGAAGACGCTCGAGCTCGCATGCCTCGTCGTCGCGTATCGGGTCCTTCGGAAGCGCTCGGGTGGGTCGCCCGCGGCCCCGCCGCGTTTCCGCGCAGCGCTGCTCGCGATCGCGGTCGCCTCAGGTGTGCTCCTCGTCGTCGCTACTCACAAGGAGTTCGGCGACGCTCTGACTCTGATCGACCAGGGCACCGTTCCCGACAGGACGCCGTTCGCGCTCTGGCTCGGGTTGATCGCAGCTCCGCCGATCGCCGCAACGATTGCCATGGCGGCGCGCGGCACCTATGCGGGCGCCGTTTCGCTGGCCACGCTGGCCACCCTCGGCGTGCTCAGTTACATAGCCGAAGCAAACTTTCTGGACAAAACCTTCGATCTCGATGGGTCGGCCTGGACGTTGTTGGCGCTGTCTCAGCTGCTCCTGGCGGCAGTCGCGTGGGCCGCAACCATCACCGGCGCAACCTCGGCTCCGTCGCCGGCATAGTCAGCGAGGCCCGCAACAGCGTCACAAGAGAGCGGCAACGATGGAACCGGCGATGAAGCGGCTGTACCTCCGCAGGCTCCAGCCGCGCTGGCGCACCAGGAGATCGAACACCTCGGGCGAACTGTATGTCCAGAGCACATCGCTGGCGTGAGCGAGGCCGATTCCTGTTCGCAGGTGCCCGCCATCGGCGAGGTAGCGGGCATTCTCGGTCATCCTCACGAGCCGGTCGCGGTCGAGTTCCGCGTGGAGGCCTGCGGCGGCGGCGTCGCCCGCCGCGGCATCGCTCAGCAGTAGCAGAATCGGGGCCACTCGGGGAGCGACCTCTGCGGTCAGACGCCCCCAACCCTCGATGACCTTGCGCGGATCTGCTTCGGTTGCCTTCAGCGCATCGGATCGCCGTTCGGCCGGCACCGGGCCGCGGCCTCCGAGCGCCCGTACGCACAGCGCCCGCACAATGCCCGGCTTTCCGCCGTACGTCTTGTAGATCGTTGCCTCGGACACATCCGCGGCTCCCGCGATCGACTCGATGGTGGTCGCCGCGTAGCCATGCTCGTTGAACCGTTCGAGCGCGGCATCGAGCAGGGTTTCGTGGGTGTGACGCGATCGCTCCTGCCGCTTGGTCGCGTCGTACGAGCGGCGCGACTTGACGTGTGGAACGCGATCCTTTACGCTCATTTCATTCCAGCCTACTAGATTGAAAGATGGAGTCCGGTGATCAGCGAAACGACAACGGTGGTTGATCGACTTCGAGCCGCAACCAACGCCCATGACCTCGACGCGATCGTCGGGTGTTTCTCCGAGACCTATCGAAACGAAACGCCGATCCATCCCGGGCGGGGCTTCACAGGTCGTAGCCAGGTGCGGGCCAACTGGCAGCACATTCTCAAGGCGGTACCCGATGTGATTGCAGAGGTCACTCGTGAGGTCGTCGCCGGCGCCGTGATCTGGTCGGAGTGGGAGATGCGCGGCACCCGTCCCGACGGCCAGCCACACCTGATGCGTGGCGTGATCATCTTCGGCATCGCCAACGACGTCATCGACTGGGCGCGCTTCTACCTCGAACCCGTCGATGATGGGCACGAGGGCGCCGAGATGGCCGTTCAACGAATCGTCGGCCGTCAGTGAAGCTTGGCGTCGAGCCGTCGGTGGGCGACGCTCCCCCGCGCCAGTCCGTGATGCGAATCGTGAATCCGATGATGCGATTCGTCCTACGTACGCCGCTCGCGCGACTGATCCGACCTCTGGCTTTGCTCGACTTCGAGGGACGCCGCACCGGTCGTCATCGGCAGGTCGTCGTTGGCTGGCACGTCATCGAGGGCGCACCGGTAGTCGTTACACCCGCTGCCTGGCGTGTGAACTTCGCAGAGCCTCGTGTGGCCACGGTTCGGTGGCGCGGGCGCGAGTCGTCGTGGGTGGGAACACTGCAGACCGACCCGAGCATCGTGGCCAGGCTCGTCGAGCAGATGTTCGCCAGCGGTACCTCGCCAAGGTCGTTGGCCCTTCGCGTGCCGACCGGGCACACCCTCACGCCGTCCGACATCGTCGAGACGCGTCGAGCGATCATCCGCTTCGCGCCGACGCCCACTCCGTAGAGCGTGTGTCAGTCGCCGGTTGCGCCGTCGATCGCTTGACGAATCAGATCGGCCTGCCCGCAGTGCCGGGCGTACTCCTCGATGAGATGAACGAGGATCCAGCGCAGGTTGTACATGGCACGGGTTCCACGTTCGATGTCGTCGAGCGCGGCCGCCGCGAAGATCCGGTCGGCGATCGCCACTGCGTCCCAGTACGTCTCCATCGCATCGGCGAGCCTCGCCTCGCGAGGCGGGTGGAAGTCGCCGTCGGGATCGCCACCGGGGTGGGCCGACCCGTAGTAGATCGGTTCGATTGCGCTGCCCATTACGGCCCGTTGTGCCCAACCCCGCTCGACCTCGGTGACGTGCCGAACGAGACCGAGAATCGTCAGATCGCTGGGCGGGCACGCAGGTAGGCGGGCCTGGTCGTCGCTGAGCCCGGCCGCTTTGCGCGCCAGAACTGCTCGTTGGTAGTCGAGAAATCCCACCAACGTTGCCCGTTCATCAGCGGCCGCGACCTCGTCCTTGGGCCAATCGGCGAACGGATCGGCAACGGCGAGACGCGCAGCAGTTGGGATGGCGAGTCCGGACTCGTCG
>JBDTRP010000011.1:0-63035 GCA_039931555.1 Ilumatobacteraceae bacterium | reverse complement strand
GATACCGGGGCTCCCATTCGGGCTGCCACTTGTTCTTGAACCGGAACAGCCCCTGGGAGTTGAAGGCCCGCTCGCCGCGTTCGTACAGCAGCCGGATCGCCCGTGCCGGCAACGAGTCACCGACGGCGCCCGCAAACGGCACCATCCCGAGGCTCATCTTTTCGAGCCCGGTCGCACGAAAGCGTTCGATGAGGGCGACGAACAGCGCGTCCATGGCGCCGTTGGGCGCGTCAGGCCTTCGGCGCATCAGGTCGAAGTTTCCGGCCGCCGACCGATACGAGGGGATGACGTTCGCGAAGGCGACGATCCGGCCGGTGTCGGCTTCGCACAGCGCCAGCACCGCCGTCTCGTTGAGGTAGTCGACGTCGAATCGGCCGAGCGTGAACGTTCGCTCGCGGTGCCCACCGTCGGCGAGCCAGCTGTCCGACACCTCGCGCAACTGCTCGGTGTCGTGCGGCGAGAGCGGGGTCGGCAGCTCGACGACTTCCAGCCCGGCGCGCTCGATCCGACGGAGCGCCGACCGCAACCACTTGTACCCCTCGCCGGCCAGATCCCACGCCTGCACCCCGATCATCGCCTCCTCGCCGATCTTGAGTGCTTTCAGCCCGGTCGCCGCGAGTCGTTCGGCGCCGGCCGGAGTCACCTGGTGGAAGGCGACGGCCCAACCACTTCGCCCGCAGTACTCGACGAACTCCTCCGTCACCATCGCGCAACTCGACGGTTCGCCGATCGGCTCGCCGAGCGCGACTGCAACGTTGCTCACGACCTTGTAGCCAATGAACGACGCGCCGTCATCGGCGACGAACCAGTACTTGTCACCGAGCAGGTGGAAGTAGGCCAGCGGAGTGGTCCCCCACTTCTCGAGCAGCGACTCCACCGCATTGCGGTCGCTCGGCGTGCCTCGCGACACGATCACCGCCGATACGACGCGGACGAGCGCGATCAGCACCACGACGAGCGCGGCGAACCGAACGGAGGCGACGAACCACTCGCCATGTCGTGTCACCGGCACGACCGAGCGCGAGGGTAGGAGCACCAGCAGCCGCAGCACATCGCCAACCGACTGCAGCAAGGTGGCTGACTCGCGGTACTCGGTGTCCAGGAAGTACAGGCCGGCGACGCCGTACAGCATCACGACCAACTCGCCGGTCGCGAGCAGGCGCCAACCGCTACGGGCGAGCAGTCGATCAGGCCTGGCAAGGAACGCCCGTCGTCCCACGAGAAGGGCGACGACCAGCACGGCGCAGCTCGCCAACCCGGCGGCGTCGGCCTCCTTCAGATGATGGCCGACGATCGACCACGCGCCGGCGACCATGGCGATGCGCCATGCGTTGCGCTTGCCATGCTGCAGGCCGTGTGCGGTCAGGATCAGCGCGATGCCTGCCATCAGCAGCAGGTAGCGACCACCGATCACCACCTCGTACGTCCACTGCACGACGATCGGTTCCGCGCGAAGGCGCGTGCGCGCCGATGCCGCGAGCGCGAGGTCGGTGGCGCCGACCGCGACCGCCAGCACGGCGATCAGGTTGCGGATCGAACGCCGATTCAGCGGACGTTCCGCTTCGACAGTCGAACGGTCGCCAAGCCACCTGCGACGAGTGGCAGCCACAGCTCGAAGAGCCGGTACACGACCACCACCGCCGCGGCTGTCACGGCAGTCGCACCGAACGACACCAACACCGCACCGAGCGAGAGCTCCACGAAGCCCAGCCCACCCGGCAACACGCTGATGATCGTGAACAGCACCGACACGATGTAGCCGATGAATGCGACGGCGAGCGTCGTACCGGAACCGATGGCGTGGCACACCGACCACAGCTCGATCACGCCGACCAGATCGACGATCAACGCGTGCGCCGTGGTGGGCAGCGCTCGCGCCGGCGTGGTTCGGACGAGCTGGAGGGCGTCGTGCAGCTCATCGGCCGAGTCGTGGGTTCGCTCGGGCGCCGGGCGACGTCGCATCCTGGCCCACACCCGAGACGGCCAGGCGAACATGGCCCGCAGCGTCGAACGCGACCGCCACGCCACCACCAAGACGGCCACGCGGATGGCGAGGTAGCAAGCGAACACCCCACCGGCGACGGCCTCGGGTGCCGTCAGCCGACCGTCGGCCACGACGATGCCGAGAGCGACGATCAGCAGCACGGCGAAGGCCACCTCGGCGAGCGTGACGACGAGGACGTATGCAGCGATCACCGAGCCGCGCGGAACGTGGCGGCGGCGCCCGTCGGCGATGAACGTCGTCACGCCGGCCATCCCCCCGGACTTGACGACGAGGTTCAACGAGTTTGCCGACATCGCCGTGAGGATCAGCTGCCGCGGTGACGCCGACACCCCGACGGCGCGTTGCGCCGCAGCGTGCATTGCGCCGAGGTTGACGAACGCCCCGAGCATGGCGATGAACCCCACGACGAGCCAGCGCGTCTCGGCCGTTCGGAGCTCCTTCCACACGGCAGGCAGCTCCGAACGATTGGCGACGACGAAGACAACGGCGAGCACTGCGGCCACGACAAACCCGGCACGTCGCGCGAACCCATTGCCCACCGATGTCGACGCTGGAGACACAGACGACATCACTGGCCGTACTATCGCGCCATCGACCACTCGGCGCCCAGCAGGCGGGTTGTCACACGGTGACCGTCTTCACGACGGTCAGGCCGCGACCTCGACCGGAATTCAGACGGCCACGTACGGGAGCGATCGCGGCACGGCAACCTTCCAGAGCACGATCAGGCCGAAGGCGCAGACCGCCGCGCCGCCGAGGAACGCGGTTCGCTTCGTGGTGAGATCGGCGAGGGTACCGAACATCAGGGCGCCCGTCGCGGTGCCGATCTCGAAGAACATCGTGAACGTCGAGATCGCCCGCACACGTTCACGCTCAGACACGGCATTCACCGTCATCGCCATCAGCGACGGATAGTTGAACGAGATGCCGATGGCCATGATGATCGTGCTCACGAAGACGCCGACCGGATGCGGCCACAGGAACAACATCGCCAGCCCGATCGACATGAACGACAGCGCGATCGTGACTGCACGTCCGTGCCCGATCCGATCGGGGACGCGGGCCGCGACCACGCGGATCAGCAGACACACCGCGGCGTACGTGGCGAACACCCACTTCGACCCGTCGAGCCCAACGGTGACCGAGTAGTCGGGCATGAACGCGGTGAAGGTCACGAAGCCGCCGACACCCATCGCGAGGACCATTCCGGTGGGGATTGCGGAACGATGAAAACGGGGGCCACCCGGGCCACCGTCGTCATGGTGTCTGATGCCCTTCGGGGTCAGCATTGCGAGCGCAGCTGCCAGCAGCGCGAAGCCGGCGGCGACCCACAGCCCGGCGTCGAAGCGATGCTTGCCGATCACCGATTCGCTGATCACCGGGCCGACGCCCAGGCCCCCGAACACGGCGACGGAGAAGTAGCTGGCTGCCTCCGCTCCGCGGCCGGGCGGAGCCAGATCGCTGATGCTCGTCGCAGCACCGACGAAGACTGCTGCTTCACCGATCCCCTGCAGGCAACGCAGTGGCAGCAAGCCCCATCGAGAATCGATCAGCGTGCACACCATCGTGGCGGCTGCGGCGAGCAGCGCGCCGCAGATCATGGTCGAGCGCAGGCCATGGCGCTCGGCATAACGACCGAGCTTGGGCCTGATCAGCACGGCAGCGATGCTGAAGGCCGCAAGGTTGAAGCCGATGTCGATCTCGTTGCCGCCGAGGTCCTCCTCGATCAACCGCGGCAGGAGCGGAATCATCACGCCGACGTAGACGAACATCGCCAGCGCCGCCGTCGTCACGAACACGAACGGTTTCGTGAACATCCGGGGGTGGCGCCCCAGTTCCACCTCGTCGACCTGCATCTGGGGCGGGGTCAGGACGGCTCTTTGGGAAGGCCGAGCACTCGCTCGCCGACGATGTTGCGTTGGATCTGGCTGGTGCCACCCCAAATGGTCTCGCTGCGACTGAAGAAGAACGCGCTGATCATCGGGCTCACCAGATAGCCCGCGCGCCGCTTGTCGCGAAGCGCGCCGGGCCACGAGCCAACTGCCGGCCCGGTCTCGACGAGCATCGATGCCGGACCGAACACATCGAGGGCCAACTCCATGGCCTCTTGATGCATCTCGCTCCAGAACATCTTGTTGGTCGCGCCGAGCGCAGCGACACCGGCATCCTTGGTACCCGACAACGTGGCCGAGAGCGACCGCAGGCCGTTGATCCGCAGCAACTGCACCTTGGTGAAGTAGCGCACCAGACGTTGACGGATCACCGGATCCGACAAGGCCCCATTCAACCGCGCCTGGTCGACGAGCAACTTGTACTCGTCCTCGAAGCGCCGGTACCCGGTGGTGGCCGACTGGCCGCGTTCGAACGCCAGCGTCGAGTTGGCCACCTTCCATCCGTTGTTGACGCCGCCGACGACGTTGTCCTTCGGGCACCGCGCCTCGGAGAAGAAGACCTCGCAGAACTCGGCCGTGCCGTCGGGCTGGGTGATCCCGCGAACCTCGACGCCGGGTTGGCGCATGGGCACCAGGAGGTACGAGATTCCCTTGTGCTTCGGGGCCTCGGGATCCGTGCGGGTCAGCAGGAAGCAGTAGTCGGCGTGATGCCCGCCGGTCGTCCACACCTTCTGGCCGTTGACCACCCACTCGTCACCGTCGAGCACCGCGCTGGTCATCAACGAGGCGAGGTCCGAACCGGAGTTCGGTTCGCTGAAGCCCTGGCACCAGCGCACTGATCCGTTGAGGATACGTGGCAGGAATTCCTGCTTCTGCTCCTCGGTGCCCCACTGCAGGATGGTCGGCCCCACCAGCGTGTCGCCGAAGAAGTCGGCCCGCATGGGCGCCTTGGCCCGGGCGAACTCCTCGGCCAGCACCACGCCCTGCATCGTGCTGAGGCCCTTGCCGCCGTACTCCTTCGGCCAGGTGGCGCAGATCCAACCACCCGCGAACAGCTTCTTCGGCCACTGCTCGTTGAACGCCTTGCGTTCGTCGGGTGTCATCTCGAACCCCTGGCGGCCCCAGCCGGCGGGAAGGTTCGACACCAGCCAGTCTCGGATCTCCACGCGGAAGGCCTCAGTGTCAGGGGTATAGGCCAGATCCATCACACCAGTATTCACTCGTTGCTCGACACGGCACGATTTCTCCCCCGGTGGCATTGGTCACGGGTTCACATTCCGTTCACACTGACCACACGATCGAGAAACGTGCAGCTCTTAGCGTCTTGCGACATGGCCACCGCTGGTCCTGCTCTGCCGGATCGACACACTAACCCCCTCGTGTATCGGTTGGGAGAGCAGGAACAGTCGGTCCTCAGCGTGCTGCTGGCCAACCGTGGACGGGTGATCAGCCGCCGTGAGTTGGCTCGCCGCGCCGGGCTGGCCGATCTCAGCGAGCGACGTTGCGACAGTCTTCTGGTGGCGATCCGCCGCGCCCTGGGGCCGAATTCGCTGGTCACGGTGCGCAGCCGGGGCTGGATGCTGAGCGACGATGTGGTTGACGCGGCAGCCGCCCTGGCCGGCGGCCGACTGTGATCGCAGCCAGCGCGGAGGCGATCGATCTCGGAAGGCTGTTGCTCGATCTGTTGATCATCCTCGCCGCCGCCAAGGTGGGTGCCGAGAGCGCCGAGCGCATCCACATTCCGGCCGTCGTCGGGGAGATCGCCGCTGGTGTGATCATCGGACCCTCGCTGCTCGGCGCCGTTGGCCTCGACGGGGCCCGCGGGGTGTCAATTGCGTTACTCGGTGAGATCGGAGTGCTCCTGCTGCTCCTGCAGGTCGGCATGGAGATGGATCTGGGCGAGCTCGGCAAGGTGGGTAGAGCCTCGCTGTTGGTCGCCGTGATCGGCGTGGCGTTGCCCTTCGCGGGCGGTGCGCTGGCCGGTATCGCGTTGGGGCACTCGACGACGACCTCACTGTTCATCGGCGCGGCCCTCACCGCAACGAGCGTCGGCATCACCGCCCGCGTGTTCGGCGATCTGCGGGCACTCGCCACCGCCGAGGCGCGCATCGTGTTGGGTGCCGCGGTCGCCGACGACGTGCTGGGCCTTGTGATCCTGACCGTGGTCGTCAAGGTCGTCGACGGCGGCGACGTCGGCGTGGGAACCGTGATCGGCACCCTCGGTCTCGCCATCGCCTTCTTGCTGTTCACCGGCGTCGTCGGGTTGACAGTCATCCCCCCGGTGTTGCACTTCGTGCAGCGCCGCGCCAGTTCCGGAGCCGCGGTCACCGTGGCCGCACTGGTCATCGCCTTGGGCTTCGCCCAGTTGGCAGATCTGGCCAAGCTGGCGTTCATCATCGGCGCGTTCATGGCCGGCCTGGCGATTGGTCGCAGCGACCACAACGAGCGCATCGCCGGCGATCTCGGGGTGATCGGCAACATCTTCATCCCGGTGTTCTTCGTGCAGATCGGGATCAACACCGACGTGGCGGCGATGGGCAAGGCCAGCGTCCTCGGCTTGGCGGCGGCGTTGTCCGTCATCGCCCTTCTCGGGAAGCTGGCGTCCGCCTGGGGCGCCGCCGGCACACGCGCTGACAAGCTGTTGATCGGCATCGGCATGGTCCCACGCGGTGAGGTCGGCCTGATCTTCGCCAGCATCGGCCTGAGCAACGGCGTGTTGGGCGAGGACCTCTACGGAGCGCTGTTGGCGGTCGTCTTGCTGACGACCGTCATCACGCCACCGTTGTTGAAGCTGCGGATCGGGGTGACCGGGGCGCGGGCCCGGCGCGACGCGCCGCCGCCGACCGCACAACCCGAGGCTGGCTGGCTGACCGTCGAGCAGGGCATCATCCACCTCGAGGGCACACCACCGGTCGACGAGACCATCCCTCTCGCCTTCCAGGCAGCAGCGCGAACCAGCCACGCTCGCCCAGGCCCCGAATTGCTCGATTGGTTCGGCACCAATCGAGACGAACCCCTGACATGGACCAGGGACGACACGTCGTCACTGATCCGCCTGCTGCGCGCCCACGAGCCACGAGGCTGGCGCCTGCTCGAGGTGACCGGGCTGCTCGAGCGAGCCCTGCCCGAGATCGCCGATGCAATGCGGCGCCGGCGTGCCGACGTCAGCGATCTCGATCCTCTCGGAGCACTGCGATTTCACATCGCCGAGCGCCTCGATGACCTCGCCGTCGAGACCGGGCACCCGTCCGACGATCTCGTATTGGCAGCCATGGCAGCCGACGTCTGTCGCGACGCCGACGCAACCGAGGTGTGCTCGGTCTCGCTGCTCGACCGCTTGGTCCCGAAGGCCGACGCGCAGCGGATCGCGGCGATCGTCCACGACGCGCGGCTGATGCGCGCCTCGACCAACAGCCCGGGTGGGTTCGACGAGCGCGACATCCTGCAGATGGCCACGCACCTGGTCAGCGTGCAAAATACCCGCGACGCGTACCAGTTGGCACTGGCCCTCGGCCCGCTGCCGGCGTGGCATCGCGAGGCGCTCGATCAGCGTCATGCCCTGATCCAAGAGGCGCTGGATCACCCCGAGCTCACCGGCAGCGAAGCCACCAACCTCGCGGCAGCGCGCCGCTTGGCAGCACAGCACCTGCTCGACGAGACGCCGGCGATCGAGCGATTGCGATTCGCACCGACCTCGTACCTGCTGTCACACTCCCCAGAGGAGTTGGCCCGCCAGGCACGCCTGGTCGAGCCGTTGCCCCGATCGGGCACCGTCCGCGTCGCGGTCAGCCCCGAACCGGAACCGGATCATTGGAAGATCGACGTGGCCTGCCGCGACTCCGACGCCCTCCTGGCGCATCTCACGGACGCACTGACCACCAGCGGGCTCGACATCGTCGACGCCACCATCGCAACGTGGCCGGATGGTGCTGTGCTCGACGTCTTCGTGGTCCGGTCTCGCGCCCGCCCCGGGGCGCGGGAGCTGTCGGGAGCGTTCGAGGCTGCCCTCCGCAAACCGCTCCGACCGCCGATCGCCGTGGGGCTGATCGCCGAGTTCGACAACGATGCGCTGCCGTGGCAAACCGCCTGCGATGTGATCGGACCCGACCAACCCGGCGGGCTACTGGCCATCAGCGCAGCGTTCGCCAGCGCCAAGGTGATCGTGCACACGGCGCGCATCGCCACAGGTGAGGGCATCATTCACGACCGGTTCACGATCTCCGATCGAGTCGGCCGCAAGCTCGACCCGGCAGCCATGGATCGCGTGCAACGCGCCCTGGCCGGTGAGCGGGTCCGTCGCCGGCCGTCGTTGCTGCGCTGACACCTAGGCTGGGTGAGCTGACAGCACGCTCGGTGGCAATGATTGCTGCTACCAGGGGTTGCTCGTGCGAAAGTTCACGGAAAAGTTGCCTCGAGGGCTGTACATCAAGCATTGGACACGCGTACAGTACGCGACTGCCGGTCGCCTCTGGCGGCTGGCCAGAACACTGGGCGACGTCGCACCCAACGACGCCCATTGTCAGGGGCAGTCCCCAGGTCGTCTTTCCGCAGATGGCCTGGGGACGCTGCCTTTTTCGGACTCTCGGGTGGTGTCGTAGAATTGCTCGATGAAGCTCATCACCGCGATCGTCAAGCCGTTCAAGATCGACGATGTCAAAGAGGCGTTGAAGGCCGCTGGTGTGCAGGGCATGACCGTCAGCGAGGCGCGGGGGTTCGGTCGTCAGGGTGGCCATTCCGAGACCTACCGGGGCGCCGAGTACAAGATCGACTACGTCCCCAAGGTGTGCATCGAACTGGTCGTCGACGATGCGATCGCCGACCGGCTCGTCGACACCATCCGCGACGCGGCGGCGACGGGCAAGATCGGCGACGGCAAGATCTGGGTCACCGACGTCGACCGCTTGGTGCGCATCCGCACGGGTGAAGAGGGCAGCGACGCCGTCTGACACCTACAGTCGGACCATGACCGCGACCGAATCACCGCCGGCCAAGGCCGAGCGCTGGACCGCACAGTGGAAAGAGTTGTACGAGGAGGTCATCACCACCGGGTTGTGCACCGGGTGCGCCGGCTGCGTCGTCACGTGTCCTCACGACGTGATCGGGTACGAGCACGAGGAAGGCAAGTACAAGCCGTTCCATCTCGAGGAGGAGCTCGGCCTCGACAACTGCATTCACGGCGAGAGGGGGTGCACCACGTGCACGCGTGCGTGCCCGCGCTTCCGTACCTGGGAGACCAGCGCCGACATGCACCTGTTCGGCCGCATCCGCGAGCCAGACGAGATGGCCGGCATCTGGCGGCAACTGCTGCTGACACGGGCGACCGACGCGATGCAGCACGAGAAAGGCCAAGACGGTGGCTTCGTGTCGGCGATGCTGGTGTGGTTGATGCAGAACGACTACATCGAAGCGGCGATGGTCAGCGGTGTCGAGCCTGACGACGCGTGGAAGGCCAAGCCGGTGCTGGCACGAACCGTCGACGACGTGCTGGCAACCGCCGGCAGCCGCTACACGTATTGCGCCAACCCGCTGGCACTTCGTGAGGCCATCGATGCCGGGATGACGCGCCTGGCACTGGTGGGGATGGGTTGCCAGACGTCATCACCCCCGGTGATGTGGGACCGCAAGGCGGGCAAGGTGGGCAAGCCGTTCGTCTTCAACATCGGGCTGCTGTGCTCGAAGACCTTCGACGACGCGATCTTCCCCGAGTTGTTCGAGGCCAAGTACGGCTTGAAGAAGGCCGACATGGCCAAGATGAACATCAAGGGCGTGTTCCAGATCTGGATGAAGGACGGCTCGTATCACGAGATCGACCTCAAGGAATGCCATCAGTGGACCCGCGAAGGCTGCAAGAACTGCCCCGACTTCGCCGCCGAGCACAGCGACATCGCCACGGGTGGGATCGGCGAGGACAACGACTGGACGCTCACGATCGTGCGGACCGAATTGGGTGAGGAGGTCATCACGCGCATGATCGCCGATGGCGTGATCATCGCCCGCCCGGCCCAAGAGGACGAGAAGGCGATGAAGCTGCTGCGGCTGCTGTCGATCGTCAGTCGTCGACGTTGGCCGGAGTGGGCCGACCGTGCGCCGTCAGTGGGTGTGCCGCCTCCGAAGAAGAAAGTTGCGCCCGCCGCTGGCTGAACACGATGGCCGCTACGAGCATGGCGACGATGATCCCGAGCGACAGGTACGTGCTCATGTGGAGCCAGTGCGACACGGTCATCTTGATGCCGACGAAGATCAGGATGCCGCCGAGCGCGTGCGACAAGTAGTGGAACCGCTCCTTGGCATTGGCCAGCAGGAAGTACATCGCCCGCAGCCCGAGGATCGCAAACGCATTCGAGGCGAACACGAGGTATGACTCGTTCGACACCGCCAGGATCGCCGGCACCGAATCGACGGCGAAGATGATGTCGGTGACCTCCACGACGACCAGCGCCGCCAGCAGTGGCGTGGCCGCACGCTTGCCGTTGAGCCGGGTGAAGAACCGTTGGCCGTCGAGGTCGTCAGTGACCGGCATGATCTTGCGCAGCACACCCAGCCCGCGTGTCGACTCCTCTTCAGCTTCGTCGTCGCGGTGGCGGATGATCTTGGCGCCGGTGTAGACGAGGAACACCCCGAACACCAGCAACAGCCACCAGAAGCGACTGATGAGGGCACTGCCCAAGACGATGAAGATCGCCCGCAACGCCAGTGCGCCGAAGATCCCCCAGAACAGCACCCGGTGCTGGTACTTCAGCGGGATCGACATGGTCGCGAACAACATCGACCAGACGAACACGTTGTCGACGCTGAGCGATTTCTCGATCAGGTAGCCGCTGATGAACTCGCCGAAAGCCCCGCTGCCGAACGTGACTGCGACCACCGCGGCGAACGCCAGGCCGCACATCACCCAGATGACCGACTCGGTGGCGGCCTCTCTGGGCGTGGGCGCATGCGCCTCGCGGTGTCGATACAAGTCGATCGCCAGCATGACGGCAATCACGGCGAGCAGAGCGATCCATGCTCCGACGGACACGTCGATGTCGACGAACCGGGAACGATCACCTGAGGAAGCAGTTGCAAACATCAATGCGGACACCTTTCGACTGTCTCGATCACACGGACAGCCGAAGGTCTTGCTCCCGTTGGTGACGGGCGGGGGGCCGGGCAGCTATTGCTACCGTGTTGACGACCGATCCCGAGGGCTACTCCCCTTCGACCCGTGAAGTCTGGCACCTCGAAGCGCTCATGCCAACCCCGCGAGACGGGCGGGAAGTTGGGCCAGGACACATCTGGGCGAGCTGCTGCCCGCCGGACGGCATCGTTCGGTGACGTTCGGCCCTGGTGACGCCTCGGCGAGCAGATTTCAATGACGTTCATGGGTCGTCGCTTCGCGTCGGTCACAGTGCTTGCTGCCCTCGTGGGAGTTTCTGAGTTGCAGCAGCTCGACCGTACGGCCGGATCGACCATCGCGGAGCGACGAGCCATCATGCCCGCGAGCGGCGCAGGGTCGGCGCCCGATCGGATGCAGCGCCTACGCTCCGGCGATGACCGCCGACGTACTCGCAGCCACACTCGTCGCGCCCGGGCAGCTCGAGCTCCGGCGCTTTCCGTACCCGCAGCACCTCGAGCCCGGGGCCGTGTTGCTGGAGATGCTGGCGTCGGGGATCTGCGGCACCGACAAGCACACCTTCCGCGGTGAGACACAGCAGTACGCGGGCACGGATCATGCCTCGTCGACGCCGTTCCCGATCATCCAGGGCCACGAGAACGTGGGCATCGTCACCGCAATCGGCGACGGCGGCGCCACCGCGTTCGACGGCACACCGCTGCGCGTCGGTGACCGCGTCGTGCCGGCCCCGAACCGAGCGTGCGGCGAGTGCGATTTCTGCCGGGGCGACTACCCGTACTACTTCTGCCGGCGCTTGGAGAACTACGGCAACTCGATGACGTGCTCCGAATCGCCGCACCTGTTCGGTGGGTGGGCGGAGTACCTCTATCTGCGCCCACACACGCCGGTCTTCCGCGTCCCCGATTGTCTGCCGACGAACGTCGCCGTGCTGACCGAGTTGTTCGCAGTCACTCACAGTCTCGACCTCGCAGCCAAGATGCCTCGCCCCGGTGGATTCCGCCCGGGAGACACCGTGGCGGTCGTGGGCGTCGGTCCGGTGGGGATCGTCCACGTGGCCAAGGCCAGTCTGATGGGCGCCTCGCGCGTGATCGCCATCGACCCGTTCGGGCCGCGCGTGGCCCTCGGTGTCGACCTCGGCGCCACCGACACGCTGGTCGCCAGTGGTGCAGACCCGGCCGCCGCGGCGTTCGTGCGCGATCTCACCGGCGGTCGCGGGGTCGATGTCGTCGTCGACGCCACCGGACACCCGGCCAGCTTCGGGCCATCGTTGGAACTGCTTCGCGACGGTGGCACCTTGATCGAGGTCGGTGCGTTCGTGGATCTCGGGACCGTGCCGATCAACCCGGCAACCATCCTCGGCCGCAACCTCACGATCGTCGGCGTCGCCGGTGAGGACGCCCGCGCCTACGACTCCACCTTGGCGATGCTCGCAGCCAACCACGATCGCGTGCCGTTCCATCGCGCCGTGACCCACACGTTCCCCCTCACCGAGGTCGCCCAGGCGATGCAGACTGCACTAAGGGCCGACACGGCAATGAAGGTCGTGCTGACACCCCAGGGATAGCTACCCGCCCCAGCTGTGCAGGACTTGGTAGTAGTTGGCCCGCTCGTACACGCTGGGGTCGGCGACGTTGCGTTGACTGACGCTGCCACGAAGTTGGTCGACGCTGTCGTACTCTCGCTCGGACATCCACTCGTCCATCCAGGCGAGCATCGCCGCGATCCGCTGCGGACCGTTCTGCAGCAACGCGCTCGCCGTCATCGCCACGTCGGCGCCGGCGAGCAACAACTTCATCGCATCGGCGCCCTCGTGCACGCCGCTGGTCGCGGCAAGCGAGCACGACACAAAGCCGCGGAGCACGCCGATCCAGTGGAGCGGCAGCCTCGACTCGACCGACGTCGAGAGCTGCAAGCGCGGGGTGACATCGAGCGTGTCGAGATCGATGTCGGGCTGGTACAGCCGGTTGAACAGCACCAGACCGTCGGCACCGGCCGACTGCAGAGCGAGCGCGAAGTGGCCGAGCGAGGTGAACCACGGACCGAGTTTCACGGCGAGCGGCACGGTGACCTCGGCGCGCACTTCCTCCACCAACTCGATGTACCGCTTCTCGACGTCAGCAGCCGACTGGGTCGGGTCGACGATCACGTCATACACGTTCAACTCGATGGCCGAGGCGCCGGCGTTCTCGAGGTGACGGGCGTACTGCACCCAACCCCCGGGCGTCGTGCCGTTGAGGCTGGCGATCACCGGGATCGACAACCGTTGGCGGGCGTGCTCGACGAGGTCGAGGTGGCGGGCCGGGCCGACGTCGTAGTCCTCCATCGCCGGTAAGTAGCTCAGGGACTCGGCGAAGGAATCAGTCCCGAGATCGAGCGTCGCGTCGACGGCGAACGACTCGCGCTCGATCTGCTCCTCGAACAGCGAAGGCAGCACGATCGCTCCGGCGCCGGCGAACTCGAGGAGCTCCCATCGAGCCGGGTCCCCGGTCAACGGGCTCGCCGATGCCACGATCGGAGTGCGCAACTGCATTCCCAGGTACTTGGTCGACATGTCGACGCGCGACGACACCGCTTTGCTCATGGTCTCGCTCATGCTTCATCCTCCATCTCGGTCATGATGTGCGGGGTGACGTGCACGGGTGAGCTCCGTTCAACCTCTGCCAACTGCTCGTAGTGGTGCCACCTCGCCGCAACATCGGATTCGGCAAGTGCCAGCAACTGGGCGGCGCGATCGGGATCGCTGCGCTTCAACATCGAGAACCGCGCCTCGCTGTCGACGAAGTCGGCATAGGGAACCGTTGGTGCAGCGCTGTCGAGCTGGAACGGATGGGTCGCCTCGCCGCCGCCCGGCTGGTATCGATACAGCGGCCAGTGACCACTCTGCACTGCGGTCTTCATGTGGGTCATCGACTGACTCATGTCGAACCCATGGGCGATGCACGTGCTGTAGGCGATCACCAGCGACACGCCCGGCCAGGCCTCGGCCTCGAGCAGCGCCTTGACCGTTTGGATGTCGCTGGCGCCGAGGGCGACGTGGGCGACGTAGACGTCACCGAACGACATGGCTTCGAGGCCGAGATCCTTCTTGGCGATCCCCTTGCCTCCCGCGGCGAACTTCGCAACCGCGCCCCTTGGCGTCGCCTTCGACGCTTGGCCGCCGGTGTTGGAATACACCTCGGTGTCGAGTACGAGCACGTTGACGTTGCGTCCGCTGCCGAGCACGTGATCGAGGCCGCCGGCGCCGATGTCGTACGCCCAACCGTCGCCGCCGACGATCCAGACCGTCTTGCGCACCAGCGTGCCGATCAGTTCCAGCAACTGCTCCGAATCGACGTGATCGACGGTGGCCAGGGCAGCACGCAACTGATCGACTCGGGCTCGCTGCTCGCGGATCGGCACGTCACCGAGATCGTCGACACCGGCAGCGATCGCTGCGGCGAGCGCCGGATCGATGAGTGGGGCAGAACCAGTGGCCAGTTTGTCGAGCAGACCGAGCGCAGCATGCTGCTGCGCCTCGATGCCGAGGCGGATGCCGAGGCCGAACTCGGCATTGTCCTCGAACAGGCTGTTGCTCCAGGCCGGTCCGCGCCCCTCGTCGTTCGTGCAGTACGGAGTGGTCGGCAGGTTGCCGCCGTAGATGCTGCTGCACCCGGTGGCGTTGGCGATCAGCAGGTGGTCGCCGAACAGTTGTGTCAACAGCTTGAGATACGGGGTCTCGCCACAACCCGAGCATGCCCCGCTGAACTCGAAGAGCGGCTGGCGGAGCTGGCTGGTCTTGACGGTCGCCGGGTCCCACAGTGCGGGGTCGGTCTCGTGCACGCGCAAGAAGGCATCCCAGGCCACGCGCTCGACGTCGAGGTGCTCTTCGATCGGGCGCAGGTTGATGCTCTTGCGCTTGACCTCGCTCTTGTCATGGGCCGGACAGGCAATGACGCAGAGGCCACAACCCGTGCAATCATCGGGCGCGACTTGCACCGTCAACGACATGCCCGGCACCTCACGGCTACGGAACGACTTGGTCTTCAACATGCTCGCATCGGCGAGCTCGAGCTGGTCCGGCTCGTAGACCTTGATGCGGATCGCAGCATGCGGGCACACGATCGCACACTTTCCGCAATCGATGCACAGGTCCGCTTCCCAAATGGGGATCTCGGTCGCCACCGTGCGCTTCTCGACGTACGAGGTGCCGGTTGGGAACATGCCATCGGGCGGCAGCGCGCTGACGGGCAGCAGATCGCCTTCGCCCGCCAGCATCCTGGCGGTCACCCGCTGAACGAAGTCGGTGACCTCGCCCGAGACGGTCGGCCGGCGGTGCTTGGTGGACGACACGGTGGACCCGACGGGCACGGCGAACAGGTGGGCCAGCGTCGTGTCGACCGCGGCGATGTTGCGTTGCACGACCACCTCACCGCGCTTGCCATAGGTCGTCGCGATCGCATCCTTCAGTCGGGCGATCGCCTCATCTGTCGGCAGCACATCGGCAAGAGCGAAGAAGCACGTCTGCATGACCGTGTTGACGCGCCCGGCGAGACCCGCGGCCTCGGCCACTGCGGCCGCGTCGATCGCGTGGAGGTGCAGGCCGCGCTCGACCACGATCTCCTGCGCCTCGATCGGCAGGCGGTCCCAGATCTCCGCGGCCGGATATGGACTGTTGATCAGCACGGTTGCCCCCGGCGCGGCGACGCCCAACACGTCCATTCGCTCGAGGAAGCTCCACTGGTGCACACCGACGAAGGTGGCCCGGTCGATCAGGTAGGTGCTGTCGATCGGTTCCGGGTCGAACCGCAGGTGACTGATCGTCATCGACCCCGACTTCTTCGAGTCGTACACGAAGTAGGCCTGCACGACCAGATCGGTGTTCTTGCCGACGATCTTGGCGGTGTTCTTGTTGGCGCCGACGGTGCCGTCGGAACCGAGGCCGTAGAACACGGCCCGCACTCGGGCGTGGTCGGTGGTGAACGACGGATCGAACGTCAAGCTGGTGTGGGTGACGTCGTCGATGATGCCGATGGTGAACTCGTTGCGAGGCGTCTCGCGAGCGGCTTCGTCGAAGACCGCCTTGACCATCGCCGGCGTGAACTCCTTGCTGCTCAGCCCGTAGCGACCACCGATCACTCGCGGTGTGCGGCCATCGACCCAGGAATCAGCGGGGCTGTGCCACAGCGCGGCGAGCACGTCGAGGTGCAGCGGCTCGAACGGCGCACCGGGCTCCTTCGTGCGGTCGAGCACCACGACCGTTCGGGTGCTCGGCGGGAGTGCTGCCAGCAACGCACCCGTCGGGAAGGGGCGGAACAGACGGATGACTGCCACGCCGACGCGCTCGTCCTGCCGGCACAGCTCGTCGACGGTCTCGCGTGCGGCACCGGCGCCGGAGCCCATCAACACGATCACCCGATCAGCATCCGGCGCGCCGTAGTAGTCGACGAGGTGGTAGTGGCGGCCGGTCAAGTCGCCCAGTTGGTTCATCGACGACTGCACTGCGCTCGGCACTCGATCGTAGAAGGGATTGCACGCTTCGCGGGCCTGGAAGAAGACGTCGGGGTTCTGGGCGCTGCCACGCAGCATCGGTCGATCGGGGTCGAGGCCCCGGGCCCGATGAGCGGCAACTGCGGCGGGGTCGATCATTGCCGCGAGATCGTCGGCGGTTGGGACTTCGATCGTGGCAACCTCGTGACTGGTGCGGAAGCCGTCGAAGAAGTGAAGGAACGGAATTCGGGTATCGAGTGTTGCGGCGTGCGCAATCGCAGCGAAGTCGGCGGTTTCTTGCACGCTGCTGGCGCACAACATCGCGAAGCCCGTGGTGCGGGCCGCCATCACGTCGCTGTGATCGCCGAAGATGCTGAGTGCATGGGTGGCGATCGTTCGCGCGGCCACGTGGATCACGGTCGGTGTCAACTCGCCGGCGATCTTGAACATGTTCGGCAGCATCAGCAGCAGACCCTGGCTGGCGGTGAAGGTCGTACCGAGCGCGCCCCGGGTGACGGCGCCGTGCAACGCACCGGCGGCACCCGCCTCACTCTGCATCTCGATCACTTCGGGGACCGCACCCCACAGGTTGGTTCGCCCCTTGGCGCTCCAGTCGTCGGCGAACTCGCCCATTGGCGATGCCGGTGTGATCGGGTAGATCGCGATTACTTCTGATGCGAGGTGGGCAATACGGGCCGCGGCCTCATTGCCGTCGACCACCTCCCGCGCGCTGTGGTCGGGGCGCGGCACTGCCGATTGTTCGGTGTCGCTGCTCGTTGTCGTCATAACCAGCACGGTATGACGCACCCCATCCAGTAACCAGGGGCTTTGGACCCTCTCGACGCCGACGCGGCGAACGATTCAGCACGACCATCGTGGACACAATGAATCCATCGGAAATCTGACACCGAGAGGTCTTCGATGCCTTGGAAGCGGGTACAGGCAGCGTGTCGTTGACGGTGATGTGACCGAGGAGAGGACCGGGTGAGGCAAGCACATGTTCCGCCGACTCGACCCAGCGATCCGATCTCCGCGGCACCCTGGCTTCACCATGACCGTGCTCGAACCCCTGGCACAGAGGCATTTCGACGGTGAACCCAACCACGACCTGTCGATCGAACTGTTCGACACGGTGCACCCTTGGGCAGAGTCGGTCGCCGCAGCACAATCGTGCGGTTTGCCGGCCAATGCCGACCACAACGAGATCGCCTCGCAGGTCCTGCGCCTCACGTGGGAGTCGTGCCTGCGCATCGACTGGACGCGGTATGCCAAGTGGCCCGTGTTCCTCGAGACCAAAGTCGGTCGCGCCCGCATCGAGGCGGCCCGATGTGATGACTGGCTGAGCCGCCGCGAACGGGTGAGACGCCGACGCTTTCAGGGAGAACTGGCGCGCCGCGAGCAACTCGAGCAGCGATCGTTGACGGGCGTCGAGCGCCGGGCCGCGGCGGAGGCGATCGCCCCGAGCTCCACACGTGTCGACTGGGCGACGGCATTGCTCGAGTCTCGGTACCCGTCGACGGATGCCGATGTGCCAGAGCCTGCCCTCACGGCCGAAGGGAGCCCGATCTCGGTCGAGGACGAGGTCGAGGGCACCGAGCTCGGAGGCATTCGTCATCGCTGCCTCACGGACTGGCTGGGCATCGTCGACGCCCGCAACCACGACCTGGCCGCAGACCTCTGGCGATGGTCCGACGGCAACGAATCGCCGGATCGTGATCTCCCAGCCCGCTTGGCCCATCGACTCGAGCCATACACACCGCTGCTGCTGGCCATGCTCGGTGATGCAGCATGACCTCGTCGGAGGCGGTCGCCGTGCTGTGCTCGACGTGCGGGGGGCGGCTGGCCCGCGACAACACCGGCACGATCTGCTCACCATGCCGCAGGACACACATCGAGCTCACCGCGCACCGCGGCTCGGTCATCGCGCAGGACCGAGAGCGGATCGCCGCGACCTTCGATTCCTCCGGGCTGTACGGCGTTGCCCAGGTCCTCGACTGCTCACCCGAGGAAGCCCTCGATGTGCTGCTCGGCGTACAGCTCGTCCCGTTCGCCTCACCCCGGCGTCGCCTGCTGCTTCGGCAACTCGTGGGGTTGCGGGACCGGTCGCACGTCGCCGCCGGCGAGGCATTGCACCTCAGCCGCTGGACCATCGCGACGTACCGGCGGCAGCTGGGCATCGATCGGCCACCCACCCGCCAGAGCCACTGATCGAGTTGCTACGACAGGAGGCCCAGCAGCACAGCCTTGGTTCGGTTGATGATGTCGAGCAGGGCGGCGAGCGTCGTCGACTTCCCCGACCGGGTCGGGCCGGTCACCAGCACCAGACCACGTGGGAGTTGGGCGAACGTGCGGATCACATCGGGCATGTGCAGGCTGTTGAAGTCGGGGATGTTGAACGGAATCGTGCGCAGCACGGCGCCGACCGAGCCACGTTGACGGAACACGTTCATCCTGAACCGGCTCCTGCCGGGAATCGCGTAGCTCGTGTCGAGTTCCATTTCCTCATCGAACTCAGCCAACTTGCGCTCGTTCAGGATCGCGAACACCAAGCGCTCGATCACGTCGGGAAGGAGTACCCTGAAGCCGTCGATCTGCACCAGTGCGCCGTTGACCCGTGCAGTCGGTGGAGCCCCAGCCGCAAGATGCAGGTCCGAGCCGCCCATCATCAGGCAACGCTCGAGGAGCTCGTCGATGTCCACCGGGTTCCGCCCGGGAGCGTCCATGGGTTCCGGCACAGTCAGCACGGTGACTGGGTCGGCCAGTTCGGGCCGCGTTCGACGCGAAGTTCCCCATTTCCACGACCGACTGGGGAATTTCTCGTCGCCGACGGATCTCGGCGGCCGACACCAAGAGCGACGCACACACGAGGGACCGACGAGAACGGAGATCCCGATGGCGATGACCATCATTCGAGGACCAGGCATTCCAGGAGCACGCATTCCAGAACCACGCATTCCAGGACCACGCATTCCAGGTCGTGGCAACTCGCGGCCAGAGCCAGATCATCGCGCCGTCGCCAGCCGACGGCGCTACGACGCGGCCTACAAGCTGGAGATACTCGCCGAGTACGACACCCTCGACCGCGATGGCAAGGGTGCGTTGTTGCGCAGGGAGGTCCTGTACACGTCGCTGATCTCGGAGTGGCGCAAGCAACGCGATCGGGGTGCGATCGAGGCGCTCGCCGGCAAACCGGGCCGACCGCGTCACGATCCCGTCGAGCGCGAGAACAACAGGCTCCGGCACCGGGTCGAACGTCTGGAGGACGACCTGACCCGGGCCCGAACCGTGATCGAAGTTCAGGGAAAAGTCTCGGCGCTGTTGGAGGAGCTCGTCACCGGCAGCGCAGAGATCAAGGACGTCGAGACGAAATGATCGAGGGCGCCATCCACGAGCTCACCCCCTTGGTGGGCACCACCGCGGCGTGCGCAGCCGTCGGCCGCACGCGCCAGACGCACTACCGCTGGCACACCGAGGATCCGGCACTGCCATAGCTCGCAGCAAGCCCGGCACGCGCCAACGCGTGCTGGGCGTTGGCGACGACTGAACGAACAACTCGGTTGGCTGCACGCTGCGGCGATCGGGTGCACCGCCCCGGCAACCAACGTGAGCAGTTGAGCTCGTCGGCGAGCCGTGAGCCAGATCACGCGCCAACCGCGCCAACCGACTCACACCGGTTCCATCACCCGCGAGCCGTGAGCCAGATCACGCGCCAACCGCGCCAACCGACTCACACCGGTTCCAACGCCGACGGCTCCCTCACCGAGTCAGACCCGAGGTGGCCCGGCGGGAGATCTACACGCGATTGTCAGGTGGCCGTCCAGCCGGCGAACGCGTCGATCATCGCGTACACGTCACCGAGCGGATACAGGATCGGGCAGGTGCATCCGTTGCGGATGTAGTGCGACACCCGGTCGCGGGCCTCGGCGGGCGTGCCCGCTGCTGTCAGCATCTGCACGATCTCGTCGGGCACCAGCTTCGATGCAGCGACCACCTGCTCGTGGGTCGCCGGCCACGTCAACACCTCCCCGACCCGATCGAGCAGGCTCTGCGGCACGCCCGAGGCCTTCATGATGTGCGGCTGCTGGCCGAGATATTGCGTGACCATCAGCCTGGCCATGTCGAGCGCGGTCTGGCGGTCCTCGTGCACCGAGCACACCACCAGCTGCGGACGATCGACGTCGGCGAGCAAGCGGCCCGAACGATCGAGGCCGATCTGCAGCGCTTCGATCGCCCGCTCGTTGTACTCCGGCGAGACGAGATAGTTCAACACCACGCCGTCGGCGATCTCGCCGGCCAGCTCCATCATCTTCATCCCGGTCGCGCCGATGTAGATCGGCACGTCCTTTGGTCGGCGGTCTTGGTAGACGTAGTCGAGCTCGACCCCATCGAGGTGCACGTACTGCCCGGAGAACGTGACGGTCTCGTTGTGCAGAAGCGCTCGCACCACGGTGACCACCTCGCGCATGACCCCGAGTGGGCGATCACGGTGGATCCCCACCTTGCCAGCCAGCGGGTCCCACCAGGCGCCGATTCCGAGGATCACGCGACCCGGCGCCAGGTCGTCGAGCGTCGAGAAGGTCGAGGCGAGGCGGGCCGGGTTGCGCGTCCAGCAGTCGACGACGCCCGAGCCGATCTTGATCGTCTCGGTGACCGATGCATACGCGGCCATGGGAACCACCGCGTCGCGGACCAACCGGCTGTCGGCCTGCCACACAGCGTCGAAACCCTTGGCCTCGGCGTACTTGGCGAACTCCATCCCTTCGCGGATCGGATGGGCATCTTGCAGGTAGATCGCGGCTGGGGTGGTCATGGGGACCCTTTCATGGTGATGTTCACGATGGATTCACGGTGACGCCGACAACTTCGAGAACAGGCGGGCCGATTGCTCCGCGGCGCGGGCACGGACCTCGTCGATGTCGACGCGCGTCGGCCGACCGTCGCGCAGCACGACCTCGCCCGAGCCGAGCACCACGTCGGTCGCCCGAACCCCGGGCGTGAAGACGGTGTGCCAAGCGCTGTCGGCGTGGTCGTAGTTGTACTCGACCCGATCCTCACGGCATTCGGGGAAGAACCGGTATCCCTCTTCGAGCCACGACCACACGACGTCGGGCCCAGCGGTCACCTCGTGCTCGCGCAGGCGCACGTAGGCGAGGCGAGCCTCCTCGAGCATGTCGGCACCGATGCCGTCGGTGCCCAGCACCACCCGATTCGGTCGCGAGGTCGGCGCGGCGTACCCGACGGCGTTGTTCATGTTCGATCGCGGGTTGTGAGCGATCGTTCCCGGCAACTGACGGTCGAGGTGCACGCAATGCACGAGCAACCAGTCTTCGGTGGCGAGACGTTCGAGCCGGGCACCGGCGTCGCGGTCGGCGAGGCCTTCGGCGACATGGATGTGCACACCGACGCCGAGGTCCGCAGCCAATTCGGCAGCGGCCGCCAACGTCTCGTCGCGGCAGGTGAACGCGGCGTGCACGCCAACCATCCCGCGACCGCCGGCGCGGAGGAACCGCTCGTTCTCCGCCAGACCCTGCGCCGCCTGCTGCGAACCATGTCGGTCGGTCACCCCATATGCGCAGTTCACGCGTACGCCCACCTCGGCGCAGGCATCGGCGATGATCGTCAGGCTGCCGTCGATGGCCGACGGGCTCTCGTGATGATCGATGATGCCGGTCGTGCCGCACATCAACGCCTCGACCGCGCCGAGCATTGCCGACCACCGGATCATCTCGGCGTCGAGGGCCACGTCGAGCCGCCACCAGATCTGTTCGAGTATCTCGATGAAGTCGGTCGGCTGCTTCGGTGGCGCCGGCATGCCCCGGGCCAGCGCCGAGTAGAGGTGATGATGCCCACACACCAAGCCGGGTGTGATCGCGCCCACTAGCCGCGCTCGATCTGATCCGGCTCGATCACGCCACCCTGTGCGGTGATGCGCGAGTACAACTCCGGTCGCCGATAGCGGTCGAAGTCGAACAGTGTGTCCTTGTACCGCTTGCACCAATCGAGGTCGCAGCGGGCAACCACCAACTCGTCGTCACTGGTCAGTGCCTGGGCCACGATCTGCCCGCTCGGCGCGACGATCAACGACTGCGCCAGCGAGTCGACGCCTTCCTCCACCCCACCCTTGGCAACCCCGACGACCCACGTCCCGTTCTGATACGCCCCGCTCTGCATCACGAGGGCGTTGTGGAAGCCCTGCAGGATGTCTTGACTCGGGTCGGGCGCGTAGTGGATCGGGGTGTTGTAGCCGCACAGGATCATCTCGACACCCTGCAGGCCCATCACCCGATAGCTCTCCGGCCACCGACGGTCGTTGCAGATCATCATTCCCATCAGTCCACCGAACGCACGCCACACACCGAACCCGTCGGGCGATGGCTCGAAGTAGTACCGCTCGGCATGCTGGAACGGGCGATCAGGCTCGTTGTGCTCGTGACCAGGGATGTGGGTCTTGGTGTAGGTGGCCACGATCGAGCCGTCGCGCTCGACCAGGGTCTGCACGTTCCAGCGATGCCCTGCTTCGTCGAGCAGCGCGTACCCGATGCAGAACCCGATGCCCAGCCGGCGGGCCTCGTCGAACAGCGGTTGCGTCGACGCGTTCGGCATCGAACGCTCGTACCAATGATCGGCTTCAGCGATGTCGTCGACGAACCAGCGTGGGAAGAACGTGGTGAGGGCGAGCTCCGGATAGACCACCAGTTCGACGCCGTGCTGTGCCCCTTGATGCAGCAGCGCGATCATTCGCGCAACGACCTGGTCGCGCGTGTGATCGCGTTGTACCGGCCCGAGTTGCGCGGCGGCGACAGTGAGGACTCGAGGCACGTTCGTAAGCTACCCGCCGCTTTCGGCCTTGCACCGCTGACCGAGGACGGCGAACTCGGCCGCTTCCTCCGATGTCAGCTCCGGTCGATCGAAGAACCCTTTCAGTTCCTCGTTGGTCTTACCGTCGAAGAACGCAGCCACGACGCATTCGGCGGTCTTGGCGTCGAGGCCGCCGTCCTGCAACTGCTTCACCAGCGAATCGCGAGCCTCGTCACGGGGCTGCGAACCACATCCGGCCACGGCGGCGAGGAGCACGACGATGAGCACGCACCGACGGACGACCTTCATCGCCGCAGGCCGCGATCGATCACGTTGCGCGTGACCTGACCCACCAGTGGGTCGCCGGTCAGGCCGAAGACCCAATCGGTCGAGCCGATCGTGAACACCTCGCCGCCATCGTCGCCGTACGGCCGACAGGCCAACATCACCGCATTGCCGTGCCGGCACAGCGCCAAGGTGTCGGCGTCGACGCGACCGTGCAGGCGGCCGGCGATGAACTCGAGGTCACCCTGATCATCGAGCGCAGCGATCGACGCCGGGTACTCCCCCATCGCCAGGTTCGACGACGGGGTGAACGCCACGACCTCGATGTGTTCGGGCGTGCCGTCGCCTCCGATCGCGATCGGCAACTGATACGAATCGAAACCGAGCCGGCAGCCGACCGTCTCGTAGCCGACCACACCGTCGTCGGCGCCCAACAGATCGCCGTACCGCAACCCGGTGCCGGCAAACATCCAATGCTCGTTGCGGTACACGGTGAACGCACCCGAGCCCCGCGGCGTGGCCGCACCGAAGCGGCTGTACAACCCGTAGGCCGAGCCGGCACCCAGCAGCGCGGTCTCCGGAAGGCCCACGAACGGGTCGGCCCACATGCCGGTCATCGACACCTGCGCCTCGGTGCCCACGACCGGGTCGACCTCGTGGGCGTGGTACTTGTGACAGACCATCGCCCTGCCGCCGTCTTCGAGGCGGACCTGCCAGAACATCGTGTTTCCCGACAGGCTGGCGTAATTGCCGCCGGCACGGACGTGTGCCTCGATCGCCGCCCGCTGGCCGGCGGACCAGTACTCGTCGTGCCCGACGCCGAGAACGAGGTCATACCCGGCAGCGATCTCGGGGTCACGGTCGAGGTCGCTCGACACCGCATAGTCGAGCTCGTAGCCCTCGGCCTCCGCCCACTCGACGAATCGACGCTCGTAGGTGAACCACCCAGCTGATCCCATGAAGCCCGGGTAGCCGTTGGCGAACCGGTACTGCTGGTAGATCAGCCCATCGACATCGGGCTCCTCGCGCCGGTAGGTCGGACGCGACTTGCGATCGTCGCGCTCGGTTGCCGGCCGCACCAGCATCCCGCGCCCGAACGGCCGGGCGAACGACACCCGCGATCCGCCGGTGTACAGGCTGCGCCCGCCCCAGCTGTTGTAGGCGTTGTAAGTGTTGGTCGCCAGCACCAGCAACGCCGACGCACGGTGCTGCCCGGCGCGCACGACGAAGCCTGCGTAGCCGCGGTCACTCTCCGTAGAAGCGCCCCGTGGGGAGAGGCTGACGAGATAGAACCCGCTGCGCCACTCGTCACCGATCGGGATCGTCACCGACACCGGCCAGGCACACCCGTTGGAATCGGCGTCGTCTGGAAGTGGCTGCTCGTTGCCGGACAGATCGGTCGCGCTCCACATCAGCTCGAGCTCCGGCCCCCACCGGTGGATCGCGACGTCATACCGGTCGGCGCGACTCGAGACATGCAGTGTCATCGTCTCGCCCGGGGCGCAGCTGAGAGCACCGCAGTACGCTTCGACTGCGTCGTAGCGCGTGATGTCGTCGGTCATGGTCGATCACCGTAACGGCAACCGCACTGGCTCGATCCAGCAGGGCATGGCCGTGACAGAATCGCCACGTGCCCTTACATCCCCAGGCAGAATCACTGCTCGCTCTGATGGCCGCGCTCGGCGAGCCGCCCCTCGAGGCGTGCAGCGCTGCGCAGGCCCGCGACATCCGCGCCAAGCGGCACCGGCCATCGACGGAGCCGATCCATCACACGCGCGATCTTGATGCCGGCGGCGTTCCGGCCAGGCTCTACCGACCCAACGATCACGACGACCTCGGCCTGCTGGTCTTCCTGCACGGCGGTGGATGGGTGCTCGGCAACCTGGAGACCCACGACAACCTTTGCCGCATCCTGGCCAACAGCAGCGGTCAGGCGGTGCTGAGCGTCGACTACCGGCTGGCGCCCGAGCACCAGTTCCCGGCACCCTTGGACGACGCGCTCATCGCGACTCGGTGGGCGCATGCCAACGCTACGTCGCTCGGGTGCTCGCCTGACCGGCTGGCGATCGGGGGCGACTCGGCAGGCGGCACCCTGGCGATCGTGGTCGGGCACCAGGCCCCGGTGCCGCTGCGATACCAACTGCTCGTCTATCCCGCCACCGATCTCACGTGCAGCTTCCCCAGCTTCGCCGAGAACGCCGAAGGACCACAGCTGACCGCCGCAGGCATGCAGTGGTTCATCAACCACTACCTCGGCGGTACCCCGACAAGCGTGGCCGATCCGCGGGTCTCGCCGCACTTCGCTGCCGACCACGTGGTGGCCAAGTCACCGCCGACGTTGCTGATCACCGCCCAGTACGACCCGCTGCGCGATGAGGGCGACGCGTACGCGGCCCGGCTCGCTGCGCTGGGCGTGCCAACCAGTCACGTGCGCTTCAGCGGGATGTACCACGGGTTCTTCTCGCTCGCCGACTTCTTCGACGATGCCATCGCCGCCAACCACCTCGCCGGCGCCGCGCTCGGTCGCGTGCTGAGTCGCTGACCCCTCAGTGGGGAACGAACCCGATGGCGTCGATCTCCAGCCCGCAGTCCATCGGGGTCCTGCCGGCCTGCATGCGCGTCCTGGTCGGCAGCGATTCGGCGCTGCTGAAATAGCTGCGATAGATCCGGTCGAACGCCTCTTGATCCGACTGGTCCTTCAGCCACACGACGACCTTCAACAAGCAGTCCATGTTCGAGCCGGCCGCTTCCACCAACGACTTCAGGTGGTCCATCACGCAGCGGGCCTGCACGTCGAGCGGAGTCGGTGGGAACGCTGGGATGGGCTCGCCGGCAGCCCGCGCCGCACGCAGACGAGCGGAATACTCCTCGTCGAACGGCGGCAGGCCAGACACATACACCATGTCGCCGTAGCGAACGCACAGGTTGAACGGCCCACCGGTCGTCGGCACATCCGCAGTGATGACCTGCTTGTCCATCGTGGATCCTTCTGTTCGAGGTCGGCCCAGCTTGGCACCGCGTGTGAGTCGCCATCAGAAACTTTGTCGCTCCGAGGTCGCTGAGCGCCACGACAGCGACAAAGTTTCAGCGGTGGACGAGCTCGACAGCGCGGGTGAAGACGGCGTCGAGCATCGGCTCGGTGAGCCGCTTGGTGAACGTGTTCTGCTGGCTGGGGTGGAACGAACACAGCAGACGCATGCCGTTCGCGGCGACCACCTCGACGCCGTGGCCGAACTTCGGACGTGGCCGCACCCCGAACTCGGTGCACATGGCCTCGTAGGCGAAAGCGCCGAGGCAGACCACGACCGTGACGCCGCCGAGGAGCGCCAGCTCGCGTTGCAGGAACGGGCGGCAGTTCACGCGCTCGTCGGGTAACGGCTTGTTGTCGGGCGGCGCACACTTCACCACGGCGGTCACCCATGCCCCGGTCAACGCCAGTCCGTCGTCGATCGAGACGGATTCCGGCTGGTTGGCCAGGCCGGCCCGGTACATGGCCCGATAGAGCCAGTCGCCCGAGCGGTCACCCGTGAAGACCCGCCCGGTGCGGTTGGCGCCGTGGGCGGCCGGGGCCAATCCGACGACGAGCACCTTGGCGTGCGGATCACCGAAACCGGGCACGCCACGACCCCAGTACTGCTCGTCGCGGAACGCGGCTCGCTTGTCGACGGCGACCTGCTCACGCCATGCAACGAGCCGCGGGCAGGCCCGGCACGAACCGACGTCGACAGCCAAGCGAGGGAGCGAATCCACAGTTTGCACACTAAGTTGCAACATCGAGATGGCGAGACCACAGCACGCACCCCCATCGTCGACGTTGATCTTGCTGGTACGTCACGGATTGACTCCGACCACCGGCAAGATCTTGCCGGGCCGCGCCTCCGGGCTGCACCTCGCCGAGGCTGGGCAAACGCAAGCGCAGGCTGCGGCCGACCGCATCGCCGCGCTCACCCGGGTCGATGCCGTTTACGCATCACCACTCGAGCGGGCACGAGAGACCGCCGCACCGATCGCCAAGGCTCGCAACCTGAAGGTGCACGTCGACAAGGGCCTGCTGGAGTGCGACTTCGGTGAGTGGACCGGCGCCGAACTGAAGAAGCTGATGAAGTTGCCGGAGTGGAACACGGTGCTGCGTGCGCCATCGACGTTCCGCTTCCCTGGTGGTGAGAGCTTCACCGAGATGCAGGGTCGCATCGTGAACGCCATCGACCGGCTGCGCGCCGCTCACGAGGGCGGGGTGGTCGTCTGCGTCTCGCACGCCGACCCGATCAAGGCAGCCGTCGCCCATGCCATGGGCACGCACATCGATCTGTTCCAACGCATCGTCATCAGCCCCTGCTCGGTCACCGCGATCGCGTACTCCGTCGGCGGGCCGGTGGTGCTGACCGTCAACTCGACCGGTGGCTCGTTGGCCGAACTGCGGCCGTCGTGAGGCGATGATGGGCGTCTTCTACGAGTTCGACGAGGTCGATGCGTTCACCGTCGGTGCGATCGGCCAGCCCGGCCAACGTACCTTCTTGCTGCAAGCCCGACGTGGTGCAACCCGAGTCACCGTCAAGTGCGAGAAGCAACAGGCCGCGGCGATCGCCGACTACCTCCGCAAGGTGATGAGCGACCTCCCGTCGCCTGCAGATCAGCCCCTTCCCGCTGCGATGGAACTGGCCGAGCCCGTCGACCCGGTGTTCGTGCTCGGCCCGATCGGGCTCGGGTACGACCGCGACAACGATCGCGTCCTGGTGCAACTCGAAGAGGTCGTCCCCGTCGATGACGAGGGCGAACCCGATCCCGATGCCGTCGAGGACCGTGGTCACCTCCGGGTCTTCCTCACCCGCGGCCAGGCCGCGGCGCTGTGCAGTCACACCGAGTCGATCGTCGCCGCCGGACGGCCACCGTGCCAGTGGTGCGGTAACCCGATCGATCCAGATGGCCACATATGCCCGCGGATGAACTGACCGACCGGGCTCGGCAACTGCACGTGTTGACGTGCGGTGAGATCGACATCGAGGGACGCATGCCGTGGAGCAGCAATGCCACGTTCCTCGTCAACGTCCAATGTGGACAAGAACGGGCGCAGGGGATCTACAAGCCATTGCGCGGCGAGCGTCCGCTGTGGGATTTCGAGCCTGGCCTGCATCGCCGCGAGGTCGCGGCCTATCACCTCAGCGAGGCGCTGCAACTCGACCTCGTGCCACCCACGGTGCTGCGCGACGGGCCGTACGGCGAAGGCTCGGTGCAGTGGTTCGTCGATGTCGATCATCGTCAGCACTACTTCACGATCCACGAGGAACGACCCGACCTGCACGACACGCTGCGCGAGGTGGCACTGTTCGATCTCGTCGCCAACAACACCGATCGCAAAAGTGGCCACGTGTTGATCGACGACCACGATCACGTGTGGGGAATCGACCATGGGCTGTGCTTCTCGGCCGATTTCAAGCTTCGCACTGTCGTGTGGGAGTTCGGCGGCGAGCCGATCGATCCGGCGTTGATCGACGCCATCACGCCGATCGCCACGCAGATCCCGTTGGAGATCGCCACCTTGCTCGACGACGAAGAGGTCGACGCGTTGCAGCAACGTGCACAGTGGGTTACGGCCAACCCGGTGTTCCCGGTCGATCAGTCCGGTCGCCGGTACCCATGGCCGATCGTCTGAGCGAGACCGACGCTCTCATCCATCGCGCCGATCTCGACGGCCTGGTTCGGCTCGTCGACACGCTCTGTACGACCGCCGACTGGCCCGCGCTCCTCGACGTGCGCAACCGAAGTCGCTCCGCAGTGTCGACCGGCCGACAACTGTGGCCGGTTGCGACGCTTGCCGAATATCGACTCGCCCTGTGGGCGCCAGCCGCATGGGCAACCCAGGTGCTCGATGAGGAGAGCGGACGATTCACCGTCGGCCCACTGACCGAGGTGGTAGCGCAGCGACACGAGTTCGACGAACTGCGCACGAGCCTGACCAGCGGGCCGCGGATCGGCTTCATCGCTCACGAATGTGCACTTCGGGGCCAGCGAATCCCTGCAGGCGTCGCCAATCCGCTGGAGATCCCGTTCGCGTCGCAGGCCTGGGAGCCCCCGTACAGCCTGGCTGTCTACAGCGACGACGGGATTACTGCCGATGCGCCGTCCGTGCCCGGCTCGGCCGACTTCGCCACGACGCCCGCCGGAGAGGGTGGCACGATCATCGACGACCCGGAAGTGACCCTTGCGGTGCGGCAACTGATCGAGCCGTGGGTCACGTCGTCGAACGGCCGGGCCGAGATCGTCGCCGTCGAGGGCACCGCTGGCTCCGCCGTCGCAGCACTCGGCGTAACAGCAGGACGGCTCGCACCGATCGCCGCGCCCCTGGCGATGCAGTGGCTCGCCTGGGCAGGCGCCAGCGGAGGTGCACACGGCAGGCGCCGCGGCGCCGCCATCGGCCGGTTCGGGGCGTGGTGGACCATCGCCGCATTGGCCGACCTGGTCGACGCCTGGCCCATCGCGCCCGACGAGGTCGGCGAGGCCCTGGCCGCGCTCGACTGGTACTGGTGGGACGCGGGCGAGCCGCGCCTCGGATGGGAGCTGCAGTTGGCCGTGGCCGATCGCGCTGAGGGCTACGCCTGGGCGATCAGCGCCCACGACGCCGCCTGATCCGCATCGGCGCACTCGAACTTTGTCGCTCCCAGGTCGCTCAGCGACCTCCCAGCGACAAAGTTCAGGTTGTCTGGGCGCGGAGGTCAGCCGCGGGCTTGCAGGGCTTCGATCAGCTTCGGCAGCACCTTGTGCACGTCGCCGACGATGCCGAGATCGGCGATCCCGAAGATCGGCGCCTCCTTGTCCTTGTTGATCGCGATGATGTTCTTCGCGCCCTTCATGCCGACCATGTGCTGCGTGGCGCCGGAAATGCCGCACGCCAGGTAGACACCCGGCTTGACGACCTTGCCGGTCTGGCCGACCTGGTAGCTGTAGGGCACCCAGCCGGCATCGACGATCGCACGTGACGCTCCCGGGGCGCCCTTCAGCAGCTTGGCGAGTTGCTCGATCATCTCGTACTTCGACGCCTCACCCAGCCCGCGCCCACCCGACACGACGATGTTGGCTTCGTCGAGCTTGGGCCCGCTCGACTCCTCGACGTGCACGGCAACGACCGTGGCGGCACCTACGGCGCCGAGATCGGGGACCGGTGCTGCGACCACCTCCGCTGCACCACCGCCAGAACTTTCAGCGGCGAAGCTCTTTGGGCGGAACCCCGCAAGGTGCGGGCCGGCGGCGGTGAACGTGGTCGTGACGAGCACATTGCCACCGAACACCGGGGTCATGACCGATACGGCATCGCCGTCGACCGAGATGTCGATGTTGTTGGTCAGCAAGGTGCGATCCAGCTTGACCGACAGCCGGGCCAGCACATCACGGCCCTCATAGGTCTGCGGGAACATGATCAGATCCGGCGTGTCGCCGCCGTCGATCACGCCCTTCATCGCCGCCGCAACGGCCACACCGGGCAGCTTGCCGCCCAGGTCACCGGTGGCATAGACCTTGGTCGCGCCGTGCTCGCCCAGCGAGGCAGCCAGACCGGAGGCGTCGCCACCGACGAACGCCGCGACCGACCCGAGGCCGCGAGCCTTGGTGAGCAGTTCGAGGGTCGCCGTGGTCGGCGTCCCGTTGGATTCCTGTGCAAATACCCAGATGTTCATGGTGCTCCTCAGATGACCTTCAGGTTCTCGAGGAACGCCACGATCTTGGCGTATCCCTCCCCGTCGTCTTCAATGATCTCGCCGGCGGCACGAGCCTCGGCCTTGGTGACACTGGCGATCGTCTGACCGGCACCGTCCCAACCGACCGGCGTGACACCGAGATCGGAGGCCGTCACGGTCTCGACAGGCTTCGACTTGGCAGCCATGATCCCCTTGAAGCTCGGGTACCGGGGTTCGACCACGCCTGCGGTCACGCTGATCACAGCAGGCAGTGGGCAGGTGACCTCGTCGTAGCCTTCCTCGGTCTGGCGGTTGACCTTCAGCGATCCCGCTTCGACGACCACATGCTTGGCGAACGTGACCGACGGCAGGCCGAGCACCTCGGCGAGCTGCTCGGGCACCGTTCCGGTGTAGCCGTCGCTCGACTCGGTCGCGGCGATGATCAGATCGGCGCTGCCGAGCCGGTTGATCGCCGCGGCCAGCACCTTGGCGGTCGTGAGGGCATCGCTGCCCTGCAGGCTGGGATCGCTGACGAGGATGCCACGGGCCGCGCCCATCGCCAGGGCGGTGCGCATGCCGCTGACCTCGTCGTTCGGGGCCATCGACACCAGACTGACCTCACCCTCGCCGGCCGCGGCGACCAACTGCAAGGCCATCTCGACGCCGTAGCTGTCGGATTCGTCGAGGATCAGCTTGCCCTCGCGCTTCAAAGTGTTGGTCGAGCTGTTCAGCTCACCCGGCATCGCCGGGTCGGGGATCTGCTTCACACAGACAGTCACGTTCATAAGGGCACCATTGTTACCGCGTAGTAGGGCCATGACCCAACTGCCGACCCACACCCGCGGGTATCGTCGCGGTCTTGCGCATCCTGCTGGTGGTCAATGCTTTTGCCTCGTCGGTCACGGCGCGCAACACCGTGGTCGTGCACCGCGCCCTCGCCCAGGGCAACGACGTCGAGGTGGTCGAGACGAACCGCCGCGGGCATGCGATCCGCTTCGCCCAGGATGCGGCTCGTCGTGGTGTCGACATCGTCATCGGCTTCGGTGGCGACGGCACGTTGAACGAGGTTGCCACGGGTGTGGCAGGGACGGAGACGGCGCTCGGCATCCTGCCCGGCGGCAGCACCAACGTGTTTGCCCGCACGCTCGGAATGCCCAACGACCCGGTGCCTGCGGTGCAGCTGCTCGCCAATGGGATCGCTGCCCGCGACATCCGGCCCATCGGGCTCGGTCACGTCAATGGTCGGTACTTCTGCTTCCACACCGGGATCGGCTACGACGCTGCTGTCGTGCGCGAGGTCGAACGTCGGGCGGCGATGAAGCGCTGGCTCGGCCATCCCCTGTTCATCTACGCATCGGTGCGTACCTGGATGAGCAAGTACGACCGCGCCGAGCCGCACTTCCAGGTGCAGACATCGTCGGCCCCGGCGCCTGTCGACGGCTACTTCACCATCGTGCTCAACACGAACCCGTACACGTTCCTGGGCAACCGCCCGCTCGATCTCAGCCCGGCGGCGACGTTCGACCGCGGCCTGGTGGCGATCACGTTCAAGACCCTGAAGGTCGGTGCCATCCTGCACGCACTGGGTGGCGCGCTGCGTGGCGGCGGCATGAAGCAGTCCGACACGGTCGACGTGCAGACCGACCTGCCGTGTCTCAGCATCACGTCGCTGCGCCCGTTCCCGTTCCAACTCGATGGCGACTACCTCGGCGAAACCTTGGAGCTGCGCTTCGAACATCGCCCCGACGCGGTGAAGCTGGTCTATCCCTCGTTGCCCATACCGGTGTGATGCGCGGCGATCACGGCGATCGCCACATCCGGGACGTTGGTGCAGATCCCATCGATCCCCCACTCGATCAGCTCGTCCATCCGTTGCGGGTCGTCACACGTCCAGGTGTTGACCGCGATGCCGGCCCCGTGGCAGACGTCGATGTGCGATCGGCGCAAGGTCGTCACCCACGGGTGCAATGCCACGTGACCACGACCGACCATCGTGGCGATCACGTCGTCGGGCACCGCCTCGACCAGCCACGCGGTGCGAATGTTGCTGATCGCCTTGCAGCGATCGATCGTCTCGAGGCGGAACGAGGAGACCAGCCACCGATCGTCGTCGCCCCGCGCCGCCAGCACGTCGATCGTGCGGGTGGCGATCGAGTCGGTCGGATCGAAGTCGGGCTCGTCGGCGTCGTTCTTGATCTCGACGTTGACCCACATCCCGCTGCACGCGTCGAGCGCGGCGTCGAGGTGCGGCACGTGCACGGGCAGATCGACGGCTCTCACGCCGATGATCGCTCGTCCGTCGGCGAGACACGGGTCGTGATGCACGACCAACGCGCCGTCGGAGGTGCGCCGCACATCGAGTTCGACGCCGTCGCTGCCGAGGGTCGCTGCCAGGTGAAACGCCTCGATCGTGTTCTCCCGCGCAGCTCGGGAGGCACCGCGATGGGCCAAGACCTCTACCATAGATACCCCCCATCTCTAGGAACTATGTATGAGAACATGCCTCTACCCCTTGTCAACGAACGATTTGTTTCCTAGGTTTGACAGCACTGTGCACACCGTTGTCGAGAGTCCGTCCACCTGTGGCTCGTCTGCACGTGAAAATTCTCACAATTTCCTCCTGAGGAGTCGATCGTGACCATTCTCGCGTCCAGCCTGACCCTTGCAAATGCCGACTACAGCTGGCGAGCAGACGCCATTTGTCGTGACACCGACCCGGAATTGTTTTTCCCGGTCGGTACGACTGGATACGCGCTGCTGCAGATCGCCCGGGCGAAAGAGGTGTGCGGGCAGTGTCCCGTGAACCGCGATTGCCTCGACTATGCGCTGGAGACCAATCAGGACTCCGGTATTTGGGGTGGCACATCTGAAGAAGAGCGGCGGGTGCTGCGCCGTCAGTACGTCGCACGTCAAAAAGCCGCCGGCTGACGCCAACTCAGATCGGTACGGTCAGATCCACGACTGTGCCGGCGCCCTTCGGCTGATCGCCGAGCCCGGCCGCTTCGAAGTCTTCCGGCATGCCGGCCCGCATCCCGATGGTGCCGGCCAACTCCGTCGTCACCAGTGTGCGCACGATCGACAGACCGAGTCCGGTGGCCTTGTTCAACTCGAAGTGCGAGTCGAGCCCGCGACCGTCGTTGATCACCCGAATGTTCAGTTGATCGTCGGTCGGGTTGAGTTGCACGACCACGTCGCCGCCGCTGCTGCCTTCGGGGAAGCCGTGGTCGACGGCGTTCTGTAAGAGTTCGGTCAGCACGACCGACAGCGGCGTGGCAATGGTCGACGGCAACCGACCGCCATCGCCTTGCACGGTGAAGCGCACAGGGCGATCGGGCGACTGCAACCCTTCTTCGGCGAGACGCAGCAGTGGTCGAACGATCTCGAGGAAGGCGACATCGTCGCCTGGCTCGCGTGACAGGGTCTCGTGCACCAGCGCGATCGTGCGGATTCGACGTACGGACTCGGCCACCGCGGCCTTGGCCTCGGGCGACTCGAGACGCCGACCCTGCAATCGCAACAGCGACGAGATCGTCTGCAGGTTGTTCTTCACTCGGTGGTGGATCTCGCGGATCGTGGCGTCCTTCGACAGGAGCAACTTGTCGCGCTTGCGAACCTCGGTGACGTCGCGCAGCAGCAACACGCCACCGGTCACCTCGCCGCCCGCCAGCATCGGCATGCAGCGGGTCAGCAGCGTGACGTTGGGTGTCTGGTCGAACTCCTCGATCACCGGCATGCGGTCCTCGTAGGCGAGGCGAACCGGCCGGTCGTTGAAGCCCAGTTCGGCGAGACGCATGCCGACTGCGTTGGCGCTGATGCCGACGCGGTGCAGCGCAGAGACAGCGTTGGGCGAGGCGTAGCGAACGCGAGCCTCGTCGTCGAGCACCATCACGCCGTCACCGACGCGAGGGGCTGCGCTGGAGTCACCGACCAACCCGTGGAACGGGAATGATCCCTCGGCGATCATTGCCGTGAATCGCTGGAAGATCCCGAGGTAGGTGCGCTCCAACTCGCCCGGCTGACGGCCGGTACGGCTCGACCATTCACGCGACAGGACTGCGATCGGTTTGGAGCCGTGGCGCACGGGGATCGCCAACATGCGTGCCGGCTCGGGCAGTGAGTCGACGGCGATCTCGCCCTCGTTGATCTCTCCGGTGTCGAAGGCCGACGACAACAGCGGCCGCTCGTTGTCGGCCGGCACACCGACGTAGTCGGTGAGGTAGAGCGTCTGACCGGTGGCGGGACGCACCTGGGCCACGATCAGCCATTCGGAATCGGTCGACGGCACGTAGAGCAACAGGTCGGCGAAGCACAGGTCGGCCAGTAGACCCCACTCGCTGACCAGCTGCTTGAGATGATTGATCTCGTCGCGAGTCAGCGACGTGTGTTGCCGGCAGAGTTCGCCCAACGTGGCCATGCAGTCGTTCTAGCACTCAGCAGTCGTAGGCAGCGGCGACGGCATTCAGCCGCCGAAGCCGATCTTGCGGTCTCCCTCGGGTGTGCCGATCTCGACATAGGCGATCTTGGCCGACGTGACGCCGACATCGCGATTGCGCTTGTCGGTCAACCACAGCACGTCAACCGCACCGGAGAGTGCCGCCTCGATCTGGGTCTTCAGGGCGTCTCGATCGAGATCGTCGGGCAGTTCGAGGGTCAGTTCGCGGGGGGCTTGGGTGACGCCGATGCGTACGTCCACGTCGGTCCTTTCGATGAGGGTCGCAACCATCGTAGAGACTCAAGCGTCGGAGTTGGAACTTCGCCGATGTCGTGATCTGTGGGATCCATGTCATTGACGCCATCGACGCAAGCGGCGATGATCGAGTCGTGCCCCGCAGATCTGTCGTCATCGTCGCCTTCGACGGCATGCAGCCGCTTGATGCCATCGGTCCGCACGAGGTGTTCGACGCGCGGCGCCTCGGCGCCGCGTCCTAGAAAGGTCCACCCATGCAGGTCGCCATTCCCCTGTTCCCCCGCTTCACCGCACTCGACGCGATCGGTCCGTATGAGGTGTTGCAACGCATCCCCACCATCGACATCACCTTCATCGGGCATCAACGCGGCGAGGTCCGCAGTGAGAACGGCCTGCTGGGCGTGACCATCGATGCGACGTTCGAGGAGCTCCCCAACCCCGACATCGTGGTGTTCCCCGGTGGCGTCGGAACGCGCCAGCTGATGCACGACGAGCGGGTGCTCGACTGGGTGCGAACCGCCCATGCGACGAGCACCTACACGACATCGGTGTGCACCGGTTCGCTGGTGCTCGGAGGCGCAGGGCTGCTCGACGGGCTGACGGCGACGACCCATTGGGCCTGTTACCCGGAGCTGGAAGCAACCGGAGCCACACCGACTGCGCAGCGCGTCGTCGAACACCTCGATCAGCGGATCATCACCGCGGCCGGCGTCTCCAGCGGCATCGATATGGCCCTTCGCCTCGTCGAGTTGGTGGTCGACCGCACCGCTGCGCAAGCGGCGCAGCTGATGATCGAGTACGACCCCCAGCCGCCGTTCGACAACGGCGCGCTGGCCAAGTGCGACGACGCGATCGTCACCCGCGTGATCGAGTACGCCCAGATCCGCAAGTAACCGCCGCCGGCGGGTCTATCAGTGAGGCTGTCACACGCTGACCGTCTCAGAGACGGTGGCGCAGCGACCGCCTTGTCGATTCGGTTGTCGGAGACGGCGCCGCGTCACACGTTCCATTCGTCTCGCCGTGCTGCCCAGCTCAGAAGGTGGTCGCGCAGAACGTGTCGCCCTGCGGCAACGACGCCTCGGTGCTGACATCGGTCTCGCCACACAGCGCACCGAGCATGCCCTTGACCATCCCGCGGTCGACCGCGCAGATCACCGGATGCTCGATCGCCACATCGCCGAAGGGGCAGTGGTTGTTGACGATGCGCAGTTGGTTGTTGCGCTGGTCGGCGTGCGCCGCAAAGCCGTGTGCCGTCAGCGCGTCGGCGACCGCCTGCATGGCCGAGCGCAAGCTGCGCTGGCCGGCGACGACATCGAGCCCCGACATGCCCGCAGCCATGGCCTGACCGTATTCCTGACCGACCTGTTCGGCCATCGCCTCGGCCTGGTCGCTGGGCAGCAGGGCCAATGCCTTGCCCAGGAGCGACAGCACCAGATCGTCGCTGCGCACAGCGACGTCGATCGACACGTTGGCAACCGAGCGATAGCGCTTCGACGGCCGGCCCGCACCAGCGCCCTCTGCCCGTTCGACGGCTACCTCGAGGTAGCCCCCCGCAGCGAGGCGATCGAGGTGGTGGCGAGCGACATTGGGGTGCAGCCCGAACTGTTCGGCCGCCTGCGACGCCGTCACGCCGGTCTCGTGCTCGCGGGCGAACAGGTAGATACCGCGACGCGTAGGGTCGCCGAATGCGTTGGTGATGGCCGAAACCGACGCGGTGAAGGCACCTGATGCCATCGACGCACTGAGCGGGTTCGCAGCCACGCCGGTATTCTACCTATCCGCGTAGTGGTAATTCGCTGCGCCCGTTTCCCCCGAAAGGTCATCATGCCGGCAACCACGAATGAGCAGATCTTCGAGGCACTGCGCCCTGTGGAGGATCCCGAGCTGCGGCGCTCCATCGTCGACCTCGGCATGGTCCGCAACGTGGTGCTCGACGACGACGGCGTGGCCGGGATCCAGATTGCGCTGACGGTTGCCGGCTGCCCGCTGCGCAACGAGATCACCAGCCGGGTCACCGCGGCCGTGGCCCCGCTGCCCGGTGTGCGCAAGGTGACCCTGGACTTCACCGTGATGACCGACCAGGAGCGCGAAGCCGTGCGGACGATGCTGCACGGCAACCCTGGCGCCACTGCCGGCCAAGGCCAAGCACACGGCCACGCCGAAGGGCGAGCCGTGCCGTTTGCCGAGCCCGGTTCCAAGACTCGCCCGCTGCTGATCTCGTCGGGCAAGGGTGGCGTCGGCAAGTCGAGCGTCACCGTCAACCTCGCCGTGGCCCTCGCCCAACAGGGCTACTCCGTCGGGATCGTCGATGCCGACATCTACGGCTTCTCCATCCCGCGCATGTTGGGCGCCGACCGCGACCCCGTCGTGATCGACGGCATGTTGGTGCCGCCGGAGAGTCACGGGGTTCGATGCATCTCGATCGGCTACTTCGTACCGGAAGGCCAGGCTGTCGTGTGGCGCGGCCCGATGCTGCACAAGGCGCTCGAGCAGTTCCTCACCGATGTCTTCTGGGACGAGCCCGACTTCTTGCTGATCGACATGCCGCCGGGTACCGGCGACATCGCCCTCAGCCTCAGCCAGTACCTGCCGCGAGCAGAGGTCTATGTCGTCACGACCCCGCAGCCCGCAGCGCAGAAGGTCGCTGCGCTGTCTGCGGCGATGGCCGCGAAGGTCAACATGACCGTGAAGGCCGTCATCGAGAACATGAGCTGGTTCACCGGCGACGACGGCAAGCGGTACGAGATCTTCGGTGAAGGTGGCGGCCAGGAACTGGCCGATTCGCTCGGTGTCCCCCTGCTCGGCAAGCTTCCCCTGGTGCCCGAGTTGCGCGAGGGCGGCGACGACGGCATCCCGATCACCGTCGCCGATCCCGACAGCGAGTCCGCCAAGCTCTTCCATGAGATGGCCCGACGTATCGCAGTCGAGTTCAAGTCCAAGAAGGTCTTCAACGCCGCCTTGAAGATCAGCTGACCTCACATTCGGAGGCGCGGCCCTTGGTCGAGCGCGGCGCGAGTACCACCAGTACCGAAATCGCGCCCGAGCAGCGCTGTTGGGCGCGGTGTGAGTAGGCGTACCACCCGTACCGAAATCGTGCCGAACAAACCTCTGGAGTCTGGACGCGAATCGGCTGGCGAGATCACGCCGGCGGCGGCGAGCCGGTCGGCTTCATCGCCGCGGTCAAGGCAGTCACATGGCGATGGATCTCGTCGAGCCTGTCGGTGTTGGCCTTGACCTGTCGCGTCAGTTCGGTGTTCTCGGTGAGCAACTTGGTATCCGCCTCGGTGTTCTTGAACGTGTGCAGCGCCAGCTCCGACGAGATGCTGTCGGCGCGCTTGGCGGCAATCAACAGGATCGCTCCCTGCAGTCCGGCGATCATCGACAGGAACAGGTTCAGCAGGATGTAGGGGAAGGGATCGAAGCCCTTCTTTCCGTGACTGCCGCCGATCGCCAAGATCGAGTTCACCACTGCCCAGATGCCCATCAAGCCGAGGAAGGCGAACACGAACGGCCACGAGCCCATGCCGTTGCGCACTCGATCGGCCGCCCGCTCGCCAAGGGTGAGCTCCTTGTCCTTGAATGCAGGGTGACGGCCCCACAAAGACCTCGGGCGGCGGGTGCTGGCAGTTTGGTTCATACCGCAGCATATGAACGCCTCCGGGCCGAGATCCGCTCGCGGCCTCCGGTCAGTCGCCCCAGTGGCGCTGCTCGATGAAAGGGTCGCCGTACATGTGGTAGCCGTTGCGCTCCCAGAATCCGGGCTCGTCGCTGTCGCGGAGCTCGAGGGATCGCACCCACTTGGCGCTCTTCCAGAAGTACAGGTGCGGCACGACGATGCGCACCGGGCCACCATGGATCGGTTCGATCCCCTCGCCCTCATAGGCGTAGGCGACGATGGCCTCGTCGGTGGTGATGTCAGCGAGCGGAATGTTGGTGGTGTAGCCGAACTCGGCGTGCTCCATCACGTGGGTCGCGCCCGCCCGCACACCCGCACGCTCGAACAGGTCTCGCACGCGCACCCCGGTCCATGAGGTGTCGAACTTGCTCCACTTCGTGACGCAATGGATGTCGAACGTGAGCGTCACCGACGGCATCGCCTTCAACTCGGCGAGGTCGACGGTGATCGGCCGATCGACCAATCCGGTGATCGTCAGGTTCCACTCACCCGGCGCGTAGGTCGGCACATCGCCGACCTGCAGCACCGGGAAGCGGTCGGTGAGGTATTGCCCCGGCGGCAGTCGATCAGGGTCAAAGCCCTTCTCGATCAGCTCTTTCCGGTTCCGGTCGAAAAAGCCCATGCCTCATAGTGTGCCCAGGTGCGCCACCGTTACACCCGCGCGTACGCTGGCGGCCAATGAGCAGTATGCCCCCTCCGCCGCCGCCGATGTCGCCGCCACCCGGCTACGTCGCCTACGGCGCCACCGATGCCCGCTCGGGCTCCATCCGCGGCATTCGGCGGATCGCCAAGGCGATCGTCGTGCTGCTGTGGATCTACCTGCCCTTGCAGCTTCTCGGCATCCTCGACCTCCTCAGGTTGTCGAGACAAGCTCAGCGGCTGCTCGATCGCCAGATCAGTGAGCAGGCCTTCAAGGACTCGACGAGGGTCAGTGTGGGATCCGGCGCAGCGCTGCTCATCATCCCGATCGCAGTCCTGACGATGATCTGGATGTACCGCATGGCGGCGAACCTGCGCGTGCTCGGTCGCCCCGGGCAGACGTGGGTGCCGGGTTGGGGAATCGGCGCGTGGTTCGTGCCGCCGTGCGTGGTGTACGCGGTGCCGTGGCTGATGTTCAAAGAGCTGTGGAGGGGATCGGACCCCGATATCGTCCGCAGCGACCCAGCGTGGAAACAGGGACGCGTGCCACCCATCATCACGTGGTGGTGGGTGCTGTATGGCCTGCTGCCGATCTTCTCGCTCAGCTCCAACGGGCAGTTCGTCAGTCAGCTTCGTTCCGACAAGACCACCCGTGACCTTGCCCAGCGCTACCACGACTACACCGCGAGCAGCGTGATCTTCCAGGTGCTCTCCATGGCCGCGACGGTCGTGTACCTCGTGTTGGTTCGACGACTGACGGCACGGCACATGACGGCCACCAACGAGGCGTGATGTTGTACCTGGTGCGCCACGCCAAGGCAGGGAGTCGGCGCGACTTCTCCGGCGACGATCGCCTTCGACCACTCAGCGCATCGGGGCGGCGCCAAGCTGAGCTGCTGGCAATTCGCTTCGCCGCGGTCGAGGTGGCCACGCTGATCAGCAGCCCCTACGTGCGTTGCATCCAGACGCTGCAGCCGACCGCGGCTGCGGTCGGAGCCACGGTCGAGACTGATGTGTGCCTCGGAGAAGGGCGCAGTTTCGTCGACGTGTTGGACCTGATGTCCACGTTGCCCGACGCCAGCGTTTTGTGCAGCCACGGCGATGTCATCCCCGAGACGATCAGCGCGCTCGAGCGACGGGGCTGCGAGTTCGTGTCGCCGCCGGAATGGCGCAAGGGCAGCGTGTGGGTGCTGCACCGTGATGACCGCGGCGAGTTCGTGACGGCCGAAGCCTGGCCTCCGCCCGACGCGCGCGGCTAACCCGCCGTCGTGGTCGTCGTCGCCTCGGCGTCGAGCTTGTCGATGAAGCCCTGGATCAGGGCGATCATCTGCGAGGGAGGGTTGTTGTCGAGGCAGGCCTGCCCCTCGGTGCGCGCCGTGGAGGTGTCAGGGGGTTGCAGGAAGTTGGCAGAGGTGATGGCCAGGAAGCAGTGCGGATCGGCATAGGTCGGGTCCAGCGTGATGGCGTTGCGCAAGATCTCGGCGCCTGCCGGGGCTGCCGTCGGCCCGCTCTGAGCGATCAGCCAGCCGGTGTAGGTCATCGCCTCGGCGTTCTTCGGGTCGAGCTCGAGCACCTGCTGGTACCGGGAGATCGCCTGCTGGGCATCGACGTTGAGGAACTGGCGCGCCTCGGCCAGCTTCAGCGCCACCTCGTCGCCGGGCAAGCCACCGGTGATCGACTGGCCCGGAAGTCGCTGCCCCGACGTGTGGGCGACCAGCCAGCCGGCAAACGAGGCGACGACCAACGTGCCGATGATCCATGCTGCCAGCACGCGCGGCCGGCGGACGCGGGTGGCGCCGCTGGTCGCTCCCTGCCCCGCTTCGATCGCCCGCAGCACCGTCGCCGCCCGTGCGGTGTAGCCGTCGCGCAACGTCTGGTAGTCGTGGTCGTCGACGTCGCCGTATTGGTGCTCGCGGTCGAGATCGGTGATCGAGTGCAACAGGAAGCGGCGCTGGTCCTCGAGCTCGGCGAGCTGGTCGGGGTTCACGATCCGTCGCCCTCGCCGATGTCTGCATCACCGGCCAGCGCGGCCGCAACGAGCTCGCGGTCGGCATCGTCGGGGACGGTGTCGGCCGCGACCTTCCAGCGGTGGAAGGCGAAGCCGAGGCCGACGATCGCGCACACCAACGCAGCGACCGGCAAGGCCCAGACCAACGCATCGATGCCGGTCGCGCGCGGCACGAGCAACACCTTGCTCCCGAACCGCTGCTCGATGAAGTTGATGATCTGGTCGTCGCTGACCGTGCCGGTGTCGACCTGGCGGGCGATCTCGATGCGGATCGCCTGCGAGTCGGCGTTGCGCGACTCGAACACGCTCTCGCCGTCGCAGATCGGGCAGGCCAGGCGCTTGCTGATCTCCTCGACCCGCTCCTTGGGCGACCGTGGCGCAGCGTCGCGCGCCCCACCGACAGCCAGCAGACCACCGACCACCAGCACGAGCAGGACCCAGCTGGGCCAGCGCTTCAACGAACGCTTCATCCGTACGCCTGGCGGAGCTGCGCGAGATCCGTCGCCAGGAAATCGGCGGTGATCGTGGTGGCAATCCGACTGACGACCACGCCGGACGGATCGATGATCCACGTCTCGGGGACCTTGGCAACGCCGAACGCGGTGGCAATGGAACCGTCGTCGTCCTTGACGATCGGCCAGTCGCCGCCGTTGTCGGCGAACCACTTGGCAACCGCCGCGTCAGGGTCGTCCTTGATCACCGTGTACAGCTCGGCGCCGTCGGCGATGCCGGCCTGCTGGGCGGCGAACGCCACCAGCTCTGGGTGTTCGGCCTTGCACGGCAGGCAGGTCGACTGGAAGAAGTTGAGCACGACCCAGCTGCCCTTGCGACGGCTGAGATCGAATGCCTTACCGTCGAGGGTGGTGCTGACGACCGCCGGCGCCGGTTTGCCGTAGAGGAACGACGACGTGACGTCGGGTTTGTCGGCCTTGCTGTTGGCCAGCACGACGAACAGCGCAGCCACGACCGCCGCCACGCCGAGCGACACGAACGGAGCCAGCCGCCGCCCGCTGCGTCCGGCAGTCGCCGACTCGGGCAACGCCGGCTCAGACACCGGCGGGCTCCAGCTCGATCGGCGCCGACACCGGGTCGGTCGGCACACGCCGACGTCGACCGGGGAAGCCGGCCAGCACGGTGCCGGCAGCCATCATCATCCCGCCGATCCACAGCCAGACGACCAGCGGCTTGATGAAGATCTTGACAGGCGCCTCGGTGCCGTCGAACCTCACGCTCGGCTCGAGCGTGAGGTACAGATCGTTGAACACCCCGTTGCGTACGCTGGGCGTGGGCACCTTGGTGCCGAAGTTGGTGAACGTCGTGATCGCCGGCGCGTAGGCCTGGCCACCATCGATCTTGATCAGCGCCTTCACGCCTGTCGAGCGGGCATCGGTGAACTGCTGCAACCGGACCAATTCGAAGGAATGACCGCCGTACGACACGGGCACACCCGGCTGCAGTGTGAACTCGGCGACCCTGGTGTAGCTGTTCGACGCCGCCAACGCAATCGCGATGATGATCACACCGAGGTGCACGACCATGCCGCCGTTGGCCCTGCCGATCAGACCGCGCCAACCCTGGCGGCGCAACGCCAGCAGCAGTTGGCGCATCGCTGCGCCCCCGGCGAAACCGCCGAGGAAGAACGCCAGCAGCGGGGCGAACCCGTCGGCGCCGACCAGCACCGTCACGGCCAACGCACCCGCGCCACACCACGCCGGCCAGAACAATCGGTCGCGCAGCAACTCGGTGCTGGCCTTGCGCCACGGCAACACCGGGGCCACGGCCATGAGGAACAACAGCGTGATGCCGATCGGCATCGACAACCGGTCGAAGAACGGTGGGCCGACGGCGATCTGGCGATCCTGCAGGGCCTCGACGATCAGCGGGAAGACCGTGCCCAACAGCACGATGAACGCGAACACGGTGAAGATCACGTTGTTCGCCAGGAACGCGCCCTCTCGCGACACGGGTGAGTCGATCGCCCCGGGCGACCGCAGCCGGTCGCCGCGCCACGCGATCAATCCCAACGAGACGGCCACGATCACACCGAAGAACCCCAACAGGTATGGCCCGATCGTGCCGTTGCTGAAGGCGTGCACGCTCTGCAACACGCCGCTGCGGGTGATGAACGTGCCGAGGATCGTCAGCGAGAAGGTGGCCACCAGCAAGCTGATGTTCCACACCCGCAACATGCCGCGACGCTCCTGCACCAGCACGGAGTGCAGGTAGGCGGTGCCGGTGAGCCAGGGCAGGAAGCTGGCGTTCTCGACCGGGTCCCAGCCCCATACTCCGCCCCAGCCGAGCACCTCGTAGCTCCACCAACCACCCAGCAAGATGCCGACCGTCAAGAAGCCCCAGGCGTACAGCGCCCAGCGGCGGGTGGCCACCAGCCAGCCCTCACCCACGCGCCCGGTGATGAGCGCAGCGATCGCGAAGGCGAACGGCACGGTGAAGCCGACGAACCCGAGGTACAGGATCGGCGGGTGGAACAGCACCAGGATGTGGTTCTGCAGCAACGGGTTGGGGCCCAGGCAGCAGCGGTTGAAGTCGGGGATCGGGCCGCTCTTGAACGCGTCGATCGGGCCGAACGACAGCAGGAAGAAGAACGCGGTGACCACGAACATCACGACCAGCGCCCACGCCACCAGCGGGTCGTCGAGGCGTCGCCGGTTGCGGCGCATGATGACAGCCGTGTAGATCGCCAGGATCATCAGCCACAGCAAGATGCTTCCTTCCAAAGCACTCCACAACGCCGTGACGTTGAACAACACTGGCGTGTCGCGTGAGCCGACCTGCTGGATGTAGGCCAGCGAGAAGTCGCGGGTGATCAGCGCCCGTTCCATGATGGCGACCGCGACGACCGCGCTGACCAATGCCATCCAGGCGTAGTTGGAGATCGATCGAAGCAGGCGTCGATCGCCGGTCACGGTCGCGATGGCCAAGCCGAGTGCGCCGAATGCGCTGGCCGCCAGACCGATCACGAGGGCGGCGTGACCGATGAGCCCGTTCAGGCTTGTGGTTGCGAGCATGCCGCTGACTTCGAGGGGTCGAGGCGATCAGGGTTCTTCGCCGCGTACTCGTTGGTGTGCTTGACCTCGAGCTTGTCGCCCTCGAACACTCCGGACGAGTCGAGCGTGCCGTGGACCACGACCGGGATGCACTCCTGGAACAGGCCGCCGGGATCACCTTCGTAGTGCACCGGCCTGGTCACACCGTTGAAGGCAATCACGAAGTCGGTGACGGCACCGTCCTTCTTCACGGTCCCTTCCTCGACGGTGCCCTGGATGCGCAGCCGCCGGCCCGCTTCGCAGCCACTCTTGTGACCAACCTCGTCGACGTTGCAATAGAAGTCGATCGCCGACGTGAGGAACTTCGTCACGACGACTCCACCGGCAATCAGCACCACGACCAACAATGCCACAGCACCCCAGTGGCGTCTCCGCGGCGGTGGCAGTGTGGCGGTGGTCGTCGTGGTGCGCGGGCTCAGGTCCACGGACGGTCTTCCGGTGGCAGTCGTTGGGCAAGCACGCGAGCCCTGCGGAACATCGCCAGGGTCAGCAGGCCGACGCCGCCGAAGGTGGCGACGTAGCTGATGATCACGAACGTGGTCTCCATCACAGGCTCGCTTCTTGACGGCGCTCGGCAATGGCGAACTCCAGGCCGTGGTCATCGAGTGCGTCCTGCATCGCCAGGACGCGTTGGCGGTGCAGCACCAGCCACACGTAGAGCAGCGTGAACACGATCACCCCGATGAACAGGCTGAACAACATCAGGTTCTCCAACTTGCCCTTGGCGATGCTCTCTTGCTGGTGCAGGGGCCGCCACCACTCGACGCTGAAGTGCACGAGCGGGATCTCCAACACCGACAGCAGGGCGACTACAGCGCTGCGACGGGCGCGCTGGTCGTGCGTGCCTCCCAGGCCACGAACGGCGAGGTAACCGAGGTACGTGACGAACAAGAAGGCGGTGGTGGTGACACGTGAGTCCCACACCCAATAGACGCCCCACGAGATCCGGCCCCACAGGCTGCCGGTCAGCAACGTGATGCCCATGAACAACACCCCGACCTCGGCGCTGGCGCCGGCCAGGCGATCCCATGTCAACGAACGTGTGCGCTTCGACAGGTACGCCGCGCTGCTGACCGCAGTGACGATGAAGGCGAGGTACGCCAACCACGCGCTGGGCACGTGGATGTAGAGGATGCGCACGCCCTTGCGCTGCACGGCGTCGTCGGGCGACAAGAACAGGCCGAACAGGACGAACCAGCCGAGGCCGACGAGCGTGGCAATGCCGAGAGCCCTGGTGACGCGGGTGCCGGTTGGATGCCGCACGGTCTCGGGGGTGACCGGTGTGTTCATACGCTGTCGTCCACCAGTGGGCCGAACGAGATCGAGCCGCCGATACCGAACAGCAACGCGTAGGTCACCAGTAGTGCGACCCATGCCCAGCCCTCACGCATCGAGGTTCCTCCTACGCCGAGGGCCGCTTGGGTCGCTCGGGTTGCTCCGATCAGAACTGGCGCCACGACCGGCAGGAGCAGCAACGGCAGCAGTGATTCGCGACCTTTGGTTCCGGTGGTGAGACCGCCATAGAGCGTACCGACCAACCCGAGCCCGCAGGAAGCGGTTAGCGCGCTCGTGATTAGTAGCACCAGACCGCTGCCGTGAATGCGGCTGTTGTAGAGCACGAAGGCGGCCAGGAACAGCAGCGCCTCCAGCACCACCAGCTGCAGTGTCAAGGCCGCCGCCTTGCCGAAGTAGATGCCCTGGGCAGGCACGCCGGCAGTGCGCAAGGCGTCGAGCGCGCCGTCGGCGGCCTCGACCGAAAACGAACGCTGCACCACCACGAGCATGCTGAACAGGGTCGCCAGCCAGACGAGGCCCGGTGCCACCCGCACCAGCAGATCATCGGCGTCGAGCGCGAAAGCGAACAGCACCATCACGATCGCCGCGAACGGCAGCACCTGGTTGATCAAGACACGGCTGCGCAGTTCGATGCGCAGATCCTTGGTGGCCACCAATCGGGCCACGCCGAGGCTGGTCACGACGGCCCGCTGATCTGGCCGCGGATCTGCCCGCCGACCACCTCGACCACCCGGGTCGCCAACGCTCCGGCGCGATCCAACTCGTGGCTGGCGACGATCATCGTCGCTCCCACCGCGGTGGCGGCACGCAGGACCGTGTCGAGCTCGTCGCGCCCGGCGGCGTCGAGGCCGGCATGCGGCTCGTCGAGCAACCACAGTTCAGCGCGGCGGGCGACGAGACACGCCAGTGCCGTGCGTCGCCGCTGCCCTGCCGACAACTTGCACACCGGCACCTCGCCGAGGCGCCCACCGAGGCCCATGCGAGCGAGGGCGGTGCTGATCTCCGCTGCCGTTGCGGCGACCGTGGCTCCCCAGAACGTCACGTTCTCGTCGACGGTCAGATCGGCGTAGAGGCCGTTCGAGTGCCCGAGCAGGCCCACGCGCGCCCGCACAGCTTGGCGGTGGTCGGCGAGGTCGAGACCGAGCACCTTGGCCGTACCTCGCGCCGGCGGCAACAATCCCGCGCAGAGGCGCAGCAGCGTGGTCTTGCCGGCGCCGTTGGGGCCTTGCAGGAGCACGATCTCGCCGCGCTCGACGGTCAGGGTCGCTCCCGCCAGCGCAGGGAAGCGATCGAGGACGGCCACGACGTCGACGAGTTGAACGACCGGAACCGTCTCCATAGGACGTGGCAACGCTACCGGCAGTCAAGCCGCGACTCGATCGTGCCGATAGCGTCAATCGTTGGTTCGGGCGAGCGAGATGCTGCGGTCTACCCAGCATCCACGTATCGAATCGATTCCACCATGTCAGAAAAACCACCAGCAAGCCACGACAAGATCAGCCACTGGGATCACCCAAAGCCGCCCCACGACTGGCGTTGGGTCGTCGGCGGGATCGGTCGCACCCTGATCACCCTGGGATTGTTGATGTTCGCCTTCGTCGCCTACCAGCTGTGGGGCACCGGTATCCAGACCGCGCAGGCCCAACGATCCCTGGCCAGGGAGTTCGACGCCCAGATCGCCGCGACCCAACCAGCGCCGCCCACGACGACGGCACCACCGGCGACCGACCCGCCGACCACCGACATCACCATACCGACCGACACGGTCGCGCCGACCACGACGCCAGCGCCGGTGCTGCCACCTGCCAAGCCGATTCCATCGGCCCAGAACGCTGTCGCCCGGCTGGAGATCCCTCGGATGGGCCTCAATCGCATCGTCGTCGAGGGTGCCACAGCCGACGCGTTGACGAAGGGACCGGGTCACTTCCCCGAGACGCCGCTGCCCGGCCAGTTGGGCAACGCGGCAATCGCCGGCCACCGCACCACACATCTCCACCCGTTCTTCGACATCGACAAGCTGCAACCCGATGACGAGATCATCGTCACCACGTTGAACGGCCGCTACGTGTACCACGTGACGGGCACCGACGTGGTTGCGCCTGAGGATTACGCCGCCGTGATCCCGACGACCGACGTCACCAAGGCCACACTGACACTGGTGTCGTGCACGCCGCGCTACTCGGCCAAGAACCGCATCATCGTGCGTTCCGAGCTCGTGCCGTCGCTGTCGGATGCGTTGACCGAAGCATCCCCGGTCGTCCCAGCGCTGCCCGCCGACACTGCGGCCACACTGCCCGACGAAGGATCCGTCACAGTGGTCGACACGGTGGCGCCGGCACCGTCGACGGCGCCGACCTCATCACCCGCCACCACGACCGCCGCCACCGACAGCCCGGTCGACGTCACGGCGGGTACCGTGCCCGTCGTCGTGGCACCCTCGAACGCGGCGACACCCGACGCGTTCAGCGATGGGTGGTTCAGCGACACGTCGGCCATCCCTCCGTCGATCGTGTGGGCGCTGGTGCTGGCCGCCATTGCCTACGGCGTCTACTGGCTCAGCCACAAGGTCCGGCGCTATTGGGTTGGGCTGCTCTGCGGGTTCGTCCCGTTCATCGTCTCGTTGTACTTCTTCTACGAGAACATCAACCGGCTCCTGCCCCCCAATCTGTGACAATCGCTTCTCGATGACGGATCCGGTGCGCGCTCGACGGCAACAAGTGGCCCGATGGACGCGCCTCGCCAACCGCCTCGGGTATCTGTGCTTCGGCGTCGCCATCGTCACGTTCGTCGTCGGATTCATCGTCAGCTTCAACGGCACCGTGTCGACGATCGTGATCGCGTCGATGATCGTGGGATCGGTCCTGCTGGCACCGGCGATCGTGCTCGGTTACGCGGTCAAGGCGGCCGAACGCGACGATCGTGAGCGCGGCTTCTGACAAGTCATTTCCGCAACGGGCGCCACAGTTGTTACTCTGAGGTAACCGTATGAGCATTCGCCTGCCCGCACCCGCTCGCCGCGAGCAGATCCTCGACGTCGCCGTCGAGGTGTTCGCCCGCAACGGATTCCACGGCGCTTCGATGAACGACGTCGCCGAGGCTGCCGGAGTCACCAAGCCCGTGCTCTACCAGCACTTCGACTCCAAGCAGGATCTGTACATGGCCCTGCTCGACGAAGTCGGGAACCGCCTGTTGACGGCAATCACGAAGGCCACCGCCGGCCTCGCCAGTGGCCGTCAGCAGACCGAACAGGGCTTCCTGGCCTACTTCCAATGGGTCGCCGACGATCACGACGCGTTCTTGCTGCTGTTCGGGTCGCGAGCCAGCCGCGACGAGGAGTCGACGCAAGCCATCCGTCGCATCACCGCCGGCGCAGCCGACGCGATCGCCCCACTGATCGCTGCCAACATCGGCGCCGACCACCGCCGCACCCTGGCCCACGGCCTCGTCGGGCTGGCCGAGGGCGTCAGCCGCCGTCTCGTCGAACAGGGTCGTTCGTTCGACCCGCTGGTACTCGGTCAACAGGTCGCCGATCTGGCCTGGGCCGGCCTGCGCGCCGTTCACGACTGAGATCATGTCGTTCTGGTCGACGTTCCGGTCAGTGGGCGATGCGCTCGGGATCGCCAAGCGCCGCGTTGTGCCGGTCGGCTGCGCGCTGGGGCAGTCGGTGTTCGCCGAGACGAAGCGCTCGGCACAGATCGTCAACATCGCCAGACCGCGTCGGCCGCTGCAGGCAACGACCATCGCCAGGCTGAAGCCCCTGTTCCCCGACCTCGATCTGGCCAGGATCCAGGTGCGCACGCGGTGCCGGCTGCCGTCGAATCACTTCCGCCAGACCGGGTCGATCTACGCCATGACGTTCGGTAACTCGATCTTTTGGCGCGACGAACTCGACGAGAACGATCCGAACGATCTCGTGAAGCTCATTCACGAGATCGTGCATGTCGATCAGGTGCGGCGACGTGGCAGCGAGTCGGCATTCGCGTGCGAGTACGGCCGCGGTTACATCGAAGGTGGTGGCACGCTGCCCGCCTACATCCACGATCCGACCGCGTATCACCGCAACCCACTCGAGGCCGAGGCCTACACGTTCGAGGCGCAGTTCCGGGATGCGGCAGGCAACGTCGTCGCCGCTCGACTTCCTGCCGGTTGACCTTCGACGAACTCACTCGAACCTTGTCGCTCCCAGGTCGCTCAGCGACCTCCCTGTGACAAAGTTCCGTTACGCGAGCGCGCCGATCACCAGCACGACGACGACCAACACGATGATGACCAACGCGATGATCTTGATGCGCCGCGCACCGAGGCCACGAGCGAACATGCCCATGCTCTCGATCTGACCCTCGGGGGTGTTCGGGTTGTGACGGCGGCCGCCCAGCGCCGGATCGGGTGCGGGCACGCGCCTCACTGTATGCCACGGCTGCAGGTGTATCTGCCGGTGTCGAATGCGACAGACTCCACGATCGTGCCGACTTCCACCGATGGTCAGCCCGGGCGACTGGCCGAGGCAGGAATCGAGCGATGAGTCTCAGCTCGGAACCAGCGGTCGTTGCCGGTCGTCTGATTCCCATGCGACGACTGGCCGTTCTCGGTGCAGTGGTCGCCTGCTGCGCCGCATGTGGATCGACGGGATGCTGGTCAACGGGCAGAGCGCTGCCTTCCTCGCTCAACTCGACCTCGACGCTCGACCTGCACCGCCGGAACAGTTCGACCCGAGCAGCTGACCCGCTACAGGTTGGCGGCGAGGTCGGCCCACAGGTCGTCGACGTCTTCGATCCCGACGCTCATCCGCAACAGACCGGGCGCCACGTGGGCATCGCCCGCGTACTTCTGGCGCCGCTCGATCGTGGTCTCGACACCCCCGAGGCTCGTCGCCGGCACCAGGACGCGCACGCCGTCGCACAGCGCATCAGCGGCCGCGGCCCCGCCGGTGACAACGAACGACACCATCGCACCGCAGCCCGGATACCGCACCTCCGCCACGCAGGAATGAGCGCGCAACCGTTCCACGAGCACCTCGGCGTTTCGTTGCATCGCCGCGAGGCGGATCGGCAACGTGCGCAGCCCGCGCAACGCCAGGAACGCTTCCAGCGCGCCGGGGGTCGCACCCTGGTAGGTGCGCGCCTCGACAAGTCGGTCGTACACGGCTTCGTCGGCAGTCACGCACAAACCGATCAACAGGTCGCTGTGCCCACCGATGAACTTGGTACCGCTGTGCAACACCACAGTCGCGCCGTGCTCGAGCGGCCGCTGCAGCAGTGGCGTGGCGAACGTGGAGTCGACCACCATCGACGCGCCGGCGTCGTGCGCGATCGCACCGATCGCTGACAGGTCGGCGACGTCGAGCGTCGGGTTGGTCGGTGTCTCCACCCACACGAGGTCCGCACCGCGTGTCGCATTGGCCACCTCGGCCGTGTCGGTGATGTCGACCGGACGCAGTTCGACCTGACCTCGCAACTGGTACTCCGACAGCAGTGACCGCACACCCATGTAGCTGACAGTCGGGATCACCACGACCTTCGGGGTCAGCGCGAACACGATGGCCGACGCTGCCGCCATTCCGCTGGAGAAGGCGATCGCCCGCCCGCCTTCGAGCGCGCCCAACGCGGTCTCCAACGCTGCCCACGTGTCGGTGCCGTGCGTGCGCGTGTACTCGCCACCCGACCGGAAGTTCGAGGCCAACACGATGGGCTGGTTCAGCGGGTCGCCCGGTGCCGATGGCCGGCCGGCCGTGACAGCGATCGTGGCGGGAGAAAGGCGACGATCGTCCGGCATATCGACATGTTCACATATGCCGGCGACGCCAGACCGAGCGAACCCGCCACAGCCGGCCGACCAAGATGGTCGCGAGGATCCAGATGACCCAGGCGATGGGCGTGAATGCTCCACCCACGTGCGTGCCTTCGCCGTTGACGAAGGTGTAGGTCACGGTGTCTTGCAGGTAGCGGATTCCCCGCCAGGTGAAGGTGCCTGTGGCAGTCGGGTTCGCAGCAGTGATGCCGTCGCCGAACGCCAAGGCTGCTTCGGTCAACACCGAGGTGAGGATGAGCTGGCCGGTCAGCAGGAACACCGCGGCGGCCATCCACGACGGTCGGGCCTCGTCGCCGAACTCAGCCGAGAGGTATTCGGCAGCCAGTTGATGGCTGTTGCCGAGGTTTCGCAACGCGCCGCGAGCACCAATGTCGCCCGTTGCAGTGATCAGGTTCTCGCGCACCTCGCGTCGCTTGGCAATGCGCGACTTGCGAGGCAGGTCGTACAGGCGTTGATCGAGCACCCAGACGGCGCGCTCGATCCGCAACCGGTCGATCCAGTTGATGGAGTGGGTCATTTCAGGCTCCTTCGATGGGTTCTGCGGGGGTCGGTCGGCCCAAAACCGCGGCGACAACATCGGCGAGAGACTGCCAACTGGCCGTCCCTGCCGACAGCGCCTCGTATCCGGCGGGCGTGGGTCGGTAGTACTTGCGGGCTGGGCCGGCGTTGGACGACACCAGCCGAGCGCTGACCCGACCTTCTCGCTCGAGTCGGGAAAGCGCCGGGTACACGGTGCCTTCGAGCACATCGGCCAGCCCGATCTGGTGCAACCGCTGCACCACTTCGTATCCGTACGACTCCCGCTCGGCGAGCAGTTGCAGCAGCAGCAACGACAAGACGCCCTTCAACAGCTGGGGGTCACGGGCGGGAGGCATGCAACAAGACTATACCAACTACTATGTTTCGTCAAGTAGATGGGTTGCACCTCACACGCCGCGCAGCACGAACCCCCGGTAACCGTCGGCGAACCCGGCGCCTAGCAAGGTGACCGCCTCGCTGCCCTTGCGGTCGATCGGGTCACCGTTGACCTTGCGGACCTCGATCGAACGCTGCCGCCCATCCTTGACCAACGATGCAAGGGCATCGGCCCAACTCCCGTCGGCTGCCCCGGGAAACGTGACGAGATGCGACGACCGTCGGTCGAACCACACCAGCGGCACGCCGTTGCGCAGCACCACCAAGGCGCCCGCCGTGCGACTGGGGCGGCCGGCCGAGGCCGGCCAATCGAGTGCGGCGCCGTACGGCTGGGCCGGGTCGGTCGCCGACAACACCACCGGGGCGGGGACCAGCTCGGGATGCAGCGCCGCATCGGGCACGTCGCGTGCGGATCGCAGGCGATCCACCGCGCCCGGCAGCGCGAACTGGGCGGCACCGAGGCCGGCGACGAAGTAGCCGCGGCGCACCTGCCCGCGCTCCTCCAACACCTTCAACACCCCGTAGGTTGCCGCGTAGCCGCCCTTGACGCCTTCTGCCAGCACCGCCTCGCGTGTCACCACGCCGTACCGCTCGAGCAGCTGCAACGCCGCGGCGTGAGCCGCTTGCGTCGGCGACGAGGCCGGCGAGCGCAGCGGCGCGACCAGCGACCAACGGCCGGAGCCGGCGGGCGGACCGATTCGGGTCAGGCGTCCCGGCCGCGGCCGGCCACGCGATGCAGCAGACGATCGCGACGACTTGCCACCCGACAACATCGCTCGCAACGGGGCCAACGAATCGTTGGTCACCTCGCCCGCCCACACCAGGTCCCACAACGCGGCAAGCAGTTCCCCGTCGGTCGCCTCGCCCGAGGCGGTGCGAAGCTGGTTCCAGAAGCTGGCACCCTGCGAGGAGAGGTGGGCGCGGATGGCATCGTGCAGCGGCCCCTCGGGAACCTGGTCGACCTCGAGCGAGGCGTCGAGCACGGCGAACTGATCCGTGAAGTACAGCCGCACCCGGCCGTCGTTCGGACCGATCGCACCGCCGCCCACCCAGACGACGTCGCCGGTGGTGCACAGCTCGTCGAGGTCGGCGGCGCGGTAGCTGCGCAACCGAGACGGCAGGAGCTCGGTCTCCAACGTCGACGCCACCAGCGCAGCGCCCTGCAACTGAACGAGCGCCTCGACCAATGAGTCGAGACCGCGACGTTCGCCCGGTATGCCGTGCCACACCTGGATGAAGCGGGCGTACGCCTCGGGCTCGACCGGCTCGATCTCGCGTCGCAAGGCGGCCAGCGAGCGGCGGCGCAGTTGCCGCAGCACCTCGGCGTCGCAGTACTCGCGGCCGACACCGCCGGGTCGGAACTCGCCATGCACGATTCGATCCGCGGCCTCGAGCGCCGCAAGGGCCCCAACGATCCGCTCGACGGGCGATGCGAAGCGCCGCGCCACATCGGTTGCCGTGAACGGGCCGCGCGTGCCGGCGTAACGCGCCACGAGCGACTCGAGCGGATGCGCGACCGGCTCGGTGAACGCCAAGGGCAAACCGAGTGGCACGTTGCAACCGAACGCATCGCGGTACCGGGCCGCGTCTTCCGCAGCGACATGGCGCGACTCGCCACCCAGCTGCACCTCGATCGCTCTTCGCGTGCGGGTGAGCTCTTCGATCCACTCCCCGCCCGGGCCCTCGCTGCGCAGATCGACCTCGGCTGCTGTGAGGTCGCCGACCTTGCGCAGCACGTCGTGCAGTTCGTCGGCACTGCGCGCCCGACGGCCATCGGCGACGCATTGCAGCTCGAGCTCCACATCAGCCAGCACGCCCGGGTCGAGCAACTCGCGCAGCTCCTCGGCACCCAACAGATCGCGCAGCAGGTCGCGGTCGAGCGAGAGCGCCGCGGCACGCCGCTCGGCCAGCGGCGCATCGCCCTCGTACATGTACGCGGCGATCCAGTTGAACAGCAGGCTCTGGGCGAACGGTGACGCCTTGGCCGTGTCGACGCTGACGACACGCACGGCGCGGCTGCGCAACTGGCCGAGCACGTCGCGCAGCCCAGGCAGATCGAACACGTCTTGAAGGCACTCGCGCGACGTCTCCAGCAGGATCGGGAAGGTCGGGTACTTGGCGGCCACCACCAACAGATCGGCGGCCCTCTGGCGCTGTTGCCACAACGGTGTGCGCCGGTCGGGTCGACGACGCGGCAGCAACAACGCCCGCGCCGCACACTCGCGAAAGCGCGCCGAGAACAGCGACGTCTGCGGGAGCGCGCCGACGACCAGTTCGTCGATGTCGTCGGGGTCGATGATGAGATCCGCGAGGGGCACGGCGTCGGCGGCCTCGGGCAACCGCAGGACGATGCCATCGTCGCTCCACATGGTCTCGATCGGGATGTCGTACAGCTCGATCATCCGCCGCTCGATCGCCATCGCCCACGGGGCGTGCACCGGTGTGCCGAACGGGGTGAGGATGCACACCCGCCAATCGCCGATCTCGTCGCGGAACCGCTCGACCACGATGGTGCGGTCGTCGGGCACGACGCCGGTCGCCAGCGCCTGCTCGTCGAGGTAGCTGACGACGTTGCCGGCCGCGAAGCGATCGAGCCGGAAATCCTCCATCAACCGCTCGATGGCGACGGCGTTGCCCATCCCCCGCATCTCGCGCTGGAACGCGCCGAGTGCCCGGCCGAGCTCCAGCGGCCGGCCCGGGCGGTCGCCGTGCCAGAACGGCATCTTGCCCTGCTCGCCGGGCGCCGGCGTGACGGTGACCCGCTCGAACGTGATCTCCTCGATCCGCCAGGCGCTGGCCCCGAGCATGAACGTCTCGCCAGGGCGGCTCTCGTACACCATCTCTTCGTCGAGCTCGCCCACACGTGTGCCATCGGGCAGGAACACGCCGTACAAGCCGCGGTCGGGGATGGTGCCACCGCTGGTGACCGCCAAACGCTTGGAGCCCTCGCGCGCTCGTAGCGTGCCGGCCGTGCGATCCCACACCAGGCGTGGGCGCAGCTCGTTGAACTCGTCGCTGGGGTACCGGCCCGACAGCAGATCGAGCACGTTGTACAGCAGGTCGTCGCTGAGCTCGGCGAAGTTGGCGCAGCGCCGAACGAGCGCGGCGACGGACTCCACCGCGCACTCGGGATGGATGGCGACGTGGGCAACGATCTGTTGCGCCAACACGTCGAGCGGGTTGCGCAGGAACCGGGTGGTCTCGATCTCGCCGTTGACCATGCGCCGGGCGACCACTGCGGCCTCCAACAGGTCGCCGCGGTGCTTGGGGTACAGCGTGCCCCGACTGGGCTCGCCTACGGAGTGACCGGCGCGGCCCACACGCTGCATGCCGCGCGAGACCGCACCCGGCGACTCGACCTGGATGACGAGGTCGACGGCACCCATGTCGATGCCGAGCTCGAGCGAACTGGTGGCGACGATGCCGCGCAGCACACCGCGCTTCAACTCGTCTTCGATCACGACACGTTGTTCGCGCGCCAGCGAGCCGTGGTGGGCCTTGACCAGTTCGTCGCCGGCCAGCTCGTTGAGGTTGGCCGCCAGCCGTTCGGCCTGGCGCCTGGCGTTGCAGAAGATGATGGTGCTGCGGTGCGCCAGGACCTGGGCGAGCACCGCCGGGTACACGCTCTCCCAGATGTTGCCCATCTCCTCGACCGGCACCACGACGTCGACCTCCATCTGCTTGCGAATCCCCGCGTCGACGATGGAGACCGGCCGCCGGGCGCCATCGGCGCCGTGCCCACCAAGGAAGTGGGCGACCTCTTCGAGTGGGCGCTGAGTCGCCGAGAGACCGATCCGTTGCGGCGGGCGGACCGTGATGGCCTCGAGTCGTTCGAGCGACAACATGAGATGCGCGCCACGTTTGGTGGTTGCCATGGCGTGGATCTCGTCGATGATCACCGTGTCGACGTTGACGAGGGTCTCGGCGACCGACGACGTGAGCATGAGGTACAGGCTCTCGGGCGTGGTGATCAGCAGATCGACGGGATGACGGATCAGTGCCTGGCGCTCGCGCTGCGACGTGTCGCCGGTGCGCATGGCAACGGTGGGTTGATGAAACGGCACGCCCAGCCGCTCTGCCGCCAGCTCGATGCCCATCAACGGAGCACGCAGGTTCTTCTCGATGTCGAAGGCCAGCGCCCGCAACGGCGAGATGTACAGGACGCGAGTGCGGCGCTTCGGGTCTGCCGCCTCGGTCGTGCACAACCGGTCGATCGAGGCCAGGAAGGCGGTCAGCGTCTTGCCACTGCCCGTCGGCGCGCACACCAGGGTGTGGCCGCCGGCCAGGATCGATGGCCAGCCATCGATCTGGGGTGTGGTCGGCGTGGGGAACGACGCCGCGAACCAGGCCCGAACGGCCGGCGAGAACGCCTCGAGCACCGGGTGATCAGCCATCGCGTCAGGTTAGGCCCGGGGTGTCACACGCCGTTCCGCGTCGAGTCGGCGGATGCTCCGATCCCTGATGGTTGCGAATCGTCCATGACGATTCATCGTCGAGCCCCAAACCCGATCCGGGCGCCGCACTCGTCGAGGACCAGCGCAGATCGGAACGAGTGGCGGCCAGGTCGCCGTCGGTGCCGAATGCCGGGCCCTGTGAGTCGGACCGCGCGCTGGACGCGACACCGGGCTCACAGCGGTCCGAGCAACTTCGCACTGTGAGCCCGATCGCGCGACCGGTCGCAACACCGGGCTCACATCGGTCCTGTTGGCAAAACGCACTGGACCCTTCCGCTTCCGAGGGTGGGTTGGCGTCGCCGAACACGCCGATAGAGTTGAACGACCCATGACGCAGCAGCACCCCGATCTTGCCGCCGAACAGGACTTCATCGAGCACGCCTACCGGTGTCTCGAGGTCAGCCGCGATGCGGCGTGGCGGATGCGAAACCTCCACGAGGGCACCCTCGGAGGCACGTTCCAGGCGCGCTACGAGCGCGACGTGTTCGACGAGGCCGTGGTCAACCGGCTGACCCAGCTCGACCTCGGCAACGCCGCCTTGGTGTTCGGTCGCATCGACCGGATGGCCGAGACCCCTGACGGCCTCGAAACGTTCCACATCGGCCGCCTGGCGATCGCCGACGAGGAAAGTGAGCCCGTGGTCGTCGACTGGCGGGCGCCCGTCGCCGAGCCGTTCTACCGAGCGACGGGACGCGAGCCGATGGGCCTCGCCCGCCGGCGTCACTTCGCCGTGCAGGGACGCACGCTGCTGGGCCTGGAAGACGAACTGTTCGGCGAGGGTCACCTCGGCGTCGGCCACGACGACGGCCTGGTCACCGCCGACGGCAATGGACAGCGCCTCGGCCCCGACTCGGGGTTGCGGGGGTACAGCACGCTGATCGCCGCCCTCGAGCGCGGCCGTACCGGCCAGCTCGGCGACATCGTCGCCACGATCCAGGCCGAGCAGGACGAGATCATCCGCAGCCCACAGGCCGGCGTGCTGGTGGTGCAGGGTGGTCCGGGCACCGGTAAGACCGTCGTCGCCCTGCACCGCGCCGCGTACCTGCTCTACACGTACCGCTTCCCGCTCGAGGATCAGGGCGTGCTCGTCATCGGCCCCAACCGCGTGTTCCTGCGCTACATCGAGCAGGTCCTGCCGTCGCTGGGCGAAGCCGGCATCGAGCAGGTCGTGCTGGGCGATCTGGTGCCCGACGTCGACTGGGCCCGCTACGGCATCGACCAGCCCGACTCAGCGCTCGCCGCCACGGTGAAAGGCAACATCCGCATGGCCGACGTGATCGACCAGGCCGTCACCGACCGCGAACGTCCACTGCGCGAGGAAGTTGTCGTGCCGTTCCGCACCGGTTACCTGCGGCTGCGGGTCGAGGAGACGCAGCGCATCGTGCGGTCTGCGCAGCGCCGGTTCCGGCGCCACAACGCGGCGCGCCGATGGGTGGAGGGCGAGATCTGGGCGGCGATGGCCGCGACCTGGCGTGATGGCACGGTCACACCGCACGATGTCAAAGAAGCCGTGCGGTCGATGCCGGAGATCCGCGCCGCACTGGAGCGAATGTGGCCGCTGCTCACGCCGGCGCAGTTGCTCCACGACCTGTTCGGCAGCAAGGCCTTGTTGAAGCTGGCTGCGGCCAAGCACCTACACGAGTCCCAGTACCTCGCGTTGTACCGTCAGCGCCGTGATGATGTCAAAGCTGTGCGATGGACCGAGCACGATGTCGCGTTGCTCGATGAGGCCCGCAGCTACCTCGGTGCCAAGAAGAACGGCGGGCAGAACGCTCAGAACGGGAACGGCAACGGGTCGGGTCAGCCCGACGCCGAGGAGATCCGCACCTACGGCCACATCGTGGTCGACGAGGTCCAGGACCTCACGCCGATGCAGTTGCGGATGGTCTCGCGCCGCTCGCTGAACGGCAGCATGACCGTGGTTGGCGACATCGCCCAGGCCACCGGTGCGCTGGCGCCCAACGACTGGGCCGACGTGTTGCGCTACCTGCCCGAGCACAAGCCGTCACGGGTGATCGGGCTCAGCGTCGGCTATCGCATCCCGGCCCAGATCATGACCCTGGCCAACCAGGTGATGCTGGCGGCAACGCCGACCTTGCGGGCACCGACCAGCGTGCGCCAGAGCGATGATCATCCCGAGTTCGTGCATGCGACGGCGGACCAGCTGCTCGTCGCCGTTGCTGAGGCGACCAGCAAGCTCACCAAGGAGATCACGAGTGGCACGATCGCCGTCGTGGCACCGGATTCGATGGTCGATCAGGTCTCACACGCACTCGAGGCCGCCGGGATCGAACACGGCCGGGCGACACGCACCGGCTTGGAGATGGGTGTCACGGTCGTGCCGGTCAGCGTCGTCAAGGGTCTCGAGCTCGACGGCGTCGTGGTCGTCGAGCCAGCCAGCATCGTGGCCGAGGAGCAACAGGGCCTTCGTGCCTTGTACGTCGCCCTGACTCGCAGCACCCGACGATTGACGATCGTGCACGCCGACGCACTTCCTGCGGCTATGGAAGCGACAGGTACGCCTGCACCAGGTCTTTGAGGCTGCGGTAGACCTTGTCGGCTGCGGCCGGCCGGTTCAGCCTCGCTGCGTCTCGGCCTTTGGCGATCTCGGCGGTGATCTCCGTCGCCAGGTCTCGATCCTTGACGGTCACCTCGGCCTGCACAGCAGCCCACAAGGCCTCGACCCGTTCGACGGTGGCGGTCTTGTCGCCCTGATCGGCGATCAGGTTCGAAAGACCTGCGGCCGTGGCGACCAGCGTCGGGAGCAGTTGTGCCGCCGTGCCCGTCGGGAGCACTGTCGTGGTCGGCGCCGCGGTCTGGGTGCTGATCGACGTGTCGTAGGTCGTCGCTGCACACGACACCGTCGATGTGACCAGGGCGAGGACGGCCAGCGTGCGCCGGCGGCTCACGCGATGACCAGGATGCGGGCGCTGGCGAACGAGCCGACACCCACGTGATGGCCTTCGATCTCGATGGTCATGGTGCCGTCAGGTGACGCCGCGGTCAGCAACCCACTGCGGCCCGGCAAGATGCTGGCCTCTTCGAGGAAGTCGAGCAGTCCTGGTGTGAACTCGAGCTCTTCGGGGATCCGGTTGATCGTGAACGAGTTGCCGACCTCGACATCGGCGAGCGGCACCAACACCGGCTCGAGGTACAACGAACCAGGGATCGGATTGCCGTGCGGGCACGTTGTCGGGCTGCCGAGCACACGGTCCATCGCCTGCTCGACCGCGGCACTCATCACGTGCTCCCACTTGCCGGCTTCGTGATGCGCCTCGGCCCACGACAGGCCGAGCATGTCGGTCAAGAAGCGCTCCGCCAGGCGGTGCCTGCGGACGACGAGTTGAGCCAGCGCCTGACCGGGCAACGTGAGCTTGATGGCGCCATCGGTCGTGATCAATCCCTCGGCGTCGAGCCGGCGGATCATCTCGCTGACTGCCGGTCGACTGACCTGCAGCCGCTCGGCGATTCGGGCTTGGATGACCGCAACATCGTCTTCGTCGAGCTCGAAGATGCACTCGCAATATTCCTCGAAAGCAGGGTGGTGCTCTCCGGACGCGGGCATACAGAACAGGCTACCGGTAGCGTGCGACACGCATGTCCATCGCGCCGTTCCTCCTGGCAGCCAACGGCCGAAGCGGCGATCGAACCCCTGTGTGGTTCATGCGCCAGGCCGGTCGCAGCCTGCCCGAGTACCGCCAGCGGCGCGGCGAAGGCAGCATTCTCGACGCGATCAAGCGGCCCGACCTCGCCGCCGAACTGACCCTGCAACCGGTTCGTCGATACGGCGTCGACGCTGCCGTGTTGTACAGCGACATCGTCGTGCCTGCTCACGCAGTCGGGTTCGGAATCGATGTCGCTCCGGGCACCGGGCCGGTGTGCCCTGCACCGTTGCGGACCGCTGCCGACCTGGCCCGATTGCGGCCCTTCGAGCCGGGCTCGGACGCGGCGTACGTCGCCGAGACGGTCCGGATCCTCGCCGGTGAGTTGCCCGACTCGGTGCCGCTGCTGGCGTTCGCCGGCGCCCCGTTCACCGTTGCCAGCTACCTGATCGAGGGTCGCCCGAGCCGGACCTACGAGCACACGAAGCGGCTGATGCACACCGACACTGCGCTCTGGCATGGCGTGATGGAACGCCTGGTGCAACACGCCACCGCGTCGATCGGCAGCCAACTCGACTGCGGGGCGCGGGCGTTCCAACTGTTCGACTCGTGGGCGGGCGCGCTCAGTCGCGCCGACTACGACACGTTCGTGCTGCCCCATTCGACGGCGATCTTCTCGTCGTTGCGGGCCAGTCATCCCCACGTGCCGGGCATCCACTTCGGCATCGGCTGCGATCACCTCCTCGAATCGATGCACGCCGCCGGAGGCCGCGTCTTGGGTCTCGACTGGCGCACTCCGATCGCCGACGCCAGGCGGCGGATGGGCGCCGATCTCGTGGTGCAGGGCAACCTCGATCCCGCCTTGGTACTGGCAGGCGCCGAGACCGCACTTGCGGGAACCGACGCGGTGCTCGCCGACAACGGGTTCGGCGAGGACGGGCTGCGTCACCCGGGCCACATTTTCAATCTCGGCCACGGCGTGCAACCCAATACCGATCCGGGTGTGCTGCGCGCCGTGGTCGATCACGTGCGCGAGCGCAGCGCATCGTGAGCGAGACCCGAACCGCGGTGCTGCTGATGAGTTACGGCACCCCGCGCACCCCGGCCGACATCTTGCCGTACTACACCGACATCCGCCGTGGTCGCCCGCCGACCGACGAGCAATTGACCGAGTTGACCGGTCGCTACGACGCAATCGGAGGGATCTCGCCGTTGGCCCAGCGCACCGACGCTCAGCGCGTCGCGCTGCAGGCCGCGCTCGACGGCCTGGCTGACGGCCGGTACCACGTGACGCTGGGGATGAAGCATGCCGCGCCGTTCATCGAAGACGCCGTCGAAGACCTGGCCGGGCGCGGCTTTCGCCGCCTGGTCGGGGTGGTGCTGGCGCCGCACTACTCGGCGTTCTCGGTCGGTCAGTACATCGATCGAATGACCGCGAGCGCGGCACCGCACGACATCGAGGTGCTCGGCATTCGCAGCTGGGCAACTGATCCGGCGTTCGTCGAGTTCATCGCGACAGAGGTGAGCAGCACGCTGGCCACCATGCCCGAGCAGACCCGGGTGCTGTTCACCGCCCATTCCCTGCCGCAGCGGATCCTCACCGCCAACGATCCATACCCGGCAGAGCTGCAAGCCACGGCCCAAGCGGTGGCCGCGGT
>JBDTRP010000010.1:0-8822 GCA_039931555.1 Ilumatobacteraceae bacterium | reverse complement strand
CGGGCCAGGCACGTTCGGATCGCTGAATGGGGGCTCAGCGCTCGCTGTGGGGGTCCAACAGCGAGATCATGTGGATCGTTCGCTACTGCTCCTGCATGTGCGAAGGCTGGTAGAAATCAGAGAGAAAGGCCATGACGACGGCTTGAACTCGAGAGTCGAAGCCGCCGTCGTGACCCGGTGCCTGTCGCCGTTGGGGACGGGTAACGACGAGACAGGATCTGCTGGGCTCAGTGGCTGCTGATGCGTCGGCTGGCCGGTGGAACCGCTCGTCGCTCACTGCGCCCTCCTTGGTGGAAATCGTGAAGTTGTCGCCTTTAGTACCGCGATCGCGGGTGAGATAAACATCACGCCGGAAGAAATTGTGGCCCGTGTTGTCGAGCCCATCAGCGCCGATTCAGGCCACGGCGCGTAGCGTGTGCAACCACATGCCCTTGCCCGCACCGAGATCCACCCGCCAGGAGGCCCGACAGTGACCGAGATGGGAAACCACGATTCGCTCACCATCGACAACGAGGCCGATGGTGTGATCGTCGTGCATGGCGACATCGATGTGGCCGGCGGCCCGATCCTCGACGCCGCGATCCACGCCCGCGAGGGCCACGGCGCTGTCGTCATCGATCTCGGCGACGTCTACTTCATCGACTCCTCCGGGCTGCGCAGCCTGCTGAGTGCCAGCAAGCGGGCGCGCGACATCGGTGCGACGGTCGTGCTCCGCGCCGTCGGCGCCGAAGTGCTCCGGCTCCTGCAGATCACCGGCACCACCGAGCACTTCTCCATCGAGGCCGGTCGTGACTGAGCGGGTCACCATCGGGCCGGTCGAGCTGCGACTGCCGCCAGATCCGACCTTGTCACGGGTGTTGCGACTGGCCGCCAGCGGGATCGCCGGGATGGCCGGGTTCACGGTCGACGAGATCGAAGACATCAAGATCGCGGTCAGCGAGGTGCTGCTGGCGCTGATCGAGCATGGCGGCGGGAAGACGATCGAGATGCAGTTCATGGTCGAGGAGCAGTCGTTCAGCGTGCGCGGGCAAACCGCTATCAAGGCGTTCGACGCCGACCACCCTGACCTCATCCTCTGCCGCACCGTGCTCGCCGGCGTCTGCACGCAGCACGGCATCGAGCTCGTCGACGACCGAGCGCAGATCTGGGCGGCAGTAGCTCACACGTCGATCACGTGACGGCAATGCACAGCCAGTCGGAACACGACGAGACATGGCTGCTGGAGTCATTCGACCGCTACTCGGTCAGTCGCGATCCCGGGCTACGCGACGAGATCGCTGATCACACGTTGTGGCTGGCCACGCGTGGTGCGCGCCGATTCGCCGACCGTGGAGAGCCGTTCGACGATCTGGTGCAGGTGGCGCGCATCGGCCTGCTCAACGCCATCGAGCGGTTCGACCCCGATCATGGTGTGCCGTTCGGGGCCTACGCGACGCCGACCATCATGGGCGAACTGCGGCGGTACTTCCGGGATCACACATGGGGCATCCATGTGTCGCGCCGTGCCAAAGACCTCCGACCGGCGGTCAACGCGGCCAGCGAGGCGCTGTCGAAGGAACTGCACCGATCGCCGCGGATCTCCGAGATTGCCGAGCGCATGAAGATCTCCGACGAAGCCGTCATCGAGGCGTTGGAGGCCAACAACGCATATCGGGCGCGGCCCCTCGATCAATCCGGCAAGTCGACCCCGACCGTCGAGGCCAACTTCGAGGCAGTGCTGAATCGCGAGGTCATCGCCGGCCTGCTCGAACGTCTGCGCCCGCGCCAGCGAGAGATCCTGTTCCTCCGATTCTTCGAGCAGCTCAGCCAGGCTCAGATCGCTGAACGGATCGGGACCAGTCAGGTACATGTCGGACGGCTGATCGCCTCCAGCCTGGCCGAGTTGCGCGGCTTCATGCAGGATGACCAGCCCGACGCCAGCTGAGAGCGCCGATCGCTGCGTTTGGCCGCAGGGCCTGCTGGGTACAACGAGGTGACTCCATGAAAGGACGCTCATGATTCCCCGAATCGTTCGCCGACGAATTCGCCCGCTGTGGCTCGCTGCGTTGGCCTCAGCCGCGTGGGTCAATCGAAAGGACGTGGTTCGTTGGTCCGACTTCTTGCGTCGTGTCGTCGCCCAGCGGCGAACACGACCGATGTCAGAAGTGATCACCGAAGCAAAGGTCCGGATGGCCGTCACGGCCGATCCGTTGCTGCGACGGGATCCTGCACTGAAAGACGTCGCTGTCAACGATGGTGTCGTCACGCTGTTGACCAGCGCTGAGGAATGGCCGAACTCCGGTGCACACGTGCGCCGACTCACCAGGGTCAAAGGCGTTGCCGACGTCACCGCTCTGAACCTCGTCGAGTCCTGAACACCGACCCGGTACCGCAGCACCGACGACCACCTCGATAGCGTCACGTCGTTCGCTCGAGGAGGAAGACCATGGTGACTCCCACAACTGCAGCGCCTCGATCTGGCCCGCACCGATGGGGCGAGCAGACACAGCGAGCTGTCGACAACTTCCCCGTCTCGGGTGATCAGATCCCTGCTGCGATGATCCGAGCCTTGGCCATGATCAAGGCCGAGAGTGCCGCCGTCAACAGCACCCTCGGTGTGATCGACGAGTCGATTGCCGTCGGCATCCAGCGCGCCGCAAACGAGATCGTCGCCGGGGAGATGGCCGACCAGTTCCCGGTCGACGTGTTCCAGACCGGCTCGGGCACCAGCACGAACATGAACGTCAACGAGGTCATCGCCCATCGCGCAGCAGAGCTCCTCGGCATGCCGGTGCACCCGAATGATCACGTCAACGCGTCGCAGTCGTCGAACGACACGTTTCCGGCGGCGGCCAGGATCGCCGCCGCGGTACAGCTCACAGCAACACTGCTGCCAGCCCTCGAATCACTGCGATCGTCGCTGCTCGATCTCTCCGGTCGCCACCTCGACACGGTCAAAATGGCGAGGACACACCTGATGGACGCCGTGCCGATGACGTTCGGGCAGGAAGTCGCCGGTTGGGCTCGCAGCATCGAACTGGCGAGCGAGCGGATGGCGTCGCTCTTGCCCCGACTGACCGAGCTGCCCATCGGCGGTACAGCGGTCGGCACCGGCCTCAACGCTCCCGATGGGTTCGGGGCACAGATGGCTCAGCGGCTCAGCACACGGACCGGGCTGTCTTTCACCGAGGCCCGCAACCACTTCGAGGCGCAATCGAGCCAGGACGTGTTGGTCGAGGCCGGTGCGTTGCTGAAGGTGGTTGCCCTTTCGATGCACAAGATCGCCGGTGATCTGCGCTTGCTCGGTTCGGGACCGAACGGCGGACTGGCCGAGATCCGGTTGCCGGAACTGCAGGCGGGCAGCTCGATCATGCCCGGCAAGGTCAACCCGGTGATCCCCGAGATGGTCCAACAGGTCGCCGCCCAGGTAGTCGGAAACGACGCCACGATCACCTTCGCGGCCACGATGTCGACGCTGCAACTCAACACGGCCATGCCGATCGCGGCGCGCAGCGTCATGTCGTCGATCCACCTCCTGGCGAACGCCGCCACGCTGCTCGACACTCGCTGCATCCGCGGCATCGAGGTCGACGAGGATCGCATGAAGCACAACGCCGAGCACTCGCCGGCGATCGTCACTGCGCTTGCCCCGCGAATCGGCTACGACGCAGCGGCGGAGCTCGTGCACCAAGCCCAAGAGCAGGGGGTGCCACTGGCAGAGCTGATCGAGGCCGCCGACCCGTCTGGCACACCCACGTCGTTGGATGCGATGTTGTTGGCGATGACCCGGCCGAACGAACGTACCGAGCGTCGCGTCGCAGGTCCCTAGTATCCGACGAAGTCGATGCAGACAAGTGCCAGGTCGTCGAAGCGTTGCGTCACCGACGCCGCAACCGTGCGCACGAACTCGTCGGGCGCCAGTTCGGCATGCGACGCAGCAAGGTCGGCCAACCGGGCCAGCCCGACGTCGAGATGCTCGCGCCGGCGCTCCACCAATCCATCCGTGAACATCAACACGCGGTCGCCAGGGCCGATCTCGATGGACGACGTCTCGTAGTTCTGTCCTTCGAAGAGCGCCAGCGGCGCGCCTGACCGCTCCTCGAGGTACATCGCAGTGCCGTCCGCCAGCACGACCAACGGAGAGAAGTGCCCGGCCTGCGCCCACCGAAGCGTGTGCGCTCGAATGTCGAGCACGGCATAACAGCAGGTGACGAATGGCCCATCGGGCTCGTTGAGGCGGGTTGTCACGTTGTTGGCTCGGATCAACACGTCACTCGGCTCGCTGTGCTCGGCGGCAATCGCCCGGAAGATGTTGCGGACCTGCACCATGAACACGGCGGCGGTGTGACCATGGCCGGCGACATCGGCGATCACCAGGGCGACTCGGTTGTCGTCGAGAGCGAACACGTCGTACCAGTCGCCGCCGATCGGTTGGCGCGGATCGGCCGGCTCGTACACGGCGGCAATCAGCACGCCCGGAAGCTGCGGCAGCGTCGTCGGCAACGCTGCTGCCTGCAGCAGACCGATCGCCGTGCGCTCGGCTTCGGCCTGCACAACCGCGGCGCGGGTTGCCTCCTCGGCCACGACGATGTCGGTCACGTCGCGCGATGCCGAGATGTAGCCGTCACCCAACTTGGCGACCTGGATGGTCCAATACGCCTGCCGGCGGGTTCCATCGACCATTGCGTCGGCGAACTGCACCCGGTGACCCTGGTAGGGGATGCCGCTTTCGACGACATCGCGGAAGCGATAGAACATCCCCGACGTACGCCAGTCGGGATGGATCTCGCAGATGAGTTGCCCGACGAGGCCGTCGCTGCCTCGCCGGGCCCCGCTCGAGCCGTGGCGGTTGACGAACTCGATGACGAAGTCGACGATCTCACCATCGTCGCCCCGGACAGCCCGGGCAACCACGACGTCGTCGAGCATCGCGTCGAGCGCGTGCCGGAACTGGACCTCGTGGGCATCGTCGGTGGCAGCGATCCTGGCCAACGCCAGTGTGACCAGCGACGAGACCGTGCCGGCGAGGGTGGTCATGGTCTCGGTGATCGGCCGCGGCGCGGCCCAGCCGACCTGCATCACGCCGACTGCGAACCCCGTGGGGCCGGCACGAAGCGGCATCGACAAGCTGGCCTGGTCGCGTGCGACAGGGCGATGAGCATCGAGGGTCGGGAACCGTCGGGCGAAGTCATCGTGCCCCTGCAGCACGACCGGCGTGTTCGTGCGGGCCGCCTCCGAGAGCGGGCCATCCTCGACGATCAGGATCCGTGCGCCGAGCCACTGCGCGGCGTCGACGTCGCCGAATCCAGCGAGCGCGGCAACGACCAGCACGTCGTGGTCGCGCAGCGCGACGGTCGCTCGTCCGTGAAAGGTGTCGACCAGGAACGAGCACACGCTCTCGGCGATCTGCTGCTCGTCGAGTGCCGTCGTGAGGGACTCCGACAATTGCAACAGTCGTTCTGCCTGCCGCCGCGACACGATGTCAAGCGTCACGTCGGTCACCACCGCACCGATCCCGACCACCTCGGAGCCACCATCGCGAAGCGGTTGGTAGTTCACCTTCCAATGTCGCTCAACGCCGATCTCGGGCATGACGATGGTCAGCTCGTGGTCGGTGATCGGCTGGCCGCTGTCGCGGACTCGACGCAGCAGATGCTCGTGCAACTGACCGGCCATCGGGCTGAGGTCACCCGGCCGCAAACCAACGTGCTCGGCCGCGGTCAGGCCGTTCAACTCCGCCATCGGCTGGTTCACCCGCTGGTAGCGGAGCTGGTCGTCGAACACCGCCATCGCACTCGGCGACTGGGCCAGCAGTGTCTCGCTGAGCTGGCGTTCCAGACGTTCGGACTCGCGGATCTGCTCGAGGCGATATTCCAGCAAGATCACTCCCCCTGCGGCGGCGACGAACAGCGCCACCCCGAATGCATCGCCGCTGCTGGCCAGGCTCCACGAGCTCTCCGTCGGTGTGAACGCCCACCACAGCGCGACGCTGCTGAGCGCCCCCGACAGTGCCGCGGCGCGCAGTCCGGCCACGACGGCAGTGACGACCACCCCGAGCAGCAGCAGCACCCCAGGGCGATACCTGGCAGAGTCGTCGAGCATCCGGAGCAGGACTGTCGTCAGCAGCGGCACCCCTGCGCCCACCACCACCTCGCGAGGACGGAACCGCCTTCGCTGCCCGGCGATCCACTGAACGGCCCACCGTGCCACGGGTCCGTGATCGCCGACAACCGGGGCATTCGGGTGCTGGCCGGCCAAGCGGTAGGCACCCGATTCCACGAACTGCAGGTCGTCGGCGGTGTAGTGCGCCGCCGTCGTGCGTCGGGCGGCGAACAGCACTCCGGTCGACGCCTCGTCGAGGCGAATCGGCACGGCGATCAACCCACGGATCGGGTGAGCCGCGAGGTGCTCGAGCCATGGCTCAGGGAGCGCATCGGACGAACAGTCGGCGACGTCGACCAGCGGGATCAACAACGGCTGGTTGGAATCCGTCACCTGGGTGCTCAACGCGGTCGGCGAGATGGCCGAGCTGTGCCGAACGAGATCGGACAGCACCTGCGTCGAAGCCAGCGGGTCGGCCAGGTCGACGATGGTCAGCAAGCCGGACTTCGAGTCGGCCTTCGCCCACACCACCAGGTCGCCGCCGAGGTTCGCCGAGATCACGTGGAGCAATCCCGACACGGCGTGCACGGGATCACGCCACAGTTGATCCTCCAGGGACGAGGGCACGGACGTGACCGTAGCCGAGGCTCCGCCGGGCGCCCGCAGGCCGGAGGTGCGGGCGTGACTCGGCGGTGGGCGGAAACGCCCAGATGTCCGCTGCCATGTCGTGCCTTTCTCTGCATGCACCCCGAGGAGCCGTTCGCCGGCTGATATCCGGAATCGCCGGAACTGAACCATGGTTCGCCCCGACTGAAACCGTTCAGCGCAAGGTTTCGACTGTCGCAGACCGGGGTATCAAGCCGCCATGAGATGGCGCTGGGTACGATTCCGTGGCGATGGCGGCCTCTCGTGGTGACATGAACGAGAGGGCTGTCGACCGTCAACAGCAGGTCTTCGAGGCCGTGCCGATAAGTGCGCGCGCCGGGCGACAGTTCGTCACCGATACGTTGCGCGACCACGGGGCCACGGTCAAGGTGATCAGCGACTACGCCCTTGCGGTCAGCGAGTTGGTCACCAACATCATCGAGCACGGGAATGGCTCGAACTTGACGATCCTGCTCGACGTCGCCGATCCCGACTGGTGGGAGGTCGAAGTCGTCGGCGGTAGCTCGACAACACCCGACCATCTGGTCCACCCGGAAACCTGGTCCGTCGCCAATCCGGACGAAGCGTCAGGACGTGGGCTCGGCATCGTTCGCCACCTCATGGACGTGATCACCTCCGGCACTGATGCCGGCCAGGTCAGCATTCGCTGCCGACGCCGGCGGGAGCCGGCCTCCTGATTCATTCTCCCTGACGCGAATGAGGGCGGCCGCCGAAGCGGCCGCCCTCATTCGTGGATGAATTTGTCGGGGAATCGAGGAGAACAGGGACTAGATCTGCTCGATGACGGTCGAGCTGCGTGCGTAGCGGGGCAGCAACAGAGCAGCGAGCACGACCACCACAGCCGTCAGCACGGCCAGCCACGCCATCGATGACTCCAAGGCCAACGACTTGGTGAACGACTTGGTCTGCACTGCGCCGACGAAGCCGGCGATGCCCAGCACGCTGCCGAAGAAGATCTCGCCGCTGCGCGAACGGGTGGCCCCGCTGATCAGGAGCGCTGCACCGATGGCGATCTCGATCAGGCCGAGCGTCGTGGTGTGGGTGAAGCCGAGGACCTGCACGACGGGATCCGACATCTGACCGTCGAAACCACCGCGCACGACGGCGATCAAGCCAACGACCAGGATCACGAGACCGGCGATCGAGGCGATCACCGCATCAGGCGCGAAGCGCGATGCATAGGCCCGGCGAACCTGCCCGCCGCTGACGACGGCGACAGGCGCAACCTGGGCTGCGGGTACAACGACTTCTCGCTGTACGGGAACGTCGACGACGGCCGCCGGCGGCGACTGGAAGACGACATCGCTGCGTTCTTGCAGCGGACCTTCGGTGAACGACATGGCAGCTTCTCCTTCGGGGACTGATGGGGTTGTGCGTCCGACCGGCGGGTGCCGAGCGGACAGTTGTACCCATGAATACCCCGTGCGCAACGTGGCCAAACCAGGATCGTGGGGCCCAGTAGGCTTCGCCCGTGAGTACCCAAGGGAAACGATGACCCGCCGCCACCGCGGGTCTGTCGACGGTGCTCAGGTGGGGGCGATGGGCCTGCACCTCGACCAGCGCCAGCGGTTGCTCATCGCTGCCCCGCTCGGTGCCCTTGCCGGTACGATCTCGGCCTTCTTCGGACCGTGGCAACTGAGCGTGCTGCTGGGGTGGGACGTCGCCGCGATGTTCGTCGTCGGCTCCGTGTGGGCGTTCATCGTGGTCCTCGATGCGGCATCCACCGCACGAGTTGCCACCCGCGAAGACGACAGTCGTGCGATCGTCGCCGTGATCATGGTCGCGGCGAGCCTGATCAGTCTCGTCGGTGTCGTCGTCGGCCTTGCTCACGCTCGGGGCCACTCGGGTGCGATGTCGGGCGTGCTGACCGGCGTCGCCGTGTTCACCGTGTTCCTGTCGTGGTTCACCGTGCACACGTTGTTCGTGCTGCGCTACGCCCACCTGTACTACAGCGAGCCGGCGGGCGGAATCGACTTCGCCGACCAACGCGAGCGTCCCGACTACATGGACTTCGTCTATATTGCGTTCACCGTCGGCATGACGTTCCAGGTCTCCGACACCGGGATTGCCGAGCG
>JBDTRP010000009.1:0-25727 GCA_039931555.1 Ilumatobacteraceae bacterium | reverse complement strand
GGCCTCGTCGCGGTCGCCGCCACACAACCGCAGCAGGTAGCCGTACACCACAGGCACGGCCCGATCGTAGAAAACGTCGAACGGGACGCCATCGAACGCCTTCAAGGGAAGGTTGGCTTCAGCGCTCGTCACACCCCTTACAACGAACAAGCCCCCGCAAATTTCCAAAGAACTTCTCCCGAGGCGTTGCCGTCCCTAGTTTCGCCCCCCGATCGTCCACCGTGACACCATCCGCGGCGAAGACGGAGATGGCATACACGCCGTAAGTGTTGAAGGCTCGCACGGCGTCCGCATCGAGCCGCTCACGCAGAAGGGGACCACCGCGCACCACGATCACAGTGTCGTCGCTGAGGTCGTCACTTGGCCGGGTATGCCGCTGCTTCACGATTCGTCCTCCAGTGCTGTCGCTAGAGTGGCCGCGACGCCGGCGTGCGCACCGTCCAAGGCGTGGGCGTAGGTCCTCAGGGTCATGGCCGGGTTGGCGTGTCCCAAACGTCCGGCCGCGGTACGGATGTCGTGACCGCGGCCGATCGCCTCGGTGGCCGACCAGTGACGCACGTCGTGCAAGCGCCACCGTGTATCCATTCCTGCGTCGCGGCGGGCAAGGCGCCACCAGCCAGTCAGGCGCTCGGGGTTCAGCGGCCGCTCCCCCGGCTGCAGCATCCACGGGCCGTAGCGCTCGCGCTCCCCGCGGAGCACCTCGATGGCCTGCACCGTGCGCTCGTCGAGGCGAACCACCCGTTGGTTGCCGGTCTTCGTGGCCGCGTCGACGAGCGCGGGCACCTGCCTGTCACTCACTGATCCGGTTCGTTCGATCGCGATGCTGGAGTCAATCGTCAACCGGTCGCCCTCGAGATCGCGATAGACGAGTGCACAGGGCTCCGCGCGGCGGGCGCCGGTGATCGCGGCGAGGCGGAAGGCGAGGCCGGCTGCGGGATCGAATCGCTCGCCCGCCTCGATGACGGCCCGTACGTCGGCGGCGCTCATTGCCGGCCGCGCCTTGGTCGTGCGCCGGCCGAGGGTGGCCAACGCGGCGACGTTGGTGGTGACCCAGCCCCAACGAGCCGCCTGTGACAGCGAGGCCCGCAGCACCAGGTGCTGGTTGCGCAACGACGACTCGCCCACCCCCGCCGCACGCAACCTCGTGTGCGCGATCCACATCGGCGACGGTGAGGCGCCCGATGGGCATACGCGCAAGGCGGTCGGCCTTCACGAGCGACGCTCGTCTCGTCTGATCACGCACCGTCGATGCCGCCCACCTGGGCGTGTGCGTCTCGATCCAGGCGTCCAGAGCATCGGCCACAGTGCGGCCGTCATTGGCCGCAGGGGCGCCACGGTCAGCTCAGCGGCCGCCCGCAGCGCGTCTCGCTTCGTGCCATGCGCCGTTCGGCTGACCTGCTTCGGCGGCCGTTGTCGTCGGTACCGACGAACACGCGCACCTCCCACACACCGGGCTTACGCTCACGGACCGTCGCCATGCGACGACGTCACCGAAGAGGTGTGACACTAGGGAAGGTACTAGGGAAGAACAACGAACAGGGCAACACGAGGCAACACGAGATGGACAGAAAAGGCTAGCTGAAGAGCTTCTTTGCGATCACGATTCTCTGGATCTGGTTGGTGCCTTCGTAGATCTGGGTGATCTTGGCGTCGCGCATCATGCGCTCGACGGGGAACTCGCTGGTGTAGCCGTACCCACCGAGGAACTGCACACAGTCGGTGGTCACCTGCATGGCGACATCACTGGCGTAGCACTTGGCCATGGCCCCGGCCATGCCGAGCTCGTCCGTCGGGTCGCCGTCGTCGACCATCGCGCAGGCTCGGTACACCATCGCCCGAGCCGCCTCGATCCGCATCGCGCAGTCGGCTGCCATCCACTGCAGGCCCTGGTTGTCTGACAGCGGGCGGCCGAAGGTGCGGCGCTCCTTCATGTATCCGACGGCGAAGTCGAGCGCACCCTGGGCGATGCCGACCGCCTGGGCGCCGATCGTCGGGCGCGAGCGGTCAAGGGTGTGCATGGCCACGGCAAAGCCCTGACCGACCTCACCGAGACGCCACGAGTCGGGCACATGACAATCCTCGAACCGCACGACCCCGGTCGGCGAGCCCTTGATGCCCAACTTGTGCTCGAGCTTGTCGACGTGCACGCCCCATTCGGCTCTGGTGAGGAAGCACGTGATCCCCTTGTGGCGATTGTCGGACGTGCGGGCGAACACGGTGTACAGATCGCTGATGCCAGCGTTGGTGATCCAGCACTTGGTGCCGTTGATCACCCAGTCGTCGCCGTCGCGGACGGCTCGAGTGGTCATCGACGCCACGTCGCTGCCGGCGTCAGCCTCGCTGAGGCAGTAGCTGGCCTGGCTGCTGCCGTCGCAGACGCGGGGCAGCACTGCCTGCTTCACTTCCTGCGACCCGAAGTTGAGCACCGGCAACATGGCGAGCTTGGTGATGAGGAAGATCAGGCTGGTCGACGCGCATGCGCGCGCCAACTCCTCGGCAGCGATGGCCTGGGTCACCAGCGACGCACCCTGGCCGCCGTACTCCTCCGGAAATGGCAGCGAGGTGAGATCGGCAGCGACCAGCGCCTTGAACGCCTCCCAATCGTACTCCGCCTTCTCGTCGGTGGCCGCGGCGCGCGGCGCGATCTTGTCGTCGGCAAACCGACGGACGACGGCACGGAACTCGCGTTGCTCTTCGGTGAGGTTGATCGGTTGAGTCATGCGCCCAACAGCTCCTTCCATCGCCCCGGGTACGCGGCCGCGACCTGCGCGGGGATCATGCGCAGCGTTGCTTCGGGCACCATGTCGACCAGAGCCCTGGCCTCGTCGTAGTGGTGCAATGTGTTGCTGACGCCCTCGAACAAGCGAAGGCGCTCGGCTCGCAGCTCCGCCGGCGGATCACTGTCGAGGAAGCCCCAGATCGTGAAGGCGATCGTCAGGTCGTGCACGACCGGAGCCCTGCTGAACATCGACGCGCGACGCAACGCGATGCCGAGGCATCCCTGGATCGCGTCGGCGGCGTGCTCGCCAGGCTGCAACTGCAGACGCTGGCGGAAGCCGTTGGCGATCTTGAGCGCGAACCCCTGGTCGGGACCCTGAAAGCCGAGGCGCGTGCCTTCCGGCTGGAACCCGACGATGTCGCCGGGACGATCCGGCTTCCACGAGGCCGGGACGATGTCGGGCGAGCCGTACACCCTCGAATCGTCGACTGTTGAGACTGGAGCGAACTTCGGCGCGGCCATGAACCTCATTTCTACCTCGCGATGAACCGACCCGTCGTTTTTAGCGCTTTGCGCGCGGGTGCGACGGCACGCCGAAGGCGTACCGGCTCACGCGTGCAGGAGGCCGTAGACCAGGCTCTCCTCCAAGGCTCGCCACGATGCCTCGATGATGTTGGGGCTCACGCCGATGGTCGTCCATGTGCGATCGCCGTTGGTGGCATCGATCAAGACGCGGGTGGTGGCGCCGGTGGCGGTTGCGCCATCGAGGATGCGCACCTTGTAGTCGGTCAGGTGCACCTTGGCGAGGAGTGGATATGCCCCGCCGATCGCGGCTCGCATCGCCGAGTCGATGGCATTGACCGGGCCATTGCCCTCAGCGGTCTGCACGTGGCGCTGGTCGCCGACCCAGACCTTCACGGTTGCCTCGGTGGTGAAGTCGCCGTTGGCGACTTCATCGGTGATGACCCGCATGCTCTCGATCCGGAAGAAGTCCTGCTGCCACCCCGCGGCGCGCCGCATGAGCAACTCCAGCGACGCGTCCGCTGCCTCGAAGTGGTACCCCTCGTGCTCCAACCGCTTGAGGTCGTCGATGACCTGGTTGACCGCGGGCCCGTCCATCGGGAGGCCGAGCTCGGTCGCTTTCATCTGGATGGTGGCCCGACCGGCCATCTCGCTGACGACGAACCGGGTGCCGTTGCCGACCAACTCCGGGTCGACGTGCTCGTATGCGTCCTTCGCCCGAGCGATCGCGCTGACGTGCAGGCCGGCCTTGTGGGCGAACGCCGATGCGCCCACGTACGGCGCCTGCGGGTTGAGCGGCCGGTTGAGCACCTCGGCGACGTGGTGACTGACGGCCGTGAGTCGCTCGATGCGACCGTCGGGGAGGCAGGGCATGCCCAGCTTCAGCTGCAGGTTCGGGATGACGGTCGTGAGGTTGCAGTTGCCCGTCCGCTCGCCGAGGCCGTTGAGGGTGCCCTGCACGTGGCGAGCGCCGGCCTTGACCGCGGCCATCGAGTTGGCGACGGCGCACCCGGTGTCGTCGTGACAGTGGATGCCGATGATCACGTCGCCGCCGACATGGCGGTGCACGTCGGTGACGATCATCTCCACCTCGTGTGGGAGCGACCCACCATTCGTGTCGCACAACACCACATGGCTGGCGCCTTTCACCACGGCGGCCTCCAGAGCACGCAGGGCGAACTCGGGATTGCGCTTGTACCCGTCGAAGAAGTGCTCCATGTCGACCAGCACCTGGCGACCATGCCCTGTCAGGAAGGCCACCGAATCGGCGATCATCGCCTCTCCCTCGTCGAGGGTGGTCTGCAACGCGTTGAGCACGTGGTAATCCCAGCTCTTGGCGACGATGCAGACCGCGGCCGTGTTGGCGTCGAGCAGGTTGCGCAACGTGGCATCGTCGTCGACCTTGCCCTTCGGACGCCGAGTCGAACCGAAGGCGACCATCGCCGATGTGTCGAGCCGCAGTTCGGTCGCGGCGCGGGCGAAGAACTCGATGTCTTTCGGATTGGCGCCCGGCCATCCGCCTTCGATGAAGTGCACACCGAGGTAGTCGAGTTGCTCGGCGATGCGCAGCTTGTCGTCGACCGTGGCCGACACGCCTTCGACCTGCAGTCCATCGCGCAACGTCGTGTCGAAGACCTCGACAGGTTCCTGGCTCATGGCTCAACCCTTTCCGTAGAAATGAAAGAGCCGCCCGGGTGGGCGGCTCGGTGCGCACATCGGCAGATGCCGAGGTGCGCTAGCGAATGATGATGATCGTGGCGGAGAAGCGGGACATCACGTTGGCCATTCAACCTGGTTTTCCGGCAGGCGTCAACGTGAGCTCTGTGCAAAACCTGTGTGCAAAAGGTGGACAGACGAAAAACTTCTGGGGATTGTGAAGAAAGTCTGCGGATAACCCTGTGACTTGAAAAATACCGCTTGACCTGGGCTCTTGTGGTGGAGCAAGCTACCCGAGTACCGGAAAGCGCACGCCAACCGGAACTCGAGGAACGGTGCCGAACACCGTGGCAGCCCGCAAGGGAGGTCACAAGGATCGGAGGGCCAACCGAGTTCACGAGGTGGAAGCGGATTCGGGAGGGGAATGATCCATCCTGCCAGGAGGCCTTCGGGCCGAGTGGTGGGGCCGGGGAAGGAACGGACTGGGCAACCAGGTCGCTGCGAACCGGTTCAGCGAGGGAAGCGAATCCGGGTGACCGGGGTAGCGGAACGAGCAGCTGGGTCGGTTGGAGCCGGGTGACCGGGGAAGACCGAATCAGTGGTCGGGGAACGAGCCGTGAAAGCGGGGAGTGAGCCGACAAAGGGAATCGCCCGCCAGCGTGAGCTGACGGGCGATGACATTGAGTCGAGCCAAGGCTAACGCCGGAAGATCGACCAGTGGTGGATCATGAACCAAAAGGAGTCGCCCCGGGCGGCGCGCTGGCTTCGGCTGGCTGCGCAGCCCGGGGTGCTTCGCTTTTCGGTGACGTGTGCCGACTACCGTGCGACGACATGAGCGAACCCATTCGTGACCTGCCCGCTGGGTACCAGCAACAGCTCGACCAGGGGTACGCCTTCGGCTCGGTGATGACGTTCGCCCAACGTCCGCTGCTCACCTCACCCGAACAGCTCGATTCCTGGCAGCCCGACGTCGCCGTCGTCGGTGCTCCGTTCGATCTTGGCACCACCAACCGACCGGGTGCGCGCTTCGGTCCTCGAGGTCTGCGTAGCAACGCCTACGAGTCGGGCACCTACCACCTCGGCTACGGGTTGGAGATCTTCGACCACGTCGAGGTCGTCGACTACGGCGACGCGCATTGCCCGCACGGCATGGTCGAACAAAGCCTCGACAACATCAAGGCGCGTGTGGGCGAGATCGCGAGTCGCCACATCATCCCGTTCACGATGGGAGGCGACCACACCGTCACCTGGCCCGCGGCCACCGCAGTCGCCGATGTGTACGGCTACGGCAACGTCGGCATGGTCCACTTCGACGCCCATGCCGATACGGCCGACACGATCGATGGCAACCTGGCCAGCCACGGCACACCGATGCGCCGGCTGATCGAAAGCGGCGCGATCCCTGGGCGTAACTTCATCCAGATCGGCCTCCGCAGCTACTGGCCGCCACAGGACGTGTGGGAATGGATGGCCGCTCGAGGGATGCGGTGGCACTTGATGGACGAGGTGTGGGAGCGCGGCTTCCAGGCCGTGATGGCCGACGCCGTGGCCGAGGCGCTCGATGGTCCCGAACACCTCTACATCTCCATCGACATCGACTCGCTCGATCCTGCCTACGCTCCGGCCACCGGCACGCCCGAGCCTGGCGGTCTCGTCGCTGCCGACCTCATGCGCATGGTCCGCAAGTTGGCCTACGAGCATCATGTGGTCGGCATGGACATCGTCGAGGTCGCGCCCGCCTACGACCACGCAGACTGCACGGTCAACGTCGCCAACCGGCTGTTCATGGAATGCCTGGCCGGCCTCGCCGCCAAACGACGCGATGCCGCCGGGGGCGTGCCGGGGCTCCCCGCTCGTTGACGCTTTGTCGCTCCGAAGTCGCTGAGCGACCTCCCTGCGACAAAGTTCCGATCGACGGCGGGGGCTCAGACGGCGAGCTCGCACCAATCCTTGTACTGGTCCTCTTCACCGCGCACGGCGCGGGCATAGACCTCGGCGATGGCCTTGGTCATCGGACCCGGGCAGGGGATGTCGCGGTCGTCGACCGACTTGACCGAGCTGATCTCGGCGGCCGTGCCACACACGAACGCTTCCTCAGCGATGTACAGATCGCTGCGGGCCAGGTTGTCGACGCGGATGTCGAAACCGAGGTTGCGGGCGATCGTCATGACCGAGCTCTGGGTGATGCCTTCCAGTGCGCCAGCCGACAACGGCGGGGTGATGATGATGTTGTTGCGAACCGCAAAGATGTTCTCGCCGGTGCACTCGGCGATGAGGCCGTTCGGCGCCAACATGATCGCCTCGTCGTAGCCGGCCTTCAGCGCCTCGACCTTGGCGAGCGACGAGTTGACGTAGTTACCGGTGGTCTTGGCTGCCGGCGGCATCGTGTTGTGATCGTGGCGGGTCCACGACGAAACCTTCATGCGCACCCCATGATCGAGAGCATCCTCACCGAGGAACGGCGCCCACGGCCAGCAGGCGATGGCGACATCGGTGCTGCAGGGCAAGGTGTTCAGGCCCATCTCGCCGTAGCCGTAGTACGCGATCGGGCGGACGTAACAACCCGGTAGCCCGGTCGATGCCACCGTGGCCTTGGTCGCAGCGACGATCTCGTCGACGGTGTACGGGATCTCCATCCCCATGATCTGCGCGCTGCGGAACAGTCGCTCGATGTGCTCGGTGAGGCGGAACACGGCCGGGCCCTGAGAGGTCGGGTAGGCGCGAATGCCCTCGAACACACCGGTGCCGTAGTGCAAGGTGTGGGTGAGGATGTGGATCTGAGCCTTGTCCCAATCGACAAGGGCTCCGTTCATCCAGATTTTCGGGGTGGATTGGATGGGCATTCGCTGGCTCCCGCTGTGCAGATCCGTGGTCAGAGGTGACGTCGGATGTGAGGTTGCGGTCTAGCCTGCCACGACCGCGGCGATTTGGGAACCGATCTCGCTGGTGCTGCCGGTACTACTGTGCGCCGCGCAAGCCGCGCGAACCCGTGCTGCGGCATCGCCTTCGCCAAGAAAATCGAGCATCAGCGCGGCGCTGAGGATGGCGGCGATGGGGTTGGCCTTGCCGGTCCCGACGATGTCGGGAGCCGAGCCGTGCACTGGTTCGAACATCGACGGACCCGTACGAGCGGGGTTGAGGTTTGCCGACGACGCCAGCCCGATCCCACCACTGACCGCTCCACCGAGATCGGTGAGAATGTCGCCGAACAAGTTGTCGGTCACGATCACGTCGTACCGATGTGGATCCTGCACGAAGTAGATGCACGCCGCATCGACGTGGTTGTAAGCCGTGCCGACGTGCGGATAATCGGCAGCAACCGCGTCGAACGCCCGCTGCCAGAGATCGCCGGCGAAGGTGAGCACATTGGTCTTGTGCACCAGTGTGACGTGCTGCCGGCCGGGCGGATCCGCCTTGCCACGTTGCACGGCCAACTCGAAGGCAAACCGGATGGCGCGCTCAGCACCCATGCGCGTGTTGACCGAGCCTTGCGTCGCGACCTCGTGCGGTGTGCCCTTGCGCAGCACACCGCCCTCGCCGACGTACGGGCCCTCGGTGTTCTCGCGGATCACGACGAAATCGTGCGGCTCGGTGTGACCCGGTGCGGTGCCGACGAACGGTCGCTGGTTGACATAAAGATCGAGGTCGAAGCGCATCTTCAACAGCAGCCCGCGCTCGATCACACCAGGTGGGACGTCGGGGGTGCCGACCGCCCCGAGCAGGATGGCGTCGAAGCAACGCAGCTCATCAAGGATCGCGTCCGACAAGATCTCGCCGTCACGCAGGTAGCGGGCACCGCCGAGGTCGTAGCTCGTGGTCTCGATGTCAACGCCGGCCGCCTGCACGACCTTCAACGCCTCGGCCGTCACCTCGGGGCCGATGCCGTCGCCGCCGATCACCGCAATTCGATAAGCCATGGCCCGAGATGTTACGTGGCGATAGCGTTTTCCCCCTATGGCGACGACGCAGCTCTCCCGCTCCGCATTCGAACGACTGCAGGCCGAGTTCCACGACCTGACCACCAGAGGCCGTATCGAAGTTGCCCAGAAGATCGAGACCGCCCGGTTGATGGGCGACCTCAGCGAAAACGGCGACTACCACGCTGCCAAGGACGAACAGGGCCACATGGAAGGTCGTATCCGCGAGCTCGAGCACATCATCGAGACCGCCGAGATCATCGAAGGCGCCGACGACGGCATCGTGGCTGCCGGCTCGATCGTGACCATCGTGTACGAAGGCGACGACGACTCGATGGCTGAGCGCTACCTGGTCGGCCACATGGAAGAGAAGATCGGCGACCTCGACGTCATGAGCCCGCACTCCCCGCTCGGCGCGGCACTGCTCGGGGCCAGTGAAGGAACCTGGGTCGAGTACGAGGCGCCGACAGGAACGCTTCGCGTGCGGGTCATCAAGGTGGAGTCCGCCTAGTGCACCACCGCGAGCGAGGCCTGTATGGCTCCGCGTGAACACGGCATGCCGCCCGACCTACCGCCGGGCGCAGCGATGCACCTCCCCGGCCGGGGCACCACGTTCGTGCGCACGCTCGACGGGCCGGCCGGCGCGCCGGCCGTGGTGCTGCTACACGGCTGGACGGCGACGGCCGACCTCAACTGGTTCACGTGCTACCGACCGCTGGCCGAGCGCTTCAGGGTCGTGGCGCTCGATCATCGCGGGCACGGGCGCGGCATCCGCTCACGCAAGACGTTCCGCCTGGAAGACTGCGCCGACGACGTGGTCGCCGTGTGCGATGTGCTGGGGATCGAACAGTTCATCCCGGTCGGATACTCGATGGGTGGCCCGATTGCCCAGCTGATCTGGCGACGTCATCGGCAACGCACCTCCGGTCTGGTGATGTGCGCGACCTCGTCGCACTTCTCGACGTCGCGCCAGGAACGCATGAGCTTCCTCGGCGTCTCCGGCCTCGCTGCAGTCGCCAGGCTGACGCCGTTGCAGACGCGCCAATGGTTGACCGAGCAGTTCTACCTGCAACGCAAGGCCGACCAGTGGGAACCCTGGGCAGTCGAGCAAGCGTCGACGCACGAGTGGCGAGCCGTGCTCGAGGCCGGCCGCGCCATCGGCAACTTCTCGTCCCGTGAGTGGATCGGCGACGTCGACGTGCCGATATCGACCCTCATCACGATGCGCGATCGTGTCGTGCCGGTGCGACGACAGGTCCGCCTGTTCGAGGCGATCCCCGATGCCGAAGCCTTCCGCGTCGACGGCGACCACGACGCGGTTGTCGCCAACGCCAAGCAGTTCGTGCCCACCTTGATCCGTGCGTGCCGCTCGGTCGTCGAACGGTCACGATGAGCAAACGACTGCTCGCATGGATCGCTCTCGGCGTCGGCGCCGCTGCGCTCGTACGTCGCTCGGTCCGCGGCCGCCGCAACCTCGACATCGCCACGCTGGGGGTGCACGTCGGCAGCACCTATGCAACCACCGCGGCGCGCAAGCTGTTCGCCTCGGCCGAGCGACGTGGCGAGCTCGATCGAGAGCGGGAACTGCGCACGGCCGAAGCGATCACCGAACGGCTCGGCAACATGAAGGGCGCGTTGATGAAACTCGGCCAGATGGCCAGCTACGTCCACGAAGGGTTGCCGGAGCCGATGCGCATCGCGCTGGCCGAGTTGCAGTCCAACGCTCCCCCCATGAGCGCCGAACTGGCCGCCGGTGTCATCGAGCGAGAGTTGGGTGCGCCACCCGACCAGGTGTTCGTCGAGTGGGACCCGGAGCCGATCGCCTCGGCCAGTATCGGCCAGGTTCACCGCGCCGTCGTGGTGGATCCGGAGACCGGACTGGAGCGCGCCGTCGCCGTGAAGGTGCAGTACCCCGGCGTCGGTGCGGCCATCGAGGCGGACCTGCGCAACGCCGGCCTGCTCGGCGCCCTGCTGAAGCAGGGCTTCGGGGGGCTCGATCCCGACGATATGGTCGCCGAGATCCGCGAGCGCTTGATCGACGAGCTCGACTACGCCCTCGAGGCGGTCAACCAACAAGCGTTCGCCGACTTCTTCCGCGGCCACCCGTTCATCCACGTGCCCGACGTGCTGGCGTCGCACTCGACGTCACGCGTGCTGACCAGCGACCTCGTCACCGGCGCCACGTGGCAGGAGATGATCCAGTGGTCGCAACACGAGCGCGACCTCGCCGGCGAATGCCTGTTCCGATTCGTGTTCCGCAGCCTGTACGGCATGCACCGGTTCAACGGCGACCCGCACCCGGGCAACTACCTGTTCCACGGCGACGGCCGGGTCACATTCCTGGACTTCGGGCTCGTCAAGCAGTTCACCGAGGCGGAGATGGCTACCTTCGTGGGCATGGTCAGGTCGGCCGCGTACGAACACGATGTGCCGACCTTCCGGCGGATCGTCGAAGACGCCGGCATGCTACGGCGTGGGGCGCCCGCCGACGACGACGAGATCGGCGAGTACTTCGGGCAGTTCTACGAGAGTGTCAAGGAAGACAAGGTCGTCACCTGGTCGTCGGAGTACGCCAGCCGGATCGTGCGCCACACGTTCGACCGCACCAGCCCGATCTCGCAGTACGCGACCGTGCCGCGGGCATTCGTGTTCATCCAGCGAATCAACCTCGGCCTCTACGCACTGCTGGGCGAATTGCGGGCCAGCGGCAACTACCGGCGGATGGCAGAAGAGTTGTGGCCGTTCGTGCAGGGCCCGCCCAGCACGCCGATGGCCGAGGCCGAGCAACCGTGGCTCAAGGCGCGACGCGGCCGTGACGGTGTGCTGTCCGGCTGATCGCCTGCTCGCGTACCCAACGACGAAGCTCTCGACGACCGCTGACCGACACCGGCTCACCATCGATCTCGATGCCGAGCGCGTCGCAGCCGGCCCGCAACGGTTCACTCGGTGCCGTCACGAGGCGGACCCGCTCGACGCGCAACCCTCCGAGCCGGGCTACCAGCGCCTCGTCGGACTCGGTTGTCGCATCAGAGAACGTGACGGGCGTGCCGCACAGCCCGGCGGCCAGGCGCGCCGCGGCGACTGCTCCACTGGGCGTGTCGGTTCCGTATCGCAGCACGACGCCATCGAGGTGGCAGTACCGCAACTCGTTGCGCTCGCTGATCAGACCGGTCGGGTCGTGACTGCCGCTGAACCAATGGGTCCAGGCGTCGCGGTACGAACGCTCGGCTCGGCCGAGGTCGATCTCGGCGGGTGCACCCGTGACCATCTCGGCGACGTAGTCGGGCCCGCCGGCCTTCGGCCCACAGCCGACTGATGATCGCTTCCAACCACCGAACGGCTGGCGCTGCACGATCGCGCCGGTGATGCCACGGTTGACGTACGCGTTGCCGACACGAACTGTGTCGAGCCAACGGTCGATCTCGGCCTCGTCGAGCGAATGGATCCCACCCGTCAAGCCGTACGGCGTCGCGTTCTGCAGTTCGATCGCGTGATCGAGATCGTCGGCCCGCATGACACCGAGCACCGGGCCGAAGCACTCGGTCACGTGGAACCACGATCCGGACCGCACGCCGACGCGGACCCCCGGTGACCACACGTTGTCGCCCAGATCGCGTGGCTCGACCAACCAGCGCTCACCGTCTTCGAGTTGCGTCAGGCCACGCTGCAGCTTGGTCGTCGGCGCGGCGATGACCGGCCCGACCACACTCCCGGGATCACTCGGCGGGCCGACCACGAGGCTTCGGGTTGCGTCGGCCAGGCGTTCCATGAACGACCCGTCGTCGTACAGCGCCGCTTCGACGATCGCCAGGCTGGCCGCCGAGCACTTCTGGCCGGCGTGACCGAACGCCGATCGCACCAGGTCGTGGATCGCCAGGTCGAGGTCTGCGGCTTGGGTGATGACGATGGCGTTCTTGCCACTGGTCTCGGCCAAGAGATGCATCGCCGGGTTCCACGACCGGAACAGCTGAGCGGTCTCGTACGCGCCGGTCAGGATCACCGAGCCGACGTCGGGATGGCTGATCAGGCGACGTCCGACCTCGTCGTCGGGGCAGGCAACGAACTGCACGACATCATCGGGGACACCGCCGCGGTGCAGTTGCGCGACGAGGAGCTGCGCGGTTCGCTGCGCCTCGGGAGGGGGCTTGAGGATCACCGAGTTGCCTGCGGCGAGCGCAGCGAGAACACCACCCGCGGGGATGGCGTACGGGAAGTTCCACGGTGACGCCACCACGACCACGCCTCGCGGGGCGAGCACCGCGCCCTGCCCCCGCTGCTGCTCGAGCACCTCGACGCCGACCGTTGCGTAGTACTTGGCGAAATCGATCGCCTCGCTGACCTCGGGATCACCCTCGCGGGCAACCTTCACCGCCTCGTCGGCCATGACCTGGATGGTGTCGAATCGTTCGCGACGCAGCACGCCGACGACCGCAGCGAGGATCTGGGCGCGCGACGCGGCACCGGCGCCGGCCCATCGGGGCTGCGCCGCCACCGACTTGGCCACGACGAGATCGATCTCGGCAATCGTGTCGAGCACCTTCGGCTCGCGCCGTGTCAACGGAGACCGAACGGCCGCGTGCAGCATGTCTCGCACTGCGGGGTTGGTCGGATCGCTGTCGGGCTCGTTGCAAAACTTCGAGCCGTTCGTCGGGGCAGCAAAGCGCCGGCGCGCGGTCGGGATCTGGTGCCGATCGGCCACAGCGCGACGGAATCGCTCGGCCTGAGCGGCAAACTCGGCGGAGCCAGGCGTGATCGTGAACAGGGCACGGAGGAAGTTCTCCGGTGCCGTGTTCTCGTCGAGTCGCCGGGCCAGGTAGGCGATGCTGGCGTCGATCTGGTCGTGCTGCACCACGGGGGCGTAGAGCATCAGCGATCCGGCCATCTTGCGCACCGCCCGGCTCTGTGCCGGCGCCATCCCCTCCAGCATCTCCAACTCAACCCGGGCCCGTTGGTCGATCGGCAGGCGACCACGCACCACCAACGCCCAGGCGACATCGAACAGGTTGTGGCTGGCGACGCCCACCCGCACGGCGCCATCCCACTCGGGCCGAAGTGCCGACTCGAGCATCCGCTTGTAGCTCGCATCGACGTCGGCCTTGGTCGGGTATGGCGCGGCGATCCAGTCGTGCAGTTCGGCTTCGACAGCCTCCATCGCCAGGTTCGCGCCCTTCACGATGCGGATCTTGATGCCGGCCCCACCGTTGCGTCGCCGCGCGCTGGCCCAGCGACCGAGGTGCTCGAGCACATCGTGGCTGTCGGGAAGGTAGGCCTGCAGCACGATGCCACCCTCGAGATGATGGAACTCCGGTCCGTCGAGCACCGTGGTGAACGCGACCACGGTCAGCTGCAGGTCTCGGTACTCCTCCATGTCGAGGTTGACGAATCCACGCGGCTCCTTCAGCATTGCAGCCCGATAGATCTCGCGCAGCGGCTCGCAGATTCGCTGGACGCTCCGGTCGAAGTCGAGCGCATCGAGGTTGGCGACCAGCGCCGATGCCTTGATCGACACGGCGCTCACGTCGGGACGACGCAGCTTCTCCAGCACCTGATCCACGCGCCGCCGCGCCTCGTCGTTGCCGAGAATCGACTCGCCGAGCGGGTTGACGAGCAGGCCGATCCCTTGATCGCGTCGGCGTGCAGCATGGGCGGCGAACTGTGGGTCCTCCGCAGGCAGCACGACCCCCTCGGTCTCGGCCAGGATGCGCCGGCGGACCAGTGGCATCACGATCTGGGGGACGAAGGGCGCCAGCTTGGCGCCGGCGCCCAGGAGCGCCCGATCGACTCGCGTCAGCGATGTTGCGAGTCCCTGCTCGGCGACCACATCGGCGAAGCGACGACCAGCGCGACGATTCGACGAGATCCGCAACACGTCGTCGGTCAACCGTTGCACCAGTTCGCGACCAGCAGGATCCGCCACCAATCGGCCGAGGCGTCGGAGTTGGCGACGCTCCCGCCGGGTCGAGTTGGTGATGGCCTCGCGCAGGAGGGTGTCGGCCAGCGAGATCGCCTCGTCGACCGCTTGCTCGATCTCGTGGTCATCGTCGGGCGGAGGGCCGGCGGCCTGTACGTCATCCATGGAAGCAATCATCACCTCTACGCAACACCACGCGTCTAGGTTCGATGAGCACCATTGTGCCGTTGGATTCGTACAAGGATCAAGATCGTGGATGTGCTGCGCGCCATGGCCGACCTGCTCGACGATGTGCCGCACGTGATGTTCTGCGCCAAGGATCAGGGCGGGTCCTACCTCGTCGTCAACCAGGCATTTGCCGATCGGGCAGGTGCTCGCAGCCCCGACGACGTGGTCGGTCGGCGGGCCGAAGAATTGTTCGACGCCGAGCTTGCCGCCTCGTACTCACGCCAGGACGCCGAGTTGTGGATGTCGCGTCAGCCGCTACGCAACCAGCTCGAGCTGATCCGCCGCCCCGACGGCACGCTCGGCTGGTACGTGACCACCAAGGTGCTGATCAGCGAGGTCGACGGGAGTTCCTTCCTTGCCAGCGTCTCGGTCGACCTCCGCGCCGCCGGCGATGCGCCGACAGCACACGCCGGGGTTGCGGCCGCCGTCGCCTACCTGCGCAGTCATTGCACCGACCAGGTCCGCGTCGGCGACGTGGCCGCGGCAGCGGCGATGTCAGTTGTGCAGCTCGAGCGGGCGATGCGACGCATCATCGGTCTGTCGGTGCGGCAACTGCTGGTGCGCTTCCGGGTGGAACGAGCGATCGGGTTGCTGGCGACGACCGATCTCAGCCTCGCCGACGTGGCCGAAGGGTGCGGTTACTACGACCAGAGCGCCCTCACTCGCCAGTTCCGACGTGTGGTCGGTGTCTCACCTGGTGCATATCGGACTCAAGTACTGCGGCGCTAACGTCGTCGGATGCCTTTGCGCACCCTCCTCCTCCCTGTCGCGATGCTCGGCCTGCTTGCCGCATGTGGTGACAACAGCACTGCCACGTCAGGCGCGAACACGCCCTGCTCTCCCGCCGCCACCGACACGACCATCGCCGGTGCCCGCGCCAAGCCGCTCGTGAAGATTCCCGCCAAGGCGCCGACCGAGTTGGTGACCACGGATCTGACCGATGGCACGGGTACTGCGGCCGTCGCCGGCGACACGCTGATCGTGTATTACATCGGCGTGCGCACCGCCAACTGTGCCGAGTTCGACAACAGCTACGACCGCGGTGCGCCACTGTCGGTCACCATCGGCGCCGGACAGGTCATCAAGGGCTGGGATCAGGGCCTCGCGGGGATGAAGGTCGGCGGCCGCCGCCAGCTCGACATCCCGGCCGCATTGGCCTACGGCGACGCGCCCCCGAGCACCGACGTCATCCAGCCCGGCGATGCCTTGACCTTCGTGGTCGATGCCGTCGCAATCATCGCCAAGCCGGATCCGGCCGATATCCCCAACATCACGATCCAACCGGCACCCAACCAGGCCGACCAGACGTTCACCGACCTGATCGTCGGCGACGGCGTCGGAATCGACCCCGGGCAAACGGTCGCCGTGCAGTTGCTGGCGTTCAGTGCGGCGGACGGCAAGCAACTCGACTCGTCGTGGGAGTCCGGCTCGCCGCTGACGTTCGTTCCCGGCGCCGCCCAACTGCCACCCGGGATCGAGAAGGCCGTCGAGGGCATGAAGGTCGGCGGTCGACGCCAGGTCATCATCCCCTTCGCCCAGGCGTTCGGTGAGGCCGGCAACGCCGATCTCGGCCTCCCCGCATCGACCGACCTCATCATGGTGCTCGACCTCGTCGCGGTGTACTGAACTCCTGCCGAGGCCTGTCGCGGCGTGACCGTCTCGACGACGGTCAGAACGCGACCACCTCGCACGAAACCCAGATGCCCGAGCCGCGGTTGAACAGAACGTAGCCACCAGCCGTACTCTTGCCGTGACGAGCAAGAAGGGCCATCGGTGCGTGTGCGACTGAGGCTGATCGAACGAGATGATGACTTGGGGAGCAACGCCGGCGTGCGCGCCGCCGTGCACGGGCATTCGGGAGAGCTGTACGGGTTCGCGCTACGCGCACTCGGCGATCACGGTCTTGCGGAAGAGGTCGTACAGGAGACGTTCGTTCGCGCATGGCGTGCCGGGCGTCGGTTCGATCCGGACATCGCCTCGTTGCGCACTTGGCTCTTCGCGATCCTTCGCAATGTGATCGTCGATGCGACCCGCGCCCGATCCATTCGAGCCGGCGTCGGGGTGGCGGTCGACGTTGCCGTCGCCGACAACATCGACGAGTTGTTGCGATCGTGGGTCGTCGAAGAGGCGCTGAACCGCTTGAGCGACGAGCACCGCCGAGCAGTCGTCGAGGTCTACTATCAGGGACGGTCGGCGGTCGACGTGGCCGCCGAACTCGGCGTGCCGGCGGCGACGATTCGGTCACGTCTTTTCTACGGTTTGAGGGCGTTGCGCCTTTCGCTCGATGAGTTGGGGTGGGACGATGCCTGACAACTGCAGACACTGGCCGGGCCTGCTTGCGGAACACGTTCTGGCGTCGGCCGGAAGGCATGACGACGTGGTCCCGCCCATGTCGGATGATCTCGCCGAGCACCTCGCCGAATGCCGCGAGTGCCAGGCGACCGCCGCCGAGTTTCGGGCAACGACCGAGGCACTTGCCCGAACGACCGCGCCACCTGCAGCTCGCACCGCCAGGCCGACGTCGAGCGGATTGCCGGACCGCATCGTGGCACGCGTCGACCTCGCCCGACGCCGGCGGGATCGCCGTCGCAGGTACACCGTCGTGGCCGGCGTCGCCGCCGCACTCCTGATGGTGGTGGCGGTGAGCGTCGTTCGACACCACCGTGCACCGGAGAGATTCGGTGAGCGAGTGGTACTCGATGCCGCCGAGGTCCGGGGCGACGCGACGTTGCACACCTGGGCATGGGGCACGCAGATCCAACTCGCGGCCAGCGGATTCGTGCCAGGACGGCACTACAGCGTGTGGCTCGAACGGTCCGATGGCAGCCGTGTCGGTGCCGGATCCTTCATCGGCATTCGCAACAGCAAAATCACCGTGTCGCTGTCCAGCGCACTGCCTTCATCCGAGGCGGTGGCGATCGGCATCAGCGAATCCGACGGCGGCGTTGTCGTCGTTCGGGCGCCACTCGCCTGACGGCACGACGAGTTCGGCGCGAAGAATTCTGCTCAACGCTTCAACGTTCCGATGGATCCCGACGTATTCGTCGGCGTGAGGACACAGCGCCTGGTCATGTGCGTCGCACTTGGACTCCCGGTTGCCGCGTGTGGATCGAGTGACTCGGCCGGCTCGACGACCACGACCGTCGACAGCGGATCGACGAGCTCCCCGGAAACGACCGTCGTCGTTCAGAACTACACCTTCCCTGCCGTCTCGACGACCGCGGGGGCCACCCTGACCTTGATCGACAACGACGATGAGCAGCACACCATGACCGCCGACGACGGATCGTTCAAGGGCGGCCCGTTCAACAACAAGGCCCCGGGGACGCTCGTCGCACCCAGCAAGCCTGGCAGCTACCCGTTCCATTGCGAGATCCACCCCACCATGCACGGCACTCTCGTCGTGCGCAACTCATAGGAGGCAGCACATGCTCACATCGCGTACGTCCGTTGCCGGACTCGCATTACTCGGTCTCGTCGTGCTCGGAGGATGCGGTAGCGACAGCAAGTCGAGCACCACCGCGGCCCCGACGGCGTCGGCCGCACCAGCCGGGTCGGCCGCGCCCGGGGCGACGGTCTCCGGCTCGCTCGACGCGGCTGATCAGACCAGCGATGGCAAGACGATCACCGTCAGCACGGTCAACGTCACCGGCAGCGCCGGCTTCATTGCAGTCCACGCCGATACCGCCGGTGCACCGGGCCCCGTCGTCGGTCATGCAGCCATCCCGGAGGGCGACAGCACGAGTGTCGTCATCACGCTCGATGCTCCGATCACGACCGGGGCCTATTGGCCAATGCTGCACACCGACGCCGGCACGATCGGCACCTACGAGTTCCCAGGCCCCGACGGACCCGTGAAGTCTGCTGATGGTGTCGTGATGAAGAAGATCACCGTCACCGTCGGCTGAGGTTTGATGACAACGTGAGAGGGGGACCCCGTCCCTCCCGCTCTCACGGGGAAGTGCGTACTTTCGCTCGCGGTGCCTCTGCGACGAAGGTACGCACTTCACCCATCGTCAGCGAACCGCTTCTCTCGTAGGATCGCCGCGAATCACTGATCGACGTCCACCCCATTTCTTGCCGGACCAATATCGAGAGGCGCTGGCAACCGCGGGGATCGACCAGCCGGATGGCTTCCCGAGAGCCCGGTGTGGAGTGCCGACGAGCACGTCGCGGTGATGGACCGGCGCGGCATCGAGGCGTGCGTGCTCTCGGTGTCGTCGCCGGGCACGACAAGTCCGATCACCCCGGCCGAGATGACCGACACCGCGCGGCGGTTGTTCCCGCGACTTGGTCAACGGCCGACCGCGGCCATCACCTCGCGCGCCGCATCGGCGACCTGTCGACCGAATCGGAGACCAGGCTCGCGGGTCAACCGCTCGACCGGTCCGCTGAGGCTGAGCGCGGCGATCACCCGTCCGCCGCGATCCCTCACGGCCGCGCTGACCGAGGCCACACCCGGCTCGCGTTCCTCGACGCTCTCAGCCAGGTCGTCGCCCTGCAGCACGCGTCCGGCAGAGCCGCGGTCGAGTGGCAACAGCGCCCCCTGCGGGACGATCCACCGCAGGCCATGCGTAGATTCCAACGACACCACGCAGCGCCGGCCATCACCGTCGGCGACGTACAACTGCACGCTCTCGCCGGTCGCATCACGAAGTGCCGTGAGGATGGGCCGGGCGATCTCGGCCAGCGGGAACTCGTCTTCTGCGGCGCGACCGAGCCGGATCAGTTCGAACCCGAGGCAGAAGCGACCCTGTGGGTCGCGGCGCACCAGCCCGTGCAACTCGAGGGCGACCGCCAAGCGGTGCGCCGTCGCCCGCGGCAGACCCGTCTCGTCCTGCAACGCGGCGAGATCAAGCGGCGCGCGCACCAGCGCCCGGAGGATGTGAACCCCTTTGTCAATGACGCCGACACCGCTTACACTGTCCATGAACGAGAATCATATCTCAGAAAGTGAGACGCCATGCCTGAGGCGCCACCGGACACAACATCACCGCGAACCCTCGCCCAGAAGCTGTGGGAACGTCACGTCGTGCATTCGGCAGCGGACGAGCCCGACCTGCTCTACATCGACCTGCACCTCGTGCACGAGGTCACCAGCCCACAGGCGTTCGATGGCCTGCGGCTGTCGGGACGCCCGGTTCGCCGGCCCGATCTCACCGTCGCCACGGAAGACCACAACGTGCCCACGGCCGACATCGATCGACCGATCGCCGACCCGGTCTCGGCCCGACAGGTCGAGGTACTACGCGAGAACACCAAGGAGTTCGGCATCGTCAACTTCCCGATGGGCGACCCGGGTCAGGGCATCGTCCACGTCATCGCCCCCGAGCAGGGGCGCACGTTGCCTGGCATGACCGTGGTGTGCGGCGACAGCCACACGGCCACGCACGGCGCGTTCGGGGCGCTGGCGTTCGGCATTGGCACGAGCGAGGTCGAGCACGTGCTGGCGACCCAGACGTTGCCGCAATCGCGACCGAAGTGGATGAGCATCACCGTCGACGGCGAGATCCCTGCGGGGGTGACCGCCAAGGACATCATCCTGGCGATCATCGGCACCATCGGAACGGGGGGTGGGATCGGCCACGTCGTCGAATACCGCGGCTCGGCCATTCGGGCGCTGTCGATGGAGGGTCGCATGACCGTGTGCAACATGTCGATCGAGGCAGGCGCGAAGGCGGGGCTGATCGCGCCCGACGACACGACGTTCGAGTACCTGGCAGGTCGGGCGAACGCCCCACGCGGCCAGGCATGGGAGGCGGCCGTCGCCGATTGGCGCACGCTGGCCAGCGACGACGACGCTGTCTTCGACAAGGAGGTCGTCATCGACGCCGGCGCGTTGCGACCGCACATCACGTGGGGCACCAACCCAGCGCAGGTCACGACGATCGATGGCAACGTGCCCTCGCCCGACGACTTTGCAGATGCAACAACACGCGAGACCGTGGCGCGCTCGCTGGAGTACATGGGACTGGCAGCCGGCACTCGCATGCGCGACATCGCCGTCGACACCGTGTTCATCGGGAGTTGCACCAACAGCCGGATCGAAGACCTTCGTGCGGCCGCAGCTGTGATGCAGGGCCGCACGGTCACCGTGCCGAGGGTGATGGTGGTGCCCGGCAGCCATTCGGTGAAATTGCAGGCGGAGGCAGAGGGCTTGCACGAGGTGTTCCGCGCTGCGGGTGCCGACTGGCGCGAGCCGGGGTGCAGCATGTGCCTGGCCATGAATCCCGACAAGTTGGCGCAGGGCGAGCGATCGGCCAGCACCAGCAACCGCAACTTCGAAGGCCGCCAGGGCCGCGGCGGTCGCACCCACCTGGTCTCGCCCGCCATCGCCGCCGCCACGGCCGTGGCCGGTCACTTCGCCACCCCTGAGGATCTCGGAGCACTGTCATGAAGTCCGTTCACGTCATCTCGGGACGCGGCGTGCCGCTGCGGCGCAGCGACGTCGACACCGATCAGATCATTCCCGCCGAATGGCTGAAGCGCGTCGAGCGCACCGGATTCGAGAAGGGGCTGTTCTCCACGTGGCGCGACGACCGCAACTTCGTGCTCAACGACGAGCGGTACGTTGGTGCATCGATCCTCGTTGCCGGCCCAAGCTTCGGCGTCGGCTCGTCACGCGAGCACGCGGTGTGGGCCATCCAGCAGGGCGGCTTCGACGCGGTGGTCGCGCCGAGCTTCAGCGACATCTTCCGCAACAACTGCGCCAAGAACGGTCTCGTTCCGGTCGTGGTGCCCGAGGCCACGGTGGAGGCGATCTGGGAGGCCATCGAAGCCGATCCGGCAACGGAGATCACGGTCGACGTCGAGCGGCTCACGGTCGAGGTGCCGGCTGCCGGCATCACCCATTCGTTCCCCATGGAGCCGCAGACCCAACATCGCTTCCTGAACGGCCTCGACGACGTCGGCATCACCCTCACCCACGTCGACGAGATCTCCGACTTCGAGCAGCACCGCCCGGTGTGGATGCGTTAGATCGAGCATTGGGAGCCGCCTCGAACGCAAGCTATGGGTAAGACGGCACGCCGAAGGCGTACCGGCTCATGCAGTCTCGAACTCCGACAAGTTTCGCAACTTGGGATTGTTGGAGAACACCTCGACCGGTGGCGCCACGTCGAGGCGCAATGCGCGCTGCAGGATGCGAACCTGGGTGTGCTGGTTGTACTCGGCCATCGTGACCGCCCAACCGTCGCGCCCGGCGCGGGCCGTGCGGCCACTGCGGTGCAGGTAGTCCTTGCCGTCGGGTGCCGGCTCGTAGTGGATCACGACACCGATGTCGTCGATGTCGATACCGCGAGCCGCGACGTCGGTGGCGACCAGCACACTGAGCTCACCGTCGGCGAAGCGCCGCATGGCCTTCTCGCGAGCGACCTGGGCAAGGTCGCCGTGGATCGCCATCGCCTGGACACCGAGGTCCTGCAACGAGCGTTCGACACGGTCGCACGTGCGCTTGGTCTGGCAGAAGACCAAGGTCTTGCCCATGCTCGAGGCGATTGCCTGCACGACCTTGTCCTTGTCCATGTGGTGGACCGCCAGGAAGAGGTGGTGCATGGTGCCGACGGTGTCGGTTGCCGAGTCGATGGCCACCTCGATCGGATCCGTCATGTAGCGACGCACCAGGTGGCCGACATCGCCGTCGAGGGTTGCCGAGAACAACATGGTCTGATGGGCCCCAGTGACCTTGCGGAGGATCCACTCGACCTGCGGCGTGAAGCCGTCGTCGGCCATGCGATCGGCCTCGTCGAGCACCACGATCTCGACCTTGTTGAGATCGAGCTCGTTCTCCTTCAACAGATCGATCAGGCGCAGCGGCGTCGCCACGATCACATCGACACCACGGTTCAACACTTCGATCTGCTGATGACGTGATGCGCCTCCGTAGACGGCCAAGACGGTGCGATTGCAACCGGCAGCCACGGGTGCCAGCACCTCGGCAACCTGCAACGCCAACTCGCGAGTCGGCACCAGCACCATGGCGAGCGGCCGACGGGCGTCAGCTTCACCCGACAACCGGGCCAGCATGGGCACGCCGAACGCCAACGTCTTGCCAGAGCCGGTTTTGGCTCTGCCACAAACGTCGCGACCGGTGAGAGCCACGGGAATCGCTTTGGTCTGGATCGCGAAGGGCGCGGTGAACCCGGCTGCGGCGAGTCCCATGTCGACTTCGGTCGGCACGCCGATGTCGATGAACGCCGTCGGTATGTACGCGTCGGGATCGATCGTGATGGTCGAGGCTTCGAGTGGGGTGCGGGCTGGGTTCGGTGTGGGTTTGCGGCGTCGACGCCGCGGTGCCCCAGGTGGGCGGGAATGTTCAGACATGTCGAGCATGGAGGGTACCGCCGCCCGGCACCAGGTTGCGCGATGCATGAGCGTCGCGCCGAGTGCACCGGTGTGGTGCGCTATCGGCAACAATTCCTGAGCATGAAGGTCGCACTCACCGTCAACGACTTCCTCCGCCGCGCGGAGCTGATCTACCCGGATCGCGATGCCATCATCGACGAGCCGATGCAGCCCGCCGAGTCATGGGGAACCATCACCTACGCCGAGATGGCGACGCGCGCCCGCGCCCAAGCGGCTGCACTCGACGCCCTGGGAATCGGCGTCGGCGAGCGGGTGGCGATCGTCAGCCACAACTCGGCGCGCCTGTTGACAGCGCTGTTCGGTGTCAGCGGGAGCGGGCGTGTGCTGGTACCGATCAACTTCCGGCTCGTCGCTGAAGAAGTCAAGTACATCGTCGCTCACTCCGGTGCCCGCATCCTGTTCGTCGATCCGGAGCTCGAAGAGGCGATGGCCGATGTCGAGTGTGAGCAGAAGTACGTCATCGGCCCGCAGCACGACGCACCCGTCGAGCACGACGATCCCCTGACTTGGGTGTACGACGAGGATGCCACCGCGACCATCAACTACACCAGCGGCACCACAGCGCGACCGAAGGGCGTGCAACTGACCCATCGCAACATCTGGTTGAACGCGTCGACCTTCGGGTGGCACCTGGGCATCAACGACCGCGACGTCTACCTGCACACGCTGCCGCAGTTCCACTGCAACGGGTGGGGTGTGCTGTACGCCGTCACCGGTATGGGCGCCAAGCACGTGATCATCCGCAAGATCGACGGCGCCGAGATCCTCCGGCGAGTCGATCAGCACGGCGTGACCGTGATGTGCGGCGCACCTGCGGTGGCCAACGCCATCCTCGATGCCGCGTCGACATGGGACGGGCCGATCCCGGGGAACGGACGGGTGCGCATGGTGATCGCCGGTGCACCGCCGCCCACGCGCACGATCGAGCGCATCGAGACCGAACTCGGCTGGGAGTTCATCCAGATCTACGGCCTGACCGAGACCACGCCGCTGCTGACGATGAATCGCAAGCGCGCCGAGTTCGACGCGCTGTCCCCTGCTGACCGTGCGGCCAAGCTCAGCCGCGCAGGCGCGCCGGCGCTGGGAGTCCAGGTGCGCATCTCGCCCGATGGCGAGGTGTTGGCGCGCGGCAACCACATCATGGCGGGCTACTGGAACCAGCCCGACGCAACCGCCGATGCGATCCGGCCGGCCGACGATGACCAGCAAGGCCCGTCGTGGTTCCGCTCGGGCGACGGTGGGCACCTCGACTCCGAGAACTACGTCACCATCAGCGATCGCAAGAAGGACGTGATCATCTCCGGCGGCGAGAACGTCAGCTCGATCGAGGTCGAGGACGCGATCTTCAGCCATCCCGACGTGTCCGAAGTCGCGGTGATCGGCATTCCGGACGAGAAGTGGGGAGAGATGGTGATGGCACTCGTGGTCACTTCCGAAGGCTCGTCGTTGAGCAGCACCGACTTGATCGCGTACACCCGCACCAAGTTGGCCGGCTACAAGTGCCCGAAGGTGATCGAGTTCCGCGATTCGCTGGCGCGCACAGCTACCGGCAAGCTGCAGAAGTTCAAGCTGCGCGAGCCCTACTGGGACGGTAAGACCAAGCAGGTCAACTAGACCTTCCGAGCCGGGGCGTTCGCCGTGCGCCGCGTGCGTTGACGTCGGGCGTGATGTCCGGAGCGCCGGCGGCGCAGAAGGTGGCGGAATGTCGGTTGAGCCTACGAATGACCGCTCCGCCAACTCCGCTCCAATGCGCCGCTGTTCTGAGCGGGTCGCCGCTCAGAGCCAGGTGATGGTTCCTTTGTATTTGAGGGCCTTCGCGGTGGGCCACTTCCGGTCGGTCGTGATCAGTTGGTCTGCGGCCCGATCTATCGCTGTAGCGATCACGAGGGCGTCCGGGAGTCGAAGGGCGCGGCGCGCGGCTCGGAGTCTCGCTGCGGTCGTCGCGATCTCGGCGTCGAGCGGGATGATCGAGATGGGGAGGCGGTCGACGAGGTTGCGAACCAGGTGAATCGCGAGCTCGCCTCGGCGAGCGGGGCCGACCAAGCACTCGGCGAGAGCCGATGCTGCGAGGGCGAGACGATCACCGTTCTGAACGGCGCCGGTGAGCGCTGCTCGGGATTTCTGGTGATGTGCGTCGTCAGCGTCGAGGAACCCGATGATGACCCCGGCGTCGAGATGGATCAGTCCCACTCTCGTCTCAATTCGTCGAGCTCGTTGGCGGTGTACGCGCCTGTCATGGCGCCGGCGAACTCGGCAAGGATGTCGTGTTCTCGCTCGAGGACCACGCGCCCGGCGCCGTCCGCGTGGGCGACGACACGGTCGCCGATTTCGAGGCCCGCGGCGCGCAACGCGTCGGCCGGGATCGTGATCTGATGCTTGGAACTGATCCGTGTCGCGCCTCGGCGACGGT
>JBDTRP010000008.1:0-3774 GCA_039931555.1 Ilumatobacteraceae bacterium | reverse complement strand
TGCTGCGGGCAGGCGAGCTCATCGTCGTGTGGGAGGGGGTCTACCGGCATGCACTGTGGCCCACCACGTTTCTCTCGCGGAGCGTCGCGCTCTGTGCCGCCGACCCAACACTTGTGATCGCCTGCGGAGGCGCAGCGCAGTTGTGGAAGTATCGACGATGCTCCGGCCTGGATCTTCACGTCACCGGGACCGGGACTGGCCTGCGGTTCATCGGCAACACGGTTCACCATCGATGCCCGATCATGCCTGCCGACCACGTCCACCAACGCGATGACGGAATCCGTGTCACCAGCCCGGCCAGAACCGTGTTCGATCTGTCCAAACACCTCCGACCGATAGACCTCGAAAGTGTCATCGAACAAGGGCTCCGACGGTTGCAGTTCGACGTGCCGACGCTCTACGCGGTCGGAAACCTCCTGTGCCGACAAGGCCGGGCGGGTTCCGCGAACTTCGCCGCAGTGCTTTCGTCGAGGCCGGCGTGGCGTCGGTCCGCCGACTCGCACCCCGAAATCGAACTTCGGCGGGCGCTCGATGCCGTCGGGGTGCACCTCGAACCACAGGTCTCGTTGGTCCTCTCGGATGGACAAACAGTTCATCCCGATCTCGGTGATCCGGTGGCCCGGTTCTACGTCGAGATCGATGGCATCGAGTGGCATGGACCACGGCTCGCTCGTCTGTACGACCGGCACCGCGACCGCAAGGCGCGCCTCGTCGGCGCGCGAATTGAGCGCGTCGGAACTGATGAAGTCGACGCGATGCTGCCATCCCTCATCGATTCGTTGGCGACCGCCTACCGCCAGCAACGAGCTTTGTCGCTACGGGGTCGCTGAGCGACCTCGGAGCGACAAAGTTCCGGATGGGGATCGTCGATGGACTCAGGTCCTGAGGACGCGACCCTCGACGACCGGGGCGACCGGTGAATTGGCGGTGATGTAGGCGATGACGACGTCGAGCAACGCGTCGCCCGGCTGCAACACGTTCGTGCCGGCGGCGAGGGCCGTGTAGCCGTCGCCTCCGGTGAACATGAAGTCGTTCGTGACGATCCGCACCTCGTCGGCCGGGCCGACCGGCGTCAGCGTGCCCGATGTGCCGTCGGGCGCACGCTGCACGCTGTCGACGACCGGCACCGTGCCATTGCAGTGGTAGCTGACGACCAGGCCCGAGACCTGCGGGAACCGTCCGGTGCCACCGGCGAACGCCGGATCACATGCCGGCTGGAACCCGTTGGTCAAGGCGGTGACGAGCTGGGCGCCGGTGACCGTCTCGATCACCGTTCGGTTGCCGAATGGGAGGACGGCGAAGACCTCGCCCCACGTGATCTCGCCGGCCGCCTCACTGGCGCTCGGCGGCGCGAAGAGGATGTCGGCGCGCAGGCCGCCCGAGTTGGTCAGCGCGGCGTCGACACCCGGGTACTTCAGCCGCATCGCGTCACCGACGATGTTGCCCATCGCCGATTCGTTGAGCCGGGTCGGGTCACGCCGGATGTCGAAGGACTGGGTGCCGATCACCTGGTTGCGCAACACGGCCGTGTCGGCGTTGGCCTGGTCGACGATCGCCTGCACGTCGGTCCGCTTGGCAACCCCGAGATTGACGGCGACTCGTGTCGACGTACCGGTCCACACGACATCGCGACCCTTGACCATCAGTTGGGCGACCGAGTAGCTGCCGCCCGCGTTGACGCCCTCGGCGACAGGGATGTGCCCGACCATGGTGTTGGCGATGCGGTGGGTGTGACCGGCCAGCACCAAGTCGATGGTGGTGTCTTGCAACTGGTTGACGATGTCGATGATCGGACCGACCCACGGGTCGGCAGGTTTGCCGTCGATCGCGTTGGCCCCGACGAGCGCGCCGTTGTGGATGACCACGATCTGCACCCGCACACCCTCGGCGCGCAACCGCTCGGACTCCTGGTGGATCCGCTCGGCTTCATCGAGGAACGCCAACCCTGCGGTGTTGCCCGCCGATACGAGCTCCGGGGTGTTCTTCACGTCGGCGCCGATCACGCCGACCTGGATGCCGTTGATGGTGAACACGGTCGACGGCTGCACGAAATCGGGTGCCATCCCGGTGACCGCGTCGACGATGTTGGCTGCCAGGAACGGGAAGTTGGCCCGCGCCTGGTGGGCCTTCAACCGGTCGAGGCCGTAGTCGAACTCGTGGTTGCCGTAGCTCGTTGCATCGAGGCCCCACGCGTTCTCGACGTCGATCGCCGGGGTGTCTTGCAGCAGTGCCGAGTTCGGTGGCGACGCACCGACGTTGTCGCCCGACGCCAGCAACAAGGTCTGCCCGGGCAGAGCCGCCGCTTCCTCGTCGAACATCGTGGCCAGTTGCGATGCGCCACCGACCGGGACGTTGCGGCCGTCCATCAATGTGGTGGTCGGATCGAGTTGGCCGTGGAAGTCGGTCAGGCCGATCACCGAGATCGGTGTGTAGCGATCGCCCTTCTTCAACGCTTCCAGCAGCACTCGGCCCTGGCTGTGTTGCGGCACCGGCACACCGAGCATGAACGCGATGGTCGGTGCGAGATCGATGCTGCGCACACCGGTGAGGGTGCCGCGGCCGATTCCTTCACCACCGGCCAGGAACGTGGCGCGCATGTTGGTGTTGCTGGCCAGGTCCTGCACGTCGGGCACGTACCCGTGCTGACCGAAGAACGCCGAACGGGCCACGATCGTGCCAGGCGTCGCCGCGTCGAACTGGTACGGCGGGTAGGCGAACGCGACGACATCGCCGGTGCGTGTCGCGTTCGACATGTTGGCCGTGCTGCCGGGGCCGTTGGGGATGTACCGGGCCTCCGCCTTGGTGAACACGCGGTCGATCACCGTCCAGCCTTCTGGCGAGCCGTCGCCGGTCCAGTCGTTGGGATCGGCCACGGCCAGATAGGTTGCCTTGATCTGGGCGACCGTTGCGGCCTCATCGGCAGCAGCGACCTGTTGCAGCGCCGGGTTCACGGGATCTCGCCCGGCGAGGTTCAAGTAGATCTGCACCGCGCCGCCTGCCCAACATGCCTTCGCCTTGCCGATGGTCTCGCCGGTGGCCGGGCGGCAGTTCGATGTCTGAGGCTTGGACAGCAGCCCCAAGTCGACCAGTACCTTGCTGGCGTCGACTGCGGCGAACTGGGCGGCGAATCCGTGATCGGAGGAGACGAACGTCGCCGGGTCGCCGTGATCTTGGAGATGGCGTTGAGCGAGTCGCATGGTCGCGTCAGAGCCGGCATACGCGCGCCGGACGAATCCCTCGCGCTGGCGCACCCGCCCGTCGGGGGTGCCATTGACCTCGACGTCGTCGTACGCCGGATTGGGGGCGCCGTTCGGCAGGGTCTTGGTGATGAGGCCGAGGAACTGATGCGAGACCTCGTCGGTGGCTGGGTATCCGACCATCGCCAGATCGGGCTGGTACGTATCGAGCACGTACTTGATGATCGGCTGATACGACTTCTCCCAGTACAGCGCCTGATCCATGTAGGTCTCTTCACTGACGATCCCGGATTCGACGACGGCGAAATCGCCGGCCTGCGACGACGGGAAGGTGGCGGCGACGTAATCCTCGAAGTCACCGGTGAACCCCGGCTCGCCCGGCCACGTCGGCCAGGTCGCGATCGCCCGGGTGACTGAGGTGTGGAACAGCCGCACCTTCGAGAGATCCGTCGAGAGCTTCTCGACCTTGATCAGCATCGCCGCGGTCTTGCCGGCGAGTGCGCCACCTTGCACGACAACCTTGACGTCGCCCAATTGGCCTTCGCGCAGGTCGGCGACCTTGTCGGCGCCAGCCTTG
>JBDTRP010000007.1:0-15106 GCA_039931555.1 Ilumatobacteraceae bacterium | reverse complement strand
CCGACGACGGTCGACCCCAACCAGCCCCCGAGCATCGATGCCTCGGCGTATGCCGTCTACGACGTCGGCTCGCAACGGTGGCTGGCCGATCTCGACGCGGACACCGCGCGACCGGTCGGCAGCCTGATGAAGCTGCTCACCGCGTACGTCGTGATGCAGGCAGGCGACCCGGCGCACGTCGCCACGGTTCCGGCCATGCACCTGGATCCGGCAGAGTCGGCGATCGGGTTGTACGAAGGTCAACGACTGTCGCGTGCCGTGCTGCTGCGCGCCGAGCTGATCGTCAGTGCCAACGACGCAGCCCACACCCTGGCGCTCGACGTCGGCGGGACCGAGGAAGCATTCGTCGGAATGATGAACGATGCTGCGCAGACGTTGGGGATGACCCAGACCATGGCTGTCAACGCCGTCGGGCTCGACGCCGACGGCGCTCATTCGTCGGCGCACGACATGGTGGCGATCGCCACGATCCTGCTGCAGGACCCAACGTTTCAGGCAACGGTCGCACGTACCGATGCGCAGATGAACGGCCAACGTTTCAGCGCCACGAACAAGCTGTTGACGAGGTACAAAGGTGCGACCGGGGTGAAGACCGGCCACACCACCAATGCCGGGTACTGCCTGGTCGGTTCCGCCACGAGAGGCGATCGCAGCGTGATCGTGGCGGTGCTCGGCGCCCCGAGCGACCAGGCCCGGATCGACGGTGCATCGGCATTGTTGGACTGGGCCTTCGATCACCCGGTCTGACGTGCCCGCCTGACTGCCCGAAGGTGCGGGCGATCAAGGTCTCACATGGCGCAAGATCACCGTCATGACGACGTGGAACCAAGCAGGTGGTGACTTCGGCGAGCTCTGGGGAGTGACCCTCCAGGACGTCTATGACGAGATGACCGGCTGGGGCCTCGACGAGGTCGGTCGCTGCAGCTGGCACCCCTCGCTGAACCTCAGCTGGGATGACAACCAGGTGGTCACGGGCGCAACCCTGACAGTCGACCTCGAGGTGCTGGTGCCGGCATGGGGCCGGCGCAGCGATGCCAACGATGCCGTTCGCGGCGAGTGGGATCGCTGGTCGGAGGCCCTGATGACGCACGAGATGGGCCACGCCAACCTGGCCTACCAGTACCTCGACAACTTCGAGGACACACTGATCGGCAAGACCACCGATGAGGCGTGGGCCGCCCTCGCCCAAGTCCAAACCGATCTGCAGCAGGCCAGCGACGGCTACGACTCGTCGACCAACCACGGCATCAATCAGGGCACCACCCTCGACACCAGCATCACCTGACCGACAGTTCTGGCATCTTCACCTGAACTTTGTCGCTGGGAGGTCGCTGAGCGACCCGGGAGCGACAAGGTTCGAGCGAGCCGACCGCGTTGCTCAGCAGACGGAGAAGTCGGTGACGCCGAAGATCAACTGGCCACCGGAGACGTCGGTGCGGATCACAAAGCCGAGCCCGGCACTGCCGTAGATCGGGTTCTTGATGTTGGCCATGTGTGGCGGCGAGGCATACCACAGCGAGATCAGGCCCGAGGGCGACGCGCCCGTGGCGTAGGCGATGTTCTCGCCGGTCGGGCAACCGACAGCGGCATCGCGAGCCGCGCTGGTCGAGTGAACGAGACCGTTGTTGGCCACGGCCAGTTGCAATGCCCACGAGCAGGCGAAGTCGGTGGCAGCTGCATTGCCTGCCAGGGGCGCCACGCCGGCGGCGGCGCGCGTGGAGTTCAACGCGGCGAGCCCGTCGGTGATGCACGGCGAGTACTGCACTTGGGGCGGCGGAGGCGGGCTGTTGGCCGGAGGCGGCTGCGTTGCCGTCGCCGAGGGCCCGGAGAACCACCCCTGGACATCGGCGAGCAGATCGGTCTGCGATTGGCTGAAGAAGCCGAGGCCGCGGTTCGATACCTGGCTGATGGCGAAGTTGGCCACGATGTCACCGCCACCGACGGAGTTGACCGTGGAGGTGGTCGGACGGCCGGTGCCGGCAGGGTACGCCGTGACGTAGCCGCCCGTGCCGTTGACCGACGTGACGTTGTAGGCGATCGAGCCGCCCAGAGACAACGCCAGTTCCAGCCCGCCGCCGGGGTACAGCGGCACACCATTGCCCAACGCGCTCGCCCCACGGGTGTCGAGCAAGCGGGTCGGGTCGGCGGCAGTGAACAGACCGTCGGTGCCCGATCCTGCGGACGCACCGGTGAAGTACCCGAGGAGGTCGACCACGATGTGCCCACCGCCGGAGACGAACAGGGCGACGCCGGCCGATGAGACGGGGAAGATCCCGGCCGCGGCGCGTGTCTGGTTGGGTTGATCCACGTTGAGGATCGACGAGGTCGGCATCTGGCGACCGGCCGGGAACTCGGTGACGAAGCCAGGCCCCGATGATTCCGTGACCGTCACGTTGAGGGCCAGCGCCACCGCATCGGCCGGCACCCCGGCGGGCAACGCCAACGTCATGGTCGAGCCGGGCGCACGCTTGGGCCCGGGCCGCGAGTCGTACAGACGTGTCGACGGTTGGGGCACGAACCTTCCGGACGCAGCGGCAGTCGCGGGCACGAACGCACCGACGACATCGACCACCACCTGCGAAGGGACCGATGTGAAGACGCGGAACGTGCCTGCGGCATCGACACGGGTGATCGAACCGTTCGCCCGGATCTGGTTGACATCGAAGTTGACGTTCGAGACGACCGGCCGGGCTCGATCGGATGGCCATGCGGTGAGGAACCCGGAGGCCTGCGGGTTCACGACGGTAAGAGTCAGCGCCAATGCAGTGGCGTTGGAGGGGATGCCGCAGATCCCTCGGCCGGCGATCTGCAAAGTCAGCGCATCGACCTGGACGAACCCGCTGTTCAAGCGGGTGTCAGCAAGGCGGCACGGCTGCACCGACACGTACGCCGACGTCGCCGAGACGGCAGCGGCGTATGGCAACGCAATCGCCGGCTGCACCACGGCGGTTGCTGCACCGAGGATGACGACGGCGACTGCGTCGCGAACCCTCTTCAATACAAACGGTCGTGCTGGGCGCTGCGCTGTGAAGCCGTGCATGGAACCGGTACCCCGATTGTTCTGCGCCCACCGATTTTCTAGCACGCACGCAGACTTCACCGCAAGATATCGGCGCGGCACATCGCTGACTTGAGCGTCAATTTCGGCAGATTTCCGCAGGTCGGAGCCGTGGTGGCGGTCAGCTCCAGAGGTTGAAGTGGCAGGCCACGCGGTGGCCTTCGGCGATGTCGACCAGCGGTGGCTCGACCTCGGCACAGATCTCCTCGGCGCGCCAGCAGCGTGTGCGGAAGCGACAACCGCTGGGAGGATTCGTCGGAGTCGGCGGGTCGCCTTCCAGCACGATGCGCACGCGGTCACGCTCGATCAGGGGATCAGGAATCGGCGCAGCCGACAACAGCGCCTTGGTGTACGGATGTGCGGGCCGGCCGTACACCTCGGCAGCCGTGGCGACCTCGACGATCTTGCCGAGGTACATCACGGCAACCCGGTGGCTGAGATGGCGAACCACCGAGAGGTCGTGGGCGATGAACAGATACGCCAGGCCGAGTTCATCCCGAAGACGTTGCAGCAGTCGGATGATCTCGGCCTGAATGCTGACATCGAGGGCGGAGACCGGCTCGTCGAGGGCGATCAGGTCGGGCGACAGCGCAAGTGCTCGGGCGATGCCGACGCGCTGTCGCTGGCCGCCCGAGAACTGGTGCGGGTAGCGGTCGAACGCGTCGGCGCCGAGTTGGACCTGCTCGAGCAACTCGGCAACGCGGTCGCGCCGCTCGTCTCCCGTCGCGCCGTGGACGAGCATCGGCTCGGCGATGATCTCGCCGACGGTCATCCTCGGGTTCAGCGATGTGTACGGGTCCTGGAACACCATCTGGAACCGTCGCCGCGCATCACGAAGATCGCCCGACGACAGCTCCGTGAGCTCGGTGCCGTCAAAGCGGACCGATCCGCTCGTCGGCTCGATCAGTCGCAGAACACACCAGGCCGTTGTTGTCTTGCCGCAACCGGACTCGCCGACGATCGAGAACGCTTCGCCGGCGCTGATGTCGAACGACACACCCGACACGGCCTGCACGGTGGCACGTTCGGTTCGCCACGATGTTCGGCGAAGGTCGAACTCCTTCACCAGGTCGCGAACCTGCACCAACGGCTCTGAGGTCATCGAGAGGCCTCGGTCGTGGACTCCACCAACGGCAGAACGGAGCACGCGACCATCGAATCGTTGACGCGCTGCAGGATCGGCTCCGCCTGCGTGCAGGACTCGACCGCGTATTGGCAGCGCGGCGCGAAGGAACAGCCCGCTGGCTCCTCGTACAACCTCGGCGGAACCCCGCCGATCGGCGTGAGCTCGGTGTCGGGTCGATCGAGACGTGGCAGCGACGCCAGCAGGCCGGCGGTGTACGGGTGCTGCGGTCGGTGGAAGATGTCGACGACCGGCCCCGATTCGGCAATGCGACCGGCGTACATCACGTGCACGGTGTCGGCCAGGCCGGCGACCACACCGAGGTCGTGGGTGATCAACACGATCGCCAGGTCACGCGACTGGCGCAGCGATCGCAGCAGGTCGAGGATCTGCGCCTGCACGGTGACATCGAGGGCCGTCGTTGGTTCATCGGCGATCAAGATGTCGGGATCGTTGGCCAGGGCCATGGCGATCATGACGCGCTGGCGCATGCCGCCGGACAGCTCGTGGGGGTACGACCGCGAGCGTCGTTCGGCGTCGGGGAACGAGACCATCTCCAGCAGTTCGACGGCCTTCGTCTCGGCCTGGCGTGGGCTGACGTGTTGGTGGGTGATGACCGCTTCGGCGATCTGACGACGGATGTCGAGGACGGGGTTGAGCGACGTCATCGGGTCCTGGAAGATCATGCCGATCCGCCCGCCGCGCACACCGCGCAACACCGCCGGCGCGGCACGAAGGAGCTCGAGGCCGTCGAGTCGAACAGAACCTGCAGCCACGGCGTTGACTTCGAGCAGACCGAGTGCTGCCAGCATCGATGCGCTCTTGCCAGAGCCCGATTCGCCGACGACCGCGGCAACCTCGCCCCGGTGCACCGTGAGATCGAGCCCGCGGACAGCGTGCACCTGCCCACCGCGCACGGCGAACCTCACGTGCAGGTCGCGGATCTCGAGCAGGGGTGTGGTCGAGGATTGGCTCACCGTTTGGCCCTCACGTCGAGGGCATCGCGCAGGCCGTCACCAAGGAAGTTGAACGCCATCGCCACCGTCAAGATGGCGACACCTGGGGCGACGGCGATCCACCACTGGTAGAAGAACTGAGCCCCTTCGGTGATCATCGCGCCCCACTCCGGCGAGGGTGGTTTGGCGCCGAGGCCGAGGAAGCTGAGTGTCGCGGTGAGGATGACGACCTGACCGAGGTCGAGCGTCGCGTTGATCAGTGCCGGCGTGAACGACATCGGTAGCACGTGCTTGCGCAGAATTCGCCACCGCGTCGCGCCGATCGACACCGCGGCTTGGATGTGGTCGCGGTGCTTGACGGCCTGCACCTGGCCGCGGATGAGTCGGGCATAGATCGGCCACCACACGATCACCATCGCGAAGAACGCGTTGCGCAGCCCCGAACCGAGCGCGGCCGCGACAGCCATCGCCAGGAAGATCGGCGGGAAGGCCAGCGTGATGTCGACCAGGCGCATGACCACGCTGTCGACGCGGCCCCCGATGAACCCGGCGGCCGCACCCAGGGTGGTGCCGATCGTGACCGCCGACAGAATCACGGCGAGCGAGACCGGCAGGGTCTGGCGTGCGCCGTAGAGCGTGCGGGTGAACACATCGCGACTGAGCGCATCGGTGCCCAGCAGGTGGTGCCAACTGGGACCTTGCAGACGCTTGCCCACCGCCTCCAGCGGCGCGTACGGCGCCCACCACTGGACCGTGAACACCACGACGAACCAGAAGCCGGCAACGATCAGGCCCCCGATGACGGTGGCTCGTTTCCACGGCGACGCCGTTCCGCTGGACCGTGGTAGCACGTCGAGGTTGAGGCGCGGTTCCGTTGACAGCAGGCTCATGCCAGCCGGATCTTCGGGTCGGCGACGGCGTAGAGCACGTCGGTGGTGAGGTTGGCCAGCAGGAACGCCAACCCGGCGAACAGCGACACGCCGTTGACCGCAGGGAAGTCGAGCGTGTTGGCCGCCTGAACGGCATACGAGCCGATGCCGTTCCATTGGAAGATCGTCTCGGTCAGCACCGAGGCCGTCAGCAACTGGGCGAACGAGAAGCCGAGGATCGTCAGCGTGGGGAGCCAGGCGTTGCGCAACACATGCCGACGAATGACCAACCGCTCGGCGAGACCCTTGGCCCGTGCAGTGCGCACGTAGTCGGAGTTGATCTCGTCGAGCATCGCCGCGCGGACGAGCCGCGACAGCTGACCCATGTAGGCCCAGCCGAGCACGAAGCACGGCATCACCAGCCGCCAGAGGCACTGTCGGAAGAGCGTGAAGTTGCCATCGAGCAACGAGTCGATCGTGTAGAACCCGGTCACGTCGTCGGGCGGCTTGGTCCGCGGCGGCAGACGCCCGGGCCCGGGGAACCACCCGAGCCGGGCGTACAGCACGAACAGGAACACCAAGCCGATCCAGAACACGGGCAGCGACGATCCCAGCAACGAGAACCCACGACTGATGTGATCGGCCGGCTGGTCCTTCTTGCTGGCCGCATAGGCGCCGAGCGCGACACCCCCGACACCACCGATCAAGAGCGCGCCCGCAGCCAGCTCCAGCGTGGCCGGCAGACGGTGGAGCAGGTCGTGGGTGACGGGCTGACGAGTGCGGAAGGACGTGCCGAGGTCACCCTTCAGCAGGTTCTTGATGTACACCAGGTACTGCTCGGGCAGTGACCCGTTGAGACCCCAACGGGTCTTGGCGGCGGCCACCACCTTGGCGTTGTTGAGGCTGCGCTCGCCGACGATGGCGACCAACGGGTTGGCCGGGATCAGTCTCGAGATGCAGAACGCGATCGTGACGATCCCGAGCAGCAGCAAGGGCATGGCCGCGAGCCGACGAAGTATGAATCGCCTCACAGCGGAAGACTGCCAGGCTTCCGGGTCAGCCTGCGAGACCGAGCAAACCGAGGTCGAGGTTGCAACATGCGCTGTAGTGCATGCCTGTGATGTCGGACGCCGTTGCCAACACCAGTTGCGGGTTGACGATCGGCACGATGACCGCATCCTCGATCATCTGGTTGCCGAGATCGGTGTACGCCTGAGTCCTGGCATCACCCGATGAGGCGAGCGCTGTGGCGAGCAACTCGGACTCCTTCGGGTTGTCGAGCGGCGTGCCTGCATCGCCGCCACCGCCACGACCTGCCCACGATGAGCCCGGGATCTCGCCGAAGTACTGGATGTACTGGCTCGGGTCGGTGTGATCCGGCGCGAAGTACACCGCCGTGACGGGAATGCCCTTGGCGTTGATCCGGTCGGCCCATTCGGGGAACTGCACCGGCGTCAGCTTGAGGTTGATGTTGACCTTGACGAGGTCCTGCTGGATCTTCTGCATCATCAGGTTGAAATCGACGCCGTACACATTGGCATCGGGGTAGGTCGCGTCGAGATCGAAGCCATCGGCAAGCCCGGCGTCGCTGAGCTTCTTCTTGGCGTCGTCGAGGTTGTACGAGGGCAGCGTGAGGTCGGCGCTACCGATGAACCCGTTGGGGATCGGCGACGCCTGCTTCTTGCCCTTGCCGGCCACCAGCGACTCGATCGCACTGTCGTAGTCGATCGCCTCGACGATCGCCTTACGGACGTTGACGTCCTTCAACTTCTCGGCGCCCTCGGCGCCAGGGCTGAGGGCGATGTACACGTAGTTGTACGAGTCGACGACCTTGGTCGTCACCTTCGAGTCACCGTCGAGTTGGCCGACCGAGTCGAGCGAGATCTGCATGGCGATGTCGACGTCGCCGGCCTGCAACTGCTGCAGCTGGGACGAGGAATCCTTGACCTCGGAGATGGTCACTTGTGGGAACACCGGCTTGTTGTGGCCCCAGTAGTTGTCGTTGCGGGCCAACACCAGCGATTCGCCTTGTGTGTACGACTCCAACTTGTACGGCCCGCTGCCCGCCGAGTGGGCCAGGAACCATTCCTCGGCTTTGTCGGTGGTGTCGGCATCGGACCCAGCGGTTGCACCCTGGGTCGTGGCCACATCGCTGTTGATGATCCCCAGATAGCTGGCCGCCGCAATTGGGAGGAACGCAGAGTTCGGCGCCTCGAAGGTGGCCACCACGGTGCCGGAATCGGGCGTCTCGAGGCTCTTCAACCCCGACATCAGGTAGGAGGCCGAGCCCTTGACGTTGGCGAGGCGCTCCCACGAGAACTTCACGTCCTTGGCCTCGACGGGCGACCCGTCGTCGAACGTTGCCGCCGGATCGAGCTTGAACGTGAACACGGTGTTGTCGGCGTTCGCCTCCCAGCTCGTCGCCAGTCGTGGCAGGATCTTGTTGGGGTCGGTGGGATCGACAGTGATCAACGTCTCGTACACCGCTGTGTTGAAGATCTGACAGGTGTCGCAGTAGCTGCGGCTGACGTCGAGTGAGTTGATGTCCATGTCGCGGGCGATGATCAACGGGCGACCCTCAGCAGCCGGCGCGGACGTGTCGCCGGTTGTCGCTGCCGGAGCCTCCGTGGCGCCCGGCGCGGCGGTGCCCGCGGGCGCCTCAGTGCCAGCAGGTGCGGCGGAGGTCGATGACGACTTGCTGTCGCTCCCGCACGATGCAGCAGCAAGCGCCGCAACCATGCTGAGCGAGACAACTTTCGTCCACTTCCGAGCTCGAATGTGTCGATGCAACGTCGGACCCCCTGTTCAGTGCGGCGTCTGCCGCTTCCCCAAATTTCGTGGCAGACTAACCCGAATCTCGCTCGGGTTCAATGCCGAGCTTCGACAATGGAGGGGGTTCATCAACATGCACTCGATGCTGACCCTCCAGGAGCCGTCGCCGACCCACCCGCGACGCTTGCCGCTCCAGGCACGAAGTCAGCGACGCGTCGCCCACGTGCTCGACACCGCGGCCCAACTGATCGACGATGTCGGCCCCGACGCCATCACGACCGGGATGATCGCCAAGGCGGCAGGCGTCTCGATCGGTTGGCTGTACGACTTCTTCCCCAATCGAGAATCGATCTTCGACGCGATCGTGGCCCGCAGCCTCGACAAGGTCACACCCATCGCCGAAGCGGTGCACGAGGCCAGGCCGACCGACGACTGGCGCGACGCGCTGGGAGCCGTTGTCGAGGCGTTGTTCGACTTCTACCAGGTGGAGCCGGGCTTTCGAGTGCTGTGGTTCTCGCGGTTCCAGAGCGCGGCGATGATCGAGGTCAACCGTGAGCACGACCTGGCAGGTGCCGCCGGAGCGTACGATCGGCTGAGCCGCCAGGGCCTCGAACTGGTCGGAATCAGCCCCGATCGGGCACTGCACCTGGTGATCGGCATCATCGACAAGGGCCTCGATCTGGCCTTTCGCATCGACCCGCTTGGCGACCGCGAGATCGTCGCCGAAACGGTCACCGCCGTCGTGGCATATCTCGAACGGTACGCCGTGACGTGAACGCGCTGGCCATCGATCTCGGCAGCACAGCGTGCAAGGCATCGGTGATCGCACTGGATGGAGCCGTGCTCGGTTCTGGTCTCAGGCGGGTGCCGACGACCTTCGGCGCAGGTGGACTGGCCGAACAGGATCCCGAGGTGATGTGGCTCGCGACGGTGTCAGCGTGCAAGCAGGCGCTTGCTGCCGCGGGCGCGGCCGCGACCGCTGCCGTCCGGTCGATCTGCGTCACCAGCCAGTGGTCGTCGATCGTTCCGGTCGACGCCGCTGGCCTCCCCGTCGCGCCGCTGCACATGTGGTTCGATGGCCGAGGCGCGCCGTTGATTGCTGCACTCACGGCACACGGCGATGGCGACGTCGCGCGGGCGCGCTGGGAAGAGATCCACGGCTTCGGACCGAGCACCTCGCTGTCGCACATCTTGTGGTTCCAGCAGCACAGCGACATCCATCGTTGCACCGCGGCGTACCTCGAGCCGATGGATTACCTCAATGCACGCTTCACCGGCCGCATCGCGGCGACGGCGAACTCGGCGATGCCGCTGGCCCTCACCGACAACCGCGTGCTCGGTGCAACGACATGGTCGGCGGAACTCATCGAGCGGGCCGGGGTCGACGCCGATCGGCTCCCGGAACTGACGCGCTCGTTGATGGTGCTGGCGACGATCCGATCCGATGTCGCCGACGACCTCGGCTTGCACCGCGATGTCGAGGTGGTTACCGGGTCGAACGACAGCATCGCCGCCGCGTTCGGGTCGGGCGCACTCGGGCCCGGGCAGGCAACGATCATGGTCGGCACCACCGGCGTGCTGACCGTGCACCATCCGGTGCGTCACGTCGACAACGACAAGTACATCGTCACGATGCCCAGCTCCCTCGAGGATCGGTACTACGTCGTCGCCGAGGCGGGCCTCGGCGGCAAGTTGGTCGAGGCAGCGCTCAACCTGGCGATGGGATGCGATCTGGTCGACGGTCCACCCGATTCGACCTTCGAAGAGGCCCTGCAACTGGCCGGCACCTCGTCACCAGGGTCACGCGGGGTCATGTTCCTCCCATGGGTCTTCGGCGCGATGTCGCCCGCACTCGATCGCCGGCATCGCGGCGCGTTCCTCGGCATCTCGCTCGGTACCACACGCGCCGACATGGCTCGAGCAATGCTGGAGGGCGTCTCGATGCAGTTGCGCTGGCTCGCCGATGAGGTGGAGGGTGCACTCGGCGTGCCGTTCGAGAAGATGCGGTTCGTCGGCGGCGCGGCACTCTCCGACGTCTGGGCGACGATCATCGCCGATGTCGTCGGCAGGCCGATCGACCAACTCGACAACCCTCGCCACGCCAACGCTCGCGGCGCCGGGCTGATGGCCTTCGTCTCGACCGGTCAGATGACCATCGACGACCTCGCCGGGCTCGTGCCGGTGCGTGCCCGATACGAGCCCGACCCGTCGACTCGTGCACTCTGGGAGGACCGGCTCGGGGTCTTCCGTGACCTGCACGCTGCACTCGCCGAACCTGTTTCCCGCCTCCACTCATGAAACCAGATCGAGGAACCTGATGAGCTTCTACCCATACGCCGATCAATACCCAGTGATGCGTGGCCTCCCGTCCGAGGGACGTGACCGCTCGTCGATCCTCCACGAGCTCCGTGAGATGGCCGAGCAAGAGGATGCCAAGTGGGAGACCGGCAAGGCCTCGGGCTCGTTCTATTGCGGTGACCACGACCACTACGAGTTCATGGGCGAGGCGTACTCGATGTACAGCCACATGAACGCGATGCAGCGAGACGTCTGCCCCAGCGCGACGCGCTTCGAGGGCGAGGTCATCGCCATGGGCCTCGATCTCATGCACGCGTCGGCGGCAACAGACGGCGACCCGTGCGGCATGCTGACGAGCGGCGGCAGCGGCAGCATTCTCCATGCCATGCTGGCCTACCGCGAGGAAGCCGCGCGCAACGGCATCGCCCGGGCCAACATCATCAAGCCCGAGACGGGACACCCGGCGTTCGACAAGGCGTGCCACCTCTTGGGGATGGAGATGCGTCACGCGCCGGTACACGCAGATACCGCGCAGGTCGACGTCGACGCGATGGCCGCACTGATCGACGGCAACACCGCGGCGATCGTCGGATCGGCGTGCAACTACGGCTACGGCACGATCGATCCGATCGACCAGCTCTCCGCACTTGCCCTCGACCGCGGCGTCGGGCTGCACGTCGACGGCTGCCTCGGCGGGTTCCTACTGCCGTTCGGCGAGGCGCTCGGCTTCGACATCCCGGTGTTCGACTTCCGCATCCCGGGCGTCACGACGATCTCCGCAGACACGCACAAGTACGGCTACAGCGTGAAGGGCACGTCGATCCTCATGTTCCGTCACAAGGAGTTGCGCAACGGTCAGTACTTCATGATGACCGATTGGTCGGGCGGCAAATACGCGTCGCCCGGCATCGAGGGCTCGCGATCGAGCGGGTTGCTGGCAGCGACATGGGCGTCGATGGTGGCGCTCGGGCGTCAGGGCTACATGAACCACGCCAAGAAGATCTTCGACACGGCGTACGCAATGCAAGACGTCGTGCGCGCCCAACCGGAACTGCGCATCATCGGTACCCCGTCGTTCTGCTTCTCGTTCACCTCCGACGAGTTCGACATCTACCACGTCAACGACGAGATGCGCCGCCGCGGTTGGCGGCTGAACGGTCAGCAGTATCCCAACGCGGTACACATGGCGGTCACGCGACCCCAGACACAAGACGGAGTGCTCGACGCGTGGGCCGACGACATCCCAGCGTCCGTCGCATACGCCAACGAGCACCGCGGCGAGCCAGCCAAGAGCTCGTCGATCTATGGCGGCGCGTTGACACCGACTGCCGAGATCACGGCCAAGATCAACACTGCGGTCGCCTCCCTGCTCGACGCCTACCAGTCACTCCCGCCGGCGACGTGAGGCCGAGATGTTCGAGCTGAGCCCTGAGTTGATCGCCGAGTTGACCTCGATCGACACGCCGACGGTGTGCAACGCCCTGGAGCTGCTGGTGCCCGACCGGCGCGGCTACGGGTTCACGACCAAGCCACTGGTGTGCACCCGTCCGGCGCTGCCACCAGTCGTCGGCATCGCTCGCACAGCGACGATCCGAGCCGCTCATCCGAGCGACGTCGACCGCGATCAGGCGTCGGTTCGAGACGAGTACTACGCATACATCGACGCCGGTCCGAAGCCGAGCGTGGTGGTCGTGCAGGACCTCGACGAGGAGCGTGGATACGGCTCGTTCTGGGGCGAGGTCAACAGCAACATCCACAAGGGCCTCGGGTGCGATGCGGTGATCACCAATGGCAGCGTGCGCGACCTCCCCGACATCGCCGAGGGGTTCCAGATGCTGGCCGACCGTGTCGGCCCGTCGCACGCGTTCGTGCACGTCGTCGACTACTCGCGACCGGTCAGCGTGGCCGGGATGCGGGTGTCGCACGGGGATGTGATCCATGCCGATCAGCACGGCGCAGTCGTGATCCCCCACCACGTGTGTGCCGACGTGAAGCGTGCGGCTCAGCTGATCGGTCGTCGCGAACGCGTGGTCATTGCCGCGTCGCAGCAACCGGGGTTCGACATCGAGGCGTTGCGTAAGGCCCAGCACGAGGCCGCCGAGATCTGAGGCGTCAGCGCGCCGCGGACAGGATCGCCGCGATCGATGCCTCGACATCGGCATCGGTGGTCGCGAAGTTGCTGACCGAGATGCGCATGACCGCCTTGTTGCGCCATGTGGACCCGCCCAGCCAACAGGTGCCGTCCTGTTGCACCTTGGCGATCACCGCGCGCGTCCTGGCGTCGTGATCCTCGTCGCGGCCCGACGGGTCGAGAAATTGCACGAGCACCTGGTTCAACACGACGTCGTTGAGCACGACGACTCCCGGCTCGGCACCCAGTACCTCGGCGAACCGCCGTGCGTGCGCGCAGCAGCGGTCGACGATCGCCTCGATGCCCTCGCGACCCAACGATGCCAGTGCCGCGTACACCGGCACGCCGCGGGCGCGCCGCGAGAACTCCGGGTTCCAGTCGACCGGGTCTCGGTCGGTGCCCGGCGCGGCTTGCACGAGGTATGCCGCCGTGACCGTCATCGCGGCGCGGTGGGATTGATGATGCCGGCAGATCACGATGCCGCAGTCGTACGGGACGTTGAGCCACTTGTGCGCATCAGTCGACCAGGAGTCGGCCTGCTCGATGCCGACGAGCCGCGGCGTCGTCCGACACGCCGCTGCCCACAGCCCGATCGCTCCATCGACGTGCAGCCACGCGCCCTGTGCATGGGCGATCGCGGCAAGCTCGCCGATGGGGTCGATGGCGCCCGTGTTGACGTTGCCGGCTTGGCAGCACACGATCGTCGGGCGGCCCGGGTCGCCGGCCAGCACGCGCTCGAGATCGGCCGCGAGCATCGCACCGTTGGCGTCGACGGCGACGCGCTCGATCGACTTGGTTCCCAGACCGAGCAGCCGCGCCGCCCGAGGCACCGTCACGTGCACCTCCTCGCCGACGACGAGCCGGATCGACGGCGAGCCCACCAGTCCGTCGGCCTCGACATCCCATCCGACCGCTGCCAGCACGTGGTGACGCCCCGCGGCGAGCGCGGTGGTGTTGGCCATCTGGCCGCCTGTGACGAATGCGAACGAGGACTCCGGTGGAAGGCCGAGCAGATCGAGCATCCACCGGCCGGCGATCTCCTCGATCACCGACGTCGCCGGGCTCGGTGCGAACAATCCGGTGTTCTGATCCCACGCGGTCACCAGCCAGTCGGCGGCCAGCGCCACCGGCAACGCTCCGCCGATCACGAAGCCGAAGAACCGGCCCGAGTCCATTGCCATCAGGCCGCCGGCCTCGACGGCGTCGGCCATGCGGTTCACCACGACCACCGGATCAGCAGCATGCTGGGGGGTCGGTCCGCCCAGCGAAGCGCGTAGCTCTGCCGGGGTCGCTGTGGGTGTCACCATCGCATCGCGCAACGTGGCGCGGTAGGCGATGCCACGCTCGGCAACGGCGCGGAGGAAGTCGGGCTCGTCCATCACTGCCAGACGGTAGCAAGGGCTCTTCGACTCGCGATAGAACACGGCGATCGACATGTCAGCCGTGACCCGGACCACCCGATGCATCGGCAATGCGTTCTTTGTGATGACGATCATCGGTTGCGGCGACAGCGGGCAGGTGAACTCGACGGCGCCACCCACCGCGGCACCCACTGCGGCAATCAGCACGACAGCGCATCCAGGCACCGTCGACGCAACCACCCCATCGTGCTTGCACACCGTCCAGATGTCAGGTGGAGCCAACATCGAAGTCGCCATGTTGGCCGACATCGGGCGGCTCGGAGGCGCTGTCGTCGTCGTCCAGGTGGCGCCGGGAGACTCGAACACCATCGTCGACGAAGATCCTGCGCCGGTGATCCCCGGTCGACCGCTGGCGCTGCCATCGAACTCTGCGTACGTGCTCACCCGCTACGAGGTGACCGTCAGACAGGTCGTCGTGTGGCCCGACTCGGCGCCGACACCCGCTGTCGGCGAATCGATGGCACTCGACGTCGAAGGC
>JBDTRP010000006.1:0-3391 GCA_039931555.1 Ilumatobacteraceae bacterium | reverse complement strand
CGCCGAGAACCACGCTCCGAGCCGGCGATCTGGCGCGGAACGGGCTTTGGACTGAACGGGTATCTCGATGCAGCTCAGTCGGTAGTGGTCGTCGCGTTGTGATGACTGTCTCCGGTTCCGAGGTATCTGTCGATGCGTTGGTTGGCGGTGTGTTCTTCGCCGTCGAGGGCACCGATGTAGCTGGAGACGAGGGTTTCGACGCTGTGTCCGAGTCTCGGGCGGTTTCGTCGAGGGGCATGCCGGCGCGGAGCCAGGTGGTTGCGGTTTGAGTGTCGGCTGTCGTAGACGCGCATTGGTTCCTGGCCGACCGATTCGAGCGCGCGATTCCATGCGCGGGCCCAGTTCGATCCGCTTGGACGGGTGTCGTTCCGGGTCCTGAACAGCAGCCGCTCGGGCGAGGTGAGGTTGTTGGTGTCGATCCATCGATCGCGAACATGCAGTTGTCGAGCTTGAAGTCGTTGTGGATGTCGCCAGCACGGCGCGTGCGGGTCGATGCTGCACGTCGGCCATTGCGTCGATGAGCACGAACGGTGCTCCGATCACGGTGGTTTCGCTGCAGAACGTCGGCGACTGCAGGGCGCGGTCGAACACTGGCGCCAGACCGCTGAGGACTCGGTGTTCGCGGGCCATGTCGTAGGCGCCGGGGGCGATGTCCCCACCCGCCGGGTCGATGACGCTCGGATGCGTCGTCTGAGGACCCAGGAGATCGACGGTCATCACCCAACAGCCGCGGGCGTGGTCGAATCAGCGAATCCCGGTATCGCAATCAATGTTGACGGTGACCGCGGGTCCGGGTGGAACCGTCACCTTCGATTCGGGACAGCGGGGGAACGGTCCGTCGATGCCGATGTGCAGGGTGTAGTCGCCGGGGGCAAGGTGAATGGCGTAGCGGCCGGCGTCGTCGGTTGTCGTCATGCCGACGACGTTGCCGGTCGGGTCGACCGATTCGACCCTGGCCACGACCGGATGGGGCGGACACGGCTGATCGCTTCGGGCGACCGGACAAGTAGGCCCCGCGGTGACGCGGCCAACGACGCCGCTGGCATCCAGCGGTAGAGGGACAGGTTCGCTCGTTGTTGGCGTCGTCGCCGTCGTTGTGTTTGGCGGGATGGTTCGCCCGTCGGTCTCACCGCTGCTCGCTCCCGGCACCGTCACGTTCCCGACGACAGTGGGCGTGCTCGACCCTTCACCGGGCACCACGGTCCCAATCCCTGAGCCACATCCCGACACGACGATCGCAACGACCACAACGAGGCTTGCGAGCCGACCACGAACGAGCACACCTGATTCGACGGGTCCACCGTACCGGACGGTTCCCACCAGCTCCGACCGAGCCAGCAGAGATAGCCCGCGGCCGGCGACATCGAACCGACGAGGATTCACAGTTCCATTCGCTGACGTGCTCGTGGTGACCGTGAACGTGTGCGGTAGCGCTCGCCGACGCAGGTGATCGTCAACCGCCGGTCGGCGGCTTCAGCGCAGCGAGCCGTTGGCGGTAGTCGTCGGGTTCGATCTCACCGCGGGCGAGGCGCTCGGCGAGGATCTCCTGCGGTGTCGACCGTGGCGGTGATGCGATGCCGGCCGGTGCCCCGGGAGCGTGTGCGGCGAGGTGCGACGGGTTGCTGCCATGTCGGATGAGGGTGACAGCGAGCCAGATGAGGCCTCCCACGACCACGAACATCATGATCATCATCGGGATCCACCACCAGCCGCCGACCATGTGATCGTTCCAATCGGCGGGTCCCATGACGCACCTCCTCGGCTGTCTTCCTACCCAGGTTGCGGCAACGTGAAACTTCACTGTTCCGGCAGGTGGTCCTGGCGGATGAAGGCCCCCCGGGACCATCCCGCTCCAGCGTCGAGCCGCTCGGTGCCGAAAGCGACGACACAGTGGTGCCTCGGTGGCGTCCGGATTGCACGGCGTTGGGTCTCGTCACCATTTGGTGATCAGTGAGGCTTGGAGGAGGATCGTGATCGTTGCTTGGGTGGTCAGCCATGTGCGCAGTCGCAGCGTGCCGTGGGTGGTGGTCGACGGGTCGGCGAGTTGCGCGGCGGCGAGCACGATCCATGGGAAGAAGAGCAGCCAGATCCGTTCGACTTCGCCTTTGGAGTATTGCGAGGCCGTCGACGCGGCGGCCGCCACGAGGACGCTGCCGGCGAGCATCCAGATCGCCCGTTGGCGCAGCCTGATGAGCCCGGCCAGTACCGCAGGTCCGACAGCGATGAGCAGTACGGCGGCGTTGCTGAGCGTGAAGTAGGTCCATGGGCGGAATTTGGCCGTTCCAGCCCAGTACTGCTTCTTCACCTCGGTGAGCCCGTCGAACCACCAAAAGCCCAAGCTCCGGAACGCCAACACCACGGCGACTGCGGCGGTACACGAGATGAGGACAACAACGAGCAATCGACGCCAGCGCCGCCACCGTGACACGGTGACCGCGACTGGCAGAATCAGGAACGTCACGGCCCCATAGGTCAGGAACAGAGCGGCGCCGAGGAGCAGTCCGCAAGCGAACGACGCGCCGACGGCCACGATCCGATGCGGCGCGGTCAGTGCGATCGCGAGAGCGGCGACGCCGGCTGCCGCGACACTGGTGATGAAGGCGTCGGCGGATGTGATCTGCCAGATCGCGTACGGCACGAGCACAAGGAACGGCGCCGAGCGGCGCACCCACACCGCGCCGGCGAGGCGGTGCACGGTGACAAGGACGAAGATCGGTGTCGTGGCGACGCCGATGACGGACAGCGCGACGACCGGCCATGCCCCATGTATGCCGACGCCGCCGATGAGTTTGAGCACGAGCGTAAAACCGGGTGGGTGTCCGCGTACGTGCACGCTGTAGCGCCAGAGATGATCGACGAACGTCTCGAGGAACCTTGACCAGGCCGGGGTCTTGGGGAGATTCGCGTAGTACTCGGTCTTGTCGGTCGCGCCGTGGAAGAGGCCGTCGCTGCCGTCGAGGAGTGCGAGCGCGACGGCGAATGCCGCGGCCGCAAGTCCGGTCGCGACGGTGATCCATCGCAGACGCCACCGATCGATGACGGCGGGCGCGAACGCGATGACGGCACACGCGACAACGATTGGTAGTGCGAGCTGCCAGTGGACACGCCAATCCCAGCTGTCGAGAGGATCGCGACCGACGAGCGGTGCCGCGCCGAGTTTGATCTCGGGCGAACGCCGTTGCAGCCGCCGACCCCACACGACGCTCCATCCGATGAGCGAGATGGCCGCTGCGAAGAGCAGCATCGTGAGCACCCGTCGGGTGCGGCGCGTGTTCAAGCCAGGCGGTGTCGATCGCGGAACCACATCACGCCTCCGCCGACGGCGAACATCGCCCAGAACGCCGCGTTCGGACTGGTGCCGATGACGGCCGGCGCGCCGGCGGAGACGTTG
>JBDTRP010000005.1:0-27413 GCA_039931555.1 Ilumatobacteraceae bacterium | reverse complement strand
TCACGATGATCACCGCCTATGACGTCACCTTCGCCCGTCTGGTCGACCTCGCCGGTGTCGACGTGATCCTGGTCGGAGACTCGGTGGGCATGGTTGTGCAGGGTGAGTCGAACACGATCCCGGTGGCCCTCGACGACATGGTGTACCACGTTCGCCTGGTCTCGCGGGCCAACCCGCGAGCGCTGATCGTCGGTGACCTGCCGTTCGGCTCGTACCAGGTCAGCCCACAACAGGCGGTGGAGAGCTCGATCCGGTTGATGAAGGAAGGCGCCGAGTGCGTGAAGCTCGAGGGCGGCGTCGTGATGGGTGAGACCATCCAGGCACTCACCCGCGTCGACATCCCCGTCGTCGGACACATCGGCCTCACTCCTCAGAGCTTCCATCGCATGGGCGGCCACAAGGTCCAAGGACGAGCGAGCGGGTTCGAGGCGGGCGGCCGCGAACGCCTGCTCGAAGATGCCCATGCCGTCGAACAGGCCGGCGCGTGCGCCATGGTCGTCGAAGGTGTTCCCCTCGATCTCGCCGCCGAGATCACCAAGAAGGTGTCGATCCCTACCATCGGGATCGGCGCCGGGCCTTGGTGCGATGGCCAGGTGCTGGTCCTGCACGATGTGCTCGGCCTCAGCGAGATGTCGTTGAAGTTCACCAAGCAGTACGCCAACCTGCGCGCCGCTGCCGTCGAGGCCACGGCGGAGTTCGTGCGCGAGGTTCGCGACGGCACCTGGCCCGACGACGCCCACAGCTTCCACTGAGTCACGGCGGGATGAGCCTTCCATGTTGATCTGTCGCGATCCGCGGTCGATGCACGCCTGGAGCCGCGCCGAGCGCGCCGCGCGACAGCGGATCGGTTGCGTACCGACGATGGGTGCGCTGCACGCCGGGCACCTGGCGCTGATCGACGAGGCCCGCCGCATCAGCGACGTGGTCGCCGTGTCGATCTTCGTCAACCCGCTGCAGTTCAACCGAGACGACGACTTCGACAAGTACCCGAGGCCCATCGACAACGACGTCGAGGCGTGTCGTGCCGCCGGGGTGGACGCTGTGTACGCGCCCACCGCGGCGACCATGTATCCGCAACGGTTCCAGACACACGTCGAGCCGGGCGCGCTGGCCGAATCGTTCGAAGGTGCCGGTCGCCCCGGCCACTTTCGTGGCGTCACGACCGTCGTGGCCAAGCTGTTCGGGGCGATCGACCCCGACGTTGCCGTCTTCGGCCGCAAGGACTTCCAGCAGTTGACGATCATCCGTCGAATGGTCACTGACCTCGACATGGACATCCAGATCGTCGACATTCCGACCGTTCGCGAGCGGGACGGGCTGGCGACCTCCAGTCGCAACCAGCGACTGACGCCCGACGACCGGCTTGCCGCGGTCTGCGTGATCCAGGGCCTGCGGCTCGTCACCGCCGGGTTTTCCGCCGGTCAGCGTGATGCGGCGACTCTGCTGGCGCCGGCCATGGAGCGGATCGCCGCCGAGCCTCGGGCCCGTGTCGAGTATTTCATGATCGTCGACCCGGTGACGCTCGAGCCGATGGAGTTCTTGGATCGGCCGGCGATCGCCCTCGCCGCCGTGTGGTTCGGCGACATCCGCCTGATCGACAACCTCCCGCTGTCACACTGACCCTGGGTCGGGCGCGCTGCGAGTACGGCCAATACCGGAATCGCGCCCGACCGACCGGGTCGGGCGCGCTGCGAGTACGCCCACTACCGGAATCGCGCCCAACCGGATCAGCGTGGCGCGAGCCAGCCGGTGAGAGCCAGGGCCATGGCGATGCCGTTGAGGATCGCGTGGGCGATCATGGTCGGCACGATCCTGCGGATCAGGAACGCCGCCCCGCCCAGCACGCATCCGACCGAGCCGAGCACCAGGATCAGGCCGATGTTGCCCGCCCCGCGAATCGGGTCGAAGTGCGCCAATCCGAACAGCACACCTTGCACTCCAACAGCGGTGACGGCGCCAAAACGGGACAGGAACCCGCGTAGCACCACGCCGCGAAAGACGATCTCCTCGGCGATCGGCGCTGCGACGACCGCGAGCACGAGCAGCGACACGACATAGCCACGGTCGGCGTGCAGGTCGGAGACGTCTTTGATGTTGCTGGTGAACGGCACCTTCAACGCAACGACCACGACGCCGACGACCACCTGCGCCACCAGGCACGCACCCCACGTGAGCGGTCCCCAACCGGCATCGACCCAGCGGGCCCGAAGACCGACGTCGGCTCGGAACCGACCGGTTCCCCATCGGCGGCTCGAGTACCAACACCACAGCAGTGCCGGCGCATACCCGATGACCGCGACGATCGCCACGTAGACGGCGATTGGCCACTCGAACACCGAGATCGCCTTCAGCAGGTACCTGCTGGCGATGATCGACACCAACAACGTGGTCACCGCTCCCCACGCGGCGCGCATCGGCAGCGTCGGGTGCGGCTCATCCGCGGGTGCTGGCAGAGCTGAGTATCCGGTCCACGCCCGACCATCCCAGAACCGCACTCCGGCGCTGTTCCACGGATCGGGAAACCAGCCGGTCGGGGTCGGCAACATCGGCGCCAGCGTAGAGCCGCCGCAGACGGATTGCGTAGTGTCGCTGCGATGACCGACCCCCGCGCAGTTTCGTTCTGGCTCGACTCGCTTCCGGCCGATCACCACCTGTCGACCCGCCCGCAGTTGCCGGGCGATGTGACCGCCGACGTCGCCATCGTCGGGGCTGGCTACACCGGTTTGTGGACCGCGTACTATCTCCACGAGATCGATCCGAGCCTGCGCGTCGTGGTGGTCGAAGCCGAGTTCGCCGGGTTCGGCGCCAGCGGCCGCAACGGCGGTTGGCTGTCTGCCCTGCTGCCGATGACCTTCGAGGCGATGGCCAAGCAGCATGGGCGCGACAAGGCGGTCGCGCTGCAGCGAACCATGCACGATTCGGTCGACGAGGTCGCCCGCGTGACGTCCAAGGAGGGCATCGATTGCCACCTTGCCAAGGGCGGCTACCTCAACCTGGCCCGCAACGAGCCACAGGTCCGGCGTGTGCACGAACTGCTGGAGTACTACCGCTCGTGGGGGTTCGGCGAGGAGGACTATCGCTGGCTGCCGGCGAATGAGGCGATAGCTCGTCTCAACGCCAGCAAGGTGCTGGGAGCCGGTTACACCCCGCATTGCGCAGCGGTTCACCCGGCTCGGCTGGTACGTGGCTTGGCCGAGACGGTCGAGCGATCCGGAACGACCATCTACGAGCGGACGCGCGTGCTCGAGCTCGGTAATCGGACGCTTCGGTGTGAGACGGGCACGGTGTCGGCCGATGTCGTGGTCCGAGCGACGGAGGGCTTCACCGCCCGCCTGCCAGGTCAGCGGCGCACGGTCGCCCCGATCTACTCGTTGATGATCGCCACCGAGCCATTGCCCGAATCGTTCTTCGATGAAGTCGGCTGGGCACAGCGCGAGACGTTCAACGACGACCGCCGACTGATCATCTACGGTCAACGCACTGCCGACAACCGCATCGCCTTCGGTGGTCGTGGTGCGCCGTACCACTTCGGATCGGCAATCAAGCCGGAGTTCGATCGCCACGCTCGTGTGCAGGATTCGTTGCGTCGGTTGCTGGGCGAACTGTTCCCTGCGCTCGGAGACGCCACGGTGACGCACCGGTGGGGTGGCCCGATCGGGGCGCCGCGCGACTGGTTCTGTTCGGTCGGCTTCGATCAGGTCGCCGGCCAGGCTTGGGCGGGCGGTTACGTCGGCGACGGCGTGACAACCACCAACCTCGCCGGACGCACGCTGGCCGATCTGATACTGCGACGCGACACCGACCTGGTCTCGTTGCCGTGGGTCAACCACCACTCCAGGAAGTGGGAACCCGAGCCTTTCCGCTGGCTCGGCATCAACGCCATGCTGCGGCTACCGATCGGTGCCGACGCCTACGAGGAACGCACGGGCAAGACCGAGACGTGGCGGAGCAAGATCCTCGAACGATTTGTCGGCCACTAGTCGGCTACGCCGGGAACGAGGTCGGAACCTTGCCCGCGTACAACCACGTGGCGAAGAAGTCGGTGAGGTCGCGGCCGGATACCTCGTTCGCCAACGTGACGAAGTCTTTCGTCGTACGCGACGAGCCGTTGTTGTCGGTGACCCAACGTTGCAACACCCTGAAGAACAGGTCGTCGCCGATCGTCTTGCGCAACGCGTGCAGCACGACCGCGCCACCGTCGTAGCTGTTGAACCCGAACAGGTCGCCTGGTCTGGGGGGGTGCGCAGTCGGCAGCGGTGGACGACTAGTCAGCCCGGCCTGGGCTGAGGAGTCGATCGGCGTCAGGCCGAGGTGGTCGAGCCACATCCACTCCCCGTACGTGGCAAAGCTCTCGTTGAGCCAGATGTCTGTCCAGCGTTCCGGCGACACCGCGTCCCCGAACCACTGGTGAGCGAGCTCGTGAGAGAGGAACAGCTCCTGGCCGCTGTCGAGCCGACCGGTCGAGAAGTCGCCGCGACTGAACATCGATCGCTCCATCGTCTCCATCGCCAATCCCGGGAAGCTGTCGGTGATGGCAATGCCGTACCGGTCGAGCGGGTACGGGCCGAAGTAGTCGTCGAAGAAGTCGATCTGGTCGTCGATCGTGTCGAGGTATGGCTGCATCGTCGCCCGATCGTCGTGCAACACCACGCTCACCAGTGGCAAGCCGTTGGGCCCGACGCCGTCGACGACTTCGTAGTCGCCGGTCAACAACTGGATCAGGTAGGTCGCCATCGGTCGATCCTCCTGCCAGATCCATGTCTCGGTCGAGGTGCCCGTGGTGTGATCGACGAGCCCGCCATTGGCGACGGCGGTCAGGCCGGATGGCACGGTCAGCTCGAACCGGAACGTGGCCTTGTCGCTGGGATGATCGTCGGACGGGAGCCACGTGTGAGCACCTTCCGGCTCGTTGAGCACGTACGAACCACCCGGAGTCGGGAACCACCCAACCTCCTGGCCGGCGGCCGACGGCACGGGTGCGGGCGTGAGGGTGTACGTCAGATCGACGCCGATCCGCTGGCCGCTGGTCAGCGGGGCGACCGGCGTGATGAACAACTCCGGCGGCGTTGCGACGAAGCTGGCCGGGGCCTCGTCGACGGTCACAGCGGAAACGATCGGGCCGTCGGAGTCGAGGGTGAAGGTGGCGCGATCCTGGGTCATGAGGATATCGACGTGTTCGGTGGCCGAGATCTTGTTGCGTACCGGGTCGTAGTTGAGCACGAGCGTGTAGTGCTCGACATCGATGCCTGGGTTTCCGAGGGCCGGGAAGAGGGCGTCGCCGACCCCGTTTGCATCGAGCACAGCAACCGTGGTCGGCGGCACCGAGATGGGCAACGAGGCGGTGGGTGGGGTCGACTCGTCGGGCGTCGACGGTGAGGCCGGCAAGGTCGAGGGTTCGGGAAGCGTGGACACGGTGGCCGGTGGCCCGGATCGTGCCTCGATCGACACCACGCCGGGGGCCGTCGCACACGACGCGAGCGAGGTGACCACGCAGCCGACCAACAGCAAGCCACCCGTCCGTCGATGCACGGGCAGCGACCTTACTGTCACCGGTGCAGAGAATGGTCGCGCACGTCGGCGCGCAACCGCACGGTGTACACGGAATCACCAGACAGGACCCCGCCCCGCGCGAACAAGCGACCTGCCTGCCAGTTCGAAAGGCCGAGCTCGGGTTGGTCCAGCGCGAACTGCCCGTCGACCCAGCGGGTGAACCCATTCCCGACGAAGGGAGCATCGATGGCTGCGTAGAACCATTCGTGCTCGCCGCTGTCGTCGCTGATCAGCGATGCGGAAAAGCGCGGGCTGAAGCGGTTGAAGAGGGCGACCGCGTCGAGGATCGAGTCAACCTCGACCATCCAGTACTCGGGTGAGTCCTCCCACTCCCACTCCTCGCCGAGGTGCTGTACCTGGTCCTCATCGACACGGTGTGTCACGGCATGGGTCCCGCGCTTGGAAGCAGCACGCTCTGCGGCTTCGACCACGATGCCACGCATCTCCGCCGCCCGCGACCGGGGGATGCAACACACGTTCATCGTGTTGCACACCTTGCGATCGAGCGAGTGCTCGACGATGTCGCCCAGCGTCGCCGCGTCGGCGTGCTCGGATACCACGAGCCAGGCTCCTCCGGTGCCATGAAGGCTGACCGGCACGCCACTCTGACGCGCCACCGACCCGAGTTGGGAGACGGCGGACCCCGAACCACGGGCGATGGCCAAGCTGAGTCGAGCGTCGCTGAACAATGCCCAACCGGCTGCATGCGCAGGCGACTCGACGAGTTGCACGGCACCCGCCGGCAGGCCCGATGCGGCGAGCGACGGCAACACGCACGAGCGCATGATCGCCTGCGCGGTACCCAAGGCGTCGCTGCCGATCCTGAACACGGCCGTGTTGCCCGTCCTGAGCACGCCGGTCGCATCGGCGAACACGTTCGGCCGGCCCTCGAACACGAAGCCCACGACACCGAGCGGCGCTCGCAACGACGACACCGACCACAGTTCGTGGTCGATCGTCGAGAGCAGTTGATGACGCCTGATCGACGATGTGGCCCAACTGCGCAACCCCGTGACCATGTCGGTGCGCATCGCTGCCGTCAGCCGCAACCTGGTCGTCGACCGAGCCCTGCCCGCCGCCGTGTCGACGTCGACTCGGTTGGCCGCGAGCACCGTGGAGAACACGGCATCGTCGTCGACGGCGTCGGCGAACCGCTGAAAGAAGCTGGTGATCTGCTCGTCGGTGCATCCGGCAAGCACGGCGAAGGCATCGACGGCCTGCGTCACCGCCCCGGTGACCAGCTGGTGTTCGGCCTCGGGGATGTGCAGGAGATCGCCGGTGTCTTGCACGATGACGAGGCGATCGCCGGCCACGAACGCTCGGGCCAACTCGGCCGGCACCACGGTGCACCGATCGCCGCCGTAGACCAGCACCTGACCCTCGACCAGCCGCGTGAGCCAGGTCATCGGTCGCTCTGCCGCGGCGATCTCATGGCTCGCTAGCGTACGACGGATGGCAGCGAACCAACCCGACGATCCGCTCTACTTCCGCCAGTTGCTCTCGGGGCGCGACTTCGCCATCGGGGACCCGATGGCCAAGCAGATGGTCAACTTCGTCTACGCCCTCGGTGACCGAACGACGGGCGAGTGCCTGCTGGTCGACCCGGCGTATGCGGTGGCCGACCTGATCGATGCCGTCCACGCGGACGGCATGACCGTGACCGGGGTGCTGGCGACGCATTATCACCCCGACCACATCGGCGGTTGGATGGGGAACCACATGATCGAAGGCGTCGCGGCCCTTTTGGAGCACGTCGACTGCCCGATCCACGTGCAACGCGACGAGGTGCCCTGGGTGCAACGGACGACCGAGATCGGCGCCGATCACCTGACCGTGCACGATCCGGGCGATGTGGTGTCGGTCGGATCGATCGACATCACCTTGATCCACACACCCGGCCATACGCCCGGCAGCCAGTGCTTCCACATCGAGGGCCGACTGGTCAGCGGCGACACCTTGTTCCTCGACGGGTGTGGCCGCACCGATCTGCCCGGCAGCAACCCCGAAGACATGTACCACAGCCTGCAGAAGCTGGCCGGTATGCCCAACGAGACGATCGTCTACCCCGGCCACCGCTACTCGCAGCCGTCGCACGCGACCCTGGAGTCGATTCGCGACGACAACTACGTGTTCCGCCCCAAGTCGGCCGAGCAGTGGCTGCAGATGTTCGCCGGATAGCCGCGCAGCAGATCAGATCGTCAGGCTCAGGGCCAACGAGACGATCGCGACATGGTAGGTGACCATGATCCCTACATGCATCCAAGCCCGCTCGGCGACGAACTCTCCCCAACCGAGGATCGAGTCGCTGATGATGAAGGCCGTTGCGCCGACCATGATCAGCCAGTTCCCCGTCGCCCACCCCAGCACGGTCATCGACGAGATCACCGCGAGGTAGGCCCGCACAGGAATGCCCAAGCCCTTGGCCGCGGCACCGCGAACGATCGGCATCGCAACGGTGCCGAGCAGCACAGCACATCCGAGCAGGCCGACGCCGGCCATCGGCCATCGGTCGAACCGACGCTCGGCGAACATCACGATGAACACGATGTGGCCGAGCAGGAATGCAGCGAGGCCGAGCACGAACTGATCGACGACGTGCAGCAGGGCGACATCGCCGACCAGGCAGAGTGTGAGCGCCATGACGGCAGCGACCGTGGCCGGCCGGGGACCATCCGCCAGCGCCGCGATGGCGATTGCGCCGACGGTCGTGAAGGGCTTGCTGACCAGCTCGAGTCGGTCGAGTCGCTTCCACCGCGAGTACCAGTTGGCGACCGCTGCGATCGCGGTGGCGACACAGGCCAAGATCATGTGCACAATCCTTCCATCACACGAGCGCGTTCACGATGGCGCTGAACGCCGCGCCGAAGAGCAGCAGCAGGACCAGCCAACGGAACCGCTCGCCGTGCACGTGCTTGCGGATCGGAAAGCCGAGAAGTTGACCGAGCAGAATCGCCGGAAGCGTCACCGCCGCAGCGATGAGACCATCGCGGGTGACTTTGCCGGAAGCGATGAACAGCGTAAGGCCGAAGATGTTGCTGAGGGCGAACACCGTGGAGATCGTCGCCCTGAACTCGACGGCCGTCAGTTGTCGGGCCTGCAACGCAAAGACCAGCGGCGGCCCGTTGGTCGACAGCGAGGTCGCCAGCACGCCCGAGACCAGGCCCGAGCCGTAGTCGAGGCGCGGGCCCGCGTGGTGGAGGTTGACACGCAAGGCCAGCATCACTGCTGCGATCAGGACGGCGGAGCCAAGCATCAGCCGCAGCACGTTGTTGTCGACCGTGATGAAGACCAGGAGGCCGAGCGGCATCCCGACGTACGCACCGATCGTCATTCGCCGCACCAGGACCCGGTCGGCTTCGGCGCGATCGCGGTAGGCCTGCCAGCCGGTCACGAACACCCCGGTCAGCGTGCTGACGACGATGGCGATCTTCGGCTCGATCGCCAGGGTCATCAGGGGCACCGACAAGAGGGCGAACCCGAACCCGGCGACGATCTGCGTGAACGCCGCAAGGAACACTGCCACCCCAACGACAATCAGTTGGACGGTGGTCACGAACGTCGATTCTGACACGAGCGACGGTCTGCGACCCGTCCGCTTCGCTTTAGGCTTCGGGCATGTTGCCGATCATCGACATCACCTCCACGGAGGCCCCGGCCGAGATCGACCGGGCGTGTCGGCAGTTCGGTTTCTTCGCGATCTGCAACCACGGGGTCGGCACTGAGTTGCGCGAAGCCGTGCTGACCAGCGCGATCGATTTCTTCGGTCGCAGCTCCCGCGAGAAGGAGCTGGTGGCCCTGTCGCACGGCGGGTCGGCGTGGCGTGGATGGTTCCCGCTCGGCGGCGAACTGACCTCGGGCGTCGCCGACCTCAAGGAGGGCTACTACTTCGGTCGAGAGCAGCCCATCGACGCCAGGCCGATGCACGGCCCCAACATCTGGCCCCGAGAGCCAGAGTCGCTGCGACCGCTCGTCACCGAGTGGATGGCTGCCATGGAGCCGTTGGCCCAACACGTCTTGGCGCTGATGGCGGAAGGACTCGGGCTGGGGGCGGGATTCTTCCGGAGGGATCTGACGGCCGACCCGACGCCGCTGTTCCGCATCTTCCGCTATCCGCCGCACCCGCCCGACAGTGCCGAGCGGTGGGGCGTGGCCGAGCACAGCGACTACGGACTGCTGACCCTGCTGGCGCACGACGGCACGGCCGGGCTGCAGGTCAAGGTCGGCGGCGAGTGGATCGACGCGCCCCACGATCCCGAGCTGATCATCTGCAATCTCGGCGACATGCTCGATCGATTGACCGCCGGCCGATATCGATCGACGCCTCATCGGGCTCGGAACGTGAGCGCTGCAGATCGCTACTCGTTGCCGTTCTTCCTCGATCCAGGATGGGACGCGGTGATCGAGGCAATCGATCTCGACGACGGATGGGTCGCACCGGCCGACGCCAATCAACGCTGGGATCGCGCCAACCTCCGAGACATCAGCGGCACGTACGGCGAGTGGCTGGCCGCCAAGGTCAGCAAGGTGTTCCCGCACCTCGCCGACGAGGTGAGTTCGACTCGCCGAGCAGTGAGTCCGATCACGCGCCAGACCGCGACACCGGACTCTCACCGGGTCGGGCTCAGCGGGTCAGGATGTAGGTGCGACTGACCCGGTCGACGTCGGTGACCTGCCATCCGTCGGCCAACAAGGGCTGCATGGCCTCGCGCAGCGCGACGCGGGCGTGCAGCGCCGGCTCGCTGGCCGATGCGATCTCCTCGGGCGTCACCGGTTGCACGTCGACCTCCGACACCTCGCTGCCGGCGAACCGCCGACCGGTCAACTGCCACTCGACGACGAGTCGGTCACTGGGCAGGCCTCCGTTGATCCCGCCCATCGGCCCGTACAGATTGTCGTGGTACCGCACCCCGACGGCGTTGAGCGAGCGGAGGTTGAGGTGGGCGTTGCCGAGCTGCAGCGGATCGAACGTCCACCGCATGGCCGTACGTCCGTTGGCCAGGCACCACTCGCGCTGACGATGCTTCAGCGCGACTCCGAGCCCGGTGCGTCGGTAGTCGGGGTCGACCGCCAAGTAGTGGGAGTGCAACACGTGGGGCTGATGTGTGGCGAAGCCGTACACCGAGCCGATGAGTCGGTCGCCATCGAAGGCGCCGATCGCCATGCCACCTTCGCTGATGGTGGCAACCAGCATGTTGACCGCGACCAGTTCTCCGTGACCGCCCCAGACGCGCGACTCGAGCAACGGCATCGGCGCCAGTTCGGCAGCGGTGCGCAACTCGCGAAACTCGATGGTCACCGCCTCAAGACCTCCACCGACTCGGTGACCGTGTCGAGGAACGGCCGGTCGAGCGTGACACCGATACCGGGGCCGGGCGGGACCGGCATGATCCCGTCCGTCGCCTCGAGCGCCTGCTCGGTGATGTCGTGAGCGTAGGTGCGGCTGGCCGACGCCGTGTCGCCCGGATACACGAACCCGGGCATCGACGCCACGTGGATGTTGTGAGCGCGGCCGACGCCGGTCTCCAACATGCCACCGCACCACATCGGCACGCCCCGCGCAACGCACAGGTCATGGATCTGCTTGGTCGCCGCCAAGCCACCGACGCGGCCGACCTTCACGTTGACGACAGCACACGCGCCGAGGTCGAGCGCCGCCCTCGTCCGTGCCGGCGATGTCAGCGTCTCGTCGAGGCACAACGGAGTGCTCATCTGCGGAGCCAGCGCAGCGTGATCGGTGAGGTCGTCCCAGTGCAGCGGTTGTTCGATGTAGTGCAGCCCGAAGCCGTCGATCTGGTGGAGCACGTCGACATCATCGAGCGTGTACGCCGAGTTGGCATCGACGGTCAGCTCGATGTCGGGGAACTCGGCGCGCACTGCGCTCAGCAACTCCACGTCCCACCCCGGCTCGATCTTCAGCTTGATCCGCTTGTAGCCCTGTTCGACATGACGCGCCACCGACGCGAGCGTCTCAGGCACCGGGTTCATGCCCAGGCTCGCGCCCACGGGGACCTCGGTGCGATCGCCACCCAGCAAGTAGCGCAACGGCACCCCGAGCTGGCGGGCGTGACAATCCCAGACCGCGAGCTCGACCGCCGACTTGGCCATCGGGTTCCCGCGCCAGCCCTTCCACGAATCGCACAACGTCAGTGGATCGTCGCAGCCGGTCTCGAGCAGCCAGGGAACCAGGGCCTCGCGTATCAGGTGGAGCGCCCCGACGATCGACTCCTCGCGGTACGACGGCAAGTGGTCCATCACACTCTCGCCGTAGCCCTCGACGCCGTTGGACCGTACGGTGACGATCACCGCGGTCTTCTCCGACTCCGCGGCGAACGATGTCTTGAACACCGACTTGTACGGAAGGCGGATGATCCGTAGCTCGACTTCGTCAACATGCATGTCGGTACTCCTACCAGGTGTCGATGTTCGGCCGCTTCTTGCCGAGCCGCTGCGGAGGGGTCGGCGATGCGTCGAGGATCGCTGCGAGCCAGCGCCGAGTGTCGGCCGGATCGATGACATCGTCGATCTCGAAGTACGAGGCGGTGTTCAGCGCCTTGCCCCGCTCATACATCTGGGCGACGCGCTGCTGGAAGCTGCGTTCGCGCTCGTCGGGATCCTCGATGGCCTCCAGCTCCTTGCGAAAGCCGAGGCGCACCGCGCCTTCCAAGCCCATCGGGCCAAACTCGCCAGTGGGCCAGGCGATGCACGCAGCCGGGGCCTTGGTGCTGCCACCCACCATCGCCTGGGCACCGAGCCCGTAGCACTTGCGCAACACAACGCTGATCAGAGGAACCGTGACGTTGGCGCCGGTGACGAACAGCCGCGCGCAATGGCGCACCAAGGCCGTCCCCTCGACCGCCGGCCCGACCATCATTCCGGGTGTGTCGACCAGGGTGACGATGGGGATGTCGAACGCATCGCACAGTTGCATGAACCGAGCCGCCTTGTCGGCACCGTCGCTGTCGATCGCGCCGGCGAGGTGCCCCGGGTTGTTGGCCACCACACCGACCGGCCGTCCTTCGACGCGCCCGAACGCCGTGACCATCCCGAGTCCGAAGTCGCGGCGAAGTTCGAGCACGGTGCCGCTGTCGAACAACTTCTCGATAACGGTGCGAACGTCGTAGCCGCGCTTGCGATCCTCCGGGATCACACTACGTAGCTCGAACTGGTCGTCGCACGACCACTCATCGAGGGGGCCTTGGAAGTACGAGAGGTACTGCTTGGCAACGTGCACAGCCTCCACTTCATCAGCGACTGCAATGTCGACGACACCGTTGAACTGCTGAACGTTCATCGGCCCGATCTCTTTCGGGTCGAACACGCCAAGCCCGCCACCTTCGATCATCGCCGGGCCACCCATCCCGATGTTGGAGTCAGCGGTCGCGATCACGACATCGCAACAGCCGAGCAATGCCGCGTTGCCGGCGAAGCAGTAGCCGGCATTGATCCCGACCAGCGGCACCAGCGCGCTCAGCCCGCCGAGGTAGTGGAACGCCCAACAGTCGAGCAGGCTGACACCGATGTTGTCGGTGTCGCCTGGTCGGCCTCCGCCGCCCTCGGTGAAGAACACCACCGGCAGGCGCATCGATTCGGCGAGTTCGAACAAGCGATCCTTCTTGCGATGATTCAGCACACCCTGGGTACCGGCGAGCACCGTGTAGTCGTACGACACAGCAACAACCTGCGCGGCATGACCTTGGAACAGATGCCCGTTCACCGTGCCGATGCCTCCGATCATGCCGTCGGCGGGGGTGTGCTCGATGAGATCCGCGACGGAGCGGCGTCGGCGTTGAGCGGCGATCACCACCGCGCCGTATTCGACGAACGAGCCGTCGTCTAGGAGATCGGCGATGTTTTCGCGAGCGGTGCGCCGGCCGACCGCTCGGCGTCGGGCGACCGCATCCGGACGTGCTGCATCGAGACCGATGGTATGGCGCGCATGCACCTCGGCCAGGTCGGCACGAATCGCTGTGGGGTCAGCGCCGACGACGTCGATCATCGCCTGCTGCATGACGACGCCTGGCTCCACCGAGGCCACGAGACCGCCGGCCATCATCGTCGCGCCGGTCGCGACCAGCACATCGATCACGGTTCCGTCGCACGGCGAATCGATGCTGTGGTGCATCTTCATCGACTCGATCAGCATCATCTGCTGGCCGACCCTGACGGTGTCGCCTGCGGAGACGTCGACCGACACGATCGTGCCCTGCATCGGCGCCTCGACCCGCATCTCCCCCATCCGTCCGACGGTAGCTGGCGCGACCGAATACGGTTGCTGTTGTGAGCGACCCGGTCGAGATCTCGGTGGCAGGGCACGACGTCACGATCACCAGCCCCGACAAGGTGTTCTTCACCACCCGACAGAACACCAAGCTCGATCTCGTCCGCTACTACATCGGCATGGGCGACGCGGTGATGCGCCAGATGCTCGATCGCCCCGTGCTGCTGCAGCGGTTCCCGAACGGTGCCCACGGGTCGAACTTCTTCCAGAAGCGCATCCCCGACGGTGCACCCGAGTGGCTGCACACCGCCATCGTGCAGACGCCCAACGGCACGCAGTCGCGCGCCCTCGTCGTTGCCGACCTGGCGCATCTCGTGTGGGCGGTGAACCTCGGGTGCCTCGGCTTCCACTCGTGGCCTGTTCGTGCCGCTGATCAGGCGCACTGCGACGAGCTGCGGATCGATCTCGACCCCGGTCCGGGCACGAACTACGCCATGACCCAAGAGACAGCAGCAGCCACCAAGGGACTCTTCGACGAGCTTGGCATCGCCTCGTTCATCAAGACCTCGGGCAACCGCGGATTGCACGTCTACGTGCGGCTGCACCGGACGCACGACAGCGTTGCGGTACGAAGCGCGGCGGTCGCGGTGGCCCGTGAGCTCGAACGCCGTCACCCGAGCCTGATCACCGCGGCATGGTGGAAGGAAGAGCGTGGTGAACGCATCTTCATCGACTTCAACCAGAACGCCCCACACAAGACCGTGTTCGCCCCGTGGTCGGTGCGAGCACTCGACCACGCCCCAGTGTCGTTCCCATTCCCATGGGAACTGCTGCCGACGTTGCGGCCGCATGACATGACCATCGACACCGTGCCGCGGTGGGTCGCCGAGCACGGGGACGCGTGGGCCGCGATGAACGACTCGCCGCAGTCGATCGAGCCGCTGCTCGAGATGGTGCGCGCCGATCAGGCCGCTGGGTTACAGGACGCGCCGTGGCCGCCCGTGTACCCGAAGATGGCTGGTGAGCCCTCGCGAGTTGCCCCCAGCCGAGCCAAGAGGCCGAAAATCGAAAGCGCGGAATGAACGCGCTCCCCATTGCCGATCACTGGTTCGAACGAACGACCATCGACGATGCGATCACCCTGTTGTGGGAGCCGTACGTCATCCCCCTGATGCGCTGCAACATCTGGCACGTGCGCGGCCGCGACCGGGATCTGGTGGTCGACACGGGGATGGGGCTGATGAGCCTCTCGGACGAGTTGGCCGACCTGGTCGGCAAGACCGTGACGGCGCTGGCGACGCACGGCCACGACGACCACATCGGCGGCCACCACGAGTTCGACGATGTGCTGGTGCACTCCGCCGAGGCCCCCCTGCTGTTGAACCCGCCGATCTCGTCGCTGGTACCGCGCGAGGCGTGGGGTGACGATGTGGTCGATGCCCTCGAGGCCGCCGGCTACCCGATGCCCGAGCCGTACTTCGTCACCGCCTTACCCGTCGGAATGGCCACCGACAGCTTTCATCAGCAACCGGTCGCGCGGGTGCGACTCATCCAAGAAGGCGACGAGATCGACCTCGGTGACCGGTGCTTCGAGGTCATCCATCTTCCTGGCCACTCGCCCGGTTCGATCGGGTTGTGGGAACAGGCCACGGGCACGCTGTTCTCCGGCGACGCGATCTACGACGGCCCCTTGCTCGACGAACTGCCGGAATCCTCGATCCACGACTACTGCCAGACCATGGAGCGGTTACTCGGTCTTGCGGTGAACGTCGTCCACGCCGGCCATGACCCGAGCTTCGGTCGTGACCGGTTGCACGAGTTGGCCCGTGCGTACCTGCGGCGTCGACGAAGTTGAGCTGAATGGCCTATCCAAAGTCGCTTGCCAATCTCGACGTCGACTGTTTGAATGTTGATCACCAGAGAGAGGAGGTGGTCCAAACGATGACAGGTTTAGATTGTGGGACTCTGGAGGTGGTTGGCCGCTAACGGCCTTCGGACTGGACCGTCTGGCGAAACCCCGCCAACCTCCGCTCGAGCATCTCACCGAGGCTGGTCCCATCGGTATCCATAGCGAGATGTCGAGTCTTCTATCAGTTCATCTTGAGCGAGGAGAGGTGCACCAGACACCTCTCCTCGTTCACGTTTCCGCCCCGCTCAGACGATTGGCTCCAGGGGGGGGTCCCGACGCTGCTGGGCGAAGTGCGTACTTTCAACGCGACCTGTGTGCTTCGAAAGTACGCACTTCCCCGCTGCGATCTGGCACAACGAAACAAGCCACCAACCCGGCCCCGCAAACACACCGCCTAGGACCCCTGAGCGGGCTTGGAGCCAATCATCTACAGGCCGAGCTCGGCGGCGCGGGCCAGTACACCTCGGCGCTCGGCGCCGATGGTCGTGCTGTCGCCATGTCCGGTGTGCACCACTGTGTGATCGGGCAGCGCCAGCAAGACGTCGCGGATCGAGCGCACGATCGTCGGCTCGTCGCTGAAGCTGCGACCGGTTGCGCCGGGGCCACCGCAGAACAACGTGTCGCCACTGAGCACGACTCCCGTGGCCGTGTCGTGAAAGCAACAGCATCCTGGCGAGTGGCCGGGGGTGTGCAGGATTCCGAGCTCGTGCCCGGCGACGGTCAACACCTCGCCGGGGGTCACCGTCCCATCGGGCCGCGCATCGGGCCAGACAACATCCCACAACATGTGATCAGCGTCGTGCAGCAACACCGGTGCATCGACGGCATCACGCAACGGAACCGCGGCGTTGATGTGGTCGTTGTGGCCGTGGGTCAAGACGATCGCCTTCACCCGCCTGCCGTTGACAGCGGCGACGATCGCGGCCGCATCGTGCGCCGCGTCGAAGACGACCACCTCGCGATCGTCGCCGATCAGCCAGATGTTGTTGGTGACTGCCCACTCTCCGCCGTCGAGGGCGAAGATGCCATCGGTTGTGACCAGTTCGATGGTCACAGCACCACAACACTGCGCAGGACCTCGCCACGCTCCATCTTGTGGAACGCCTCCTCGACTGCATCGAGCGAGATCGTCTCACTGACGAACTTGTCGAGTGGCAGCCGGCCCTGCTGGTGCAGCGTGACCAGCATCGGGAAGTCGCGTGACGGCAGGCAGTCGCCGTACCACGACGACTTCAACGCTCCGCCACGGCCGAACACTTCGATGAACGGCAGCTCCAAGATCATGTCGGGACGAGGCACACCCACCAGCACGACCGTGCCGGCCAGATCGCGAGCCTCGAACGCCTGCCGGTAGACCGCTGGGTTGCCAATGGCCTCGATGCAGACATCGGCGCCATTGCCGCCCGTGACCGACCTGATGTACTCGACCGGGTCGCTCTTGCTCGAGTTGCAGGTGTGCGTCGCGCCGAACTCCGTCGCCAACTCCAGCTTGCGATCGTCGATGTCGATCGCGACGATCGTGTGCGCTCCGGCCAAGCGGGCGCCGGCAATCGCAGCATCACCCACGCCACCGCAGCCGAACACGGCGACGGAATCACCGCGGCCGACGTTGCCCGTGTTGATCGCCGCGCCAATGCCTGCCATCACGCCACAACCGAGCAAGCCCGCAGTCGTCGCCGGTACCGCCGGATCGACCTTGGTGCACTGGCCGGCGGCCACCAGTGTCTTCTCCACAAAGGCGCCGATACCGAGAGCAGGCGTCAACACCGTGCCGTCGGTCAGCGTCATCTTCTGTGTGGCGTTGAACGTCTTGAAGCACAGCCACGGTCGGCCGCGAAGACAACTGCGACACGTGCCACACACTGCGCGCCAGTTGAGGATCACGAAATCGCCGGGCACCACGTTGGTCACGCCTTCGCCGATTGCCTCGACGATGCCTGCCGCCTCGTGCCCCAGCAGGAACGGGAAGTCGTCGTTGATTCCACCTTCGCGGTAGTGCAGGTCGGTGTGGCACACGCCGCACGCCTGCACCTTCACGACGGCCTCACCAGGCCCTGGGTCTGGCACGACGATCGTCTCGATCGACACGGGCGCGCCCTTCGAGCGCGCCACGACTCCACGAACCTGCTGTGCCATTCCAACCTCCGTGTCAGCGGCCCCTCGGCCGAACCCTGCGGAGATTACTCGCCGCGCCGTCCGCGCCGACGCTCGCGATCGGGCGCTGCGCCCGAGGGCGCCGAGTTGACCAACGGGCCGACCTCTTTGATGATGTCGTCGATCGTCGGCCTGGCGATGAGCTCGTCGAGTGATTGGCGCATCGCAGCGAGGTGCAGCGGCGAGGTGCCACAGCAGCCACCGACGATGCGCGCCCCGGCCTTGACTGCGAGCTGCGTGTACCTGCCCATCAGCTCCGGGGTGCCGGTGTAGACGGCTTCGGTGCCGGCGAAGTACGGCACTCCACAGTTACCCTTCGAGATCAGATGGGTGTGCACATCGCGCTCGGTCATGGCCAGCAGTGACACGAGGATGTCGCTGGCGCCCACGCCGCAGTTGGCGCCGATGGCAACGGGGGGCACCGCGAGGCCATCGAAGACGTGGGACAGGTCGCCGGGCAGCAAGCCCATCATCGTGCGGCCGGCGGTGTCGAACGAGCACGTCGCGGTGTAGGCCAGACCGGCGTTGAGTGCACCGGTGGCCGCGGCACGAATCTCTTCCGCGGCCGACATCGTCTCGATCCAGGCGATGTCGGCGCCACCAGCCTTCAGGCCCGCGGCCAGCTCCTCGAACGATTCGATCGCTGCGATCTCGGTGAGGGCGCCCAACGGCTCGAACAGCTCACCCGTCGGTCCCATGGACCCGGCTACGACCACGGGTCGTGGCGACGCGTCGGCGACCTCGCAGGCGATCTCGGCGGCCAGCTTGGCCAGCTCGTACACCCGCCCCTCGGCGCGGTGCAGCTTCAGGCGGTGACGGTTGCAGCCGAACGTGTTCGTCAGGATGATGTCGGCCCCTGCATCGACGAATTGTTGGTGCAACGTGCGCACCTTCTCGGGGTGATCGGCGTTCCAGAACTCCGGAGGATCACCGGCACCAAGGCCACGCTCGAAGTAGTTGGTGCCGGTCGCCCCGTCCGCCAACAGGGTGCGACCGGACGACAGCAATTCGGCAAGTGAAGCTCGCATGATGGCCACCAGGCTACCGCCCGCCTACAGTCCGCACCATGGCCTCCCAGATCGAGCCACGACCCGGCGGCAGCGACGACGAACAGCTGGCCGGCATGGTCGCGGTGGCCGATCTGCCCTCGCTGCTGGCCACGCTTGCCCACATCCGTCAAGCGCCCGGACTCCCCGGCGACGACTTGTACCTCGACCCGACGAAGCACCACGAGCCGCAGGGCGGCTGGACGCCGGAGCAACAAGCCCGGGTGCGGGCCCTCGCCCTGCGCACGCTGATCGAGCTCCGCGACGCCGGCTGGCCGCAGCCACCCGAACCGACCGGCGACGCCGTCCGGCCGATCATCAGCTGGATGATGGGGGCGGCGACCACCGACGACTACCTCGCCCTCCTGCTCGAGGAGCTCGGCGGATCCACAGCTGATCTCCGAGCACCGACTTGGACCGCTGCGGAGGTGGCGCCCGACCGAGCGTTTCGCGTCGCCGTGGTCGGCGCCGGAATGTCGGGCCTACTGGCCGCGCATCGACTCCGCCAAGCTGGGCTCGATGTGGTCGTCTACGAGAAGAACGCCGAAGTGGGCGGCACGTGGCTGCAGAACACATACCCCGGGTGTCGTGTCGATGTTGCCAGCCACCTCTTCTGCTATTCGTTCGCGCAGCGCGACGATTGGCCGCAACACTTCTCGACACAGCCGGAACTGCTCGAGTACTTCAAGCACTGCGCGACCGACTTCGACGTTCGCCGGGTCATCAACTTCTCGACCACGGTCGAAGCGGTCACGTTCGACGACGAATCGGCAACATGGGACGTGCACACGGTCGGCGACGACGGCCGAGCGCAGACCGAACGTTTCCACGCAGTCGTCAACGCCACGGGTCAGCTGAACCGCCCGAAGCTGCCCGATATCCCAGGTCGCGATGGCTTCGACGGCCCGGCATTTCACTCGGCAGAGTGGGACCACGAAGTCGACCTCACCGGCAAGCGTGTCGCCGTCATCGGAACGGGGGCCAGCGCCGCCCAGTTCATCCCGATCATCGCCGAGCACGCGGGCGAGGTGCTGGTGTTCCAGCGCACCCCGAACTGGCTGGCGCCGACCCTCGACTATCACGACGATGTCGCCGATGGGCAGCGGTGGCTGCTCACCCACGTGCCCTATTACAGCCAGTGGTACCGGTTCTGGCTGTTCTGGCGATACGCCGAAGGGATGTTGCCTGCCGTGCGGGTCGACCCGGATTGGGACGGTCACGGCCAGAGTGTGAGCGCGGCCAACGAAGGGATGCGCATGCTGCTGGGGATGTACATCGGGTTGTGCTTCGGCGATCGACCCGACCTCCTGGCCAAAGTCATGCCCGCCTATCCACCGGCGGCCAAGCGGATCATTCGCGACAACGGCATCTGGGCCTCGACGTTGAAGCGCGACAACGTACAACTGATCACCGACCCGATCGCCCGCATCGAACCGGCGGGCGTTGTGATGGGCGACGGCACGGAACACCACGTCGATGTGGTCATCTACGCAACCGGGTTCCAGGCCTCGCGATTCCTCACACCGATGAAGGTCACCGGCCGCGGTGGTATCGACCTGCACGAGCAATGGGACGGCAACGCACGCGCCTATCTCGGCATCGTCACACCCAACTTCCCCAACTTCTTCATGCTCTACGGACCGAACACCAACATCGTGGTCAACGGCAGCATCATCTACTTCTCCGAGTGCGAGGTGCACTACGTGCTCCAGTGCCTGCACCATGTGCTGGCGACGCACGCTCGAGCGATCGACTGTCGCCAGCCGGTGCACGACCGGTACAACGAGCGCATCGACGAGGGCAACCAGCTGATGGCGTGGGGTGCATCGACGGTCAACAGTTGGTACAAGAGCGACTCGGGCCGCGTCGCCCAGAACTGGCCGTTCAGCCTGCTCGAGTTCTGGCAGCAGACCCGCAGCGTCAACAGCGCCGACTACGAGTTGCTGTAGCGGTTCACGTGACCAAAGCTCAGGTGACCGGTGTGAGCGCTGGCTGACCGGCCAGCACGGCGACGGTGTTGCGCGCCGCCAGCGTGGCCATCGCGGCTCGGGTCTCGACCGTCGCCGAACCGAGGTGCGGGATCAACACGGCATTGTCGAGCTCGTCGAGACCGGGGGCGAGTTGCGGCTCGTGCTCGTAGACGTCGAGCCCGGCGCCGGCGATCGCACCGCTGCGAAGTGCGGCGACCAACGCCACCTCGTCGACGATCGGGCCGCGAGCGGTGTTGACCAGATACGCCGAGGACCGCATGAGCTCGAACTGGTCGGGCCCGATGAGGTGATGGGTCTCCGCCGAGTACGGGCAGTTGATCGAGACGATGTCGGAGGTCCCCAACAATTCGTCGAGACTCAGTCGCTCGGAGCCGAGCTCGGCTTCGATGCCGGACGACACCGCTGTGCGGTTGCTGTATGCGACCGTCATGCCGAACGCCTTTGCTCGGCGGGCCAGTGCCTGACCGATGGCGCCCATTCCGACGATGCCGAGACGGCGACCCTGAAGGCTCGTACCCAGCAACATGAACATTCCCCACTGCCACGGCTCGTTCGAGCGGACGATGCGTTCGCCCTCGCCGAGCCGACGGGTGACCATCAAGATCAAGGCCATGGCGATGTCGGCTGTCGCATCGGTCAGCACGCCCGGGGTGTTGGTGGCGATCACACCTCGTCCGCGACACTCGGCGAGGTCGATGTTGTTGTAGCCGACGGCCACGTTGGAGACCACCTTGAGCTGCGGTCCGGCGGCATCGAGGAACGCTCGGTCGACTTTGGTCGTCAGCAGGGTGAGGACCGCATCGGCATGGGCAATGCGCTCGTAGAGCTCGTTGATCTCGATCGGCTCGTCGTGCTTCCAGCCCCACACGTTGCCGTGTGGACGGAGCACATCGAGCCCGGCATCGGGGATTCGTCCGGCGACGACGATCCGCGGCTGGGCCATCAGGCGGCCTCGATCCATTCACGGAGGATGCCGACACCGGCGCGGATGTCGTCGGCGGAGATGCCCGAGTACGCGAACCGCACGTATTGCTCGGTCTCGCCGGGATGCGGCCGACCGAAATGGCGCCGCGTGCAGAACGACACACCCGTAGCGCGCAGTGCAGCGTCGGAGAACTCGGCCACCTCGGTGAAGCCCAACGCCTTCATCGCGATGGTGACGTTGGGGAACAGGTAGAACGTGCTGTCGGGCTTGGCGATGACAAAGCCAGGGATCGTCTGCAACTGCTCGACCGCCGCGTCGCGTCGTCGTTCGAGCTCGGCCAAGATCGCCTGCGCTCCCGACTGGTCTCCCTGGAGTGCTTCGACACCGGCAGCCTGCACGAAATGCGTCGTGCAGCTCTCGTCGTTGGTATTGATCTTGGTGATCTGGGCGATCACCTCGTCCGGCCCGATCGCCGCGCCGAGGCGCCATCCGGTCATCGCGAACTTCTTGGAGAACGTGTACAAGATCACGGTGCGCTCGCGCATGCCCGCGAACGAGGCGATCGAGGTGCTGGTGCCCGAGTACCGCATCTCGAAGTAGGCCTCGTCGCTGAGCACCCACAGGTTGTGCTCGATTGCCAGTTCTGCGAGCGATCGCATCTCGTCGAGCGAGCTCTCGCAACCGAGCGGATTCTGCAGGTTGTTGTAGATCAGCACCTTGGTGGCCGGGGTGATCTGCGAGCGAAGATGTTCGAGATCGATCGCGAACCCGGTGGCGGTCTGGGCATACCGGTACGGCTGGGCGATGCCCCCGAAGTACTCGACCTGGCTCTCATAGATCGGATAGCCGGGTGTCGGGTACAGCACCCCGTCGCCGGGATTCATCACGACCTGCAAGAACTTGCCGATCACGGGTTTGCCGCCCGGCTGCACCGCAACGCTGCCGGCGCTGTACGAGAGGCCACGGCGCATCGACACGTCATCGGCCAACGCCTCACGCAGCGGAGCGATCCCCGCGGCGGCGCAGTATCCCGTCTTGCCGTCGGCGATCGCCCGGTTCATCGCGTCGACGACGTTCGACGGCGTCGGCAGGTTGATGTCGCCGAGGTGGAACGGATACACCTTGTTGCCCTTCGCCGCCCACTCGGCCGCAGCCAGCGACACGGCAAACGCGGTTTCGGTACCCAGGTTGTTCAGTCGTTCAGCAAGCACGTTCTCTCCCACACATCGGCGTTGTTCGATTGTACAAAACGTCAAGGCGAGCCCACGAGCCGCTCCAGCCAGGGGATGAAGCCGGGTGCCAGGTTGTTGGCGGCGATCTTGTAGCGCACCATCTCATCGTCCCACGACCGGTACATCGCCAGCAGATCGCCGGCCCGGTCGACACGATCCATCAACACCCTCGCCGGCGCCAGTTGCAGCTTGATCGTGAACAAGATTGCGCCACTGCGCGGCAAGCGTTGCAACGTCTGCCATTCGCTGCGCAGCCAGAACGGCGAGCCGTCGTCAGTGGTGCTGAGATCGCCGACGGGTTGGGCCCTCTTCGGTAGCGGTACGAACAAGAATGGATACGGCTTCACCGAAAGGTTTCGGCGCCACACGATCTGGCCGGGACGCATGCGATCGAAGAACCGGTCGACTCGTGGCGCCAACTCCTCGGCGTAGTGGGCGACGCCTTGGTGAACGTCGATGGTCGGTTGCCCGAACTTCTCGGTCAACGACCAGAACGAGGGGAAGCACAAGACGGCGCCGTCGAGATGCCACGAACCGTCGCGTTGCACCATCAGGCACAGGTCCTCCTGCACTGCCCGACCGGCGGCCTCCAGCGCTTGACACCCGGCGGGCGGAGCGGGAAGCCCCATCCGGTCGAGCCACTCCGCCACGAGCTCCAACGCTTCCACGGCCGCGTCGTGGGCTCCGGGCCGCATCGCCACGACCAGATCGTGTTGCTCATCAAGCAACCGGTGGCGCAGCGACATCTCCATGTCACGGAACTGGTCGGCGATCAGCCAGTCGCCGTGCAGCGATCTGGTCAGAATCTTGACGTGCGGTGGGGCCGGCGTCAGCTCCAGTTCGTCGAGCCAGGCCGGCGCACCGGCTTGCTCGTACTGCGTCGTGTCCGGTGCGTACGACCACAGCAAGTCGTTGGTGATCTCCTGCTCGGTCACGCTCATGCCGCAGAGCGTACGACTCCCGGTGACGCGGCCCGAGTCCTCAAACGCCGGGCGCGTCTAGGATCGTGGGCGATGCGATCGGAGTTCAGGGCGGCGAGAGGCGAAGCTGATTCCGCCAACTGGATCGAGCCGCCGCACAACCGGTGGGCCTTCCTGCACGTTCGCGAATTGACTCGCACGGCGCGCATTGCCGGGCCCACCGGCCGCGTCGAACCGCTGCCGCGGCGGCTGAACAACCTCGGAACCTTTCCGTTCGATCACCTCGATCGCCGTTGGACGTTCGCCGAGATGCTCGAGGCCACCTTCACCGACGGGCTGATGATCGTGCACGACGGCGAGGTCGTGTTCGAGCACTACGGGGGGTTGATGCAGCCCGAAGACACGCACCTGTTGATGTCGGTGTCGAAATCGCTGACCGCAACGCTCGCCGGCGTGCTGGTCGGCCAACGGGTGCTGGGCCTCGCTCATTGCGTTCCCGACTACATCCCCGTACTTCATGGCACGTCGTGGGAAGGGTGCACGCTGGCACACCTGCTCGACATGCGCGCCGGGACGTCGTTCGACGAGCAGGACTACGCCGACCCCGAGAGCGAGGGTCGATTGCTCGAGCAGATCTCCGGCTATATCACTCGCGTACGCGAAGACATCCCTCACGACACCTACGAATGGATTCCACAGCTCATCAATGCGTCAGAGCACGGCGGACCGTTCCAATATCGTTCCATTCTGCCCGATGTCCTGGCATGGGTGATGTGCGAGGCGACCGGAGAGACGTTTCCCGAGCTGTTCTCCCGCCACATCTGGTCGCGCGTTGCCGCGAACGACGCCGACGTGATCGTCGATGTGGCGGGTTTCCCCGTCGTCGAGGGTGGGATCTGCACGACGTTGGAAGACCTCGCCCGCTTCGGGGTCATGTGCCTCCACGACGGCGAGTTCGACGGCCGCCAAGTCGTACCGCACGATTGGATGCGCCGGCCCACGACGTACGACCAGACCCTGATCGACGCGTTCGTGCTGCCGCCCCAGGAGGGCCGCACGGGATTGAACGCGTGCTACCACGACTTCTGGTGGGTCTACGACAGCGTCGCCGGCATCTATTGCGGCCTGGGCATCAATGGACAGGTGTTGATGATCCACCATCCGTCGAACACGGTGATCGCCAAGTTCTCCACATGGCCCGACCGCATGGACCACGCCCTGTCGGAGCTGACCGATTCCGGCCTGTTGGCGCTCTGCTCGTCGCTCTAGTACTTCTAGTACTTCTAGTACTTCTAGTACTTCTAGTACGGCACGTCGGCCAGCGACGGTCGGTCGTGGAGCTGGTGCAGCGAGAAGCCGGCCATCTTCCGATACCCGTCGGTGACCTCCAGGATCTCCTCCGGACCGATCACATCCGACAGCCGCTCGAACCCGTCGGGAGCGCGCTCTTCGACCAGTTGCATGGGCAGCTCGGGACCCAGCCCACGGTTGGCCAGCACGATCGCCGAGGTCGCCGGTCGGCGCACCTCGTCGTATCGCTGCAGGGCGCGCTCGACATCGTCCGGGTATGACAGCAGGCAACCGGTGAGGGTTCTGGCGTCGAGGATCGCTTGCGACGCGCCGTTCGAACCGATCGGGTACATCGGGTGCGCGGCATCGCCGAGCAACGTCGTGCGACCGAACGACCAGCGGTCGACGGGGTCACGGTCGACCATCGGGAACAGGTATGTCGCCGGCGCCGAGGCAATCAACGCAGGCACGTCGAGCCACGGGAACGTCCACCCGGCGAACTGTGGAAGGAAGTCTGGGAGATCGCCCGATCGGTTCCAGTCCTCTCGCTCGAGCAGTTCGGTATCGTCGGTGCGCAACTCGGCGATGAAGTTGAGCTGCTGACGACCGTCGGGCAGGTCGCTCAGCGGGTACAGCACGAACTTCTGTCGAGGATGGCCAGCCCACACCATCGTGCGACCATCGAACACCGGCGGGCCTTCGGCGAGCCCGCGCCACAGCAACGCCCCGTTCCACTTCGGCATGCCCTCGTTGGGGTAGAAGTGCCGCCGGGCAACGGAATGAATCCCGTCGCAGGCGATCATCATCGAGCCGGTCGCGGTGGCGCTGTCAACGCCGGTGCGCCGGTCGATGAATGTGGCCTGCACGCCTCCGGCCGCCTCGAAGAACCGGACCAGGTGACACCCCGTGTGGATGCGGTCTGCACCGATTTGAGCGACTGCTGCATCGTGCAAGATCGTGTGCAACGCGCCCCGGTGGATCGAGATCTGCGGCCACCGATAGCCGGCGGCCAACCCACGCGGCTCGTCCCAGATCGACTCGCCGCGCTTGGTGAAGTACGCGAGTGTCGAGGGGGTCAGTCCGTTGGCAACCAGTTCGTCAGCCAGTCCCAGCGCATCCAACTCGCGCACCGCGTGAGGCAAGAGGTTGATGCCGACGCCGAGTGCCTGGATTTGATCAACGCTCTCGAAGACGCGCACCGGCAGGCCGGCGCGGTGCAAGCTGAGCGCGGCGGTGAGGCCACCGATCCCACCGCCCGCGATGATGACGTCGTCGCTCACCGTTCTGCTCAGGCGACGCGAGCGTCGATCTCGGGCTTGACGGCGATGATCGCGGCGAGATGCTCGGCGTGAGACAGCCCCGGCTGTGCGAGTCGGTTGACGCCGATGCTGCAATCGGCGAAGCCGAGGTCGAGCGCGGTATCGAGCGCGGCCTGCCAGCCAGGCCCGACGTACACGCGACCGTGGATCGGTAACGTGGCCGGGTCGCGGCCCGCCTCCTCGGTGAACTGACGCAGCTTGGCGACTGCCGTTCTGATGTCGATCGCGTCGAGGCCCGGAATCAGCAACGGCATCCAGCCGTCGGCCTTGCGCACGACGCGCCGCAACACCGCGTCCGACGCGCCGCTGCCAATCAGGATCGGCAGCGGATGCGTCGGCAACGGGTTGATGCCCACGCCGCGGAGGTGATGGAACTTGCCGTCGAAGTCGACGAGGGGCTGCGTCCACAGCAGGCGCATGACGTCGATCTGTTCCTCGAGCATCGCCGTGCGATCAGCGAATTCGACTCCCAGGCCCTCGTATTCGGCGCGGTTCCAGCCGACTCCGACAGCGAGGCGAATGCGCCCACCGCTGAGCAAGTCGATCGACGCCACTTGCTTGGCCACGACTGCTGTCTGGCGCTGCGGCAGCACCAGCACGCTGGTGATGAAGCTCATCCGAGTAGTCAGCGCAGCCAGATGACTGAACAGCACCAAGACCTCGTGGAAGGTGTGCTCCGAAGTGTACGGAGCCGCCGGAAAACTACCGAACGGACCGGGGCCGAGCCGATCACTGGAGGCGCCGAGCACGTGGTCGTACGCCATCAAGTGCTCGAAGCCAGCGGCCTCCGCGTCGACCGCCCATTGCCTGATCGCATCCGGATCGGTGCCACTGTCGGCCTGCGAGAAGACGGCGCCAA
>JBDTRP010000004.1:0-30505 GCA_039931555.1 Ilumatobacteraceae bacterium | reverse complement strand
GGCTGCTGTGGCGCACCCGCTTCGGGCTGCGAATGCGGATCAGCGGCGAGCGTCCAGAGGCCGGCGAGGCGCAAGGCATCAACATCTACTTCTACAAGTACGTCGGCGTGATCACCAGCGGTGCGCTGGCCGGGCTGGGCGGGGCGTTCATTGCCAGTCAGGAGTTGTCGGGCGTCTACAAAGAAGGCAGCACGGGCGGCCGTGGCTTCATCGGCCTGGCCGCGTTGATCTTCGGCAACTGGCGACCGGCGGGAATCTTCGGTGGCGCGATGCTCTTCGGCTATCCATTCGCACTCAAGCTGCAGGACCTCAATGGCAAGGCCTCGCATTCACTGTTGCTCGTCACGGCCATCGCCTTGTTCGCGGTGATGCTGTGGGCGCTGCTGCGACGCAACACCAACGACACGGTGCTCGCCGCGGTCTTCGGTGGTGCTGCCTTGGCGTGGTATCTGCTCGTCGAGACGCCGCCCACGTGGTGGGCGGCGATCCTGCCGTACGTGATCGTGCTGGTCGTGTTGATCTTCTTCACCAAGCGACTGCGCCCACCCGCGGCCGATGGTCAGATCTATCGCAAAGGCGAAGCCTGAGTCACGTCGAAGCGTCGGCGCTGCACAACCCATCGAAGAACGAGCGGACGTCGGCACCCACGCGGTGCAGTTGGTAGCCGCCTTCTTGCACGACCAGCATCGGTCGGTCGATCGCCGCGAGCGCCGCACCGACCGCGGCGAAGTCAGCCGTGGTCAGGCACAAGCCGGCCGTCGGGTCGCCGTCGGCCGGGTCGACGCCCAGCGAGACGACCACGTACTCGGGGTCGAACACAGCGACCGCGTCGACGGCGGTGGCCAATTCGGTCAAGTAGCGCTCGCCGGTCGTTCCGAGTGCGAGCGGCACGTTGAAGTTGGCGCCTGCACCCGGCCCCTCGCCACGCTCGTGGGCGCGGCCGACGAACCACGGATAGTTCTGATCGGGGTCCATGTGGATGCTGACGAACTGCACGTCACCGCGCTGGTAGAAGATCTGCTGCGTGCCATTGCCGTGATGCGCGTCCACATCGAGCACCGTCACGCGACCGGCGCCGGCGTCGATCAGCGCCTGGGCGGCGATGGCTGCGTTGTTCAACAGACAGAACCCTCCGAACGCCGAACGTGTCGCGTGATGACCGGGCGGACGGCACAGCGAGTAGACAAGCCGCTCGCCACGCAAGATTCGGTCAACGCCCGTCAGCGCGATGTCGACCGATGCCAGCGCAGCCGTCCACGACCCCTCACTCAACGGCGACGACGTGTCGAAGCAGAACCACCCGAGTCGGCCGTACACATTGGTCAGCGGTGGGCGGCCGACGGGCATCGACTCGACAAGCCCCGGATGGATGAACGTCTCGGCGATCACGGCCTGCGGATTCGGGATCTCCTCGATGTAGCCCTTCCATGCGGTCGACAGGAAGTCGACGAGGTCGGGGTTGTGCACTCGTAGGATCGGCTCCATGCCGTGCGGCGTGGGGTCGGCCGTGGCGAAGCCCGGGCCATCGAGCGCCTGCACGATGCAGTCGACTCGCTTCGGCACCTCGAAGCGAGGGACGAGCGAACCGGAGTAGATGTCGAACTCGGGGTCGTGTGAACGATGCTCGTCGCTGGTGATGACGGAGACCGGCTGGGTTGGCATGGAGCCAGACTGTAGATCGGCGGCGATGTGGCTGCTACGCGTCGCCCGACCGGGTCGGGACGTGGGCGACTGCCTGCACTTCGATGCCGCCGCGAGGTCGCTGCGTGAGGGTGACGGTGACCCACGTCGGTTGAGCGCTGGCCATCACCTCGCCGGCGATCTCGGCCGCCAACGCCTCGGCGAACACCTCTCGATCGCGAAATCCCCACAGGTACAGCTTGAGGCTCTTCGATTCGATGCACCACTCGGCAGGGGCGTATTCGATGACCACGCGGGCGAGATCGGGCTGTTGTGTGACCGGGCACATCGAGGCCACTTCGTCAGTGGCGAACCGCACAGTGGCGACGTTGGCGGGCGCCGGGAAGACCTCGACGTGCTCGATCGGATGGCGAACCGTTTGGCCCAAGACAGTCAGTTCCATGACGTCAAGGGTAGGCGTGCATCCGGTCGCCGCCTACGCTGCAGTGCATGGGATCGGTGTTGGATGACCGTCAGATCGAGCAGTACCAGCGTGATGGGTTCCTGGTGATCGAGGGTTTCGCCGACTCCAGGGCATGTCATGAGTTGCAGGCCGCAGCCAACCAGATCGTTGCTGATTTCCAACCGTCGGGGCAACGCACGATCTTCACCACCACCGAGCAGGAGCGGGTCAGCAACGAAGAGTTCCTCGCCTCGGGCTCCGGCGTGTGGTGCTTCTTCGAAGAAGAGGCCTTCGACGAGTCAGGTCAACCGCGCACGTCGAAAGATCTGAGCATCAACAAGATCGGTCACGCGATGCACGACCTCGACCCGACGTTCGAGGCGTTCTCGTATCGCCCCGAGTTGGCCGGCGTCGCCGCCGACATCGGTCTCGCCGATGCCCTCGCTCTGCAGAGCATGTACATCTTCAAGCAGCCGCTGATCGGTGGCGAGGTTGCCTGTCACCAGGATGCGACGTTCCTGTACACCGATCCGATGACCGTCACTGGCTTCTGGTTTGCCATTGAAGACGCGACGCTGGAAAACGGCTGCCTGTGGGCCAAGCCGGGCAGCCATCGCACCAGTCTCCGCAAGGTGTTCAAGCGTGCCGGTGGCGATGCCGACGGCACGATCTTCGAAGAGCTGGATCCGGCCCCACTGCCGTCACCCTCTGACCTGGTGCCGCTCGAGGTGCCCGCCGGGACCTTGGTGATCCTCCACGGTCTGCTGCCGCACTGGAGCGACATCAACCGATCACCGAAGAGTCGCCACGCATACTCGTTGCACTGCATCTCCGGTGCGGCGGACTATCCCGTGTGGAACTGGCTGCGGCGCCCCGCCGGCATGCCGCTGCGGTCGCTGGCCGAGGTCGCCGGAGTTGACGCATGAGGATCCACACGTTTCCCAAGGCGCTGCTGCACGACCACCTCGACGGTGGCCTTCGCCCTGCAACCGTGATCGAGTTGGCCAGCGAGTACGGCTACGGCGACCTCCCGACGACCGACGTCGACGACCTGGCTGAATGGTTCAACCGCGGTGCCAAGCGCAACGACCTCGTCCTGTACCTCGAGACATTCGCCCACACCGTGGGCGTGATGCAACATCGCGACGCAATCGAGCGAGTCTCCTACGAGTGCGCCCAAGACCTGGCAGCCGATGGCGTGGTGTACGCCGAAGTGCGTATGGCGCCCGAGTTGTGCACCGAGGCCGGTCTCTCTCTCGACGAAGCGGTCGAGGCGATGCTCGACGGCTTCCGCCGCGGGTCCGCCGGCACCGACCTCACGATCTACCTCATCTGCTCGGCCATGCGCACTGCAGCGCGCAGCCGGGAGATCGCCGAGTTGGCCGTGCGGTGGCGTGACGCCGGCGTGGTGGGTTTCGACATTGCCGGCGCGGAAGAAGGCTTCCCACCGACACGCCACCTCGACGCGTTCGAGTACGTCCGTCGCGAGAACTTCCACACCACGATTCATGCCGGCGAGGCGTTCGGGTTGCCGAGCATCTGGGAAGCGGTGCAGTTCTGCGGCGCCGAGCGCCTCGGTCATGGTGTGCGCATCGTCGACGACATCACCGGGCCTCCGGGCGACGAAGAGCTGGGCCGCCTGGCGGCGTTCGTGCGCGATCGCAGGATCCCACTCGAGTTGTGCCCTACGTCGAACCTCGGCACCGGTGTGTGCAAGACCATCGCCGAGCATCCCATCGGCATGCTGCGACGGCTTCGATTCCGCGTCACCGTCAACACCGACAACCGGCTGATGAGCGCCACCTCGATGACGTACGAAATGGAGCAGCTCGCTGCGGCCTTCGGTTGGAGCCTCGATGATTTCGAGTGGCTCACGATCAACGCCATGAAGAGTGCCTTCGCCCCGTTCCCCGAACGGCTGCGCATCATCAACGGCATCGTCAAACCGCGGTATGCGCTGGCGCGAGCGGAGCAGAGCGTCGGCCTGAACTGACGTCATCGGCAGCCGCAGCAACGTCCCGATCGAGGTCGAGGAATACCTTGGCACCCAGATCTGACACACTCGAAACATGACCGTCGCCGTCCATCTCGTCGAGCATCCTCTGATCGCTGATTCGCTGACCCGCGTGCGAGACAAGGACACCCCGAACGCCCTCTTCCGCCAGGAGTTGGAGCGGATCGGCACGTTGTTGATCGCCGAGGCAACCAGGGGCCTGCCGACGCACGAGGTGCGCGTCACCACGCCACTCGTGACGACCTCGGGCCGGGCGCTCTCCGCGCAGCCGGTGGTCGTGCCGGTGCTGCGGGCCGGGCTCGGGTTCGTTCACGCCGCGCAGGAGCTGCTGCCCAACGCCGACGTCGGCTTCATCGGCGTGTCACGAGACGAGGCGACGTTCCAACCCAAGCCATATGTCAACAAGCTGCCAGAGCACCTGGCCGGCCGGCAGTGCATCGTGCTGGACCCGATGCTGGCGACCGGCGGTTCGCTGGCACACACTTGCCAGTTGCTGCTGCAGCGCGGCGCCACCGGCACGATCATCGTGGTCTGCGTGCTCGCTGCGCCGGAAGGCATCGCCCACTTGAAAGAGGCCGGCCTCGACCTGGCGATCTACACGGCCGCCGTCGACGAGCACCTCAACGAGCACGCCTTCATCGTCCCCGGTCTCGGCGATGCCGGCGACCGCCAGTTCGGCTCCCCCGCCTCGTCCTGACCCTCGAGACACTCGACTGGTCAGATCAGGGCGGCCAGGGCGTCGAGGTACGGCGCAGGGTCGATGTCGATGCCTTCGCCGTAGAGCTTGACCTTGGGTTCGGTGCCGCTCGGGCGCAGTTGCAGGCGTAGCTCTGGACCGAGTTGCAAGCGCAGCAAGCCGGCCTCGCCGAACCACTCCACGGAGGAGACGGCGCGACCATCGACCTCGGTCGGCGGGTCGGCGCGCATGCGGCCGACCGACGCGACGCCCTCGACCGGGGGCATCTTGACGGAGAGGTCTGCCATCACGTGTCTGCCGAAGCGGGCCGCGATGCCGTCGAGCCGGCCCTGCAACGTCACGCCCTCGGCGACGGCAAGTGCGGCCACCTCGGCCAGCATGACTGCTGCGCTGATCCCGTCCTTGTCGAGCGGCCTGGCGCAGACCAGGTACCCGAGGGCCTGCTCGTACCCGAAGACGAAGTGCGACTCGGGATGGCTCAGCACGGTGTGACCGATCCACTTGAACCCTGTGTAGGTCTCGGCGAAGCGCACGCCGTACCCCGCTGCCATCTTCGACAGCAACGACGACGACACCAGCGTCGTGATGACCAGTCGATCGTCGCCGGTCGTGTGGCGCAAGATGTGGTCGGCCAGCAACCACCCGATCTCGTCGCCCTGCAGCCGCCGCCAACCACCCTCCGGCGTCGGGATCGCTGCACCGAGCCGATCAGCGTCGGGGTCGTTGCACAGCGCGATCGCCGCGTTGCATGCGGCGGCTTCCGCCAGCAGCAGGTCCATCGCCCCTGGCTCTTCCGGATTGGGGAACGACACCGTCGGAAACGCCGCGTTCGGCTCCTGTTGCTCGGCGACGACGTACGGCGTGGGAAGCCCGGCACGGTCGAACGCAGCAACCAGCGTGCCACCGCCGACGCCGTGCATCGCCGAGTAGGCCACCGGAACACCCTCGATCTCCGGCCACAGCCGCACCGATGGGACGAAGTCGATATAGGCCCGCACGTAGGAATCATCGAGCCACTCGATCAGCGGGTCATCCTCGGCCGACAACTCGACCGCGCACGGATCGATCAGGTCGATGCACGCGGCGATCTCGGCATCGACCGGCGACACGATCTGGGCTCCGTTGGCGGTGAACACCTTGTACCCGTTGTCGGCCGGTGGGTTGTGCGACGCAGTGACGACGACGCCTGCGGCGGCGCCGACCCCGATGACGTTCCACGCCAGCATCGGTGTGGGCACGACATGCGGGAAGATCATCGCCCGCACCCCGCGGGCAGCGCATACCCGAGCAGTGTCGAGAGCGAACACATCGCTCTTTCGGCGGGCGTCGTAGCCGATGATCACACCACGCGTCGCCGCGTCGGCCTCCGCCTTCAACAGGTGGTCGACCAGACCCGCTGCTGCCTGCTGCACGACCAATCGGTTCATTCGTTGCGGGCCGGCGCCGACCGCCGCCCGGAGCCCTGCCGTACCGAACTGCAGACGGCCATCGAAGCGCACGCTGAGCTCCTCGTCGGGACCATCGATCAGAGCCTGCAACTCGGCGCGCATGTCACTGTCGGGTTCGGCGGCCAACCAGCGGCGCGCCTCGCTGCGGAAATCGCTCATGGCAAGAGCGTACGCAACTCCACCAACGGTCGGGGACCGACGTGGGAGATCACTTCGGCCGCTGCGATCGCCCCGAAATTGGCGCACTCGCCGAGCGATCGGTGGCGTGTGTAGCCGAAGAGGAACCCTGCGGCAAAGAGGTCACCGGCACCGGTTGTGTCGAGCACGTGCTGAACCGGTTGGGCGGGGGCGCGCAGCGTGTCGTCGGGGGTCACCACGATGCAACCGTCGGCGCCGACCGTCACGACAGCGAGCGAGCAGTCCCGTCGCACGGCTCGCAACGCCTCGTCCATCGACTCGACTTCGTAGAGCGACATCAGCTCGTCGTCGTTGCCGAACAACAGGTCGACCTCGTCGCTGACCAGTGCTCGGAAGTCTGCGCGATGCCGGTCGACGCAGAACGAGTCGCTCAGCGTCAGCGACACAAGCCGGTCGTTCTCGTGGGCGACGCGCGCGGCAAGGCGGAAGGCATCCTTTGCCTCCGGGCGATCGTAGAGATAACCCTCCATGTACAGCACCTGACCGACTGCAACGGTGTCGGTGTCGATGTCGGACGGGCACAGCAATGACGACACACCGAGATACGTGTTCATCGTCCGCTGCGCGTCGGGCGTGACCACGATGATGCACCGACCGGTGGGGGTCTCATCGGCGGGCGCACCCGGACGGAACTGCACGCCCACGGCGCGGCAGTCGTGGCCGAAGACCCTGCCAAGTTCGTCGTCGCTGACCTTGCCGATGTACGCCGCAGACCCCCCGAACGAGGCAACACCGCACATCGTGTTGGCTGCCGAGCCGCCACTCATCTCGATCGCGCTGCCGAGCGCCTTGTAGAGGTACAACGCTCGGTCCGTGTCGACCAGCGTCATCGAGCCCTTGACGAGGTCGTTCCGACCGATGAACGCGTCGTCGGCGTGGGCGATGACATCGACGAGCGCATTGCCGATTCCTACGACGTCATATTGAATGCCCGGCACGTCGGTGCAGGCTACTGGCCATAGTCGCCGCGGATACGCTCCTTGTGTGAGCGACAATCCGTACCGCCTTCCACACACCGTTGTTCCGAGCCGCTACCGCTTGAGCCTCGAGCCTGATCTCGACAACGCATCCTTTTCGGGCACCGTGTCTATCGATGTGAATGGCACCGAAGCGGTCGAGTCCCTGGCCTTGAATGCCGACGAACTGCACATCATCTCGGTCAAGGTCGGCGGCGCCGACGCACCGTTCCACCTCGAGCCCAGCACCGAGCGATTGGTGATCTCGGCGGCGATCGACCCCGGGGCCACGACCATCGACATCGAGTTCACGGGGACCCTCAACGACAAGCTGCGCGGCTGGTACCGCAGCACGTTCCACGACGACCAGGGCATCGAGCGTGTCATTGCCACGACCCAGATGCAGGCGACCGACTGCCGCCGCGCGTTCCCGTGCTTCGACGAGCCCGAGTTCAAGGCGGTCTTCGAGATCACCCTCGTCGTCGAGCCCGACCTGCTGGCCGTCTCCAATGGGCCAGAGGTCGGTCGGATCACTCGCGACGACGGCAAGCACGTCGTGCTCTTCAAGCCGACCATGGTGATGAGCACGTACCTGGTCGCCTTCGTCGTTGGCCCGCTGGAGGCCACCGATCCCATCGACGTCGATGGCGTGCCGCTGCGCGTGGTGCATGTTCCTGGCAAGGGCCACCTCACCGAGTTCGCGTTGGAGATCGGTGCCTTCTCACTGCGCTGGTACCAGCAGTACTACGGCATCTCGTACCCCAGTGACAAGGTCGACATGTTGGCGTTGCCCGACTTCGCCGCCGGCGCGATGGAGAACCTCGGCTGCATCACCTACCGCGAGAACCTGTTGCTTGCGGATCCCAAGACCGCGACCCAGTTCGAGTTGCAGAACCTGGCAGATGTGGTGGCCCACGAAATCGCCCACATGTGGTTCGGTGATCTGGTGACGATGAAGTGGTGGAACGGGATCTGGCTGAACGAAGCGTTCGCCACGTTCATGGAGATCGCCTGCTGCGACGCCTTCCGGCCCGACTGGCAGCGCTGGACCACGTTCAGCCTGGAGCGCAGCATGGCCTTCGAGACCGACTCGCTGGCCAGCACCCGCCCGGTCGAGTTCCCGGTCGAGGCGCCGGCCGACTGCGACGGCATGTTCGACGTGTTGACCTACCAGAAAGGTGGCTCGCTGCTGCGCATGCTCGAGCAGTATCTCGGCGCGGAGGCCTTTCGCCTGGGCATCGGTGAGTACCTCAAGACGCATGCCTACGCAAACACCGAAACCAGCGATCTGTGGGATGCGATCGAGCGAGTGAACCCCTCCGTGCCCGTGCGCAGTCTGATGGACTCGTGGATCTGGCAACCGGGTTATCCGCTGATCTCGGCGCGCCTCGACGGCAGCGAGCTCGTGCTCAACCAGCAGCGGTTCGCCTTCTCCGACACCGACGACCCGACGGTGTTCGTCGTGCCCGTCCATCTCTCCATCAACGGCGTCGATTCCAAGCTGTTGCTCGACACAGCGCAGGCCAGGGTCGCGCTCCCGTCTGCCGATTCCACCGTGGTGGTCAACGCCGGCGGTCACGGGTTCATGCGCGTTGCCTACGACGACACGCTGCGGGCCCGTCTCAACGGCAAAGCGCTGACCGGCCTGACCGTGATCGATCGCTACAACCTCGTCGACGATGCCTGGAACGCCGTCATCAGCGGCCGGTTGGCGGCCGCCGACTACCTCGGCTTCGTCGAGGCCTTCCAAGACGAGCGCGACCTCGCCGTGTGGCAGGCGATCGCCATCGGCCTGCGCGGTCTCGGCCGGCTGGTCGACGGGCCTGCGTACGCCGCGTTGCAGCAGCGCATCGCCGATCTCGTGCGCCCCGTCGTCGACGACCTGCGGTGGACGCCCACCGAGGGCGAGTCGGACCTCACATCCAAGCTTCGTGGCCTGGTGGTCGCCATCCTCGCCATCCACGGCAACGACACCGAGGCACAGGCCCGCTGCCGAGAGATGATCGATGATGCCGAAACGGACCCGGAGTTGGCCTCGGCCGCAACAGCGGCCGTCGCCTCCGTGGGAACAGACGCCGACTTCGACGACTACGTCAACCGGTTCCGCACGGCGCCGACTCCGCAGCTGAAACTGCGGTACATGTACGCGCTCGCCGAGTTCCCGACGCAGGAACAGATTCACCGCACCATCGATCTCGCCCTGTCGAACGAGGTCAAGACGCAGGATGCTCCGTTCCTCTTGAACCGGTGCATCGCCAATCGCACCCACGGACCCACGGCGTGGGAGACCGTTCGCAAGCACTGGCCGGCGTTGTTGGAGCGCTTCCCCAACAACACGATCGTGCGGATGGTCGGCTCGATCACGACGCTCACGACGCCGCACCTCGTGGCCGACGTGCAGGGCTTCTTCTCCGAGCACCCGATTCCGCAGGCCGCCAAGACGCTGGAGCAACTGCTCGAACGCCAACGGGTCAATGCCGAGCTCCGCAACCGTGAAGCCGAGCCACTGGCAGCAGCCCTGGCGGCGCAGGGTTGAGGCAGCCCCGCTAGGCCAACTTCTCGACGTCGAGCTGATCGGCGGCGTGACGGGCGCGCAAGACCTTCTTGTCGAACTTGCCGACGCTGGTCTTGGGCACCTCGGCGATGAAGGCCCAACGCTCTGGCAGGCAGAACTTGGCTGTGCGCTCGGCCAGCCACCCGCGCAGTTCCTCGGCCGTGACCTCCGAGTCGGCCTTGCGGACCACGCACGCCAGCGGCCGTTCGTCCCAACGATCGTCGGGCACGCCGATGACCGCCGCCTCGGCGATGTCGGGATGGCCCATCAGGGCGTTCTCCAGATCGACCGACGAGACCCACTCGCCGCCCGACTTGATCACGTCTTTTGACCGGTCGCTGATCATCACATACCCGTTGGGCATGACCGAGGCCACATCGCCGGTGCGCAACCAGCCGTCGTGGAACTTCTCGGGATCATCGACCCGGTAGTACGACGCGGTGATCCATGGGCCGCGCACTTCGATCTCACCCAGCGACTCGCCGTCCCACGCCACCGTCGCCCCGGTGTCGTCGGTGATCCGCAGTTCGACCCCCGGCAGCACGCGGCCGGTGCGGGCCCTCCACGTGACTTCGTCGTCGTCGCCCATGTTCTTGGGTGGATGCCCGATCGCGGCGACCGGGCTGGTCTCGGTCATGCCCCAGCCCTGCACGATCGGCACGTTGAACACGTCGAGGTAGCCCTGGATCAGGGCGCGCGGCACTGCCGAACCGCCACACATCACGAGCCGCAACGACGACAGATCCGCGGCCTTGCCGTTGTTGAGCAGATCGGTCAGCACGGTGGGCACTGCGCCGGTCAGCGTCGGTCGGGTCTCCTCGATGATGCGGCTCAGCGGCACCGCTTGCAAGAACTGCTGCGGGAAGACCAGGTCGGCGCCGACCATCCATGCCGCGTACGGCGTGCCCCATGCATTGGCGTGGAACATCGGCACGATGACCAGCATGCGGTCGTTCTCTGACAGGGCGATGTTGGCCGTCGACGTGACCATCAAGGAGTGCAGGAACGTGCTGCGGTGGCTGTACATCACCCCTTTGGGGTTGCCCGTGGTACCGCTCGTGTAACACATCGCCATCCCGGCTCGCTCGTCGAGATCGGGGTAGTCGAACCCGGGCTCCTCGACTGCCAGCAGGGTGTCGTAGTCCAACGTGTCACCCAGGGCCGAGGTATCGCCCGACCCCTTGACGATGATGTGCCTGACCGAGGTCAACTGGTCCCGAACCTTGGCGAGCAGCGCGATGATCGAGGCGTCGATGATGATGACCTGGTCCTCGGCGTGGTTGATGACGTAGGCCAACTGCTCCGGGAACAGCCGGATGTTCAGCGTATGCAGGACAGCGCCCATGCACGGCACAGCCAGGTAGGCCTCCAAGTGCGTCTGGTTGTTCCACATGAAGGTGCCCACCCGGTCGCCTTCCTGCACTCCCAACCTGGTGAGGGCCGCGGCGAGTTGGTCGGCGCGATCGGCGACTTCGGCGAAGGTCGACTCGACATACCCGTCACCGGTGAACGTGATCACCTTGCTGGTCGAATGCACCGTGCGGCCGTGTTCGAGGATCGGTCGCAAGGTCAATGGATAGTCCTGCATCGTGCTGAGCGGCATGTGTCCCCCTGTGATCGGGATGATCGTGACTGAGGTCACGTTAGCCAGCAGCACGTCACAACCGGGAATGGAGCCCTGGCGCCCTCGTCACTAGGTCGAATGAATCAAGCTGGGCACATTTAGTACCGAAGTATTAAGCCGTATGGCAGGATTGGGTCGATGACCGCGGTCACGATGTCCCCGACGGAGCGGTCGCACCCGACGATCCGAGCGACCGAGCGCTACTTCGTCAACGCCCCGATCGATGCCCTGCTGATCGGCGGCGCGTCGGTGCTGCTCTATGCCATTTTCCGGCTACGACCGGAGTTGGCCGCGTCACCCACGGTGGCCTCGTTGGCCGCGACTCTGGTGTGGGTGTGCAACTACCCGCACTTCGCGTCGACCAACTACCGTCTGTACCACTCGCGATCGTCGCTCTCCCAATATCCGCTGACGGGGATCGTGACGCCGGCGATCATGGTCGCCGCGGTGATCGGGTGCTATCTCTCACCTGCCGCGATTGCCCCACTGTTCATCAAGCTCTACTTGTTGTGGTCGCCCTACCACTTCTCGGGACAGACCCTCGGCATCACCATGGTGTACTCCCGCCGAACCGGGTTTCTCATCGACGGATGGCTGCGTCGCAGTCTCACGGCGTTCATCTTCTTGACCTTCGCCGTGCAGAACGCGTGGGCCGAGGTCGGCCTGCACGTCAACCCCTTCTACGGCGTCAACTACCCGACCCTCGGGGTGCCGTTGTGGCTGCCGCAGTTGCTGACGAAGCTGATGTGGGTTGCCCTCGCATCCACGATCGCCCTGTTGATGTGGAAGATCGCCAACGGCGGCCCGATCGTTCCGTTGATCGTGGTGTTGCCCGCCTTCACGCAGTACATCTGGTTCGTGGCCACGCCCGCCGGTCAGTTCCGCTACATGGTGCCCTTCTTCCACTCGCTGCAATACCTGCTGATCGCCTGGAACGTGCAGCTCAAAGAAGGGCTCGCCGAGCGCAAGCGCGATCCATCGGTGCGCTACGTGTGGTCAGAGTCCACACGCTGGATGGCGATCAACATCGCCGGGGGCTTCATCCTGTTCTGGGGTCTGCCTCACCTCGGCGCCCACTTCGGCAAGCCGCTGGTCTTCAGCACCGCGGTGATGCTCGCTGCGATCCAGGTCCATCACTTCTTCGTCGACGGCGTCATCTGGCGCCTGCACAACCCGGCGGCGCGCTCGCCTCTGTCGTCGTCGCTGCGCCAGATGAGCGGGGCCCGCAGATGAAGCATCGCCTGGCAACCATCGGTCTGGCGTGTGTCGGGGCGCTGATGTTCGCTGCCCCGTGCCTCGCCTACGCCCCGCCCGAGACCGACCCGCGGATCGTCGTCACGACCCCCCAGGGCAAGATCCTGGTCGCGCTGGCGCCGGAGAACGCCCCCGACCACGTGCAGCAGTTCCTCGTCGCGGTCGACGCCGGCGATTTCAATGCTGTCAACGTGTCTCGCGTCGCCCCGAAGTTCTACGTCCAGGCCGTGGGAAGGCGAGGAAGCGCGCAACTCGCCGGTCAGCCCACCGAACGCCTCAAGGCGGGCAACCTGCGCGGCGCGCTCAGCGTGTACGACAGCGGTACGGCGGGCGACGTGCCCACCCTGATGTTCGTGCTCACGAGGAGCCCGCAGCTCGATACCGACTACACCTCGATCGGCTTCGTCGAAGCGGGCATGAGCATTCTCGAGGCGATGGCCGATGCACCGACGGTCGGGGATCACCAGCCCGCCGAGGCGATCACCATCACCGAGATCCACTTCGCCTCGTTCGCGGAGCGCGCCTCGTTGCGTCAAGCGGAAGTCGATGCTGCCTCGCAGGACAACGGCACGTCATTGCTGGCCGGCGTCTTCATCATTGCCTGCGCCGCGTTCCTGGCTGCGTTGATCTCCGCCTTCCACGACCGGTTGGGCAGGCAGCGATCCACGTCGCTGGCGCTGTTGGTTGCGCTCCTGTCGTTCTTCGCCATCTGGGTATCGCTGGGCGGTACCGAGCAAGGCTCGGGCCTGGTGGGTGTCGCGTTGTTCGTCGGCGCGATCGCCACGTTCAGGTTGATGGGTCGCTTCGAGCGCCCTGCACCCCGCCAGAAGACGGGCGAGCAGTCAGGCGGTGGTCCGCAGCCACGAGAGTTCGCCGATGGCGAACTGCACGCCGAGTGCGGGGTCGACCAAGCGGAGCGCGAGCTCGAGACCATCCTCCGCCAAGGAGACGCAGCCACTGGTCGGCTTGCTGGCCCCGGTAGTGGTGTACGAGTTGCGGTGCAGGAAGATCGCCGCGGCCACAGCGAGTTCGCCGGGCACGTCTCCCGAGATCGGGTCGAGGTTGGCTCCGATGACGGCAGCGTGACCGTAGACGTCGCCGATTCGGGTCAACCACTCGTCGGGTGATGTACAACCTGGTGCATTGACCAGCGACTGGTACGACGACGTGTGCGGCATCGCGCCCCAACAGTCCTCGGAGATGCGGTCGCCAGTGATGTCACGGCGTCAAGCTTTTTCGTTCGGGGGCCGGAGTGCAACGAGTTTGCCCAGCTCAGGGTCATAGTTGGCGACGATCTCGCGCACCCGCTCGACCGCCAGCGACGACAGTCCGTCGACCAGGGCGACGAACAGATCGTGCGCCGCGGCCCGTGGCCAGCGGCTCGGCAACAATGCGTTGGGCAGATCGGGATCGGTGATGGCGAACACGAACCACCGGTAGTTCGCCCGGGTGCGGCCGACCAACGCCTCGGTCGAGCCGATGCGACCACGCTCCAGCCGACGCATCACCGGACGGAAGGTGCGGACGAACTCCGAGTACGAGCGCCCGAGGTCGTCGAGGTTCCACGCCGACGCCACGGAAAGCCGGGTGTCGGTCGGCAACTCGGTGGCACGGATCACCGTGCACGACCGGGGCGGAGCGACCTCGAGGGCGAAGTCGAGCTCGTGGTCGGGGGGATGTGGCGACACCCACAGGCCGTCGTAGAGCGGAGCAAACCCCAGCGACTGCAATCGGGCGCGAAGCATCGGACGCAACCGCCGCTGGTCCTCCGGCACGGTGAAGGCGATCATCGTCCACACCCCGTCCCAGTCGGGGCGCGGTTTGCCGAAGGCGCGCGTGTGGATGGGGCCGTACGGCAACAGATGACGGAAGCTATCGGCGACGCGGTAGAAGGTGTTGCGTCCGTCTTTGGTTCCGACCAGCAGCCCGCGGATCGAGAGGCGGCTCAGCGCGGCCCTGGCACCCGATGGGTTGACGTCGAACTCGGCGAGCAGGTCGACGAGCGCGGCCGACGGCAGCGGCTCGCAGCGCCCCGACCAGTAATCACCGAGCAGTGCAAGCAGCAAATGCTGCGGCGGGAACCCGACCTGGAACCGCGGCATGTCGAGCTCGCCGAACTCGGTGAATCGCGCCACGGTGTCGTCGGCGGCCACTGACGCGCTGCGGGTGGCAACGGCGCTCGAGGGCTGACGCACTCGACTCCGACTCGCGCTCATCGGTGCAACGGTAGCGACTACGGGTTGATCAATCCGTCTTGGTCGTTGATCAGGAACTTCATCCCCCGTTCGAGGAAGTCCCCGGCGACATCGGCGAACGCTTCCGGCCGGTCGCACTGGATGTCGTGGGCGGCGTCGTACACGTACTGCAACGACGAGTTGCGTAGCGCGCGCCGCACGACCCGGCCGTTGATCGGGTTGATGATCCCGTCGTCGCGGCCGAAGAGGATCAGGGTCCGCGTCGGGAGCTCGGCGAGACGAGCGAGCAGGCCGTCGTCGGCCCCATCTCCCATCAACCGCTCGACGGTCGGCCAGACGCGCGCCATGAACGCCGGATCCGGTGGCGCCATGTGCGGCAGCCGCTCGGGATGCGATCGGAAAGCTGTGACGAAGGCCTCGGGCGAGAGCGTGGACGGATGGACCGACGCCTCGCGGAACTTGGCCGGCGCCTCGAGCACCACGGATTCCACCCGGTCGGTGAACGCGGCCATGAAGTGCAGGGCACACGCCCCACCGAACGACGTGCCCATCAGATGGAAGCGGTCGAGGCCGAGCGCCGTGGCGATCTCGGCAACCTGCGCGGCAAGGCCATCGAGATCAGCGACGTCGTTGGGCTGCGCACCCCATCCCGGCAGTTCGAGCAGGATCACGCGGAACCGCTCGGCGAGCGCGTCGAGGGCGAACGTCATCACCGGGCCACCCGCACCGGGCAGGTACAGCACGGCTGGGCCGTCGCCGGCCTCGAGGTAGCGCACCGTGAAACCCACGGCCTCGACGGTGTGCTCGACGAACGTCGAGCCCGGTGCCCGAACTGCTGTGTCGGTCACGACTGCACTCCAATCCGATGTAGTTCCGGAACGATTTCTTCGCCGATCAGCTTCAGGCTCGACAGCATCGAGTCGTGCGGCAGCGGGTTGACGGTGCCGAGCGAGACTTCGAGCCGCCCCATGCCGAGCACGTCGTGGATCTCCTTGATCGTGGCGAGCACGGTCTCCGGGCTGCCGTACAGGGCTGGGCCCATGGTCATCGGCGGCGCCATCGACGGATCGATGGTGACGTGCTTGGGCACACCGCCCAACGCCGCGCCGATCTGGGCCATCGTCATCATGATGTCGGGCGACGCCCCGTTGAAGATGCTCATCAGGCCACCGCCGCTGAGCGCCTTCATGGTCTCCTGCGCCTCTTCATCGGTGGGCGTGACGTACATGAAGTGGCGGTATTGCAGGTTGTCGGCAGTGGGTTCCCACCCCGCCTGCGCTGCGGCCTGCCGGTACAGTTCGGCGTGGTCGGCGCACTTCGCCGCAGGCATGTACGAGAAGCCGAGATCGAGACCATGCAGCCCGGCGAAGATCGCCCCATCCTTGCTGTTGCCCGATATCAGGATGCGAGGATGTGGGTCCTGCACTCGGCGCGGCCACACCGCGATGTTGCGATACCGGTAGTACCGACCTTCCCAGCCGAACGGCTCGGGCTCGGTGAAGCACGCCTTGAGCAGCAGGATCCCCTCCTCGTACCGGTCCCGCGACTCCCATGGGTTGGAGCCGTAGGTGAGGTACTCGTTGGGCGTGCCGCGAAGCATTCCGATGCGGAGCCGGCCATCGAGGAGGTTGTCGAGCATCGAGTACTCCTCGGCGATGCGGACCGGGTTGTTCAACGGCAGATCGGTGCCGAAGACCCCGATCTGTGCGTCCGGGAACTTCCGGCCGGCGACCGCGGCCAAGATGATGGGGTTGGGCGTCAACTGCTTCGGCGAGTAGTGGTGTTCGGCGAAGTTCAACGCATCGAAACCCGCTTCCAGAGCCGCCGCACACTCCATCAGCCCGTACTCGATCGTGGCGCTGACCAACTCGGTCTCGCAGATGCGCGGTGGCGCCGGCCACGAGTCGCCGTGCTGCCCCCAGTAGTTCATCGTGTGGAAGAACTCGATCTTCATGAGGGAAAGAATAAACGCATCAATACACACTGTCGATAGGAAATGTGTAATTAGTCGACAGATGAACTGCGTGCTGTCGGCGCATATGCTGCCTGTTCATGCGCCTGTTCAATCTTGCCGGTCGCCTGAGCACATTCGTCGACGGCGCGGTCGTCGACGTCGCCACGGCCAGCGACAACCGGTTCTCATCCGAGCCCCAGCAGATGTTCGACGACTGGCGCGCGCTGGCATCGTGGGGTGAGTCCGCCGGTGCTCACGGAGCCGGCGAGGTGGACGCGCAGCAGTTGCTCGCACCCGTCCCTCGACCTCCGCAGGTCTTCGCGATCGGCCTCAACTACAAGGCGCACGTGCAGGAAGGCATCTTCAGCGTGCCGGAGGAGCCGACCGTGTTCACCAAGTGGCCGACCTGCATCGTCGGTCCGTCGCATGCGGTCGAACTGCCCGTCGACACCGACTGGGAGATCGAACTGGTCGTCGCCATCTCGAGTCGCGCCTCTCGCGTCAGCGCTGCCGATGCGATGTCGTATGTCGCCGGCTTCACCATCGGTCAGGACCTGTCGGACCGCGTACTGCAACGCAAGGGACCCGCACCGCAATGGAGCCTCGGCAAGTCCCGCTACGGCTACGGCCCGACCGGTCCATGGTTGGTCACGATCGACGAGTTCGCCGATCCACACGACATGGCGATCCACAGCTCGTTGGCCGGCGAGACGCTGCAGTCGTCGCGTACATCGATGTTGATCTTTGACATCCCCACGCTCGTCGAGTACATCTCCGCGCTGTGCCCGCTGCTGCCCGGTGACCTGATCTTCACCGGTACGCCGGAGGGTGTCGGCTATGCCCGCAAGCCGCCGCGCTTCTTGCACCCCGGCGACGTCTTGACCAGCACGATCGAAGGCATCGGCGATCTCGTCACCCACTTCGCCTGACCAGGGTCAGATCAGCAGCGTCTTTTGCACCTTGCCCATGGCGTTGCGCGGCAACACCTCGACGACACGCACCTCGCGGGGACGCTTGTGCACCGACAGGAGCGCGGCGACGTGGTTGATCAACGTCGCGTCGTCGACGTCGCTGCAGACCACGAACGCCACGATCCGCTGACCGAGATCCGGATCGCTGACCCCGATCACCGCCGCCTCGGTGACACCGGGGTGGGTCAGCAGCGCGGCCTCGACCTCGCCGGCACCAACCTTGAATCCACCAGTCTTGATGATGTCGATCGACTGTCGCCCGACGATGCGGTGGAACCCGCCCTCGTCGATCACCGCGGCGTCACCGGTTCGGAACCACTCGCCGTCGAGCGACGCCGCCGTGGCATCGGGGCGATTGAGGTACTCGTCGAACATCGTGGCGCCGCGGATCTGCAACTCGCCGATCGTCTCGCCGTCGTGACTCGTCTCTCCACCCGTGTCGTCGACCAGCCTGCTTTCGACGCCGCCGATGGGCACACCGACCCAGCCAGGTCGCCGCTCACCGTCGAAACGAGTCGACACCGTGATCAGCGTCTCGGTCATTCCGTACCGCTCGACCGGTGCTTGGCCGATCAACCACCGCATCTGCTCGAACACGGCGACGGGTAGCGGCGCGCTGCCGGAGACGACCAGCCGCGCCCCGCGCAGTGCGGCGGCCAGCGCCGGCTCGGCGCACACCCGCGACCACACGGTGGGCACCCCGAAGTACATCGTGCCGTCGGCGGCCGCGTAGGCCTGCGGAGTCGGCTTGCCGGTGTGCACCAGACGTGATCCGACGCGCAGCGCACCGAGCACTCCCAACACCAACCCATGCACGTGGAACAAGGGCAGACCGTGTACCAACGTGTCGTCGGGCGACCACTGCCACGCGTCGGCAAGCCCATCGAGATCCGCCGCTACCGCGCGTCGCGAAAGCACGACACCCTTCGGCAGACCCGTCGTGCCGGAGGTGTACATGATCAGCGCGGTCGCGTCGATCGCCGGTTCGCTACCGCCCCAGTCGGACTCGCCGTCGATCGACACCTGCGGCAGCGTGACCTCGGGCCAGAGCGGGTCACCGATCGTCGCCGCGGCGCCGGAGTCGCGCAGCATGTGCTCGCGCTCCATCGGCCCGGCGTCGGCAGGCATCGGCACGACGGGCACCCCGGCAATCAAGCCGGCCACCACACCGACCACGGTGTCGAGCGTCGGCGTCGCTCGCAGCGCGACCGCAGGCATGCCCTCGAGTCGTTCGGCGACCGCCCCAGCCCGTCGGGTCAACTGTGCCCACGACACGGCGTTCCCATCGACGCTGAGCGCCGCGGGGTGGTCTCCGCACTCACCGGCCAGCGCGGGCAGCAACGGCCTCACGATGCACCCACTCGCACGACGACCTTGCCATACAGGTCCGGCTGCTGCGCTCGCTCGAACGCGGCATGGATCTGATCGAACGAATACACCGAATCGATCACGGGATGAAGATCGCTCGCTTCCATGAACCGCAGCAACTGCTGGGTCTCGACACGACTGGCGCCGCTGACCCCGATGATCGAGATCTGCCGGTAGAAGATCCTGGCCAAGTCCGCAGTTGGGTCGCCCGTGGTCGCGCCCGACACGACGACGCGGCCACCAGGTCGAACGCTGCGCAGGCTGTGCTGCCACGTCGCCTCGCCGACCGTCTCGATGACGATGTCGGCGGGGCTCGACAGACGCTGCCCCGTCTCGACCGCCTCGTGCGCACCCAATTGCAGGGCCCGCTCACGCTTGTCGGCCGACCGGCTCGTGACGACGACGCGTAGGCCTGCTGCTCGGGCCAGCGCGGCGGCCGCAGTCGCAACGCCGCCCCCGGCACCCTGGATCAGAACCGTCTCGCCCGGCTCGGCGTGCCCACGGGTGAACAGCATGCGGTACGCCGTCGTCCAGGCGACAGTGATGCACCCGGCTTCCTCCAACGACATGTACGCCGGCTTCGGCACCAGGTTGCGGGTCGGCACGATCGTGTGCGAGGCGAACGACCCGGGGAAGCGTTCCGAGACCAGTGCCCGACCGGGGTCGAACGACTCATCACCGTGGCCGGCATCGGGATCACCGAACGAGCCCGACACGATCACCTCGTTACCGTGGTCGTCCCAACCGGCGATGTCGCAACCGAGCACCATCGGGAAGTGGTCGGTATGCACGCCGACCCCGCGCATCGACCACAGGTCGTGCATGTTGATCGACGTGGTCGCCACCCGCACGAGCGTGTGACCATCGGGTGCGATCGGTTCAGGCCAGTCGTCGCGCAGTTCGAGCATCGACAGTGGCTCGGTCTCGTTGATGCCGGTCGCAACCGCAGCCCTCACGGCTCCCCTTTCAGATTCGTGGCGACACCGTAGCTCTGGGAAACTCACCGATCATGCTCGACAATCCGTGGGATCCACGTCAGCGCACCGACCTCACCGACAACGAACGGGTCGTCCTGCACTTCATGGGCGACTGCATGCACGGCGACGACCTGACACTGGTCGACCGATATGTCGCCGAGGGGTACATCCAACACACCCCTGGCATCGGGCAGGGCCGCGAGGGGCTCCGTCACTACCTCCACGAGGTTGCCTGGAAGCGCCCGGGACGTCGCGACTGGCGGCCGATCCACCTCTTCGGGAGCGGCGATTTCGTGATCCTGCACAAACTGCTGCCGGCCGTCGTGATCGCCGACTTCCTCCGCTTCGATTCCGAGGGGATGATGGCCGAGCACTGGGACGTTGTACAGCCGCTGCCCGAGACCGACTACGACCCGCTGCGACCATCGCTCGAGAACCTCGACCGGTTCCGTGCCGTGTTCGGCATCACCGATTGACTCGAGCTACGACACGTCGGCGACGAGGTCGGCGATCGTTCGCAGCACCGTGCTGCTGAGCGCCAACTGTGTCTCTGTGCGATTGATGTCGGGCGAGGCGACGACGCGCTGCAGGATCAGGTGCAGGTGGTCGTTGGAGCGGGCAACGATGCGCACCAGCAGGTCACCCGAGCCGGTCACCGTGTGGATCTCGAGTATCTCGGGGATCGTGCGCAGGTGAGCGACCACCCGGGTGTGCGATCCCTGCGAGATGGCCAGCGTGGTGAAGGCCAGCACCCCCAGTCCGGCGGCAGTCGGATCGATGTCGGGGCCGTAGCCGAGGATCACCTTGCGGTCCTCCAGGCGACGCAATCGGCTTAACACCGTGCCCCTCGCACAGTCGAGCACGCGAGCAAGATCGGAGACCGTCGAGTGGGGGGCGGCACGCAGCCGGCCGATCAGGCGGCGATCGAGCGAATCGAGGGTGGCGGACCGATCATCCAAGGTGAGCACCTTCACAGGTCGGTGACCACCGCCCGTGGACCAAATCGCACAACATATTTCGGATTCTACGCCAAGATGCTCAGCACTCTTGATCAATAGTGATCATCTTGGTTTGATTGTGCCATGTCGTTCATCAAGAAGGTCGATCACATCACCTACGCCTGTGAGGCAGGCACCATCGAGAAGTGGGCCTGGTTCCACATCGAGGTCGAAGGCGGCACCCTGATCAATCGCATCGACGACGTTCGCCCCGGCGATCCCGACAGCAGCATGAAGATCTGGTGCGTCGACTTCGGCGATTTCGGCGTTGCCCTGATCGAAGGCATCGACCGGGCGAAGAAGTCACAGGTCACCAAGTTCGTCGATCGTCACGGCGACCACGCCTGCCAGCACGTGGCCTACGACACCTACGACCTCAAGAAGTTCCAGTCCCACATGCGCGACCTCGGCGGCTCGGCCAGGGGCGGCACGCTGGTACGCAACGACGGATTCGGGGTGCTGAAGCAGATGTTCGCACGCGGCTACTCCGAGGGCGATGCGGCCGAGGCGAGCTTCCCCGAATACGTGCAGCGCCCGTCGCTCGACGATGCCGACGAGGTGCACATCACCTTCGCGGAAGAGACCGGCCGAGGCTTCTACGACCAGATCGAAGACGCCGTGGCGGCAGGTGACGAGGAGCCGTTCTTCAACTTCTCGAAGATGCCGGCCGACTGGCAGGTCCCGGCAGCCCAGCCGCTGCCGGTTCACTGAACCGAGCCCGTCGATCGGGACCTTTGTCCCGAGGCCTCAGGTCCCGCGCCTCTCTTCAGGTCGACTGCACATCAGTACCTTCGGCTGTGTGACCTCCTCGTTCCGTGTGACCATCCTCGCTGTCTTCACGTTCGCCGTCGGCGGCGCAGCCTGCAGCAGTGACCAGAGCGACGCGGTCGCGACGACCACCATCGCCAGCGTTGCGGCCCAGACCACGACCACCACGGCTGCGCCGCAGCTCCTCGACATCGTCGGCACCGCCTTGACGGCCGGACCGTTCATCGAACTGGCCGGGTTGGTCGTCGATGCCGGTCTGGTCGAGACGCTGCGCGGCACCGGGCCCTTCACCGTCTTCGCACCGACCAACGAGGCGTTCCAGAAGTTACCGCTCGATACGTTGCACTCCGTGCAGGACGACAACAAGTTGTTGACGACGGTACTGACCTACCACGTGGTCCCCGGGGCGTTGAAGCTCGCCGACCTGAAGCCGGGCAAGCTGACCACCGTCGCCGGCATCGACTTGACGGTGACACGTGACGGCGACACGGTCTCGATCAACGGCGTGCCGATCGCAGCAGGCGATGTGTTGGCCAGCAACGGCATCATCCACGTGATCGGTGACGTGCTGCTCCCCCCGAGCTGAGCGCGCTACCGCCGTCGCGGTGTGGCGCAGTGCTAGCTGATGGTCTCGCCGCCGTCGACCAGAAGCGTCTGTCCGGTGATGAACGAGGCGTCGTCGCTCAGGAAGAAGCAGATCGCCGAGGCCAGCTCGGCCGCAGTCCCCATGCGCTGCATCGGGACCTTCTGGCCAAAGATGCGCTCGCCCTGTTCGAGGTCGCCACCACGGTCCAACATGAGTGGCGTGGTCATCCCGGTGATCGTGCGACCCGGCGCGATGCAGTTGACGCGCACCTCCGGGAGTGCTTCGAGACACAATTGCCGCGTGAGCCCGGTGATCGCTGCCTTGGCCGCGCCGTAGGGAACGTTGTTGCCGTTGGCAGTGAACGCTGCCGTCGAGGCGACCGTCACGATCGAACCCCGGCCGCGGGCCTTCATCATCGGCAGCGTGTGCTTGCAGACGTTGAACGTGCCACCGACGTGCACCTCCAGCATCCGGTTGAAACGGGCGGTGTCCCACTCCGCGATCGGACCGAACTCGGCGTGACCGGCGGCGGCCAGCACGAGGTCGATCCCACCCAGCCGCTCCATGGCGGCCGACACTGCAGCGGCGACCGCTGCATCGTCGGCAACGTTGGCCGCGAGGCCGATACACCCGGGCAGGCCGGCGGCCGCGGCCTCCGCCCGCTGCAAGTCGAGATCGACGATCGCCGCCCGCCCTCCTTCGGCGACCACCCGCTCGGCGGTTGCAAGGCCGATGCCACTCGCGCCACCGCTGACGAACAGGACCTGGTTCTCAAAGCGCATGGTGCAATTGTGCGACACGCGTCGTGGCGACACCAAGGCCGGGCACATCGGGCAGCGACAGAGCCTTGTGGAGTGTTTCAGGCCCGCCTGGGTGCACCGAGACACTCCACACGAGCCCTACACGGGCAGATCGCCGGTGGCGGTGCGCGTCGAGCCGTGGTCGCGGTAGGCAGCGATCGTGCGTTGGGCGATGCGCATCTGGTGCACTTCATCGGCGCCGTCGGCGAACCGAGCCCACCGAGCGTGCTGATACATGCTGGCCAGCGGTGTGTCGGTCGAGTAGCCGAGTGCGCCATGCACCTGGATCGACCGGTCGATCACGCGGCCGAGCATGTTGGCCACGAAGTGCTTGGCCATCGACACCTCCGACTTGAAGTCGAGGCCCTGGTCGATGCGGTAGGCGGCGTGGAGCACCATCAACTTGGCTTGGTACAACTCCATCGTCGAGTCGGCGATCATCCACTGAATGCCCTGCTTCTCGGCCAGCACCGAGCCGTGCGAGTACCGGTACAACGATCGGTCGACCATCATGTCGAGGGCGGTCTCGGCTTGCGCGATCCAGCGCATGCAGTGCGCCAGCCTGGCCGGCCCGAGGCGGTACTGACCCAACAAGTGACCCTGACCGCGGCCGCCGAGCATGTTGTCGTTCGGTACGCGGAGGTCTTCGATCACGATCTCGCTGTGCCCGGTTCCCCCATGCATGGTCTCGACCTCGCGCACCCGGTTCCAGCCCGGCGAGGGGATGTCGACGATGAACGCCGTGTTGGCGGCCTGCGGCAGGTCGGGGTTGTCCTCCGTGCGCGCCAGCAGGATCGCGAAGGCCGCGCGGCGAGCGTTGGAGATGAACCACTTGTGACCGTTGATCACCCACTCGTCGCCGTCGCGCACCGCCGTGGTGCGAATCAGCGTGGGATCGCTGCCCGCGACCTCAGGCTCGGTCATCGCGAAGCAACTCATCTTGTAGCCGTCGCACAGGGGCCGCAGGTACTTCTCTTTCTGTTCCGGCGTGGCCCAGTGCAAGAGGGTGTGCATGTTGCCCTCGTCCGGCGCCTGACAGTTCAACACGAACGGGCCGTACGAGGCTTTCGCCGCCTCGGCCTGCACCATCGCCAACTCGACGTGGCCGAGCCCCATGCCACCCCACTCCTTCGGCATCTGCGGAAGCCACAGGCCGGCGTCCTTGGCGGCCTGGCGCATGCTCATCAGCAGCGAGAGGTACTCCTTGCGGTCCATTCGCTCGGGATCAGCCATCTTCGCCTCACCGGGCTTGACCACGTCGTCGACGAACGTCCTGACGCGCAGCCGGATGTCTTCCAGTTCAGGAGAGAGGGTGAAGTCGATGGCCATGCCGGTCATCGTCGCACCCGAACCGCGTGGCATACGAGCCGACGTCGAGTGGCTGGGTGCAACTACGTTTGGGCGATGCCCACCTTGTCGAAACGCAGCGTCACCCTCGCGGTCGTCGTGATGGCGGTTTCGTCGTGTTCCTCGTCGGGTCAGTCCGACACATCGGTGGCGCCCGAGACAGTCGGATCGGTGCGGCCCACCACGGCCGCCGGCTCGCCAGGAACGTTCGGGGATCCCGCCGCGCTCGGCGATCTGAAGGTCACGGTCAGCAACCCGGTGATCGAATCCGACGCCGACGGTCCATTCCTGACCCTGACCGTGCGCGCCGAGAACACGACGCCGGCCGACGTTCAGTCGCCGCAGTTCCAGCTTCGCTGCTCGGGCAATCCCGCTGGCGGGGCGTGGCTGACGACCTCGACCTTCAAGCAGGAGGATCCAGTACTCTCGCTTTCCTTCAACGAGGGCACCCTCAGCCTGCTGTTGCCGGGCGACGACCGGCTCGGTGCGCCGAGACCGTCATGCGCTCCACCAGCGACGATCGTCGCCACGCACCTGGTCTTCGACAACACCGGTGCGGGCCCGCCGAAGGAGAAGCGGGTCGGGTGGGCCCTCCCCGGCGATCTCGTCGCCCAACTCAACGCGACGTAACCCCCAACCGTGGCCGCTCCACGACCGTCGTGGAGACGGTCATGGTGTGACCACCGGGCCGAAAAGAGAGGTCCTTGGGCTCTGGCCGCTCGGGGTCAAGCAGGTCTATGCCGTGGATCATGAAAGGCCTCGCGTCGCTCGTGTGCCCTGTGTGTCTGTTGACGACGGTCGTCGGCTGTGGCGCCGGCGACAACGGCGTCAAGGTCGGGGACCCTGCCGGTTGGATCGATGATGTGTGCACCCGCATGATCGTTGTCGACCTCGCTGTGTCGGCGGAACACGCCAAGATGGATGCCCAGATCGCCCTCGAGACCGATCCCACGATGTGGATGCTGTCGCTCGAGCACTTTCTCGGCGAGGTTGCCGCATCGGTGACCCCGGCCGGCGCCGACATCGACCGGCTCGGCGCGCCGCCGATCCCCCAAGGGGACAGCGTGCGCAGGTCCATCAAGACGTTGTTCGACACCGTTGTCGGAGAGGTTGCATCGCTCGAAGTCGTGGTGCGCAAGGCAGGGTCCTCCGACAATGCCGTCGACGAGGCGGCCGCGGTGATGGCGCAGGGCAGCCAGTTGACCGATCTCGATTCGGAGCTCCGTTCGATCCTGACCGACGACCGTCAACTCTCATCGATGTTCGACGACGCGGCCAGCTGCGCGCAGTGGGCACGCCAGCTCGACACCCCGGCGACCACGGTGCCCGACACCAAGATCGCCGAGACCACCGTTCCGCCGACCACCGTTGCACCCACGACCACTTCGCCCACCACTACTCCACCCACCACAGTGGCGCCGTCCACGACTCCCGCACCGACAACGGTTCCCGTCACGCTCGATCCGTACATCGCTGTTCGCGAGCAATACCTGATCGCCGCCGACGAGTACAACCCGAAGCTCGATGAGGTCTGGAACACCTTCCACGGCGCCGACGGGTTCATCCTGTACAGCGATGCACCGACGTACTGCGACCAGACGGCGACGCTGGAACGTGAGTGGGGGGATCGGATGAGCGTCATCGCCTGGCCGCCCGATGCGCTCGACGAGGCCCAAGCCGAGTCGGCACAAAGCGTCGCGTTGCTCGATCTGCTCGATCAGTGCGCCGCCGCACCGGCGACGCGCGCCGGCCAGGAAGCCATCCTCGATGCGCTCGACCTGCAGGACGACGCGTACTACGCGGCCATCGACGCGCTGCGTCAAGCGATCGGCCTGCCGGCCCGCAACGGCTGACGAGCGCGCAACGAGCCGGCCCGCCGCAGCGGCACCGGCTCGTCGTCGTGTCTAACGGGTGGAGGTGAGGGGAATTGAACCCCTGGCCTCAACAGTGCGATTGTTGCGCTCTGCCAACTGAGCTACACCCCCGTTGGAGATCCTGAGTGTAGCGGTGCAGTCGCGGCGCGACCACGGGCAGACTCAGGCGGCGTTGAACCAGTTGGTGTCGGCGTCGCGGTCGACTTCGAGCGAGCGGATCTGCACCAGCTTGTAGCAGTAGCAGCACAGCGAGATGAACGAGAACGTGAAGGCGTAGACCATCGAGTTGACCTTGGTGGTCGCGGCCAGGAACGCGGTGACGCCAGTGACAAGCACCAGCAAGAAGAAGACATTGGCCCGACGGCGGCGGATGAGCTCGCGCTGGCTGACCTTGTGCAGGTGGGCCTGGCGATGCTGGCCGGTGGTGCGATCGATCGTCGCGGCATGCATGCGCTGGCCGGCCACGGCGGTGGCTGCACTGCGGTGCATCTGGCCGGGGCGACCCGGCGCTGATGGACGCGACAGCGGCGATGGCGACGCCAGCGGGCGACCCATCGAACGCATCGGCACCATGGTTCGAATCGGCACCGCACGCTGCAGCGTGGAGAGCTGACGACGGAAGTCGGTGACCGACGAATTCGGTCGATTCTCGACTCGAGAGCGCAGGAGCGGTGGGACCAGAACGGCCGCCCACGCAGCGAGGACAGCCAATAGAACGATCTTACTCATCGACGAGCGATTCCCTTGTCAGACATCTGTTCACGATTCCTTCTGAGGTGCCACGCCGGCAAACACGACAGTAACCGACGACGCTGTTTCATTACGAATCTACTACGTTCGTAACACTTCCCGACACGCTATCAGCTCGCCGGTAGGTTCCCGACCGCCCCCCGGTCTTCTCCCACAGCGCCAGTTCGCCGATCACCATTCCGCGGTCGGCCGATTTGCACATGTCGTAGATGGTCAACGCGGCGATTGCGCAGGCGTGCAACGCCTCCATCTCGACCCCGGTGCGGTCGACGGTGTCGACCTGAGTCTCGATGGCCACGTGGTCGTCGCCGATCTCGAAGTTGACGTGCACCGAACCGACCAGCAACGGATGGCACAGCGGGATCATGTCGCTGGTTCGCTTGGCAGCCTGGATCCCGGCGACACGTGCGACTGCCAAGACATCGCCCTTGTTGACCTCGCGGTTCGCAATGGCCGCGGTGGTCTCGGGAGCCATGAACACCTTGCAGCGCGCCACGGCTCGACGGTGGGTTGGATCCTTGGGCGTGACGTCGACCATGCGCGCCCGTCCCATGGGATCGAGGTGGGAGAACGCCAGATCGCTCATCTAGGTGATCACACTAGTAAACGCGAGCCGGTCGGACCCGACACCAGCATCGTGATCATCCCAGTTGCACTGGGCCGGTATCGACGATCTCGAACGCCGTACCGGGAATCCGCTTCAACTGGTCGAGGTCGGCATCGTTCCATCCGGGATCGGGAGCGCCCTGGAAGAACCAGTTGCTGCCGTTGTCGGCGACGATCAGCCCGTACCGCTGCATGGCGGCGGCGATCACCTTGGCCTGGCCAGTGAGCGAGCCGATGTCGAAGCTGGCACTGAGGCGCAGTCGCATGCCCATCGCCGGCAGCGTGGGATCCGTTCTGTTCGAGGCGCTGTGAGATGCAGGCAGGATGAATCCGCGCTGCGTCTGCAAGAACGTGACGCGAATCGCGTGATCGATCAGGCCAGCGGCCACCTCGTCGTACCGAACCAGACCGGGCAGAATCGGCAGTCCTGCCGCGTCGGCACTGGTCCAGCCGACGGGGCGCGGCGCACCGGTCAACAGATCGAACTTCGCCCCGGAGTCAGCGAACCAACCCGCCCCACGCCGGCCGGCGGAGAACAGTTCGTACAGTTGACACGTCTGCTGCTGCAGTACCAGTACGTGACTGTCGCCGCCTCCGCCTCCACCCTCGATCGGCGCGTCGAACGGAATCGGGAACGGGCCCGGATCGCTCTCGTCGCCGTACAGGCCATAGGTGATCGGCACGAGCGGCTGTGTGGCGGGCACGACCACATAGGGAATGCCGTAGAGGGGGTTCTCGCCGAAGTCGGGATGCAGCGCCTGCGAGCCGATCGACTGGATGTGGTTGATGATCTGCGTGCTGAGCGAATGCAGCGGAGCGGAGGCGATCTCGGTGTTCCACGCGTTGCCCGCCGGGAAGATCGGGCATCCGCCGATGTTGGGCCCTGGCGGCCGCAGCCGCTTCGCCGGCAGGCTCGCCGTGGCGCCGGTCGATACCGTGTTGGGTACGGCGGCAGCAACCCCAGCGACCCCGAGAGCGGCGACAACCGTGGCCGCGACCGGCCAGCGACGGACGACCAAATTCAGCCGCCGATCTGACTCATCGTGCGCTTCGGCCTCACAAAGTTCACCTGGTTGATCTGATGACCTGCCCACTTCGTGCCGACGGCTCGCTGAATCTCTGCGGCCACCGCGTCGTCGTCGGCGCCATCGCGCATCAACTTGCGGAAGTCGAACTCCGAAGTCGCGAACAGGCAGGTGCGGAACTGGCCATCGGCCGTGACCCGCACGCGGTCGCAGTCACCGCAGAACGGCTTCGAGACGGAAGGGATCACGCCGACAGTGCCACGCCCGTCGAGGTATCTCCAGCGGTCGGCCGGGGCCGCGCCACGCGACGTCATCTGCTCGAGCGGGAACACCTCGCCGATCGCCGCCACGATCTCGTCTTGTGTCACGACCTGATCGTTGACCCAGTGCCCGCTGGCGTCGAGCGGCATGAACTCGATGAACCGAACCTCGACATCGGAATCGCGCCCGTAGCGGGCAAGGTCGACGATCTCGTCGTCGTTGACACCGCGTTGGACAACCGCGTTGATCTTGACCGGGGAGAACCCGGCTTCCTTGGCTGCCTCGATGCCATCGAGCACTCGTACCAACTCGTCGCGTCGCGTCATCTGCAGGAACCGGTCGGCGTGCAGAGTGTCGAGGCTGACATTGACCCGGTCGAGGCCGGCCTGGCGCAACTCGTGCGCCACGAGCCGGAACGTTGCCCCGTTGGTGGTCAGACCGATGTCGGGCGCCTGGCCGGCGCGTGGCGAGTGAGACGACGACGGCACTCGCAACGCGGCGAGCTTGCCGACCAGCACCGGAAGGTGGGCACGCACGGTCGGTTCACCGCCGGTGAGCCGCAATCCGTCGACCTCGAACCGCTCGACGAAGATCCGTGCCAGCCGCTCGATCTCTTCGAACGTCAACACCTCGCTGCGCGGCACCCACACCATGCCCTCTTCCGGCATGCAATACGTGCAGCGAAAGTTGCAGCGGTCGGTGACCGAGATGCGCAGGTCACGAATGGTGCGTCCGAAGGGATCGACGAGATCCATGGCCGTCAGGCTATCGGCAACAGCATCGTGGCGACGGAGCCGCCGGGCTCGATGCCGTCACCATCGGGGACGATGGCGATCGCGTCGGCCAGCGAGGTGGCCGCCAACTGGTGGCTTCCCTGGGCCCCGACGGAACCGATGTGATAGCGCCCGTCGTCACCGAAACCGCCGATCACGCGCATGTAGTGGGTCTTGCCGTCGGCCCGGCGTGGCAACCCGTCGTCGGCCACCGCGACGACCGTGGTGCGGTCGAGCACCGTGTGGCCCATCATCTTGCGCAAGGCCGGGCGGGCGAACAGCTCGAAGCTGACCATCGAGCTCACCGGGTTGCCGGGCAGCCCGAAGATCGGTGTGCGGCGGTCCCCCGAATCGAGCAACCCGAACGCAAACGGCTTGGCCGGCTTGATCGCGATCTGCATCCAGCGCATGTCGGCGATGCGCG
>JBDTRP010000003.1:0-3258 GCA_039931555.1 Ilumatobacteraceae bacterium | reverse complement strand
CTCATCGAGCCAGGAGCGGACGTCGCGGTGATCCACCCGCCCAGATTGCCCGCTCTGCGCTCGTTATGCAACTGGAGTCATCGGGTTTCGTGTGGTCATACGGTCGCTTCTTCCGAAGTGCAGAGGGATTGTCTCTTTGCCTGATCGAAGGGAAGTACCGATGACGATGACTACTACAGCCTTGGAACGTCGTGACGACGTGTTCAGCGATCCGGAACTGCGAACACTCGCAGGGTTCCTGGGCGGGTACTCGGGTCTAACCCGAGACGCCTACTCGTTGGATCTGCGCCAGTTCGTCCAATGGACCCAAACCCGCCACGTCGCCTTGTTCGAGGTCGCCCGCGCCGACATCGAAGGTTTCGCCCGCCATCTCGAGGACCTCGGCCGGGCGAGAGCGACGATCTCGCGACGGCTGTGCACGATCACCTGCTTCTACCGGTACGCCGTCGAAGAAGGACTGCTCGACCGGTCACCGGCCGTACACGTCCGCCGGCCACGCCTGGATTACGAGTCCAACGCCACCGGGCTGGATCGAAACGAGGTCGGGGCGATGCTCGTCGCCGCCGGGCTGTCCGGTGCCCGCGATCACGCCCTGATCTCACTGTTGGCGTTGAACGGCCTGCGGGTCTCGGAAGCAATCGGTGCTGACATTGAACGTCTCGGTCTCGAGCGAGGCCATCGGACACTGGTTGTGTTGCGTAAGGGCGGCAAGACCGTCACCGTTCCGCTCGCGCCGCGGACTGCACGCGCGGTCGATCTGGTCGTCGGTGAACGATGCGTCGGACCGATCTTCGTCAATGCCCACGGTGTCCGTCTCGATCGGCACGGAGCATCACGAGTCGTTCGACGCATCGCCCGCCAGGCGGGGATCCACAAACGAGTCGGTCCGCACACGCTGCGACACGCGTTCATCACCGCCGCCCTCGACGCTGGCGTGCCACTACGCGACGTTCAAGAAGCAGCCAGCCACGCCGACCCGCGAACGACCATGCGCTACGACCGGGCTCGAGTCTCACTCGACCGCCACGCCACCTACATCGTGTCGACCTTCATCGCCGGCGCATCCCGATAACCGACCCAACCCGCCCGCGCTCGAAATCCTGCTTGCAGAACGAGCGCGGAGCGGGCAATCTGCGCCAATGACTCGGACCCGCGCCGCTGCCGCGGCCGGTGCGCTGCTATGCCTTTGCTCGATAGGTGCATCATGCGCGAAGAACATCGACTGCTCCTCAGTCGGTTACAGCGACGTCGTCAACATCACACTTCCGGTCTCGATGACAGACGGCAAGACAACGCTGCGGATGTGCGTAGACGATCAATGCAACGACGAAGGCGAACTCAAAGGACTTCCCGGTGTGCACCTCGACGGAGCGACGTTGAGCCTCTTCCTGCCCTTCAACCCAGGTGCGCAGGGGCCGAGCAAGAGTGCCGTTCGGCTGATCGCGACGGGCGCAGTTCACGTCGATGCGTCTCTCACAGTGAAGTGGAACGTCGACCACCACGGCGGCTGTGCGGAGAGTCGATACATCGATCTCCGGTACGACGAAGACACGAACCAGCTGGTCCCGATTTGACGCCAGATCTGCCGATCTCGCGCAGTTGAAGAATCAGACTTGGTGGTTCTCGCGAGCGTAGAAACTTGCAGTCAGTTTGTGTCCTCACCGGAATCGCGATCAAACATTCGCACGCGCCAGATCTGCCGTACTGCGTGCTGGACAGCGACCGGATGATCCGTCAGTGTGAACCATTTCCGACGGGAGAGATCGATGACGACTTGCCAAATCTGTGGTGTTGATTTTCGAGATGGAGACGACGTGGTCACGATCAGCGATCGAACCTTCCATGCTGGATGCGCGGAGCCTCCCCGGTCAGGTGAGCGTCGCACGGTCGCGGCGTGGGCGTCTACAGGATCTCGAGGGCAAATGGCGATGGGCGACGTCCAGCGAGAGCCGCCGAGCTGACATCTCCGCGCCAGAACTGCCTGATGCGTGGCCAATCGAACTCGCTCCGGCGAACTGGCTATCGCCGAGGGCCGGCCCGACTCGGACGACATTGCAGAAGTCACCGGGCCGCGAGAGAAGGATGCAGCAGGGCAGAACGAATGGATCACCCGTATAAGCACCGATCTGCGTTGCCGAGCCGTTGAGCCTCACGACGTGGCGGAGCGGTGCTCTTTGATCATCGAACTGAGGCTGTCGGCGATCACTGCATCTCGGTCCTGTGTTGCGTGCTGATAGATGAGCGCCGCTCGTGGTGACGACTGACCCATCCTCGCCATCAGTTCCTTCGTGCTGGCGCCCGTCGCTGCCGCGAGCGTGTTGCCGGTGTGACGGAGGTCGTGGAACCGCAGACCGCTGACGCCGACAGCCTTCGTTGCTCGGCCCCACGCGGTGTAGAGCGTGGCCCGCCGCATCGGCGCGCCGCTCTTGGTCGTGAATAGCAATCCACCCGAGCCCAGTGGAACAGACGCCAGGTGCTGCTCGAGGTCGGGGATGATCATCTGCGGGATCACGATTGTCCGGAACCCGGCGTCAGTCTTGGGGGGGCCGAGCACAAGGGTGCCGTCGCTGAGCTCCTGATATTGCTCCTCGATCCGAACCTTGCGATGCAAAAGGTCGAGGTGCCGGTGTCGCAGGGCGCGTATCTCGCCGAGGCGCAGTCCACAGAACGTGGCGAGCAGCACGGCGGCTCGCAGCTCAGGAGCGATCGCGTCGGCGAGTTCGAACACCTGGCCGAGGGTCGCGACAGGACGCTCTGCGGGGCGCTCCGTGGAGGCGCCTTTGACGATGCACGGGTTGCGCATGACGATGCCGTCCTCGACAGCGGTCGCGAAGATCGCGTGGACCAGTCGATAGCACTTGGCGATCGTCGAGGCGCCTGGCTTGCCTGCCGAGATCATGTCGGCGCGCCACGTTCGGATTCGGCTCGGCGTGATCTCGCGAAGTTCCGCACCGCCGAGCGCCGGCAGGATGTGCAACCGCAACTCGCCCTCGTACAACTCGCGGGTACGTGGCCGAAGTTGAGGCCGCTCGGCGAGCCAACGCGACGAGTACTCCTCGAAGCTGACCTTGCCGGCATCGGGGTCGATCCACGCGCCGCGGTCGAGATCGGAGCGAACGGAAGCGAGGTACGCGTCCACCTCGCGTTTGGTGCGAAACGTGGTCGGTGCTCTGTGCCAGACGAGATCGACGCAGTAGCGCGCCTGGAACCGACCCGACGGCAACTTGCGCACACTTCCCCACGGGCTACGACCCATGG
>JBDTRP010000002.1:0-3218 GCA_039931555.1 Ilumatobacteraceae bacterium | reverse complement strand
ACGTCTTCGACTGGGATCGCATGCTGGCGTTCGAGGGCAACACCGCGCCGTACCTCCAGTACGCGCACGCCCGCATCCGCTCCATCCTGCGCAAGGCCGGAGCCGCAGTCGGCACCGCAGCGGGAGCCAGCGGCGAGCCGACGCTGGCTCCCGAGGAGCGCGAACTGATCCTGCAACTCCTGCACTTCGACGCCGCAGTGCACGACACCCTCGAGAAGTACAGCCCCCACCGGTTGTGCACGTACCTGTTCGATCTGGCGCAGAGCTTCACGTCGTTCTACGAGGCGTGCCCGGTGCTGAAGGCGGATCCGCCAACGAGAGCGTTCCGGTTGCGATTGTGCGAGCAGACGGCGCGGGTGCTCGCCAAGGGTCTCGACGTGCTCGGTATCGAGGCTCCGGAGCGCATGTGACGGCGATCCCCCTGTCGCTGTTGCCCGATACTGCCGAGGTCCTGCCCGACGGTTCGTTGTCGATCGGTGGCTGCCGCGTGCTCGATGTCGTCGCCGAGTTCGGAACGCCTGTCTTCATCTACGACGAGATGCACCTGCGGGCGAGGTGCCGCGAGGCGGTCGCCGCGTTCGGGCCTGGTCGAGCCGTGTACGCGACCAAGGCCTTCCTCTGCAAGGCGATGGCTCGCCTGGCGTATGACGAGGGCATGCTGCTCGACGTCGCCAGTGGCGGCGAGATGTACATCGCCATGGCCGCCGGCGTGCCCACCGGCGCGCTCACCTTCCACGGCAACAACAAGAGCGTCGACGAGTTGCGGATGGCCATCACCAACGGGGTGCGCCACATCGTGGTCGACAGCTTCGACGAGCTCGATCGACTCGACGCCCTGCACCGCGAGGGGCTGCCCGTGCCGACCGTGCTGGCGCGCATCACGCCCGGGGTTCATGCCCACACCCACGAGTTCATCGCCACAGGGCAGGACGATTCCAAGTTCGGGTTCAACCTCGGCAACGGCGATGCCCAGCGCGCTGTCGATCGCATGCGCCGATCGGCGAGTGTGCATCTCGCCGGCGTGCACTGCCACATCGGCTCGAACGTGTTCGCGGCCTCCAACTTCGCCAAGGCCGCCGAGGTGATGGCCGGCTTCGCCGTGCCATTGGACCTGCCGGAGCTCGTGCTTGGTGGCGGTCTCGGCGTGGCCTACGTCGAGGGTGAGGAAGCGCCGTCGATCACCCAATGGGGCAACGTGTTGCTCGACGCCTGCGGCGCACTCGGGGTTCGCAGCCATGTCAGCGTCGAGCCCGGCCGGGCGATCGTCGCCGATGCGGCGATCACCGTGTACACGGTCGGCACGGTGAAGCACATCCCCGACGTGCGGACATACGTCGCCGTCGACGGCGGGATGAGCGACAACCCGCGGCCGGTGCTCTACGGCAGTGGCTATGAAGCGTTCCTGCCGGGCGACGTCACCGCGCCGCGCACCATGCATGCTCGCCTCGTCGGCAAGCACTGCGAGAGCGGCGATGTGCTGATCTTCGACGCACTCCTTCCGGAACACACTGCGGTGGGCGATGTGCTGGCCACGCCCGTCACCGGTGCGTACGGACGCAGCATGGCCAGCAACTACAACATGTTGACCCGCCCTCCGGTGGTCTTCGTCGGCGACGGTGCGGCGCGACCGGTGCTGCGTCGGGAGTCGCTGGAGGACTTGGTGCGATGCGATCTCGACTGATCCACCACGTCCGCAAGCTGTTCACCAAGCCGGCTCCGACCGCCGATGTCGCCGACACGGACGTGCGCGTCGAGTATTCCCCGTGCCTCGACGGTGACCCCGACCCGGGCGAGGTCGTGTGGACCTGGGTGCCGTACGAGGAGGACCCCACGCAGGGCAAGGACCGCCCGGTGGTGATCATCGGGCGCAGGGGTGCTGACCTGGTCGGGGTGCCATTGACGTCGAAAGCCCACACCAACGAACGTCAAGTGCTCGTCGGACCCGGGCCCTGGGACCGCGAGGGGCGGGTCAGCTACGCCAAGGTCGAGCGACTGCTCGACGTCGACCCTCATCAGGTGCGCCGCGAGGGTGCGATCTTGGAACGTCAACACTTCGATGCTGTGGTGGTCGGATTGCGGGCGGCCCACCACGCCGGGTGAAAAGGCCGAGGTCAGACGGTGGGTCGAACGGCCCAATCGGGTGACAATCGCTGTACGTAGCCGATCTTGACGAATACTGTACGGACATCATCTCGGTCTCGGGTGACGTACGGCGGGAACCACAACGTGAAGATCTACCAACTCATCGTGTCGGCAGCGGTCACAGCCGCCGGCCTGGTCGGATTCGGCGGCATTGCTGCCGCTGCGCCGCCCGCTTCGACGGCTGTGGTTGCCTGCGCGACGGTTGACGCTCCGGCTGGCGGCTCGATCAGCAACGGCAGCGTCAGCACCCCGGTCGAGTGCGACACAGCGGTCTGCACCGTCGGCGTGCTGGCGACCGTGACCGACGACAACGGAGTCCAACATCAGGCGTGCGTGGCCTCGGCCGCAGCCGCTCCAGCTCCGGCGCTGGCTCCGGCTCCGGCCGCTGCGCAAGTACAGGCCCCGGCCAGAGTCGCACTGCTCTCGACACCGCCGACGACCAGCCCGCAAGAGCTTCCATCGACCGGCGCCGGCACAACGGGCGGTCTCGTGATCGCAGCGTTGCTGGTCGGCAGCGGTTCGGTGGCGTCGCTGCTGAGCCGCCGCAAGCCCTGACCTGCTGCAAAGGGTTTCGACGGCAACTCGCCAACCCGTAGCCTTCCGCCCGTGACAACGCTCGTGCGGATCGGTGTATTGGGATGCGGCAACGTCGGTTCCGCCTTCGTCAAGTTGGTGACGGCGCAGCAAGCGACCATCGAGGCTCGCACGGGTGTGCGCTTGGAAGTGGGTGCAGTGGCGGTGCGCAACCTCAGTCGCGAGCGCGATGTCGAGCTGGCTGACGGGGTGCTCACACGCGACGCCTACGCCGTCGTGGCCGACCCGTCGATCAACCTCGTGGTCGAGGTGATCGGCGGCATCGAACCGGCGCGCGAACTGATCACGTCGGCGTTGCGAGCCGGCAAGCCGGTCGTCACCGCCAACAAGGAGCTGCTGGCCAACGTCGGCACCGAGCTGTTCGGTGTCAGCGACGAATCCGGTGTCGACCTGCTGTTCGAAGCGGCCGTGGCCGGCGGCATACCCATCATCCGGGCGCTGCGCGAGAGCCTGCGCGGTGAGCCCATCACCCGTGTGATGGG
>JBDTRP010000001.1:0-110565 GCA_039931555.1 Ilumatobacteraceae bacterium | reverse complement strand
CGGTGCCCAGAAGTCGACGATGGTCGCGTGGCCGTCGAGCGAGTCGAAGAACGTGACGTCGGTGAGATCGGCCACGGGTGGGGGCCCGGTGTGTGCGTGTTCGTCGGTGTCGGGCGTGGTCTGCTCGGTGCGACGGAACCGGTCGAGGAACGAACGGCGCCGTGCCGGGCCGCCGTCGTTCTCGATCTTGACGCCGTGCCAGAACGCCACCCGTCGAGCGACGGCAGACGCTGCGCTGCTCGGGTTGGGGTAGTACCAGGCAGCGTCGCGGTTCTCCTTTCCGTCGACAATCAGCGTGTGGTAGGAAGCGCGGCCCTTCCACGGGCACACCGTCGTGGTCGTGCTCTGCCGCAGCAACTCAGGTCGCACCGCGTCGGCGGGGAAGTAGTGGTTGCCCTCGATGACGACTGTCTCGTCGCTCTCGGCGATCACCTTCCCGTTCCAAACTGCTCGAACCATGGCCTGACTCCTTTGTCGATGTCGATGTGCATGAGGAACCCGGTGTCTCGGTGAGTGGTGTGGTGAGGATGCTGAATGGAACGTCGTCGTACGTGAACGCGGCCTTCGAGTCGAGGTGGGCGCCGTACGCGCGGCGTTGCCATGATCTGGCGTGATCGACGAGCCGGGTTGCGTCGCCATCGTTGAGCGTGCGGCCGAGTTCGGCGAGAAGTTCTTCAAAGAAGTTGGCGGCTTCGGTGTCGGAGAGGTCGGCAAGGAACTTGAAGTCGAGGTTGCTGCGCGATCCGTAGAAGAACGAGTCGGCAAAATCCTTCAGCGTGAGTGGTGATTCGTCCCCAGGTGTCGTCATCGTCGCTGTCTACTTCGTGGGGCCGTGCTTCGGCGGGGCGGCGCTGACTGGCCTGGCTCGCAGGCCGGCAGACTCGCCGAAGAACTGCAGTGCTGCTTGTTGGATGGCCATGGACCAGGCAGGATAGGCGTGGGTCGTCTGGGCGAGACGCCCGACGAACATGTTGGTTTGCATCGCGAGCGCGGCCTCGTGGATCAGTTCACCACCGGTGGGGGCGACGACGGTGGCGCCGACGAGTCGTCCGCCGGCGAGGTTCCGGGTGAAGCGCCGCGGCGCGGCGATGAGGGTGACGAAACCTTCGGTTGCGCCGACGGCGACGGCACGATCGACGTGAGTGAGCGGGAGATGGGCGACCCGGGCATCGTGGTGTCGTTCGGCAGCCTCGGCCTCGGTGAGGCCGACGTGGGCGACCTCGGGGCTGGTGAACGTCGCCCACGGAATCGCGCGGGTGTCCAGTCGGAATCTGCGAATGCGAGCGAGCTTCGAGAGGGCGTTGGTGGCAGCGATCCAACCCATGCGCCCGGCGACGTGGGTGAACTGGAGTCGACCGGTGACGTCGCCCACAGCCCAGATACCGCCGATGTTGGTGGCCATCGTGTCGTCGACGGTGATCGCGCCGCGCTTGTCGATCACGACGCCGATCTCTTCGAGGCCGAACCCGCGCCCTGACGGCGCCCGGCCGATTGCCGCCAGTAGATGCGCGGCGGCAATGGATTCACCGGTTTCGGTGTGGACGCAGATCGTGCCGTCCGGGCTGCGCTCGACGAGCGTCGCCGGCGAGCCGACCCGCACGGTGACGCCGTCGCGTTTCAATGCGACTGCGATCACCGCTGAGGCCTCGGGTTCCTCGCGCGGTAGTAGTCGGTCTTCGGCTTCGATCAAGGTGACCCGGCTGCCGAGACGTGCGAACGCCTGGGCCATTTCGCAGCCGATCGGTCCACCGCCGAGGATCGCCAGCGACGTGGGCCGCGCGTCGAGTTGGAAGAGCGTTTCGTTGGTCAACGGATTGCTCTCGCGTAGGCCCGGGATCGCAGGGATCAACGGTCGTGCCCCAGTGGCGACGATGAAGCGTTTCGATCGCACCGTGGTGCCGTCGACGTCGATCGAGGCCGGGTTGCGGAAACGGGCGTAGCCGGCGATGACATCGATGCCCTCCCGGGCCAGTGCGGCGGCGTCCTCGGTGGCGGCGATGTGGTCGACGGCGGCGTGGACGCGCGCCATGGCCTGGTCGAACGAGTTGTCCTGCGCGGCTGCGGCGAGCAAGGCCTTCGACGGAATGCATCCCGTGAACGTGCAGTCGCCGCCGAGCGGGCCATCCTGAACGATCACGACACTGGCGTGCCGACGCCGTGCCTCCCTGGCCGCTACGAGTCCACCGGCACCACCACCGATCACCACCACGTCATAGGACGTCATCCACGATCCTTCCATTTGGCCGAATGGAGTGGAAACCCTGTGATCGGTCGGGATTCTTCCCTTGGAATGCGATCCGATCGCGGTGGGTTCCCCTCCCAATGAGCCTCGAGGACTCGATCATCGAAGGCACTGACGGCGCCCAAGGAGAGCCCGACGGTAGCACCCGAGGATGTCGCACGCCGACGGTCCGACCGAATCGTCACGCTGCAGTGGATCGTCGTCGGCGCTGGGATCGTGGCAGTGCTGGTGCTTGCGATTGTGATGTCTCGTCAAGGCGGACGGCGCCATGCGCAGCAGCAGGGCCGGTTCATCCGCAGACGGTCTGTGCGATCACGACTCAGCTGGTTATCGTGGGCCTGGCCAACGCGTCGGCACCGATCGGGGCGGGCGAGAGGGGTCGCGGTTGAGTCAGGCAGCGATGAGCGACGATTCGTTGGGCATGCTCCAGCGGGACACCTTTCAATACTTTCTGAACGAGAGCAATTGCGCCAACGGGATGGTTCCTGACAACACCCGTCAGGGCTCACATGCCAGCATTGCTCCGATTGGGTTTGCACTGACGGCTTACACGATTGGCGTCGAACGCGATTTTATCACGCGCCACGACGCTATCGAGCGCACGCTAACCACTCTTCGATTCTTCAGAGATAGTGAGCAGAGCGATGAAGCAGATGCGACCGGTTACCACGGCTTCTACTACCACTTTCTACACATGGATAGCGGGCGCCGGGCATGGGAATCGGAGTTGTCAACGATTGATTCAGCATTCCTCCTGGCCGGCATATTGACGTCCGCCGCGTATTTTGATCGAGATACGCCCGAGGAGCGCGAGATACAGGCGATCGCCGAGGAGCTGTACGCTCGGGCTGATTGGGAATGGATGCTCAATGGAGACCAAACGGTTTCGATGGGGTGGACGCCAGAGCGTGGATTCTTGCCGTATCGCTGGGAAGGCTATTCCGAGGCGCTGATACTCTACGTGTTGGCGCTCGCTTCGCCCACGCATCCGATCCCCGCCGAGAGCTACAGGGCGCAAACGAGAACCTATCGATGGAAGCGACTCTACGGCCAAGAGTTCCTCTATGCCGGCCCGCTCTTCATTCATCAGCTTTCCCACATGTGGATCGACTTTCGTGGAATTCAAGATGCCTTCATGCGCGACAAGGGAATCGACTATTTCGAGAACAGCCGTCGCGCCACCTATATACAGCAACAATATGCAATTCGTAATCCACTGGGATACAAAGGATATAACGAGCATTGTTGGGGAATAACAGCGAGCGATGGTCCTGGCCCGTCGTGCCTGCAGATCGACAGCGTCGAACGCCGCTTTTTTGACTATAAAGCGCGCGGGATCCCCTACGGCCCCGACGACGGAACGATCGCTCCTTGGGCGGCCGCTGCATCGCTGCCGTTTGCGCCCGAGATAGTCTTGCCGGCGCTCCAGTACTTCAGTGATGTATACCCGGAGGCAACCAGCAAGTACGGCTTCAAATGCAGCTTCAATCCGACCTTCCACGGCGAGAACCAGGACGAGAGCGGGTGGATATCCAAAGGCTACTACGGACTTGACCAGGGACCGGTAGTGATGATGGTCGAGAACCATCGCACTGAATTTCTGTGGGGGTTGCTGAAGAAGTGTCCCTTCATTGTCAATGGCCTCCGAAACGCTGGTTTCGCGGGCGGCTGGCTGTAACTCGATTCGCGACTCAGGCTCGAAGCTGCTCCCGAGGTGAACAGTCGCTCACTCGTTGGGCGCCATCTCGGTACTCCCAGTACCCGAATCGAACCCGTTGAGCCCGTTGGGTGCGCTGTGAGTACCAGCAATGCCGAAATCGCGCCCGACGAGCCTCGGACCGTGAGCGAACATGCTGCGTGGTACACGAAGGCTCTGTGGCTCATGTGCTTGCGTTCCGACGCCTGATGGTTACGGTCTGAAGCGAGACGAGCACGATGAGCGCTGGTTCCTCGACAACCTCGGTGAGCTGCGGCGATATTGATAATTGGCTGGTTGACACTCGTGAACGCGAGGCTTATGGTGCCCCTCAGGGCTTAAGGCTGTGGTCTGTATGAGCGGCGAAGGATTGGTCGCTGGACTGTGACGCAGCCACTTATGAGGAGGCAACATGCGTGGCAAGCGACGGATTGCGGCTGCAATCACCGTGTTGGGGGTCGTTGGTGTGAATTTGGTCGGCGCTCCGACAAGCGTCGCCGAAGGCCGCCATAGCCCCAAGATCACGACCTTCATCCCTGGTCTGAACGCCCCGAGAGGGTTGGCGGTCGACGGTCAGGGCAACCTGTACGTCTCAGAATCAGGTTCCGCAGGTCCAGGACCTTTTGGGCTCGCCGACACCGGCAGGGTCAGCAAGTACCCGCGTGGCTCCTCCACTGCGGCATGGTCAACGGGCTTCCAGACTCTCTACGCCACGCAGGATCCATCTCAGCCGCCCGACGTGCTCGGCCCGGAAGGGATCACTGCGCTCGGCAGCGGTTGTACCACGCATCGTCGCCACAACAAGTCGGACGAAGGCGATGACGGTGGGCGAGGCGGCTGCCAGATACGAATGATCATGAGCGAGTCGCATGACGGGATAGCTGCTCTGTCGGGCGCGACACTGGACGCGACCCAGGCCGGGCTGCTGTACCGCCTCGATGGCGCCACCGGCGCGGCGACCGCGGTGAGCGACGTTGGTGACCAGATGTACAAGTTCACTGGAGACAATAAGCAACTGTTCCCGGATGACTTCCCCGACTCGAACCCCTACGGCGTGCTCATCACCCGAGACGGCGAGACCCACAAGGTCCGCACCTTCGTCGCTGATGCTGGAGCCAACACCATCAACGAGGTCATGGCCGACGGCACGCTTCGAGTGATCTCCTACATCCCGAACGAGATCGCACCACCGTTCCGTGACTCCACCCCAACGTGCATCGCGGAGGGTCCCGACGGCATGCTCTATGTCGCCACGCTGAACTTCGTGGCGAACCTGTTCGTATTCGGTTCTGGCCAGTCCAACGTTTGGCGAGTCGACCCGAACGCGAGCTTCCCGACGGAACCCACATTGTGGGCAACCGGTTTGACCACCGCAACAGCATGCACGTTCGACCGGCACGACAACTTCTGGGCAACTGAACTGTTCCAGCCCAATGCCGCCGGTCCGCCAGGTGACGTCGTGCGAATCCCATTCGACCACCCGGATCAACTCGAGCGGATCGGCGGCGGTGAGCTTCCACTGCCGGGCGGCATCGCCCAGGGATCCGATGGCTCGATGTACGTCAGCGTCAACTCGGCGAACCCGGAACTGAACAGCGGAGCTGTCATGAAGATCCGCCTCGGCGAACACGACGATTGAGCCTCGGGGTTCCGGTGCCTCGCGGTCGTTGTGGCCCGCGCGTTCTGAACCGCCTTTCGGTACTTCTCAGCGGTTGTTCCCCACGGTCCTCAACGTCCTGAAGCTCGTGTGAGCGGGTTTCTCCTGCTGCGCGTCACGGTCTTGGCAAAGATCCGAGCGGCTGGAGTCGTAGAACAACCTCAGATTCGCAAAGCCCTGCGTAGCGCTGGCGCGATGCCCTACACCTCGCTCACTTCGGCACGGGCTATGACCCGGGGTTTGCGTAAACGTCTCGGATGCCTGTCGAGCCCGTTTCGTTTCGTACATTGCCTTGTCGGCGGCGTCGATCAGCACGGCGGCGTTGTAGCCGACGGCGCTGGTGTCTGCGGCACCGACGCTTGCTGGGCAGCTCACGGTGATTGTCGGTGTGATGTTGATCGGTGCCGACATGCCGATGTCGGTGATGGACCCGCCGTGTCCGACGAGTTTGGCGAACGCGTCGTTGGCCCACGCGTGGGGCGTCAGATGAGCGACGTGTTTCATCGTCGGTGAGAAGACTTCGAGGGGGACCCATGCAGCTGCCTCAGTCGCGAAGCGCTCGGCCGGTCAGGTGAAGGAACACGGCTTCGAGGTCCGGCTCGGTCACCTCGACAGTCTTGATCGTCGCGCCGCCGGCGGCCGCCTCGCGCGTAGTCGGACACGGGTTCGCTGTCAGCCGTCGACGTGAGCCGTCATCGTGATCGACACAAGCACATTGGGCAGCCTCGGCGAACGACGCGGTTGGGACAAGGTTCGGGCCGCGCCGGCGGCGATCATTCGCACCCTGCGCAGACTGCCCGTGCATCGCCTGCAACTGGGCATCGACGGGGCAACGCCGGTCGCGATCGAGACGCCGTTCCTGTTCGTGGGCAATGGTCTGTTCGACGAGCGCGGCGAACGGGTGGGCCAGCGCACGTCGCTGACTGATCATCGGCTGGACGTGTACGTGATCGCCACGACGAGCCGGTGGCGGCTGGTCACCAACGCCATCAAGTCGAGGTTCGGCGGCATCCGTGCGGCAGAGGAGACCGAGCGACGAGCCGGCGAGACCCTGATCGTGAAGACCGCGGAGCCGATGGTGGCGATCGCGCTCGATGGTGAGCCGACCGATCTTCGGCCGCCGCTTGCGTTTCGGTCACGGGCCGGTGCCCTGCGTGTGTTGGCCCTGCCCGGTCGAGACCAACACGGTTTGACATGACGATTAGCCTGATGGGCATGAGTCTCGCTGATGAGAAGTATCTCGCACTCACCACCTTCAAGCGTGACGGCACACCGGTCACCACGCCCGTGTGGGCCGCACCGATAGACGATGGAAAGATCGGGTTCTGGACCTCGTCCGGATCGGGGAAGGCCAAGCGGCTGGGCCACACCTCCAAAGTCATCGTGCAACCGTCCGACGCCCGCGGGCGGGTGAAGGCCGGGACCTCGCCGACAGCGGCCACGGCGGTCTTGGTCACCGGCCCGCAACTCGAGGGGATCCGCACGAAGATCAAGGCCAAGTACGGCTTCATGTGCCACTTGACGAAGTTTCTCGCCAAGGTCGGCGGCATCGTCAAGCGCAAGCGGATCCCGTACGGGGACCGCGGCGTGGTGATCACGCCCAACTGATCGCCGCCGCATCGTGAATCGCCGGGCATCGTGCGCCGTGCTGTTCGGCGCATGGCTACTGCTGTCGTGCAGTTCGGACTCCACGACGAGTTCGTCGGCAACGATCGCCGCGCCGGCCGAAACGACCTCGGCCGCGGCGACATCGACCACGACTCCGGAGGTGACCACGACGACCGTGACGTCGTCGACCACCACCACGCAGGCCGCGACGACCACCGAAGCGGCGACGACCAGCACGACAATCGCAACCACGGCGAACATCATCGAGACACGCGTGATCGGGCAATCGGTGCAGGGCCGCGACATCACCGCGTATCGCATGGGCACACCCGGCGGCCGACCGGTGCTGTTGATCGGTGTGATCCACGGCAACGAAGCGAAGGGCGACGGCATCACCCAGATGATCCGCGCCATGCCGACACCGAAGGGCATCGATTTGTGGATCATCGACAGCATCAACCCCGATGGGCAGGCTGCCGACATTCGCTACAACGCCAACGGCGTCGACCTCAACCGCAACGTGTCCTACAACTGGACGTACATCCCGAAGACGACGGCGGACGGCGAGTACTCGGGCGAGGCGCCGGCCGACCAACCCGAGACACAGGCGCTCGAACAGTTCGTCGGCGAGATCAAGCCATACATCACGATGTTCTGGCACCAGGACGCCAACCGGGTGTCGCCCGGTGGGGCCCATCGCGAGATCCCCACGCATTTCGCCGAGCTGGTCGGGTTGTCGGCGGCATCGACCCCGTGCACCGGCGGTTGCACCGGCACCTTCACGCAGTACATCAACCACACGATCAAGGGCGGGACCGCGTTCATCGTCGAACTGCCGGCCAACGACGAGGTCACCCCGGCAATGGTCAAACTCCACGCCGAGGCGACCCTGCAAGTGATCGCTCCTTAGACGCCAGCCGTCAGTCGGTGCGGCCTTTGGTCTGGCGACCCATCGCCCGCTGCATGTCGAGCTTCGCGTCCCGTTCGGCCATCGCGTTGCGCTTGTCGCCCTTCGTGCGGCCCCTGGCCAGCGCCAACTCGACCTTGACCCTGCCCCCCTTGAAGTAGAACGACAGGGGCACCAAGGCCAGACGCTCCTGGGCCACCTCGGCAGCGATGCGCTCGATCTCGCGTCCGTGCAGCAGCAACTTGCGCGGCCGATCGGGATCGTGCGCGCCGATGCCGTGGGCGAACTGGTACGGCGGGATGTGGATGCCGTCGAGCCAGATGGCCCCGTTGATCACGCGTGCGTAGGCATCGGCCATCTGGAGATGGCCGAGGCGCAGGCTCTTGACCTCGCTGCCCTGCAGCACGATGCCCGTCTCGATCGTGTCGAGGATGGCATAGTCATGTCGCGCCTTGCGGTTGCTGGCGATGATCTTGCGGTCGTCCGAGGTCGGACGGGAAGGCGACATGGCGGTTGAGGGTAGCGGTCGCCTCGTCGGCGACCGCCTCGCTACCCTTCGGCCGATGCTCGCCTTCCCGAACCGCGCCTTCGCCGAGATGATCGGTCACGCCTACGACGGGTACCCGTTGGAGGCCTGTGGACTGCTGGTCGGCCGCGGCGATTCCGTGCACCGGTTCGTCGCGTGTACGAACGAGGCGGCGTCGGCACGGATCTACGCGATCCCGGGCAAGGAACTGCTGCGCGCCGAACGGGCAGCGGAAGGCGACGGCTTGGAGATCATCGGGGTGTTCCACAGCCACACCCACAGCGAGCCCTATCCCAGCCCCACCGACGTCGACCAGGCACCCGACCCGGGGTGGCACTACGTGATCGTCAGCTTGAAGCGTGAGGCCCCCGAGACGCGCTGCTATCGCATCGTCGACGCCACGATCGCCGAAGAGCGGGTCGCGGTCGGCTGAGATAGAATCCCGACAGAATTGATCAGGTTCATCGGAATAGGTGATCCGCTGCGTGATGTTGGGGATGGTGATGGTTCCGTTCAACAGTGTGCTCGACATGATCGGCAACACGCCCATGGTCGACGTCAGCAAACTCTCGCCGAATCCCGACGTGCGCATCATCGCCAAGCTCGAGGGACAGAACCCGTTCGGCTCGGTCAAGGATCGCATCGCCAAGTCGATGATCGAACACGCCGAAAAGAATGGCCAGCTCGAGCCCGGGCAGACGATCCTCGAGCCGTCGAGCGGCAACACCGGCATTGCCCTGGCCGCGATCGCCCAGCTGAGGGGGTATCCGATCAAGATCCTCATGCCCTCCAGCGTGTCGACCGAGCGTCGTCAGATGCTGGAGGTGTTCGGCGCCGAGGTCATTTTGACCCCTGGCGAAGAGGGCAGCAACGGCGCCGTGCGACGCGCCCAGGTGATGGCTGCGGCCAACCCACAGTGGTGCTTCTTGTACCAGTACGGCAACGACGCCAACCCGCTGGCGCACTACGAGGGCACCGGGCCCGAGATCTGGCGAGATTGCCCCGAGATCACCCACTTCGTCGCCGGGCTGGGCACCAGTGGCACGCTGATGGGCACCGGCCGGTACTTGAAAGAGCAGAACCCGGGCATCAAGGTGATCGCCATCGAACCCCCGCTGGGGGAGCGCGTCGAAGGATTACGCAACCTGGAGGACGGCTACATCCCGCCGGTGTTCGACCAGTGGTACGGGTTCGATCTACTCGACCGCAAGCGGGTCGTGCGCCCACGCGAGAGCCTGGAGTGGACCCGCCGCCTGGTCAGCGAATGTGGTGTCTTCGCCGGGATCTCCTCCGGTGCGGCGATGGCCGGCGCCGCCAAGGTCGCCGGCGAGATCACCGACGGTGTGATCGTGTTCATCGTCAGCGATGCCGGGTGGAAGTACCTGTCGACGGGTGCCTACACCGACGATCTCGACGAGGCCGAGAAACGGGCCGAACGAATCATCTACTTCTAGGAGCCTCCTTCGTCGGCTTGATGATCGCTAGGGTGCAACGATGAGACGTATCGGTCCCAAGGCGTTTGCCTTGACACTCCTCGTGACGGCGGGTCAGCTGGTCGTCCCGAGCCTCGGTGCCGACTTCTCCGCTGTGCAGGCTGCCGGAGTCCTCGCCGGTTCCTCTGCGTATCAGGCGGTTGCTCCCACGAGGCTGGCCGACACGCGGCCCGAGGAGGGCGCATTCGGGTTCACCCGGGTTTCCGCCAGCGTCGTGCGGGTGCAGGTGGCCGGCCGTGCCGGCGTGCCGAACAACGCCACTGCCGCAGTCTTGAACGTGACCGGGGTCGACACCACGGCACCTGGTTTCGTCACCGTGTATCCGGCAGGTTCCGGGCTGCCGACCGCCTCGAACGTCAACTTCGATGGCGCCGGTCAGGTCATGGCCAACATGGTCACAGTCAAGCTCGGTGCCGGTGGTGCGGTCGACGTGTACATGCAGCGGCCGATGAACGTGGCTGTCGATGTCTCCGGCGCGTATCTCCCGGTGTCCATACCGGTGTCGAGCGGGCGGCTGGTGACCCGCGCCGACGGTGCCTTCCGCGTCCTCGACACGAGGGACCGCGGGTTCGGCGTTGCCGGCCTGTCGGTCGAGCGCATCGACGTCAGCGCGGCGGGTGTACCCGCCGATGCAGTCGCCGTCGTTGTCAACCTCACTGCCACCGAGACAGGCGTCGGCTTCTGGACGGCATTTCCGATCGGCCAGGCTCGCCCCAATGCCAGCAACCTCAACATCGACGCTCCTGGCGAGACCCGAGCCGGCCAGGCGATCGTGTTGCTGTCGGGCACGCCCGCGTTCAACGTCTTCAGTCAAGGAGGCGGGCACCTCGTCATCGACGTCGCCGGCTACTTCACGGGCTCGAAGACGCCGGTCGGCACTGACGGACTGTTCGTGCCGGTCGACCCATCGCGATTGCTCGACTCGCGCAACTCCACGGTCATGCCGACCTGGGGCGGTAGCACGCTCGAGTTCCCGATCTATCCGCCCTCCGGCGTTCAGGTCGCGGCCGCGGCCATCAACATCACCGGTACCGAATCGATGTTCGGGGGCTTCGTCACCGCCTTCCCATCCGGCGTCGGCAGGCCGAAGGCGTCGAACCTCAACGTCGACACATGGGATCAGACGATCGCCAACCACGCAATCGTCCGCGCCAGCAGCCGCGGGATCAGCCTGTTCACGCAGAACGGTCTGCACCTCATTGCCGATCTCAATGGCTGGTACCTCGGCGCGCCGACGGCCGCAGTGCTGCCTCCGCCCACCAACCCCAATTTCGGTCCTTCGACGGCGCACGAAGTCGACGCCGGCTCGATCGGCATGTCTCTCCCGGTTGGCACCGGTTCCAATCTCGATGCGGTGGCCAACCTCGGTATCGCCGCCACGTGGAACGGTGCCGCGCAGTTGGCCACGCCCGGCAACGTTGTGCTGTTCGGGCACCGCACGTCGCATGGCGCCCCGTTCCTGTACATCAACTACGTTCCCCTCGGTGGCGTCATCAACCTGATCGGTGACGACGGCCATTCGTACAACTACGTCGTCGTGCGCCAAGACGTGACGGCGCCGTTCTTCACCGCGATCAACAACATCGGCATCACCTCGGGGCTGGCGACGGTGCAATTGGTCGCCTGCACTCCGCCGCACTCCGTGCGGTTTCGATGGGTCACCACAGCCCGGCTGATCAGCGTCACGTAGCTGCGGCGACGGTCAACGGCCGAGGACGAGCAGCAACAGTCCGACGACGACCACGCATGCGGCCGCCGTGCGTCTGATCGCCTGGCCTTCGCCCAAGTAGCGGGCACCGACGAAGGCGGCGAACACCACGCTCGATTCCCGCAGACACGTGACGTAGCCGACCGGCGCCCGCTGGAAGGCGATCTGCACGAGCGCGTACGTGACCCCCGAGGCGATGCCCATGACGAGGAATCGCCGCCAGTAGGTGCGCATCGCCGCCACCATTGCCTCTCGGTGGCCCGTCGCCAGAGCGAACGTGCTGGTCGTGGCCGTCACGCACACGAACGACGCGGCAGCGTACAACGGCGTGTCGACACTGCGGATCCCCTTGGCGTCGGCAACGGAATAGATGCCGATCGCCATCGCGACTCCGAGCGCCACGCGCACCTGCGCTGACGCGCCGCGACCTGCGAGGGCGACCAGCCCGAGGGCCACGACCACCATGCCGGCAACGCCCACCGGGGTGAAGGTGTCGCCCAGCAATGCAATGCCGCCGAGGCCGGCCAACAGCGCGCCACCGCCGCGGGCGATGGGGTAGGCCCGCGAGAAGTCGCCGACGTTGTACGCCTTGGCCAGGAACACCGTGTAGGGGATGTGGGCCAGCCCCGACAACGCTGCCCACGTGAGGCCGCGCGCCGGAATGCCGCCGCCGATGATCAGCACGACAGCCGCCAGCACGCCGGCGAAGAAGAACTGACCCCACAACGCGATGAAGCGGTCGCTGATCGATTGTTTGACGGAGAAGTTCCACGCGGCATGGAGCACCGCGGCCACGAGCGCCAGGATGGTTGCGGTCAGCATGCGGTGGTCGAGCGTAGAGCCCCGGTGTCGCCGTAGCCTGGCCCATCGATATGTGCGCCGACAAGGACCGACCAATCGGGATGTTCGACAGTGGATTCGGTGGGCTCACCGTTGCCCGCGCGTTGATCGATCTGCTCCCGGCGGAGAACCTGGTCTACATCGGTGACACCGGCAGGTATCCCTACGGACCTCGACCGCAGGACGAGGTGTGCCAGTTCGCCCGGCAGTTGGCTTGGAGCCTGGTCAAGCAACACGACGTGAAAGCCGTGGTCGTCGCCTGCAACACCGCGTCGGCTGCAGCGCTCGACCACCTGCAGGGTGAGCTGCCGGTGTTGGTCGTCGATGTCGTCGAGCCCGGCGCACGGGCTTTGGTGGCGGCCAGCCGTTCCGGGCGAGTCGGGGTGATCGGCACCGTGGGAGCGATCGGGTCGGGCGCCTACGAACGAGCCGTTGCTTCCACCGGCGCCGACGTGCACCTCACGGCAGCAGCATGTCCCGGCTTTGTCGAGTTCGTGGAGCGCGGCCAGACGACCGGCGACGAGGTCACGATCCTCGCCGAACGGCTGCTGGCGCCGGTGAAGGCCGCTGGCGTCGACGCATTGTTGCTCGGCTGCACGCACTACCCGTATCTGGCCCGGGTGATCGGTGAGGTCATGGGCCCCGACGTCATCCTGGTCTCCAGCGCCGACGAGACCGCGTTCGCCACGCGAGAGTTGTTGCAGCGGCTCGACCTCCTGCGCACCGACGACTCCGACGAACCGGCGGAGCACCGCTTCTACTCGAGTGGCGACATCTCCTGGTTCGCCGATCTCGGCGGCCGCCTGCTGGGCCCAGAGCTCGGCGCGGCCGACCACTGGCAGCCGCCGGAATGACCACTGCAGATCCGACCATCAACAAGGAGTACTCCCAATGACCCGCTTCGACGGCCGCGCCGCTGATGAACTGCGCCCCATCACATTTGAGCGCGACTACACCGAGATGGCGGCCGGCAGCGTGCTGGTCACGTTCGGCAAGACGCGGGTGCTGTGCACCGCATCGATCGACGAAAGCGTGCCGCGTTGGATGAAGAACACCGGCAAGGGTTGGGTCACCGCCGAGTACTCGATGCTGCCCGGCGCTTCACCCGAGCGCATCGATCGCGAAGCCGCCAAGGGCAAGCAGAGCGGGCGAACCGTCGAGATCCAACGCCTGATCGGTCGCTCGTTGCGGGCCGCGTGCGACATGCAACTGCTCGGCGAGCGCCAGGTCGTGGTGGACTGCGACGTGCTGCAGGCCGACGGCGGCACGCGCACCGCCAGCATCTGTGGCGGATACCTCGCATTGCACGACGCATTGGCACGACTGGTGCAGAACAAGGCGATCAGGTCGCACCCGCTGCACTCGTACTGCGCGGCGATCAGCGTCGGCATCGTCGGTGGCCTGCCGATGCTCGATCTGCCGTACATCGAGGATTCGACCGCTGAGGTCGACATGAACGTGGTGATGCTGGCCAAGGACGGCGGAGAGCCACTGTTCGTCGAAGTGCAGGGCACAGCCGAGGGTGCCGCCTTCTCGCGAGGCGAGCTCGACATGCTGCTGGAGCTGGCCTCGGGCGGGTTGTCGGAGATCATGGCGCTGCAGGCCGAGATGGTGTCAGTTCCGCCGCCGGCGCGCCCACTCGGTCGCTGACGATGGCGGTGCTGCAACTGGTCTGTGCGTCGGCCAATCCCGACAAGGTGTTGGAGATCGCAGCCATCCTCGACGGCGTTGTGCAGCTCGCGCCTCGACCGGCTGATGTTCCCGAGGTCGTCGAAGATGCTGACTCGTTGATCGGCAACGCTCGCTTGAAAGCTGCGGCGATCTGCGCCGCCACCGGGTTGCCGGCGGTCAGCGACGACACCGGGTTGTTCGTCGACGCCCTCGACGGTGCGCCCGGGGTGTACGCAGCCCGCTTTGCCGGTGAGGACGCCACGTATGCCGACAATCGCGTCAAGCTGCTCACCGAACTGGGGGATCGCACCGATCGCGGTGCCAGCTTCGTGTCTGCGGTGATGGTCGTGTGGCCAGATGGGCGCGAGGTCGCTGTCGAAGGTGTGTGCAAGGGCGTGATCGCCACGACGGAACTGGGTGATCGCGGCTTCGGGTACGACTCGGTGTTCATTCCCGACGACGGCGACGGTCGGTCGTTTGCCCAGATGAGCGATGCCGAGAAGAACCAGATCTCGCACCGTGCCCGAGCCCTGCATGCCCTGTTGGCGGCATTGCGCGCCGCCGACTGACCTCGTCGGTCACCAGCCGCGCAGGTCGATCGGCCAACGGTCGACGACCTCATCGCCGCGCACCAGCCATGCCACCTCGTGCATGGCCATCGTCGGATCGATGTGGGCCGGGACGACTTTCACCCGCTCGCCGACTGCCATCCGTGCGGTCGGCGAGAAGGTGATGTGTTCGTCGGACAAGAAGCGGACTTTGGCGGCCTCGATCGCGGGGTTGCCGTGGTCCATTCCTTGCGTCTTCAACCCGGCGTCGGCAACGGCGTACTCGTCGTTCGACGAGATCACGGTCGCCAACACGAAGCACGCCTGGCGGAATGGATGTCCGCGCCCGCCGTAGTAGGTGTCCATCAGTGCGTAGGTGCCGGCCTGCACCTCGTTGACCTGATCGTGGAGGTCGTAGGTGTCGGTGCCTCCGGCACTGATGATGTCGCCACCGACCAGCAGGCTGGCGACGATCAACTTCTCCATGGCCTCGGCGACCCTGGCGCGCTGTTGGGCGCGATCGGGGATCGCCATGAGGTGGCCCTCGTAGCCCATCACGCCACGCACGACCAACCCCCGGCCCCTCGCATAGTCGGCCAGGTGGCCGGCCTCGCTGGGTCGGCAGCCGCAACGCGGCAACCCGACGTTCACGTCGACCAGCGCGTACCTGAGCCCGGCCAGGGCCGCGGCATCGACGGTCTCGTGCGAGTCGACCGCAACAGTGATCAACGAGCCATCTTGTAGGGCGGCCATTGCCGCAAGCCGTGTCGGATCGAGCGTCTCGTTGGCCAACAACAGATCGTCGCCCAGGCCGGCGGCGGCCATGCCGATGACTTCGCGAGCCGTCGCGCACGTGAACGAGCGGTGACCACGGGCGCGTTGGGCACGAGCGAGCGACGTGCACTTGTGCGCCTTGACGTGGGGTCGCAACCTGCTGCCGGGCAGCACCGCGGCCATCGTCGCCAGGTTGTGCTCGAAGGCGTCGGAATCGATCAGCAGGGCCGGTGTCGACAAGTCGGAGACGTTCATGTGACCGGCCCCAGCCTGGTGAGCACGAGGCGGTCGAGCCCCAGTTCATGCGATTGGTCGCGCACATCGTCGGTGTCGTCGAACGTCCATCCACTGATCTCGAAGGCGCGGTCGCCGGCCGCGTCGCGGGCGGCCTTCACGAACTCGCCGGCGCGTTCGCTGGTCATGCGAACGTTGATGCCATCGGCGATCTGCCCGGCGAGCGTGGCCAGTCGCACGCTGTTGACGCCGATGATGATCGGCGTTGGCTCCGGGAGGGCGCGGATGTGACGCACCTGTTCCTCCACTGCCGCGTGGCGGTCGGCGATGTCGCCGCTGAGCGGGATGCCACGAGCACCATGCTCGCCACTCCACTTGCTGTTCGGCGCGGTACCGGCACCCAACCCCAGGGTCAGCCGTCCCCCACTGATCCGCTGCACAGTCGATGCAGCGGCGGCCAGCACCGCGGGATGGCGGTTGGCGACGTTGGCCACCAGTGTGCCGAGACCGATGGTGGTCGTCGCCACGGAGAGCGCGCCGAGCAACGTGAAGCACTCGAGCATCGGCCGGTCGCCTTGGATCATCTCGCCGTCGAAGTGATCGAACACCCAGGTGGTGTCGTACCCCTCGGCCTCGGCACGCACGATGGCGTCGCGCAGCGCAGGCCAATCGTTGGCGCCGGGGCTGAATTGAATATCGATCTTCATGTGTGTGCGGGCGGAGGGACTTGAACCCACACTCCTTGCGGAACAGGGTCCTAAGCCCTGCGCGTCTGCCAGTTTCGCCACGCCCGCGGCGAGACCGTCACGATATCGACCTCGCCACTTCGGCGGCGACCACCTTTCCGTCGAGTGCGCAGCGATCGGCGGAGGCAACGCGGTGGACGAGGTTGCCGATGGCGAAGACGTTGTCGCGTGAGGTTCGAAAGGCCGCATCGACAGCGGGGCCCTTGATCGCCGGGTTCATCGCCAGGCCGCTGCGTCGTGCCAACTCGTTGTCGGGGATCCAGTCGCCGGTGAAGACGACGGTGTCGCACGCGATCGTTCGTCCGTCGGTCAACACGACGCGCTCGACGCGTCGCCGGCCGACGATCTCGGCGACGTCGACGCCGGTCAAGACGGGAACCCGTCGCATTGTGGCTGCGGCGAGCTTGAGCACGCCGTACGACTGGTGATGGGGGAGCGGCGTGATCATGGCAACGGATCGGCAGCCGACGTGGGCCAGGGTGAAGATCGCCGAGAAGCTCACGTGTTCGGTACCGACGATGACGGCTCGCGTGCCGACCCGTTGACCTGCCAACGCCAGTTGCTGCAGCGACCCGGTCGTGAAGATCCCGGCCGGGCGATCTCCCGGAACGAGTCGTGCCGCACGTGGCCGCTCGCGAACACCCGTGGCGAGGACCACCGCGTCGACGTCGAGGTCGTCGAGCGAGAACACCGGCGCACCGGCGCGTAACTGCACGCCGGTCTCGTTCGCACGTCGCACGAGGGCGCGCGCGTAACGCGGACCCGTCATCACTCGATGGAGGTCGCGCATCCCGAAACCGAGGTGATCGGTGTGTCGGGGAATCCCACCCGCCTGTTGCTCGCGCTCGTAGACGATGACCCCGCCGACGCCGAGGCGGCGAAGAGCGATGGCCGCCGAGAGCCCTGCAGGCCCGCCGCCGACGATGGCGACCATTCGATTCCGCATCGTCACGGTGCCACGCTCCACCCGGTCAACTTGCACAGCTCGGCCTGGCAGTAGAAGCCCTGGCAGCGACCGGCCAGTGCCCGCGTGCGCCGGCGCAACCCATCGAAGTCGACCGCCGGGACGGGGGCAACGCACGCCGCGGCGATCTCGCCAAGGGTGACCCGTTCGCAGTGACACACGATCTGCGCGCCCCGCTGGTACGGCCGTTCGTCGGCTTCGCCGAGCGGTGTCATGCGGATGGCAGTGGTCCGAGCGGTCGGGGCGACGTCGAGTCCGCAGTCGATGAGCCGGGTCAGCGCTTCCTCAGCCAGTGCCATCGACGCCGTGAGTCCCGTCGATCGGATGCCGCCGAGACACACGTAGCGAAGGTCGCGGTGCTCGCTGACCTGGTAGTCGGAATGCTCGGTCGCGGCTCGTAGCCCGGCGTACACAGCGGTCACCTCCTCGTCCATCAACGCAGGAAGGATTCGCTTGCCCTTGTCGAGCAAGGAGTCGATGCCGACGCGCGTCGAACCGGTCGCGGTCTTGTCGTCGATGTCGTCGGCGGTGGGGCCCAGCATCACGTTGCCGAACACTGTCGGCGCCACGAGCACCCCCTTCGTGTGCGATGTAGGGACCGGCAACACCGTGCGGTTCAGCAGCGAGCGCGAAAGCTTGTCGAACACGATCAGTTCGCCCCGGCGTGGCCGAACGGTGAAGCCGTCGAGGCCGAGCGATCGGTGAAGTTCGTCGCCGCGCAGCCCGGCCGCGTTGACGACGAATCGAGCACGTACGGTGCCGCCGCGACGCGTCCGCAAGACAGTCACTTCGTCGCCCACGTCGCATCCGACGACGTCGTGGTTGACCAGCACCCTGGCGCCGTTGCCGATCGCCTCGTAGGCGAATGCCAGCGGGGTCGACCATGGGTCGATGATGTGCTCGCCCGGCACCAGCATCCCGCCCGTTGCTCCGGGACCGACGTGAGGCTCGCATTCGTACACGGCGTCGCGGTCGATGACCTCGGTGTGCTCGTACCCGTTGGCGCTTGCCTTTGCGGCAATCTTCTCGAGCGAGGCCGCTTGTTCGTCGTCCCAGGCGACGAGGACGGCACCGACCTTCTCGATGGAAATTCCGACCGAGGGGGCGTACTCGCTCAGCAGCGAGTACCCGCGTGCAACCAGCCGCGCCTCGAGTGACCCGGGCGTGGCGTCGAAGCCGGTGTGCAAGATCGCAGTGTTGGCTTTGCTCGTGCCGGCGCCGAGGTCGGGCCCGGCCTCGATGATCGCGACTCGGCAATCGTGACGCGATAGCAGCCGCGCGACCGCGCACCCGACGACGCCTCCACCCACGACGGCGACGTCGTACACGGCCTCGCCGGGATCGTCGGCCCTCATAGATCCATCGTCGCCGCGGCTGCCCGCTGCCATGCGGCCAGTCGCTCGGTTGCCTCGTCCGCGCCGATCCTCGGCTCCAGCACCGCATCTGGGCGCCACGGTGTCTCGCCGAGCTGCGACGGTGAATCGACGTTGGCGCCCAGATCGGCGAAGGCAGCGACGCCGAGTGCGGTCGCGTGCGGCGATGGGTAGACCTCGACGGGTGCTTGCAGCAGGTCGGCTTGCGTCTGCAGCAGCACCTGGCTGCGGGTCAGGCCACCGTCGACCCGCAGCCGGGTCAACGGCGTGCCGAGATCGCGACCAGCGGCCTGGGCGAGCAACGCGACCTGGGCAACGATCCCTTCGATTGCGGCGCGTACGAGATGGCCCCGCTGGGTGGACAGCGTCATCCCCGTGAAGGCCGCCTTGGCCTGCGGCTTCCAGTACGGCGCAGCCAGTCCGGCAAGCGCTGGGACGAAGACGACGCCGTTCGTTCCGTCGACGGATCCACCGACACGATCGAGGTCGTTGGGCTCAGCGATGATGCCCATGTCGATGAGCCAGTTGACGGCTGCACCGACGGTGTACACCTGGCCGTCGAGGCAGTAGGTCAGCGTGTCTCCGAGCCTCCACGCCGGGCAGCCAACCAGACCATTGGTCGATCGTGTCGGCCGGTCGCCGGTGCACGCCAGCATGAAGGCTCCGGTTCCGTACGTGCACTTGGCCTCGCCCGCGGCGTGACATTGCTCGGCAAACAGCGCGGCTTGTTGGTCGACGCAGGTCCCGGTGACGGGCACGGAGCCGCCGAACACCGAACACTCACCCAACGCCTCGGCGTTGCCGACGACCCTCGGCAACATCGCCGAATCGATGCCGAAGATGTCGCAGGCGCGATTGCTCCAGTGCCCGGTGTCGAGGTCGAGGAGAAGCGAGCGGCCGGCAGTGGCGACGTCGGTGGCGAAGGCACCACACAGGCGGTGCAGCATCCATGCGTCGGTGGTGGTGATGGTGGGCGATCCGCCGAGCTGCTCGCGCAGCCACACGATCTTCGGCGCGACGAAGTATGGATCCAGCTCGAGCCCGGTGTGCTGGGCCAGAAACTCGGCGTGGTCGCGGAGCCGGTCGCAGACGATCTCGGCTCGACGGTCCTGCCACACGATCGCCGGCCCGTTCGGTACGCCCGTCGAACGGTCCCACGCCAGCACGGTCTCGCCCTGGTTGGCCAAGCCGATGCTTGTCAGTCGCGGGTTGCCCGCGGCCGCCAGCGCCTCGGTGCCGGCCCCGACGACGCTGGCCCACAGTTCCTCCGGATCCAGCTCGACCGCCCCGTCGGCAGAGGCTCGAACCTGGATCGACGCCTCGGCAAGCGACAGCAGCTCACCGTCGTCGGCGACGACCAGCGCCTTGGTGGCGGAGGTGCCCTGATCGATCGCCAACACGGTCACGCAGCGACACTATTACGGCATCGTCAGTCGCCCTCTACAGTGGCGCCGATGGCGTTCACAGGATTCCCCGACGAGGCGATCCGGTTCTACGAAGGACTGATAGCCGACAATTCCCGGACCTACTGGCTGGCCAACAAGCCGGTCTTCGAGCGCACCGTCCGTGGCCCGATGCTTGCCTTGCTCGACGAGCTCGCCGCCTACGGCCCGTATCACGTGTTCCGGCCGAACAAGGACGTGCGATTCTCGAAGGACAAGACCCCCTACAAGGATCACATCGGTGCATACGGCGAGTCGCAGGCCGGCGCCGGCTACTACGTGCAGTTGTCGGCGATGGGCATGGTCGCCGGCTCGGGCTACTACCACATGGCCGGCGATCAGCTCGACCGGTTCCGCGCCGCACTTGATGGCGACTCGGTGGGAGGCGAGATTGCAGGCATCACCAAGACGCTCGGGAAGAACGGGCTGCAGTTCAGCGCGATCGGCTCGTTGAAGACCGCGCCGCGTGGATACCCGCGTGATCATCCACGGATCGAATTGTTGCGGCTGAAGGGTCTGGTCGGAACGCGGCGCTGGGATGCGGGGCGGTGGATGCAGACCAAGGCCGTCGTGAAGCGCGTGCGCGACACGTGGGATGAAGCTGCCCCGATGAACGCCTGGCTCGATGCGCACGTCGGCCCGTCGACGCTGGCGCCCGACGACGACGAACTTGCCCGCTTCGGACCGCTGTAGCTCAGCCGTCGGATCAGTGTTGGCAAACGCGGGTGCCAGCGCTGATTGCCGTTCCCGGCGACCCGGTTTGGTTTACGGCACCGGGATCCAGACCAGGGCGAGTTGGGTGACCTTGACGTCGATGCGCTCGAGGCCGACCTGCAACGTGCTGATGTTCTTCGCCGTCGCCATCCACTTGGCGTCGATGTCGGTGACCTCTTGGGTCAACTCGGACTCGAGATCTTCGAGTTGTCGGTGCAGGCCTTCGAGCTTGTTCTCCGCCGCATCGAGCCGGTCGCCCGCAGCGGCGGTGCGCGTGCGGCGTCCGGCAGCGCCACCGGCCTTGCCGAGGATCGACCCCAGCAGTCCGCCGCGGCTGCGGCGTCCACCGAGCAGCCCGCCCAGGATCGAGCCAGCGGTCGAGAGCATCTCCTCGCTGCGGCGGCCCTTGCGTTCGGTGTCGAGCACCTCGGCGCGACCCTCGGCGGCTTGGATCTGGGTCTGCAGGCGACTGACCTTGTCGGCGTACTTGCTTCGCAGCGCCGCGGTCTCCTTGTCGGCCAGATCGTTGGCGGCTGCCAGGCAGCGGGCGGTGAAGTCGTCAGCACGTTCTCCGGGCCTGCCGAACATCTTCAGATCGCGGTTGGCTTGCAGGTCGACGGTGCGCGATCTGACCAGCGCATCGATCAGGTCGCGCTCGACGCGTGTCCAGAAGGTCTTGTCCTTGACCGGAGCGTTCGGCAGTCGGTACACACACGGGCTCGGTGCTTGCGGCCGCAGATCGCGATCGTCGTAGTCGACAGCGATCGAACGCGACGCGTCGACCGGGTCGCCGAGGGGAAAAAGTACGGCCTCGTACTCCTCGTCGTGGACGAGGTCGGCCTTGTCGTCGTCGTAACGAAGCGCGACGCGTGCAACGATCGACGCCTCGTAGCGCGTGCCCCGGGGATCGCCGCCCACGGTGGCGAGCCACGGTGATGCGACGTCGGCCCACCGCACCGCCACGGCGGCGGCAACCTCGGGCAACAACGTGATCTCGTCGTGGGCCAGTTGCGCGCCGCTGCCTGTCGAGGGGCTGGCCGGCATCTCGCTGCCGCTGCTCACCGCAGTGGTCGCCTCGCCGGCCGCGGGCGACGCGATCTCGGTCTTGGGTCCGGCGGGCGCGATCTCGCTCTTCTGGTCGGCCATCAGCTGGGCGATCTGGTCTCGGGTCAACGGGCCGCGGAGGTAGCTCATCGCCCATCGGGTCGTGAACACTTCCGGGTGGTCCTTGCCGGCGCGGCGCAACACGAACTCGCGCTTGGCGAGTCCGGCGATGGTGCTGCCGATCTCTTTCACGTCGACTGCTCCGCTGGCTGCGCTCATCCCGTCGAGCAGGCGCTGCTTGTCCTGATCCGTCTGCAGGCGGCCGATCATCCACGTGCCCGCGTTCGACAGCGCCTTGTAGTCGACGTCGACCGGGTTCTGCGTGCTCAGCACCACGCCGACCCCGAAGGCCCGGGCCTGCTTCATCAACGTCATGATCGGCTTCTTCGTCGGTGGCATCGCCGTCGGCGGCAGGTAGCCGGCGACCTCGTCCATGTAGAGCAGGACGCGAAGGTCGGTGGTGCCGCTCTGCTTGCGCATCCACGTGACCAACTTCGACAGGATCAAGGTCGTCACGAACTGGCGCTCCTGATCGGTGAGGTGTGCGGTCGTCACGATCGCGCACCGCGGCTTGCCGTCGGCCGTCTTCAACATCGAGCTGATATCGAGGGGCGGCCCGGTGATCCAGGCGCCGAACGATGGCGAAGCGAGCAGGCCGTTGAGTCGGATCGCGAAGGCCATGCGATCTTTCGGCGGGAAGAACTGGTCGAGCTCGAACACGCCGAGCTTGCGAATCGGTGGCTGCTGGATCATGCCGACGAGCGTGGGCAGGTCGAGGCTGCGCCCGGCGGTCCACTCGTTGAGGATGAGGTTCGACAACAGGATGTGCTCGCGACTGGAGAGCGGGTCGGCGTCGATGTCGACCAGGCTCAGCAGACCGCTGACGAAGCCCTCGATCTCATCGCCGACGACCTCGGCGTCGCTGACGTCGTAAGGCGCTTGCAGCGAGCCGACAATGTTGAGCGCGATGCCCGCGCTCGAGCCGGGCGTATAGATCGTGAACGTGACGTCGTTGCGGAGCGCGGTGATGCGATCTGAGGCGATGCCCCACGCTGCGAGGCCGTCTGTCCATGCCTTGGATTGCGCTGCGGCGAAGTCGGGCACCGATTGACCGGCCTTGGATGCGTCGCCCTCGTTGACCCACGGTTGGAAATCGGTCGGGGCGAGCTGCGGGAAGGTGAGACACAGGTTGGTCAGGTCGCCCTTGGGATCGATCAGCAGCGCCGGCACGCCAGCGCTCAGCGCTTCTTCCACCAACACGATCCCGAGCCCGGTCTTACCCGAACCAGTCATTCCGACGATGACGCCATGCGTGGTGAAATCACCCGAGGAGATGGTCGTCAACGAGTCGGTGCGCTCGTGCTTGGCAGCATCGATCTGCCCGCCGAGGAGGAAATCAGCCATGGCGGGCACGTTACCGCGACCCGCGTTACGAAGCGGCTGCCTCGACCTTGTACGTGCAACGGCGATCGCCGGCCAGCAGGTGCTGGGTGCGGGTGACCGTGACGGTGTCGCCCAGGACTCGTTGAAAGACGTCGAGCTCCGCGCTGCACAGTGCGCCGCAGGCCCCGGCGGCCTCACCGATCGGGCAGTGGTGCTCGATCAGGATGAAGTCGTTCTCATCGCTCTGCACCTCGGCCAGATATCCCTCGTCGGTGCGCAGGTCTGCCAGCCGTTGCAGACGCTCGGGCAATTCGTCGGCGTCGCCGAGCGCAACGATGTACGCCGCGGTCTGCCGATCGGATCTGGCGCCGATCACTCGCTCGAGCGCCCCCTCGCCCAGCGTCGTTCGCATCGCGCTGATCAGCTCGACGGTCAGATCGGCATGGCGATCCGGGAACGACTCGGTCGCAGCGGGTGCCAACTGCCAATGCAGCGGGGGGCGTCCACGGCCCATCGGCTCGGCGATCGACCTGGTGACCATCCCGGCGTCCTCGAGCGCGTCGAGGTGTTGGCGCAATGCGGTGTCGGTGAGTCCGAACTCTGCGGCGAGATCCGTGGCCGTTGCCGATTCGACACGCTTGAGCCGCTCGACGATCCTGCGCTTGGTGTCGGGGTGCTCTGCCACCCGAGACATGCTACCCGGATCGGCCCTATTTCGGAAGCAAGCCCTTGCATAATCACCGGCGAGGGAATGCGCGACATGGCGACCGACTTTGACAAAATGTTCAGATCATGACCGGCACCGGACAGACCGCATTCGCCCTGGAGAACCAATTCGGATTGGCCGATCGCATCGTCGACGATGCGGCGTTGTCCAACAGCGTGCAGCGATTCCGAGAACAGGGGATCTCGCTGCCGACGTTCGCGCAGTTGGCCGACCCGTCGCTGATCGATCCGAGCCGCGTCGGCGACGCTGACCGGAACGGCCCCGATGCAAGGAACCTCTGGCGAGTTCACTGGTACAACGACCTGGCCGGCCAGCGTGTCGATGTACCGGATCACGTGGTGCTGCCCAAGAGCCTCACCGGTGTCGACAGCCCGATCATCGTCGTGTTCGGCGACCGCTTCCCGATGATCACGGCCCACAAGGTGCTCGCCGCGTACGCCTGCCTGGCGCCGAGGATCGTGACCGGCCAGTTCGACCCGACGCGGCACCGCGCAATCTGGCCGTCGACCGGCAACTACGCACGCGGTGGCATCGCCATCAGCCGGATCATGGCCAGCCGCGGCGTCGCCATCTTGCCCGCCGGCATGAGCCAGGAGCGGTTCGACTGGCTCGATCAGTGGTGTGCCAATCCTGCCGACGACGTGATCAAGACGGTCGGCACCGAGAGCAACGTCAAGGAGATCTACGACGCGTGCAACGAGTTGGCCAAGGATCCGACCAACTTCGTGCTCAACCAATTCTGTGAGTTCGGCAATCACCTGGCCCACTACGAGGTCACGGGGCGCGCGCTCGGCCATGTCTTCGAGCACGTCCGCGCGCGGAGCGGGCGCGAGATCCGGTTGGCGGCCTTCACCAGTGCCACCGGCTCGGCGGGCACGATTGCGGCCGGCGACCGGCTGAAGGAGGCCTACGGAACCCGCATCGTCGCCGTGGAGGCATTGGAATGCCCGACCTTGCTCGAGAACGGCTTCGGTGAGCACAACATCCAAGGGATCGGCGACAAGCACGTGCCGTTGATCCACAACGTGATGAACACCGACGTAGTCGTCGCGGTCAGCGATCGGGCGACCGATCAGTTGCAGGTGATGTTCAACACCGAGGATGGCCTCGGGTACCTCGCCGACCGCCGTCTGGTGCCGCAGTCCGTGCTCGACACGTTGGTCCACTTCGGACTCAGCAGCATCTGCAACGTGCTGGCCGCGATCACCACTGCCAAGTTGCTGAACCTCGGGCCCGACGAAGCGGTGATCACCGTTGCCACCGATGGCGCAGCGTTGTACCCCAGCGAGCGCACCAAGATCACCGCCCGCGACTTCGGGGGCGGCTTCACCAACCTCGACGCCGCTGCGGTGTGGGGCGAGCACCTCGCCAACGTGCCGACGGCAAACGCGATCGAGTGCACCGAGCGTGACCGCAACCGAATCTTCAACCTCGGCTACTACACATGGGTGGAGCAACAGGGCACGCCGTTCGAGCTGTTCGAGGCGCGCCGTTCACAGGACTTCTGGCGCGATCTCCGTCGTTTCTTGCCGGTGTGGGACGAGATGATCGAAGAGTTCAACGCCGCCGTCTCGGCGGGCTGAACGCGATGCCGTTGCCGCTCGCGGCTGGTTGGGTCTGTGCGGTGTGCGGCGCCCATGTCGACATCGCCACGCCGATGAGTTGGGTGTGCCCCAACGCGACAGTGCTCGACCGCCACCACACGCTGCAACTGGTGCAAGGAATCGCACCGTTGCGGGGCAGCGACGACCCGAACCCGTTCGTCGCGTTCCGCCCGTACCTTGCGTGGGACAGCTTCGCTGCGGCGCACGGGATGACTGAAGCGGCTCGCACGGCAATGGTCCGCCAGGTCGATGCCGACATCGCCGCGGTTGCCGGGGTCGGTTTTCATGTCACGCCGTTCAAGCGTGCCGACGCGTTGAGCGCCGAGTTGGGATTCGGCGTCGATGGTGGCGTGTGGGTCAAGGACGAGACCGGCCAGGTTGCCGGCAGCCACAAGGCACGACACCTGCTGACGATCCTGCTCCACCTCCTGACAGCAGAGGCGATGGGCCTCGCGTCGTGGCGCGACCGATCCGACCGCCCGCCGCTGGCGATCGCCTCGTGCGGCAACGCGGCGTATGCCGCGGCCACGCTGGCAGCAGCGGTTGCGTGGCCGATCCGTGTCTTCGTGCCGGTCGACGCCGACCCGGTCGTGCTCGTTGGCCTGGTCGAACTGCGCGCCGACATCGTCGAATGCGCACGACGACCGGGCGACCCCCCTGGTGATCCGTGCATCCACCGGTTCCGTGAGGCAGTCGCCGCGGGCGCTGTCCCGTTCACGGTGCAGGGCCCGGAGAACGCGTGGTGCCTCGACGGCGGGCGCACGATCGGGTGGGAGATGGCGCGGCAGTTCGACGAGCTCGTGGTCGGCCCACCGCTCGATCGCCTGTACGTGCAGATCGGCGCCGGTACGTTCGCCGCGTCGACGATCGCCGGTTTCAAGATGAGCGGGGTGATGCCGCGGTTGCATGCCGTCCAGACCGACAGTTGTGCACCGCTCGAGCGGGCGTGGGTCGCCTCACGCGCCATCGGCGGCCCGTCGCTGGCTGCTGCGCATTGGGACGAGTGCATGTGGCCGTGGGAGCACGTCGGGCGATCGGCCGCCGACGGCATCCTCGACGACGAGACCTATGACTGGATCCCCCTCATGCGCGCCATGGGCGAGGGCAACGGTTGGCCGATCGTCGTCAGCGAAGACCTGGTGTTGCAGGCCAACGACCTCGCCAGGCGCACGACGGACATCAACGTGTCGCGCACGGGCACAGCCGGCCTGGCCGGCCTGCTCTCGCAGCGCGGTGATGTCGCGGCCGGCGAACGCGTCGCGGTGATCTTCAGCGGCGTCAGCAGGTCGGCGTGATGGCAAGTCTGGGCGACGGCCGTCGAAAACCGAAGAGACCGACCTGGGAGTCCTGGGTCGAACAGCAGATCCGCGTGGGCATGGAACGTGGCGACTTCGAGAACCTGCCGGGAAAGGGCCAACCGCTGGAGGGAATCACGCCGAACGGGGCCGAGATGCACCACGACGAGAACTGGTGGCTGAAATCCAAGCTTCGACGCGAGCGATTGAGCTACCTACCGCCGACGTTGGCGGTCCGCAAGGAGTTGGAGGAGGCGCGCGAGGCGATCGCCGACGCATCGCGGGAGGACGTGGTGCGTCGCATCATCGGCGATATCAACCAGCGCATCCGCGACGTGAACCGGCGCGGTGCCGATGGCCCTTCGTCGTCGGTCGTGCCGCTCGACGACGAGGCAGTCGTCGAGAGGTGGCGAACGCAACCGCACCGGTAGCGTTGGCGCCATGTCCGACCACACTCGTCCCATGGCGCTCGACGCCGGTTTCGACCCGCGCAGCGATGTGTTCAACAGGCTGCTGAAGAACCGGGTGATCATGCTCGGCACCGACGTCAACGACGACATGGCCAACCAGATCTGCGCCCAGTTGTTGTATCTCGAGGGCGAGGATGCTGCATCCGACATCTGGCTGTACATCAACAGCCCGGGTGGGTCGGTCACGGCTGGCATGGCGATCTACGACACCATGCAGTTCATCTCCTGCGATGTCGCGACGGTGTGCATGGGGATGGCGGCATCGATGGGCCAGTTCCTCCTCACCGCCGGCGCAGCGGGCAAGCGCTACACACTGCCCAATGCGCGCATCATGATGCACCAGCCGCTTGCCGGCCTGCGTGGCCAGGCCACCGACATCGCGATCCAGGCCGAACAGCTGCACTACACCAAGCAGCGCATGGCCGAGCTCACCGCCCATCACTCGGGGCAGACGCTCGAGCAGATCCAGAAAGACAGCGAGCGCGATCGCTGGTTCACCGCCGACCAGGCCAAGGCTTACGGCCTCGTCGACTCGGTCAAGACCAAGCGCGGTGAACTGCCCAACTGACGCTGCCTACCGGCTCGTCAGCGAGCTACGGCGTTCCTCCACCCGTCGCCACGACCGGCGGCACGGTGGAGGTCGTCGCCGCCAGCGTCACGCCGCACACCTTCGACGTGTAGTCGATGATCGCCGATGCGGCGTGCTGGGATGATCGTGCCATGTCGGCGACCTTCTGTGCCGACGTCGGGTCGTTCGGGTCGACGTTGGCAGCAGCCTCGACGTTCGAGGTCATGGTCTCCCACTCCTTCTGTACAGCCAGTGGTGCGATCGACGTGATCGATCGGTAGAGCTCGGAGGTTGCCTCGACCCCGACCGGGTCGGCAATTGCGGGCGCAGCCAGTTGATCGAGGCTGGAGCTGACCGTCGCGCAATATTGCCCATCGGTCGCCGGTGGAGCATCGCTGGCGCATGCCGTGATGGCACAGCAGGTCACAGCAGCAGCAAGCATCACGACGTTCCGCACCCGGCCAGTCTCCCAGGCCGACGCGAGAAATGAGTGTCATCGGGTTGCGTCCGCAGGGCCGACGGATACAGTGCGCTCACCGTCGAGGGTCCCGGTCCCGTGCCCTTCCAGCCGTGTCCATGCGTCGATCAGTCGACGTCGAAGCTGGAGGTCCGCGCATGCTCGCCGCCGTCCGTTCTGCAACACTCCTCGGTGTCGAAGGCCGCCCGGTCACCGTCGAGGTGCACGTGTCGACCGGGCTGCCTGGCTTTCAGATCGTCGGCCTCCCCGACGAAGCATGTCGAGAGTCGCGTGATCGGGTGCGGGCCGCGGTCATGTCCAGCGGGCTGCCCTGGCCGTCGTGTCGCATGACGGTGAACCTGGCGCCGTCGAACCAGCGCAAGGGCGGGTCAGGGCTCGACCTGGCGATCGCCATCGGATTGTTGGCCGCGCATGGCGAGATCCCGTCCGAGTCGTTCGTCGGGATGGGCTTCGTCGGCGAGTTGGGCCTCGACGGCTCGCTGCGAGCGGTTGCCGGTGTGGCCCCCATGGTCGGCGCGCTCGCCGACCTCATCCCCGTCGTGGCGCGCCCGTCCTTCCGGGAGGCGAAGGCCATCGCCTCGGGCCGCGTGCGCGTCGCCGCGCACCTGCGCGAGATCGTCGATGCCCTCAACGGCGAGGCGCCCTGGCCCGATGAGCCCGACGACGACTTCGTCGACGACGAGCCTCCGTCGCCCGACCTCGCCGACGTGCGCGGCCAGCCGTCGGCTCGTCGAGCCCTCGAGGTCGCCGCTGCCGGAGGGCACCACCTGTTGTTGGTCGGCCCACCGGGCGCGGGCAAGACGATGTTGGCGCAACGCCTCACGGGTCTGCTGCCGCCGCTCACTCCAGCGCTGTCTCTCGAGGCCACGATGGTGCATTCAGCGGCCGGGGTGCGGCTCCCCTCGGTCGGCATGATCCGTCGGCCCCCGTTTCGCGCCCCGCACCACAGCAGTTCGATGGTGTCACTGGTCGGTGGCGGCACCTCGAATCTTCGCCCAGGCGAGATCAGCTTGGCGCATGCCGGCGTTCTGTTCCTGGATGAGTTGGGCGAGTTCTCGCCGACGGTGCTCGATGGGCTGCGCCAGCCGCTGGAAGAGGGGGTCATCCGCGTGGCCCGAGCTCGTGCCAGCGCGACGTTGCCCGCCAGGTTCCTGCTCGTCGCGGCAACGAACCCGTGCCCGTGCGGTGGTGGGCCGCCGGGTGCGTGCGAGTGCGACGACGGTGCTCGCCTTCGCTACCTGCGCCGCCTCAGCGGTCCGTTGCTCGACCGGTTCGACCTCCGGGTCGGGGTAGCCCGGCCGGGTGTCGACGACCTGTTGCACAGTGGCGGTGGCGAATGCACCGCGGTCGCGGCCGAGCGAGTCGCGACGGCACGCAACGCTGCCATCGATCGGCGTGGGATGCTGAACAGCGAGATTCCGGCATCGCACCTCGACCTGCTCGCACCGCTTGCTCCCGAGGCTCGGCTCATGTTGCGCAACGAGTTGGAACGCGAGCGCCTCACGGGTCGCGGCTATCACCGCATTCGGCGCGTCGCCAGAACCCTGGCCGATCTCGACGGCCAACTGTCGGCGCCCGTCGCAGCGGACCACGTGGCCCTTGCGTTGCAGTTGCGAGTCCGGTTGCGGGTCTCGATGCGCGAGCAGGTCGCATGACCGCCGAGCTGCCACCACAGGCCTACGCAGCGGCGCTGGCGTCGTTCCCGCACATGTCGATTCATCGTCTCGGTGCACTGCTGCGTCACCATCCGCCAAGTGAGGCGTACTCGGTCGCGATCGGCGAGCAGCGATCGACGGGTTTGATCGAGCGCGTCCTGGCAGATTGCGATGTGCGAGCGGCGTGGCAACGAGCCGGTCGTTCGACGCTGCTCGGCGAGATGTGGGAGCGGTGTGCGCTGCTCGGTGTGCGGGTGCTGCTCCATGGTGCGCCCGACTACCCGACACATTTGGTCGACGATCTGCTGCCTCCGCCCGTGGTGTTCGCCCAGGGCGACCTCGGTCTGCTCGACGGGCGCCGCGCGGCGATCATCGGTACCCGAAACGCCACTGCGGCCGGCCGCGATACGGCGTCGACACTCGGCCGGCAACTGGCCGATGCCGGTGTGCATGTGGTCTCCGGTCTGGCGCGGGGGATCGATGGCAGCGCGCACGTCGGCGTGTTGCGCTCGACGGGTGAGGGTCGACCGATCGCTGTGGTCGCATCGGGTCACGACGTCGCGTACCCGCGCGAGCACCGTGCCCTATGGGCGTCGGTCGCCGAGCGCGGCCTGTTGTTGTCGGAGGCCGCGCCGGGTACCCCTCCCGAGGCGTATCGGTTTCCACTGCGTAACCGCATCATCGCCGCGCTCTCCGAAGTGGTGGTCGTCGTCGAATCGCGCGAGCAAGGTGGCTCGTTGATCACGGTCAACCAAGCGATCGAGCGGAACGTGCCGCTGATGGCTGTGCCCGGCGGTGTGCACAACCGCGCCGCGACCGGCACCAATCAGCTGATTCGCGATGGCGCCGGAGTGGTGGTCGACGTCACCGACGTGCTCGTGGCCTTGGAGATGGACCACCGCCGCAGCTCGGCCGGCCTCACCGACCAACGGCCGCGACCCCACGGTGCGGACCTCGATGTGTACGAGACGTGCGCCGGCGAGCCGCGCACCATCGATGGGCTGGCGTTGGCGTGCTCGTTGAGCCTGGTAGACGCGGCCATGTCGGTGGCCCGACTGGAGCATTCCGGGTGGATCCAGCAGGCAGACGGCTGGTTCGAGGCTGTGGGGTCACCACTGCGATGACACCGACCGAATACCCTGTGCGCCGATGGCTGCTTCGCTCACGGGGACTCGGCGTCCCGACCTCGTCGGCGACTGGCGACTCGACGAGTTCGCCGACTCGCTCACCGGGTCGGCGGCGAACACGGTGGGGGCGTATCGCAGTGACCTGTCGCTGTTCGCCGAATGGGTCGAGCGATCCGGCATCACCGCCCCAGTCGAGGTCGATCGCCTGCTGTTGCGCCGATATGTCGCGTCGCTCACGACACGGCAGTTCGCCAAACGCAGCATCGCCCGCAAGGTGGCGGCGATCCGCCGCTACTACTCGTTCCTTCGGCACCGCGGCTACATCGAGACGGATCCCACTGTGGCGCTGCGGGCCCCGGCCGGCCCGGCCCGGCTGCCGCGGGTGCTCGAGCATGGCGAGGTTGCTGCACTGCTCGATCGGCCCGACGAGGCGATCCCACAATCCGAGCCCGAATGGCGCCGACGCCGTGACGATGCCGTGCTGGAGGTGCTGTACGGCAGCGGTGTTCGCGTGGGCGAGCTCTGCGGGCTCGATGTCGATGCGCTCGATCTGGCGAATGCAGCGATCACCGTATGGGGCAAGGGCGGCAAGGAACGCCGGGTTCCACTCAGCGCTCCGGCGGTCGATGCCTTGCGCGCCTGGCTGCCGCTTCGCGGCGACGTGGTCGACGCCAAGACCGGCGCCGCGTTGTTCGGTAATGAGCGTGGTCTACGCCTGTCGCCACGCGATGTGCGCCGCATCATCGACCGCCGAAGTCAACGCCCCACCCACCCACACGCCCTGCGTCACAGCTTCGCGACCCATCTGCTCGATGGTGGAGCAGACCTCCGCGTGGTACAAGATCTGCTTGGCCATTCCGACGTGGCCACGACGCAGCGCTACACACACGTCAGCAAGCAACGTCTCCGAGCCGTCTACACGGAAGCCCACCCCCGAGCATGAAACGCGACAACGACATCGAGCATTGGTGGAAGCGCTGGCTGGAAGCCCGCGACCCACAGGCTCGCGACAGGCTCATCGTCCACTACTCACCACTGGTCAAGTTCGTCGCCGGCCGTGTCGGTGCCGGCCTTCCCAACAGCGTCGACCCCGGCGATCTGGTCAGTGCCGGCGTCTTCGGCCTGATCGACGCTGTCGAGCGGTTCGACTCGTCTCGGGGTGTGAAATTCGAGACGTTCGCCGTACCGCGCATCCGCGGTGCGGTGTTCGACGGCCTGCGTTCGCTCGACTGGGTTCCCCGGTCGGTACGCAGCCGGGCCCGCGAGGTCGAGACCGCGTTCACCGAACTCGAGAGCCGGCATGGTCGGGCACCGACCGACACCGAGTTGTCGACGCACCTCAAGCTCACCGCCCCCGAGTTCCAGAAGTGGTTGAACTCGATCGCCTCGACCACCGTCGGCCCGCTCGACCGTGCACTGGTCGCCGGCTCGGAGCCGCGCACGCTCAGCGGCGACGTGCCCGACACGCCGGCGTCGATCGTCGAAGACGGCGAGGTGCGCCGGCTGGTTCGCGGCGAGGTGAAGCGACTGCCGGATCGCGAGAAGTTGGTGCTGTCGCTGTACTACGACGAAGGTCTGACGCTCGCCGAGATCGGTGGCGTGCTGGGTGTGACCGAGAGTCGCGTGTCGCAGATCCACACCAAGGCAGTACTGCACCTGCGCGCCAGGTTGTCGGCGTCGGGGGTCACCTAGCCGCTGGGGTCGGGCCATGATCGGCGTGGCCATCGCCTTCGCCCTGTTGGCGCCAACGTGCTACCGGCCGCCGGTCGCGACGGCGATCGTCGATCCATTTCGGGCCCCGGCGTGCACGTTCTGCCCGGGGAACCGGGGATTGGAGTACCAACCCCCGGCCGGCACCCCGGTGGTGGCCGCGGCCGATGGCGTGGTGAGGTTCAGCGGAGCCGTCGCCGGCGTGCGCTACGTGGTGGTCGAACAGCGCGACCGCCGAACGGCCACGTACGGTCGCCTGGCCGCCGCGCAGGTCACCACCGACGCTGTGCTGCGAGCGGGCGACGTGATCGGCACGACCACCGACGGCTTCTACTTCGGCCTTCGCGAGGGCGATCGGTACATCGATCCGGCGCCGTTCCTCGCTTCGCCGCGATACCGGCGTCGACTGCTGCCGGTCGATGGATCCGGTCCGCGGCCACCGCCATCGCCGACGATGCGGTGCGCGGCGCCGCAGGTGGGGGTGGGCGAGCGTGCGCCGCGCCGATAACATGGGCGACCGGTCGCCACTCCCGACGATCCGATATCGAACGTCCCACGCCATCTGCGGTCGCCTCGGCGCCTGGTGTGTGTGACCCGTCAACCGCAGAGAAGGAGTCCCCATCATGGCCGTCGTCACCATGCGACAGATGCTCGAAGCGGGTGTGCACTTCGGGCACCAGACCCGCCGTTGGAACCCCAAGATGAAGCGGTTCATCTTCGGTGAGCGCAACGGCATCTACATCATCGACCTCGAGCAGACGCTGACCCGCGTCGAGACCGCCTACAACTTCGTACGCGATCTGTCCGCCGGTGGCGGCACTGTGCTGTTCATCGGCACCAAGAAGCAGGCGCAGGACCCCGTACGCAGCTATGCCGAGAAGTGCGGCATGTCGTACGTCAACGAGCGCTGGCTCGGTGGCATGTTGACGAACTTCGAGACGATCGCCAAGCGCGTGTCGAAGATGCAGGAGTACGAGCGCATGCGCGTCTCCGGCGAGTTCGATTCGATGCCGAAGAAAGAGGCACTGCTGCTCGGTCGCGAGCTCGAGAAGCTGCAGAAGAACCTCGGCGGCATCCGCAACATGAGCAAGCGTCCCGACGCTGTGTTCATCCTCGACACCAAGAAAGAGCACATCGCCGTCACCGAGGCCAACAAGCTCAAGATCCCGGTGATCGCCGTCGTCGACACCAACGTCGACCCCGACGTCGTGCAGTTCCCGATCCCGGGTAACGACGACGCGATCCGCGCCAACGCCCTGATGAGCCGAGTGATTGCCGAAGCAATCGAAGAGGGACGATTCATCGCCAGCAAGCGCAACCCTCAGGTCAGCGCAGCACCGAAGCGCACCGCCGAGGACGAGGCGGCGTTCGCCGCGGCACAAGCCGATGCCCGTCGCCAGGCCGCTGCTGCCCAGGCCGAACGCGACGCCCGCGTCGCGTCGACCGCTGCGGTTGCCGTGGCCGACGAGGCCCCCGAGGAAGCCCCGGTCGAGGCTGCCGTCACCGACGCCGCCCCCGACATTGTTGTCGAAGCCGCTCCGGCCGTCGACAGCACTGACACAACCGAGACGCCCGCAACCGAGACTGAAACCGAAGGCTGATACCTGTGGCATTCACCGCAAAAGACGTACAGGCGCTGCGCCAGGCCACTGGCGCCGGCATGATGGACGCCAAGCGGGCCCTCGAGGCCAACGACGGCGACATGGACGCATCCAAGCAATGGCTGCGTGAGAAGGGGCTGGCCGCCAGCGCCAAGCGGGACGACCGCGAGAACAACCAGGGCCTGGTTGCGCTCGTGATCGAAGGCAACGTCGGCGCGATCGTCAAGCTGAAGAGTGAGACTGACTTCGTCGCTGCCAGCGACCTGTTCAAGGGCGAGGCCGACACGTTGGCGAAGCTGGTCATCGCCGAGGGCGAGGCCGCTGTCGCCAAGCGTTCGGCCGAGCTCGACGATCTGAAGATCACCTTGAAGGAGAAGATCGAGTTGGGCGATGTCGTCCGATTCGAAGCTGCTCCCGGCAACGTGCTCGACAGCTACCTGCACATGCAGGGTGGCCGCGGGGTCAATGCGGTGCTCGTCGAGATGGCCAATGCAACACAGGAACTGGCCCACGACGTAGCCGTGCACATCGGCTTCGCTCGCCCCAAGTACCTCAGCCGCAACGATGTTCCCGAAGATGTCGTCACCCACGAGCGTCAGACGCTGGAGACCATCAGCCGCAACGAAGGCAAGCCAGAGGCCGCGCTGACGAAGATCATCGAGGGCCGCCTCAACGGCTTCTACAAGGATGTTGCGCTGCTCGACCAGCCCTATGCCAAAGATGACAAACAGTCGATCACCAAGCTGATCGGCTCGGCGTCGATCGTGCGCTTCGCCCAGGTCGAGATCGGCTGACCGGCCGATGACTTCGGCGGCATCGCCCCGATGGAAGCGAATCGTCTTCAAGCCATCGGGCGAGGCCCTCGCCGGTGATTCAGGTCAGGGGCTCGATGCGGCAACGCTCGACTCGACGGCCCGCGAGATCATCGCCGTGCGTGAGATGGACGTCGACGTGTGCGTCGTCGTCGGTGGCGGAAACTTCTGGCGCGGCCGCACGGGCGCGATGTCGGGCATGGACGCGACGCAGTCCGACCACATCGGAATGCTCGGCACCGTCATGAACGCGTTGGCGCTGCAGGACGCGCTCGAGCGAGCGGGGCAAGACACCCGTGTTCAGAGCGCTATCGAGATGCCGCGGCTGTGCGAGCCGTACATCCGCCGCAAGGCCATGCGACACCTCGAGCAGGGTCGGGTCGTGATCTTCGCCGCGGGTACCGGCAACCCGTTCTTCACCACCGATACCGCTGCTGCCCTTCGTGCCGCCGAGATCGACGCCGATGCCCTGTTGAAGGGCACCCATTCCGGCGTCGACGGCGTCTACAGCGCAGACCCGCGCACGGTTTCGTCGGCGACGAAGTACGACGAGATCACCTACATCGAAGTGATGACCAAGGATCTCAAGGTCATGGATGCCACGGCGATCGCCTTCTGCCGCGACAACGCCATCCCGATCGTGGTGTTCGACATGTCGTCTCCTGCGAGGTTGCAGGCGATTCTGCGTGGCGAACGTGTCGGCACGATCATCCAAGGCTGACGGGATGCACGTCACGCCTCCCCGCCGGTCGATACGCTGGTCGCCGTGACTGAAGAGACGCTTCTCGACGCCATCGACAAGATGGAGAAGGCTGTCGAGCACGTGCAGAGCCTGTTCACCACGGTGCGCACCGGTCGAGCGTCTCCGGCGCTGGTCGAAAAGCTGATGGTCGACTACTACGGGTCGATGGTGCCGGTGCAGCAACTTGCCGGATTTCAGGTGCCCGAAGCACGGCAGTTGATCATCAAGCCACACGACCGCGCTTCGCTGGGGGCCATCGAGAAGGCCATCCGCGACAGCGACCTCGGGGTCAGTCCATCGAACGACGGAGTGATCATCCGACTCAACTTCCCTCCTCTCACCGAGGAGCGTCGCAAGGAATTCGTCAAGATCGTCAAGAACATGGCGGAAGACGGCCGAATCGCCGTCCGCAACATTCGTCGGGATGCGCGCAAGCACCTCGACGCCTCGGAGAAAGCCGCCGAGATCTCCGCAAATGAGCTGGAGCGAGCAGAGAAGGAAATCGAGCGGATCACCCACGAGCACGTGGAGATGATCGACAAGGCGTTCGGCCGTAAAGAGCAAGAACTCCTCGAGGTCTGAGCGAGCAAAGGGGATTTGCATGACTGACGATTCACGGCGTCCTCGACGCCCGGATGAAGAGGAAGCAGAGGACTACGGTCCACCGTTGTTCGCCGACTCGACCGACGACGAGAACGAGTCCGGCGGCCTCTCGTTCGGAGCGTCCGACACCGGCCCGTTGCCGCATTGGACCGAGCCCCCCACCGGCGAGATGCCGCGCACCCTGACCGCCACCCAGCCCTCGGACCACACCGACGACCTCGATGTCTGGTCGTCGTTCGCCGGCAAGGCCCCGGTGTGGCGCGATGATCAACCCGTCGACCCACACGACGAAACCGGCGAGATGGAGCGAGTCGTTCCGATCGAACCGGTGGTCGGCGCCGGCGACGACATCACCAGTCGCGACGAGTCGATCCCGATTCGGCGCGAGCCCGGTCGAATCACCATCGGCACGGATCCCACCGACGACCGTTCACGGCCGGTGCCTCGCAAAGGCCGCCCCGGCGAGCCGGTGCGCGGTGGCCGCCCCGCCCGATCCGGGTCGACCGCTCGTCCCTCGAAGCGGCCGGCCAAGTCGTCGGGACGCGATGTTCCGACAGCGATCGGTGTCGGTCTGGTGCTGGCTGCCGTGTTCGTCGTTGCGGTGGTCGTCAGCCCGAAGCTCGTCCTGCTGGTCGTCGTCGCCGTGCTGGGGTTCGGCGCAGTCGAATACTTCGACAAGGTGTCCGAGAAGGGCTATCGCCCGGCGACGTTCGTCGGCATCGTGGCATGCGTGGCGATGCCGATCGCCACCTACTGGGCCGGCGAGCAGGCGCTGCCGTTGATCATCGCGCTCGGGTTCGTCGCCGCTGCGCTCACCTTCATCGGGGCCAAGAGCCTCGAAGCGGCCCCGATGCCGAACATGGCCATCACGACCCTTGGTGTCGTGTGGATCGGCTTCCTCGGTTCGTTCGCGGCGCTGATCCTGAGGTACTCGAAAGGCTCCGGCTTCCCCGTGGCAGAAGGGTTCATCAGCACCAGGATCGGCACCGACACATTGTGCTTGCTGGCGATCGGCGTCGTGGCCAACGATGTCGGCGCGCTGGTGCTCGGCAGCGCCGCGGGCAAGTCACCGCTGCGGGCCTGGATCAGTCCCAACAAGAGCATCGAAGGTCTGTTCGGCGGCACGGTGGCCACGATCCTGGCGATGGTGATCGTCGGCGTCACGGATCGCTCGAGCACCTGGAACAGTGCCGGTGACCTGATCATCTTGGGCATCGTGATCTCGATCATGGCGCCTATCGGCGACCTGACCGAGAGCATGTTCAAGCGCAATCTCGACATCAAGGACTTCGGCACGATCATCCGCGGTCACGGTGGTGTGCTCGATCGCTTTGACGGATTCCTGTTCAGCCTCCCTGCGGTGTACTACCTCCTGCAGATCCTGCAGCCCTGGGTGACCAAATAGCCGGAGGGCAACACTGCCCGCAGGCCGGATGTGGCCGATCGATGCGAGACTGATCGGCATGTCAACGGTACGTGTCGCCATCGCCGGCTCCTCGGGGTCGATCGGCGTGCAGACCCTCGATGTCGTCCGTGCCGAGGCGGGCAGCTACGAGGTCGTCGCTCTCGGCGTCGCCTCGTCGATCGACGTGCTGATCGCCCAGGCCAACGAGTTCCGACCAAAGGTCGTCGCAGTGGCGGACCACAGCAAGCGGGCCGAGGTCGCTGCCGCGCTGCCGTTCGCCGAGGTTGTCGCCGATCTCGCGGATCTGGCCGATGATGCCGACGTCGTCGTCAATGGCGTCGTCGGCTTCGCCGGCCTGGCGGTGACCGTGCGCACCCTGGCGCTGGGCAAGCGGTTGGCGCTGGCCAACAAGGAGAGCCTGATCGCCGGCGCACCGGTCGTGCAACCACTCCGATCGACCGCCGGCGCCGAGCTGGTTCCGGTCGACAGCGAGCACTGTGCAGTGCATCAGTGCCTGCGTTCGAGCGTCGACGCGGGCCGCGAGGTCGCCCGTATCGTGCTGACAGCCAGTGGCGGGCCCTTCCGCGGTCGCAGCAAGGCTGATCTTGCCGATGTCGAGATCGATCAGGCATTGGCCCACCCGACGTGGAAGATGGGCCCGAAGATCACCATCGACTCCAGCACCTTGATGAACAAGGGCCTCGAGGTGATCGAGGCGCACGAGCTGTTCGGCACGCCCTACGATCAGATCGAGGTCGTCGTGCATCCGCAGTCGGTCGTGCACTCGATGATCGAGTTCACCGACGGCTCGACGATCGCCCAGCTCAGCATGCCCGACATGCGTCTGCCCATCGGATACGCGCTGGCGTTCCCCAGCAGGATCTCCACGGCGTTCGGTCGAATCGACTGGGCAACGCTGCGCCGGCTCGACTTCGAGGCACCCGATACCACCACGTTCCGGTGCCTGCCGCTTGCGTACGAGGCCGGCCGGATCGGCTCGACGGCTCCGGCCTGGCTCAGCGCAGCCAACGAGGTGGCCGTCGAAGCCTTCTTGGCCGGGCGCATCCGCTGGTCACAGATCGCCGAGGTGTGTGACGCATCGCTCCAGCGCTTCGAGCGATCTGCCGATAGAACAGTGGACGACATCATTGCCGCCGATGCTCGTGCGCGTCAGGTGGCCACGGAGGTTCTTGCAGCGTGAGTGACACCTACACCAAGTTTCGCAACGAGGTGATGGCCGGCGGGGCAGACAGCCCCGAGCTCGAGCCGACCGCCGGTGGGTCGACCGCGGTGATCGGCTTTGCGGTGATCATCGGCCTGCTCGTCGCGCTGTTCATGTGGAGCCCGTGGGCCTTCATGTTCGCCATCGGCCTGCTCATCTCGATCTTCCTCCACGAACTCGGCCACTTCGTCACCGCTCGCTGGACGGGCATGAAGGCCACGCAGTTCTTCTTGTTCATGGGCCCGAAGCTGTGGAGCTTCCGCCGTGGCGAGACCGAGTATGGCTTCCGGGCCTATCCCGTCGGCGCGTTCGTGCGCATCATCGGGATGAACAACCTCGACGAGGTCGATCCGGCAGACGAGCCGCGGGCGTATCGCAACAAGAGCTATCCGCGCCGCATGCTGGTGATCACCGCCGGTTCGTTGATGCACATGCTGATCGCCATCGCCTTGATCTTCGGTGTCTACGCCGTCAACGGACGCCGGGTCGAGACCGGGCGCGTCGGGATCGGCAGTGTCGAGACCGGGTTCCCCGCCAACGTCGCCGGTGTCGAGCCGGGCGACATCGTGCTGTCAATCGACGGCGTCGTGCCGACGAGCCCCGACGATTTCGTCAATCAGATTCGCAGCCATCAGCCTGGCGATCCGGTCACCCTGGTGCTCGATCGGGATGGCGCCACGATCACCAAGGTGGTCGGACTCGGCTCCAACCCGACAACGGGCGACAGGTTCGGGAAGGCCTTCCTCGGGGTCAGCTCGGGCAGCGAGGTGTCGTGGAACAACGAGTCGATCGCCAGCGCTGCCTTCCACAGCATTCGCGACGTCGGGCCCGTCATGTGGCAGAGCGTCGGCGGGGTGGTGAAGGTGCTCAACCCGGTCAACATCATCGGCCATCTGACCGGATCCAACACCGATCTCAACACCAGGCCGACCACCGTCGTCGGCATCAGCAAGTTGAGTGCGTCGATCGGCGACGAGTCTGGCTTCGGCGGTCTGCTGTTGACCCTCGCAGCGGTCAACGTGTTTGTCGGCCTGCTGAACCTGTTCCCAGTGCTGCCCTTCGACGGGGGGCACGCGGCCATCGCCACCTACGAGCGACTGCGGTCGCGCCGCGGGCGGGCGCCGTATCGAGCCGACATCGCCAAGATGATCCCGGTGGCCATGGCGATGATCGGCGTGCTGCTGATGCTGTTCATCACCGGGTTGTACCTCGACTTCGCCAAGCCCTTGCGCTGAACTGGCACACTGCAGTCATGCCCTTCGATCGCAAGGCCACTCGCCAGATCTCCGTCGGCAAGGTGCTCGTCGGGGGCGGCGCGCCGATCTCGGTGCAGTCGATGACCATCACCAAGACGGCCGATGTCGAAGGCACGCTGCAGCAGATCTATGCGCTCGCTGCCGCCGGCTGCGACATTGTTCGCTGTACCTGCAACGAGCAGGAAGCGGCCGAGGGGCTGGCCCAGATCGTTCCGCGTTCGCCGATCCCGATCATCGCCGACATCCATCACCAGTACCGCATGGCACTGGCGGCCATGGAGGCCGGCGTGCACGGGTTGCGGCTGAACCCGGGCAACATTCGCAAGCCGGAGCACATCAAGGCGGTAGCTGCCGAGGCACGTGACCGGCAGATCTCGATCCGCATCGGCGTCAACGGCGGCTCGCTCGACCCGTCGCTGTACGAGAAGTACGGCGGCATCACGCCCGAAGCGATGGTCGAGAGCGCGCAGCGCGAGATGGCCTACTTCCACGAGGTCGACTTCGATCTGATGAAGATCAGCGTCAAGGCATCGAACGTACCGTTGATGGTCGAGGCATATCGTCAGCTGAGTGAGGTGACCGATGTGCCGCTGCACCTCGGCGTGACCGAGGCCGGGCCGCCGCCCGCTGGTCTGGTGAAGGCCACGGCCGGCATCGCCACGCTGTTGCTGGAGGGCATCGGCGACACCATCCGCTACTCCTTGACTGCCGACCCGGTCGAGGAAGCCCGCGCAGGGCGACAGTTGCTCGAGGCCCTCGGATTGCGCGAACGAAAGAACATCGACCTGATCGCCTGCCCGAGTTGCGGTCGAGCCGAGATCGACGTGATCGACGTTGCCAACCGGGCCATGAAGGCGTTCGGCGATCGCAAGATCCCGTTGCAGGTCGCTGTGATGGGTTGCGTGGTCAACGGCCCGGGGGAGGCTCGCGAGGCCGACCTCGGCATTGCCGCCGGCAACAAGCGAGGTCATCTTTTCGTCAAGGGACGCAACGTCGCGGTGGTCCCCGAGTCGGAGATGGTCGAGGCGCTGGTCGAATGGGCCGAGTTCATCAACGAGCACGGCACCGACGCGGCGATCGCCCGAGTCGACACTGCGTTGGCCGAGCGTGAAGCCGCCAAGGACCGTGCCAAGTTGCTGAACGAGCAGGGCGACGACGTCAATCACTCCGACGAACGCATCGTCGAAATCAGGCGAACCACGGCGCATTGATCGACCGGCCGCCGGTAGTGTGCGCTCATGTCCGTGACCGCGGAACCTCAGCGATCTGGCCTGGCGTGCAGGAGATCTGGCTCGTCGACGTCGACGAGCGGTTCGTGATCGGATTGCGCCCCACTGCTATGTCGTCGGAGTGGCGCGATGGCGACACGATCACCACGCCGGTCGTGCCGGGCTTCGAGATCGCCGTCACTGATCTCATTCCGCAGGCTTCCTGACGCTGTGCCAATTCAGCCGAACGATCATCCGCTGTTCGAGTTCGATCCATCGCCCGGCGCGGTGATCAACCCGTCGATCCACCAGCCGATGCTGGGTTTCCCGTCGCGCGCGGTGATGTGCTGGTTCGGCAACGTCGTCCGGGATCGCACGATCGATGTCGAGCCGGTCCACAACGTGCCGTTCGAGCACGGTGATCATGCGATCTGCATCATCGAGCACAAGGGGTACGAGGTCGCCCTGATCAGTCCAGGCGTCGGCGCGCCTGCCGCGGTGACGTCGTTGGAAGTCGTGATCTCGCTCGGCGCGACGCTGATCATCGGCTGTGGCGGTGCGGGCATCGTTCGCCCCGGGTTCGACGTGGGGCATGTGATCGTGCCGACGGGCGCGATCCGCGACGAGGGCACCAGCTATCACTATGCACCGGCGGACGCCTCCGTAGTTCCACACCCGCGGGCCCTCTCGGCGATCGACGACGTGCTCAGTGAGGCGGGCGTGCCGCACGACCGCGGCCTGACCTGGACGACCGACGCCTTCTTCCGCGAAACCCCGGACAAGGTTGCCCGGCGACGCGAGCAGGGGTGCATCACTGTGGAGATGGAGGCCGCAGCGATGTTCGCGGCTGCGGCGTTCCGTGGCGTCGTCTACGGCCAGCTGCTCTACGCCGGCGACGATGTCAGCGCCAGTGAATGGGATCATCGCCATTGGGAGTCGCAGACCTCGGCACGCGACCGACTGCTCGATCTCGCCCTCGACGCCGTCATCCGCCTCTAGATCTAGATCGGTTCTTGCACAACGAAGATGGAGGCGGGGCCGGCCAAGTTGGCGGACTCCCCATCCGCCAGGAACTGGCATTCGCCGCGGCGCGCCCCGCTCACGAACAGCACCAGCTCGCGGCCTACCGCTTGGTGGCGGCGCCGCGCCCCCGCCCGGATCTCGCAGCGCGACACTGCGAACGGCGTGTGCGGGGTGGGGTAACGCCACCAACCGGGCTCGGACTCCACGGCGTGGACGACCGGCTGTTCCAACGGCTCGAAGTCGAGCACGTCGAGCAGCTCCTCGACGTCGACGTGCTTCACGGTGAGACCGCCGCGCACGACGTTGTCGCTGCTGGCCATCACTTCCACGCCGAAGCCCCGGAGGTAGGCGTGCAGGTTTCCCGGGCCGAGGAACACGGCGTCGCCGGGACCGAGCAGCACCCGGTTGAGCAGCAGGGTCACGGCCACCGACGGGTCGTCGGGGTAGGCGCGGGCGAGCTCGGTGACCAGGGCGGCCTCGACACCGTCGTGGCGCCGGCAGGCGGCGATCGTCGACGTGATGTCGAACTGGCGGCGGTACACGGCCTCGACGGTCGCGGCGAGCTTCTCGTGTTGTAGCAACTTCGCCAGGTCGTGGGCCTCGATGTCGTCGAGCAACGCAACGGTGTCGTCGATGCGGCGAAAGCCACACAGTGTGTCGAATGTCGTGAGGGCGCAGAGCATCTCGGGCTTGGCGAACCGATCTCGATAGGTGCGCTGCGGCGAGTCTCGAGCGATGCCGAGCTGTTCCTCCCGCTCGTAGCCGGACTCGGCCCGGAGGTGATCGGGGTGGGTTTGCAGCGAGAGCGGCTGCGCCGCAGCCATCAGCTTCAACAGGTAGGGAAGCTCGCCGGCGATCGACTGCAACGGCGACCCATCGTCGATGGTCGACGGCGCGAGCGGGTGGGTGCCCATCCACCACTCGGCCCACGGCCGGCCGTCGGATTGCTCGCCGACCATGTCTGGGATCGCGGACGTGTCTCCCCATGCGTAGTGCTGCGCCCTCCCGTGGACCATGTGCATACCTCGACACGCTAGTTGCGCAACGGGCTACCGTTCCGTCGTTGCCTTCCAGAACCCCGAGGTGAGCCATGCAGAACAAGATCATGTTGTCCGAAGATCAGATCCCGACGCAGTGGTACAACATCATCCCCGACTTGCCGTCACCACCGCCGCCCCCGCTGCACCCGGGCACGATGCAACCGGTCGGGCCCGATGATCTCGCCCCGCTGTTCCCGATGGCCCTCATCATGCAGGAGGTCACCCAGGACAGCTACGTCGACATCCCCGGGGGCGTCCTCGACGTGTACCGACTGTGGAGGCCGTCGCCGCTGTTCCGCGCCCACCGCCTCGAGAAGGCGCTCGACACCCCGGCGCGGATCTACTACAAGTACGAAGGTGTCAGCCCGGCGGGGTCGCACAAGCCGAACACGGCGGTGCCGCAGGCGTACTACAACCACCAAGAAGGCATCACCAAGTTGACGACCGAGACGGGTGCCGGTCAGTGGGGGACTGCATTGGCGTTCGCCACCGCTCAGTACGGCATCGAGTGCGAGATCTGGCAGGTCGCCGCGTCGTACGTCGCCAAGCCGTACCGACGAGTGATGATGGAGGTGTACGGGGCCACGGTGCACTCCAGCCCATCGGACGTCACGGACTACGGCCGGTCCTTGCTGGCCCAGGACCCTGATCACCCGGGCAGTCTTGGCATTGCGATCTCCGAGGCTGTCGGTGCCGCTGTCGCCGACCCGAAGACCCGGTATGCGCTCGGCAGTGTGTTGAATCACGTGCTGTTGCACCAGACGGTGATCGGGGAAGAGGCGTTGCTGCAACTGGCGATGGTGGGGGAGACCCCCGATCTGCTGGTGGGCTGCACCGGTGGTGGCTCGAACTTCGGTGGCCTGGCCTTCCCATTCCTGCGCGAGAAGATGGCCGGGCGCATCAACCCCACCATCCGTTGCGTGGAACCGGCGGCCTGCCCGAGCCTGACCAAGGGCGAGTACCGCTACGACTTCGGCGACACCGCCGGCATGACACCGCTCATGAAGATGCACACGCTGGGTCACGATTTCATCCCGCCGTCGATCCATGCCGGCGGCCTGCGCTACCACGGCATGTCGCCGCTGGTCTCGCACATCTACGAACTCGGCCTCGCCGAGGCGGAGGCGATCCCGCAGACCGAATGCTTCGCCGGTGCCCTGACGTTCGCCCGCAGTGAGGGCATTCTGCCGGCGCCGGAGCCGACGCACGCAATTGCCGCGGCGATCCGCGAGGCCAAGCGATGCCAGGAGACCGGCGAGAGCAAGGTCATCCTCACCGCCCTGTGCGGGCACGGCCACCTCGATCTGGCCGCCTACGAGAGCTACCTCGCCGGCAACATGGTCGACTACGACCTCACCGACAAAGAGCTCTCCGACGCCATGTCGACCGTACCCGTCATCGCCTGACCCAACAAACCCGTCGGGCGCGATTTCGGTAGTGCAGCTACTCACCTCGCGCCCGACCAGGGTGCGCGGGTGCGATTTCGGTAGTGCCGGTACTCGCCTCGCGCCCGACCCAGGGTGTTCAGAAAAGTCGGAGGTCGGTGGGGCGGAGACCGCGCAGTTCGTCGTAGTCGACCTCGACCACGGTGAAACCCCGCGATTCGGCCAGGACGCGTGCCTGTGGTTTGACGACCTGAGCGACGTACACGCCACGGACGGTTCCCAGCGAGGAATCGAGGTGCAGACGCTCGATGTACCGGACGAGTTGCTCGACACCGTCGATCTCGCCGCGCCGTTTGACCTCGATCGCCACGACCTGTCCGTCGCGGTCACGGCAGAGCAAGTCGATCGGCCCGATCGCGGTCGGGTACTCGCGGCGCACCAGGGTCAACCCCTCCTCGATCGCGTGCGGCGAGGCGGCGAGCAACTCCTGCAGATGGGCCTCGACGCCGTCCTTCTGCAGACCGGGATCATCGCCGAACTCGGCTTCGGTGTCGCTCAACACCTCGTGCAAGGTGATCGTCAACGACTCGCCCTTCGGATTGGTCACGGTCCATGCGGTGTCGCCGATGATGAGCGTGTTCGGCGCGTTCATCCAGTTCAGCGGCTTGTACGCCCCGCCGTCGGCATGGATGGCGACGCAGCCGTCGGCTTTGACCATGATCAGGCGCACCGCCTCGGGCAGGTGGGCGGTCAGCCGACCGGCGTAGTCGACCGAGCAGCGGGCAATGACGAGTCGCACGATGCGAAGCTATCGGCCGGCGTCGCTGAGGACGCCGACTCGAGCTCGGTAGGTGAACCAGAACGGGCGCTCGTTGGTACCGAGGATCGCCTGCACGTCGCTGGAGAACTGCTCGACGCCCAACGCAGCGTCGTCGAGACCATGACGCCGCAACGCCTGATAGTCACCCTGGCTCTTGAACAGTTGCACGAAGCGGTCGGCGTTGCCCCGTTCGTCGCCCAGTGCGGCGATCTCCACGCAGTGCTGGAACTGGCCGCTGGCGACCATTCTCCGGAGGTGTTCGCCCTTGTGCCAGAACTGCACGCCGTCGGTGATGGTCACGGCGGCAGTCGAGTCGCCCGACGGTGTGGGCCGTAGTTCGTCGGTCTGCGGCGACGAGGACGGGGAGCGCCGCACTGGGGCCGCCGAGTGCGTCCAACCGGCCAACTCGCGTTCGTGGCTGGCCACGGTCTCTCGAGCGGTGTGCCAGGCCTGCTCGGCCCGGGCGTCACCGACCGAGGGGGGCCAATCGCAATCGAGCGATGCAAAGACACCGCCGGGGCGCAGCAGCCGGGCCACCTCGACGAACGTCGACACCGGTTCCATCCAGTGCAGCGCCTGCACTGCCAGCACGATGTCGGCCGAGGCATCGGGCAGGCTCGTGTCGTTGGACCAACCCTGGACGTAGCGCACGTTGGCCTGGTCGGTCGCTGCCGCCGCGCGGTCGCGCATGTCGGAGCTCGGTTCGACGCCGACCACCTCGGCCGCCCAGATCGCGGCCCACCGAGTCGACAGCCCGGTACCACTGCCGAGATCGACGACGAGGTCGGCTCGACCGCCGGCGTACCTCGTGAGCACGTCGGCCAACGCCGCGGGTGGGACGGGTCGAACGGTGTCGTAGAGATTCGCGAAGCCCGAGAAGCGCTGGGCATTCGCGTCGAGCGTCACGTCGTGAAGTTAGCGACCGACGTGGTCGCGCATGCGCTTCTGGATGAGCGCTCGCCGCGATTGCAGATCGCGATACGTCAACTGCTCGGTCGAGGCATCGACACCGAAGCCGGCCTTCACGCCGTCCATGTTGATCTCCAACGTGGTCTGGTCGATGCCCAGCTCGCGTCCGAGTTGCTCGCCGTGGCGTTGTGCAAACAGCAGCGAGATGTTGGCGATCTCGGCAAGCAGGTCGAGGTCGGGGGCCAGGCGAGCCATGGCCCCATCGAGGAAGACCATGTTCTTCACGTAGAGCATGAGCTCTTTCGGCATGTGCGCCCCGTAGCCCAGCAACGCCTTGACCACACGCTGCACCTCGGCGACCAACTCCTCGCCGGTCAGCGTCGTTGGATCGATCGGAGCCTGATCGAGCCGGAGGTCGCGCATCACCATGTCGAGATCGACATCACTCGGCAGCGCACCGAGATCACGCATTGCCGCGAGTTGGCCCTTGACGTCGTTGGTGGTCGCACACACCATCATCCGCAGGAACGCGAGTCGGCGATCGCCCGCCAAACGGCCGACGATGCCGAAATCGAGCAAGGCAGTGCGCCCGTCCGGCAGCACGAACAGGTTGCCGCCGTGAAGGTCGCCATGGAACACGCCGTAGACCATCGCCCCTTCGATGAGTGCGACCATGGCAGTGCGCACGACGGCCTCGGTGTCGACGCCAGCGCCTTTCATGCCGGCGACGTCATCGAAGTTGAATCCGTCGATGCGCTCCATCACCAGCACGCGACGGGTGACCAGCGAGGTGTGCGGCCGAGGCACGACGTATCCGGTCTGCTTCAACTCGTGAAGCATGACCGCGATGTCGATCATGTTGGCGGCTTCCATGCGGAAATCGAGCTCCTCGACGATCGTCTCGGCGAACAACTCGACGAGCGCCGGCGGGTTGGCCAGCGATGCGATCGGGATGCGGCCGACCAGATGAGGAGCCAACCAGGCCATCACCCGCAGGTCTTTGCGCACAAGTCGGGCGACGCTGGGTCGCTGCACCTTGACCACGACGTGTTCTCCGGTGTGCAGGGTGGCTGCGTGGACCTGGGCGATGGAGGCGGCGGCCAGCGGGGCCTGATCGAAGCTGGCGAAAACGCTCTCGAGCGGCACGCCGAGGTCTTCTTCGACCACCTTGAGCACGGCCTCGAACGGCTCCGCAGGGACCTGGTCACGGCACTGCTTGAACTCGTTCACGAGCTCCGGCGGGAACAGGCCCTCGCCGCTGGAGATGATTTGGCCGAGCTTGATGTAGGTCGGTCCGAGCCACTCAGCAGCGCGACGCAGGCGAGCGGAGATCTCGCTGCGGCTGGCTTCGGGCGTCACGTAACGCCCGCGCTTCTTCTTGTACCACCACGGCCCGATCGCCCCGATGAGCCGGCTGGCAACGGCGATCACTCGCACTCCGGGCGGCATCCGCGTTGGTCGCGTGAGGGCCGGTACGCCGGCCTTGGCTGCCTGGCGCAACAGCCCGGCGACCGGGTACCACTGCAGCGCGTCGCGGTCGAGCACCCACGGGCCATCGTCGCGGAACGCCCCCCATTCGGTGTCGTCGGCGATCGTCACGCCTGCATGATCGCAGCAACGGCGACGGTTGTTGGACGCGCCGACCGATACATGCGTCACACGGGCCTCTGGCTACGATCTCGCCACACTGCACAACGTCTGGGGGGACGAATGAGCGAGCGTTACTACGTCACTGATACTTCACTGTCGGAGCGGTTCCCGATCTACACGCGTGCCAACGTCGGCGAGGTGTTCCCCGACCCGGTCACACCGCTGACCAGCGACACAGCGCTGTACCTGGCCGAACTCGGATGGCGCGATGCCTGGGTACGGATGGGGGCGTTCGACGCCGACGAGTTCCCGCCGGAGGATTTCTGCCAACTCGGCGTGTTGGGCGGGTACTGCTACCTCAACGCCTCGTTGATCCGGTTGTTCGGCGAGCGCGCCCCCGGCCTGTCGTGGCAGATGATGGACGAGCAGTTCTTCGGCGCCCAGCCGGGAATCCCGCCCTACGAGGAGATGCCGGGTGACGTGCGACCCGATCTCGGTGAGAAGATCGGGGCGACGTTCGGATGGGTCTTCGCCCAGCAGAACCTCGACGATCTCACCGAGCTGACCGACGACCGGGCCCTCACGAAGGCGTTGCGCGTCAATCGGCCCGATCTCTCATCGCTGGGCAACGAACAACTGTGGGCCCGGTTCCAAGAGATGCTCCCGCTGCATCGCACGATGTTCGCCCATCACCTGTTCACGACATACATGGCCACGGTGCCGGTGGGCGTGATCAGCGCTGTCGCGACAGCTGTGGGTCGGCCCGATCTGATCATGCCGATCCTCTCCGGGATCGGCGACGTGGATTCGGCAGCGCCGAGCCACGCGATGTGGGCGCTGTCTCGACTCGCTCCTGGCTCCCACGAGTTCACCAAGGGCTTCGAGGAGTTCGTGTACGAGTACGGCAGTCGCGGGCCCAATGAATGGGAAAGCCGATCACCGTCGTGGGAGACCAAGCCGGAGCTCGCTCTGGTCGCCATCGATCGCATGCGTCAGGCTCCCGACTCGGCGGATCCGGCGCGACAGTTCGAGATCCGCTCCCAACAGCGTGCGACGACATCGGCGGAGCTGTTGTCGATGGTTGCCGCCGACCCGGCCACCCACGGTCAACTCGCTGCTGCCATCGGATGCTCGGCGGCCTGGCTTCCCGGTCGCGAGCGGACCAAGACCAACAACATCAGGGTGGTCCACGAGATGCGAATGGCCATGCGCGAGCTCGGGCGGCGAATGGTCGAACTCGGTGCGTTCGACGAGATCGAGGACTTCGGCTTCGTGCGCGAGGCGGAGATGCCCACGCTGTTCAGCGATCCCCACTCGCTCACCGAGACGATCCGTTTGCGCCGATCCGAGTACCGCCACCTCCAAGAAGTCGAGCCGCCGTTCGTCTTCGTCGGCCACGCCGACGGTCCGACGACGTGGGCACGACGCGATGCAGCCAGTGTCGACCGGGTGTCGGAAGGCGACGTGATCATCGGATTCCCCGGGTGCCCCGGAATTGCCGAAGGCATTGCCAGGGTGATTCTGGACTCCAACGATCCGTCGGCGTTGGAGCCGGGCGACGTCTTGATCGCGCCGATCACCGATCCGTCGTGGACACCATTGTTCGTGCCGGCTGCGGCGGTGGTCGTCGATGTCGGCGCCGCCCTCAGCCACGCCATCATCGTCAGCCGCGAGTTGGGCATTCCATGCGTCGTCTCGGCGGTGGGGGCGACCCGGAACATCCCCGATGGTGCCCGGGTACGAGTCGACGGCAACACCGGTCTGGTCACGATCCTGTCCGTTCCATAGGGGCTGCTACGACCTGGGATTGACGCCGTCACCGACGCTCCGGTGGGTCCGAGCGACCGCGATCGCCCCCTCCACCGGTACGGGACCAAGCGCGTGTTCATGTTCGCCCTGAGGGCGTTCACGTGCGGCGCGCTGCTGTGTGGCGAGCGCAGACCATCGGCCAATTGATCGCCTTCCGTGTGGTCCAAGGCGTCGGCGGCGAGATGTTGACGCCGGTCGGTCTGGCGATGCTGTTCCGAGCGTTCCCGCCCGCCGAACGCGCCCGGGCGTCGACCCTGATCATGATTCCCACCCGTGCTGCGCCGGCCCTCGGCCCGGCCGTGCATCATCGATCTTCTCGACGCAGCGCCAGGTCGGTGCGTCGCTCGGAGTCGCCATCACGGCCAGCATCCTTGCGGCGCACATGTCGCTCAGCAGGGCGCCGCTGGCGAATGAGGTCAACAGGGCCTCACCGGTGTTCGCTCGGCGTTCGGCGTCGCGGTGGCGCTGGCGCTGTGCGCCGGGCCGTGTTCGTGGTTCGTCGGCGACGAGGTCGCTGCCGCGACGATGGTCGCCCGTCAGCGGCCAGCGCCAGTCGCGTTCGACCGCCAGCACGCTCTGTGTCGCTGGTGCGGGTCGGCGAGTCAGCGGGTCAGAAGCCGGAACCGTGGGCGCTATCGCACAAGCGTGTCTCACCGTCGGCGATCTGTCCTGCACCGATTCCTTCGAGCGCGGCAAACGGCCCACACTTGTTGGGCGTGATCCAGACGTGGATCATCGGGGCAGACGCCAACTTGACGAATGGAGGCCCGCAGTTTCCGTTGGCGTCGGTGACTCCACGGACCAGCGGAGCGACCGGGTCGTCGGTGAAGCAGAGGTTGTCGTGGATGTGCCACTGCATCAACGCGCCACCGATGTTCGGGACATCCTTCAGTCCGACGGTGTCGGGCAGGAAGTACATGGCGCTGACCAGCTTCTTCGAACCATCGGGCTGCGGCTGATACACGAGGCTCTCGGGATGATCGGGATCGAGCGACACGTCGTCGTTGATCAAGTCCCACTTGATGAAGTGCTCGAACCCGGTGAGTCCGTCGCCGATGCTGTGATACCCAGCGGCCTCGGCGACCTGGTAGTCGGCCCACTGCGGCAGGCGCACGACGTTGACCGCAACGAGGTTCTCGGCTGCCGCCTGCTGCTCCGGGGTCACGCCGGGCACACCGCCGAGGTCGATCGGTTGTGTGGGGTCGTACGGCTTGGCGGCCACGGCAGCAGCGGTGTGGCTGTGCGGCTGGTTGCAGAGATCGATTCGTTGTCCTTCGGGCACTGCTGCTTGGCCGGCGCCGACCCCTTCGAGTGCCGCGAACACGCCACAGGGATGTGGGGTGATCCACACGTGAACCATCGGGTTCTGGCCGCCCGTGTTGACGCCGTTGGCGCAGTTGCCGTTCGCATCGGTGATGCCGACGACGCGTGGTTTGCCGTCCGGCCCGGTCGCCCAGCACAGGTTGCCGTGGTTGTGCCACTGCATGAGTGGCCCGGCCCAGTTCAACAGGCTGGGATCGTCGGTCGGTCGGGCGCTGGCGATGTACATCGCCCCGGCAAGGGTCCTGCTCTCGCCGTTCACCTTGTAGACGAGCGATTCTGGCTGCGTCGGGTCGAGGAGGTCGTTGTCCTCGATCAGCGACAGCTTGATGTAGTGCTCGTCGCCGGTGGCGGCGTCACCGATCGAGGCATATCCGTCGGCCACCGCAGCAGCCGTATCCGCATACTTCGGCAGGTCCTTCAACGAGTCTTCGATCAGCTTCGTCGCCCGAGCCTGCTGCTCGGCCGTCACACCGGGAACCCCGGAGACATCGATCGGCTTGGCCGGATCCCAGGGACGTGGCCACGTGGCCGTGGCTGTCGCCACCGTGCCAGTGGAATCAGCGGGGTGCGAATGGGGCTGCGATTCGTCGACCGCCGCGGCGGCGGGATTGACGGCAGGGTCGATGGTCGCCGAGGTGCCATCGGCGGTGTGGGAGTGTGGCTGCGACTCGGCGACCACGCCACCGCTGGCGCTGGCGACACTGCCGTGGCTGTGCACATGGGTGCTACCGCTGAGCATTGCCGGGATCGTCAACGCAGCAACGGCGAGCGCCGGAAACGAGAGGCGTGGTGCTGTCGCCTGGCGGGTGCCGATCATCGCTGCGGCAAGGGCGCAACCGACCGCAGTGGCAGCCAGGAGTGCGCATGCGGTATCCGCGAACTGCGCCGCCTCTCGGACCTCGAGGCCGTCGATCCACGAGATCCCGGCAATGCGTGTTTGCAGCCAGACACCGACGGCCACGGCGTTGACGACGACGATCGGAACCGCGACCAGGCGACTGGGCCGGGCCATAGCGAGCAGGCCGACGCCGACCTGGGCGACGGCGCACAGGATGAACAGGCGGGCCAGCGTCGGATGCTCGGCGTGTACGCCGGCAGCCGCGGCGTGGATCACCCCGGCACCGATCGTCGTCATGATGGCGACAGTCAGCCCTGGCACCCGAGTGGTGGCCGAGGCGCGCACGGAAGGGCCTTCGGCCACGGTCGGCTCGAGGAGCCCGCCGTCACCCGGCACGGCAAAAGTCATGTGCGGATTGTACGACCCTCGCGCAGCGCAGCGAGGGTCGGCCCAGCGAATTCAGGTCGACAGATCAACAGATCAGGCAGCCACGGATCACGCTCGTTGAACACCATCGGTGATCCGTCGATGCGACTGACGTGCAACCCCGCGGCGAGTGCGACCGCCGCCGGCGCGGCGGAGTCCCATTGGTACATCCCACCGTCGTGCACGTAGATGTCGGCTTCGCCGGTCACCACGGCCATGGCCTTGGCCCCCGCCGAGCCCAGGCGAACAGCGTCGGCGTCGAGGGCGCCGGCCACGATGACGGCGACAGACGGATTGCGGTTTCGCGACGTGACCAGCCTCGGCCGGTCGCGGCCGAATGGGGGCACGACGGAGGGGGGATCGGTGCAGAACACGAGGTCGAGCGCCGGGATGCTGACGGCGCCGGCGCCGAAGTGATCCCGGTCCCACAGAGCCACGTGCACCGCCCAGTCGTGCCGTCCGGCCTCACCGAACTCGCTGGTCCCGTCGAGTGGATCGACGATCCACACCCGATCAGCGTTGAACCGGCGAGGATCCTCGAACCCTTCCTCCGACAGCACGGCGTCGTCGGGCCGTGCCTCGGCGAGCTCCTGGACGAGGAATCGGTGACTGGCGAGGTCGCCGGCGTCCATCACCTGCCACGGGGGAGCGCCGGCGCTGGTCAGCTTCGCTCGGACGGTGACCAGCAATTGGCCGGCTTGGGTCGCCAACCGCGCTGACAACTGCGCGTCGGTCTCGCCGGTCACCGGCATCGGCTCGTCATCGTCGTGCGCTGCGTCGCGCCTCGCGCACCAACGTGCGAACGTCGGTCTCGTCGGCGCCCTGTTCCACGAGCTGTGCGACATGTGCTTCGAGTTGCTCGGCGGCTGCGTCGTCGAAGGCGTCGATCCGCTCGTGCACCGTCACGGTGTTGACCGCCATCAACACGACCGCGGCCACCACGATGATGCCACCGATGGTCAACACGACACCGTTGTTGTTGCCGGCGACCGACGAGGTGATGAGACCGGCGATGCCGCAGACGAACACGGCGATGCACGCCCTGGTGATCAGTCGAGTGGCCACGAGACAGTCTGACGCTTCTGGCAGCCGATGGTCTAGCGGACGAGTGGCTTGTACTTGATGCGGTGCGGTTGATCGGCGCTGGCGCCGAGCTCCTTGTGCCGCCACGCCTCGTACTCGCTGAAGTTGCCCTCGAACCAGCGGACCTGGCTGTCGCCTTCGAACGCCAGCACGTGGGTGGCGATGCGGTCGAGGAACCAGCGATCGTGGCTGATGACGACGGCACATCCGGGGAAGTTCTCCAGTGCCGTCTCCAGGGCGCGCAACGTATCGACATCGAGATCGTTGGTCGGCTCGTCGAGCAGCAGAACGTTGCCCCCGGCCTTCAAGATCTTGGCGAGATGCACGCGATTGCGCTCTCCACCCGACAGGTCACCGACGCGTTTCTGCTGGTCGCTGCCTTTGAAGTTGAAGCTGGCGCAGTAGGCGCGCCCGTGGATCTCACGGTTCCCGACCTTCATGTGCTCGACGCCGCCGGTGATCTCCTCGTAGACGGTGGCGTCGGCATCCAAGGTGTCGCGGGACTGATCGACATAGGCGAGGTCGACGGTGTCGCCGATGGTGACCGTTCCGTCGTCGAGCGGCTCCTGCCCGGTGAGCATCTTGAACAGGGTCGTCTTGCCGGCACCGTTGGGACCGATGATGCCGACGATCCCGGCTCTGGGGAGTGAGAACGACAGCTCCTCGATCAGCAGGCGGTCGCCGAAGCCCTTGCGCAGGCCGGCCACCTCGATCACTGTGTCGCCCAGTCGCCGACCGACCGGGATGGCGATCTCCAACCGATCGGGCCCGCGCTCGGCCGCCTCGGCCTCTAGTTGCAACTTGTCGTACGCGGCGAGCCGGGCCTTGCCCTTGGCCTGTCGGGCTTTCGGCGCCATTCGCACCCATTCGAGCTCGCGCTGCAGCGTGCGCTGGCGAGCCTCGTTGCCCTTCTCCTCGCGTGCCAGGCGCTCCTGCTTCTGCTCGAGCCACGACGAGTAGTTGCCTTCGAAGGGGATGCCGCGGCCGCGATCGAGCTCGAGGATCCACCTGGCGACGTTGTCGAGGAAGTACCGGTCGTGGGTGATCGCGACGACGGTGCCGGGGTATTCCTGCAGGAACCGCTCCAGCCACTCCACGCTCTCGGCGTCGAGATGGTTGGTCGGCTCGTCGAGCAGCAACAGGTCGGGACGGCTCAGCAGCAGACGGCACAGCGCGACCCGGCGGCGCTCGCCACCCGAGAGTGTGCTGACCTCGGCATCGTCGAGAGGGCAGCGCAGGGCGTCCATGGCGATCTCGACGTTGCGTTCCAGGCTCCACGCATCGGTGGCGGCGATCTTGTCCTCGAGCTCGGCCTGCAGCGCGCCGATCTTGTCGTAGTCGGCGTCCGGGTCGCCCCACATCGTCATCACGTCGTTGTAGCGGTCGATGATCGACTGCACCGCGGCAACGCCATCCATGACGTTGCCCTTCACATCCTTCGTCGGGTCGAGGTCGGGCTCCTGGGCGAGGTACCCAACGGTGAACCCTGGCGTCAGCCGTGCCTCGCCGCTGTAACCGTCGTCGAGACCGGCCATGATGCGCAGCAGACTCGACTTGCCGGCGCCGTTGGCACCCAGCACACCGATCTTCGCACCCGGGTAGAACGACAACGAGATGTTTTCGAGCACCGTGCGATCAGGCGGGTAGACGCGGGCGAGCTTGTAGCAGGTGTAGATGAATTCGTGGGCCATGGCGTGGGACAATCTACGGCGCTGCATCGCTAGGCGCGACCCCATCGTGGTGCTACGTTCACGCGTATCGGTCTTCGTTTCAACGAAAGAGGTGCTTCCAGTGCTTGCAGATGGGTTGTTCAGCCGCTTGGGGATGGGTCAGTTCGGGTTGCGCTGGCTGCACATCCTCGCGGGCATCACATGGATTGGTCTGTTGTACTACTTCAACTTCGTGCAGGTTCCGGCGTTCGCCGAATTCGGTGACGAGGCTCGGGCACGCAACATCGCGATCGACAAGGTGGCGCGCAAGGCGCTGTGGTGGTTCCGGTGGTCGGCGCTCAGCACGTTCGTCATCGGCATCTTGATCACCATGGTCACCAAGGACTACTTCTCCAACGACTTCGGCAAGCAGGCCGGCGGCATCGGCCTCGTCACCGGCATGCTGCTCGGCACCATCATGATGCTCAACGTGTGGGGCGTGATCTGGCGCAACCAGAAGGTCGTGCTGGCAAACGCCGCCAACCTCGTCGCCGGCGGCGAGGCCGACCCCGATGCGGCGGCCGCCGGTCGAAGGTCGTTCATGGCGTCGCGCCAGAACGTCGTGTTCTCCGTCGCCATGCTGTTCTTCATGGTGTTCAAGACGCACAGCCCGGTCAGCGGCGAGCTGGTGAGCAGCGCAAGGATGGGCACCTACTGGGCCATTTCCATTGTCATCATCGCGGTCTTGGAACTGAACGCTCTCGGTCTGATGCCGTGGAAGGCAACGCCGAACAAGGGTCTCAACATGATGTACGACGGCCCCGGTGTCCGCAACGTGCTGGTCAGCTCGTTCGGGGTGTGGTTCGTGTTCATGATCCTCAGCGAGATCTTCCTGAAGGCCTGAACCGGGTAACCCTTCGCCTCAGGTGACGGTGAGGGTGGCCTTCATGTTGCCGTGACCGGCGATCGTGCAGATCACCTTGTATGTGCCGGGTGCCAGCGTGTAGGGGAGGGTGTGCACGTCGCTGCGGCCCTTGACATCGAGAGCCAGACCGACATCGACGTTGTCCTTGTCGATCAGGTGCAGGTTGTGCGGCAGGCTGGAGTTGTTCTTCAACGCCAACGTGACCTTGCCGTCGACGGAGGCCGCGGTGTACGTCTTGGCGTCCCAGGCGATGCCCTCGATCGCGGTGACCACCGTCGCGTTGGCCGGCGTCGTACCACCGCTGCCGCTGCCGCCCGAACCGCATGCGACCAGGGAGAGAGCAACGAACGGAACGGCGACCAGGGTCCGGAACTTCATGGCAAAAATATATAAGTCGTGGCTTCGGAAAAGCAACCGGGGGTGACGGACGGCGGGGAGCCCTCAAATCTTCACCTCGACAAGTACGCTCACACGACGATGACAGCAATTGATTCTGCGGGGTCGGAATTCGGCGCCAACTCGTGGCTCGTCGAAGAGATGTACGAGCAGTTCCGGTCCGATCCGGGTTCGGTCAGCGAGACGTGGCAGGAGTTCTTCTCCGACTACAAGCCGGCGATCGCACCGGTCGCGGTGGCACCCGCCTCGTCAGGACCGGTCGCCTCCGCGGCGTCGCCGTCGAACGGGCCTCGTGTGCAACCTGGCGGTGCAGCGGCGCAACCGGAAGTCGAAGAACTGGGCGACCCCATCCGTGGTGCGGGTGCCGCGATTGCGGCCAACATGGAGCGCAGCTTGTCGGTGCCGACGGCCACCAGCTTCCGCAACATTCCCGCCAAGTTGCTGGAGGTCAACCGCAAGGTGATCAATGGCTACCGCAGCCGTAGCGGGCAGGGCAAGGTCAGCTTCACCCATCTCATCGGCTATGCCGTCGTGCGGGCCATCGCCGACGCCGTTCCCAACATGGGCAACTCGTACGTCGCCGGCGCCGACGGCAAGCCGCGTATCATCCACAACCCGTCGGTCAACATGGGCCTCGCCGTCGACGTCGACAAGGGCGATGGCACACGCACGCTGGTCGTGCCGGTGCTCCGCAACGCCGACACCCTCGATTTCATGGGCTTCCTCGCTGCCTACGAAGACGTGATCCGCAAAGTCAAGGGCAACAAGCTCGCCGTCAGCGACTTCCAGGGCGCGACGATCACGCTGACCAACCCGGGCACGATCGGCACAGTGCAGAGCGTTCCGCGACTGATGCCCGGCCAGGGTGTGATCGTCGGTGTCGGCACGATCGACTACCCCGCAGCGTTCCAGGGCGCCGACGAGCGGGCGTTGGGATCGCTCGGTGTCAGCAAGGTCGTCACGATCACCAGCACGTACGACCACCGCATCATCCAAGGCGCCGAGAGCGGCATGTTCTTGAAGCGGGTGCACGAACTGCTCTTGGGCGATCACGAGTTCTACGAAGAGGTGTTCAAGAGCCTCGGGGTGCCGTACGAGGCGGTCAAGTGGCGCGTCGACCTCAGCCCGATCGAAGGCGAGGAGGCGATGCTGCACAAGCAGATGCAGATCGCCACGCTGATCCGGGTGCATCGCGTCCGCGGTCACCTGATCGCCGACCTCGATCCGCTGCGTTGGAAGGAGCCCGACCTCCCCATCGAGCTCGATCCGGCAACGTATGGCCTGACGATCTGGGACCTCGACCGCGAGTTCCTCACCGGTGGGGTCGGTGGGTACGAGAAGATGAAGCTCGGTGACCTGCTCGGCGTGCTGCGCGACGCGTACTGCCGATCGATCGGCATCGAATACATGCACATCCAGGACTTCGCCGAGCAGCGCTGGATCCAGTCGAAGGTCGAAGGGGCGCAACCGGTCGTCACCAAGGAGCGAAAGCAACGAATCGTCGAGCGGCTCAACGCCGCCGAGGCGTTCGAGAAGTTCCTGGCCACGAAGTACGTGGGCACCAAGCGGTTCGGCCTGGAAGGATCGGAGTCGGCAATCCCGATCCTCGACCAGATCCTTTCGATGGCCGCCGACGCAGGCCTCGACTCTGCTGCGATCGGCATGGCCCACCGCGGCCGGCTCAGTGTGCTGGCCAACGTGATCGGCAAGAGCTACGACCAGATCTTCAAAGAGTTCGAAGGCCACATCGACCCGACATCGGTGCAGGGCTCCGGCGACGTGAAGTACCACCTCGGTGCAACGGGCAAGTACGAGAGCCCCACGGGCGCCGACATCCGTGTCGAGTTGGCCGCAAACCCGAGCCACCTCGAGACCGTCGACCCGATCGTGCTGGGCATGATGCGCGCTGCGCAGGATCGCATCGAGCCGCCCGGCTCGTTTCCCACGTTGCCGCTGCTGCTGCACGGCGACGCCGCGTTTGCTGGTCAGGGGATCGTCGCCGAGTGCCTGGCGATGAGCGACATCAAGGGGTACCGCGTCGGCGGGACCATTCACCTGATCATCAACAACCAGATCGGGTTCACCACGAGCCCGCAGTACGCCCGCAGTTCGCTGTACTGCAGCGACGTTGCCAAGACGGTGCAAGCGCCGATCTTCCACGTGAACGGTGACGATCCCGAAGCATGTGTGCGTGTCGCCCAACTCGCCTTCGAATACCGTGAGACCTTTCACAAAGACGTTGTCATCGACATGGTCTGCTACCGGCGCCACGGACACAACGAAGGTGACGACCCCAGCTACACGCAGCCGTTGATGTACAAGGCGATCGCCGAGCGGCGCAGCGTTCGCAAGTTGTACGTCGAGGCGTTGGTCAAGCGCGGTGAGTTGACGGTGAAGGAAGCCGAGGGGGCTTTGGCCGACTTCCAGAGCAAGCTGCAGGTCGCCCTCGACCAGACCCGTGCCCACGCCCCCGAGGTTCACAAGGCTCCGAGGCCACCGAAACCGCAGGGCGTACTGCCACACGTGGAAACCGGCGTCGAGCGAGCCCGTCTCGATGCCATCTTCGAGCACCTCACGGCGTACCCGACCGATTTCACTCCTCACCCCAAGTTGGTACGTCAGTTCGAGACCAGGGCCAAGACCTATCACGAGGCCGGTGAGGTCGATTGGGCCTTGGGCGAGGCCTTGGCGATCGGTTCGCTCGTGCTCGAGGGCACCCCGGTACGTCTTGCCGGCGAAGACAGTCGCCGTGGCACGTTCAGCCAGCGACACGCGGCGCTGATCGACTACGAGAACGAGCACGACTGGATCCCGCTCAACACGCTCGAAGGTGCGCCTGCCCGGTTCTGGGTCTACGACAGCCTGCTCAGCGAGTACGCCGCTCTCGGCTACGAATACGGCTACGCGCATGCCAACCACGAAGCGTTGGTGATGTGGGAGGCCCAGTTCGGCGACTTCATCAACGGTGCGCAGATCATCATCGACCAGTACCTGGTCGCGGCGGAGGACAAGTGGGGACAGTCGAACGGTCTTGTCCTGTTGCTGCCACATGGCTTCGAAGGCCAAGGCCCCGAGCACTCGTCGGCGCGAATCGAGCGGTTCCTCCAATCCTGCGCTGACGACAACATCCAGGTCTGCAACGCGACCACCGCAGCGCAGTACTTCCACCTGTTGCGTCGCCAGGTGCGCCGTGACGTGCGCAAGCCACTGGTGCTGTTCACGCCCAAGGCCCCGCTGCGCATGAAGGAGAGCAGGTCGCCGATCGACGATCTCACGACGGGTACGTTCGAGGAAGTGCTCGACGATCCCAACGTCACCGATCCCACCGCCGTTCGACGGTTGGTGTTCTGCAGCGGCAAGGTCGCCTGGGACGCCATGGCCGAGCGCGATCGCCGCGCCGCACCCGTCGCCGTGATCCGTGTCGAGCAGCTCTACCCGTTCCCCTCCGAGCGGATGCTCGAGGTGCTGGCGCTGTACCCCAACGCCCGCAACCTTGTGTGGCTGCAGGAGGAGCCCGAGAACATGGGCGCCTGGAACTTCGTCGAAGCCCGCACCTGGCGCGTGAAGGAGCGCGGCTACGACCTGCATCACGTCTCGCGTGTCGAGAGTGGTAGCCCGGCGACCGGGACGAAGGCGATCCACGATCAAGAGCTTGCCGACCTGCTGGACGATGCTTTCCGCGATCTCTGATCCAACACCTGTCCACCTGATCACGCTGCGGCCGGCCACGGGCCCGATGGCCGGGCCTCGAACTAGGCGTGGATGTGGTGCAGGGTCGTGAAGCGTGAGCGGAAGGCTGTGGTCTCGGCAGCGATGGAAGACGCATCACCGCAGAGGGCCTCGACGATCAGGTGGGCGAGCTCGGGCATGTCGGCCGACGTCATGCCCCACCGCACGATCTCGGGCGTGCCGAGTCGCAATCCCGACCACTCGTCGCCGCCGGGCAAGCCGATGGCGCAGGACAAGATGTTGGCGTCGCGCAAGGTCAGTGCAGCCTGGTGTCCGCCGTTCCAACGGGTTGCATCGACGGCGAACTGATGCGAGGTCGTGTAGCCCTGCTCCGTTGAGTACACCGGCATGCCTGCGGCCGCGAGCGCTTCGGCCAGTGCAGCGGCCGAGGCAATCATTGCCTGGGCATACTCCGGTCCGCCGTCCAGCCAATCGAGCAATGTGATCGCCAGCGCCGCAGTCTTGCCGGCGTCGAAGTTGGCGGTCAGGCCGGGGTAGGCGATCGCATCGACGCGCTCGGCAAGGTCGGCACGGTTGGTCAACAGCAACCCACCCGCCGGGCCGCCGAGGCTCTTGTAGGTGCTCATCGTCATCAGGTCGGCGCCGAGAACCAACGGGTTGGGCCACGCCTTTCCGGCAAACATCCCGCACGCGTGGGCGGCGTCGAACAACACCGCAGCACCCACGCCGTCGGCGATCTCGCGAACCTCGGTGACCGGGTGTGGCAAGAGGTTCAGGCTAGCGCCCATCGTGATCAGCTTGGGGCGCACTCGCCCGGCCAATTCGGCCAGACCGTCGAGATCGATGGTGAATCGTCGGGCGTCGACCGGGCACTCGTGGATGTCGAGGCCGTACAACCCAGCAGCGCCGGCCGGGCGGTGAGTGATGTGGCCTCCGACGGTCGCCGGTGGAACGATGATCGAGTCGCCAGGTCGGCATGTCGCCATGAACGCATACAGGTTCGCCAAGGCACCGGAACCGACCCGGATCTCGGCGAACCGAGCGCCGAACACGCGGCACGCAAGGTCGGCGGCGATCACCTCGATCTCCTCGATCGCCTCCAGGCCCATCTCGTACTTCTCACCGGCGTAGCCGAGCGACGGCCGCGAACCGAGTCCCGCCGACAGGGCCGCCTCAGCTCGCGGGTTCATCACGTTGGTCGCCGGATTCAGGTTGACGCACTCCACCTCGTGGATCTGTCGGTTGCGATCGATCAGGCTCTCGACCAGGGTTGCCGTCTGCTCGCCGGTGAGCTCGGAGATCGCGTCGCGGATCGTCGACTCCCGGCGCATCGGCGCAACCGGCAGCCATCGGCGATTCCGGTCCAGGTCGGTCGTTTCGGCAACATCGGCAGGCGTTGTCATGGTCCGATCGTTGCACGACTTCGCCGCGAGTGACTAGCGCTGCTCTCAACACGGGTTGCGCACGCCTACGATCCGGTGGTGATCGCGATCGAACCGGCCACCGTCGACGACATCGTCGGCCACCTCGTCGGCTAGGTGAGTGAGCCGACACCGACTCGCCAACACGTCACCTACGCAGTGCTGCGGAGCATCTTCGTCAAAGCCGATCGTCGGCACCAAGGAGTCGGCACCAAGGGGGTCGGTCGACTCCTGACATCGCGGTTCGTGTTGTGGGGCCGCGAACAGGGTTGCGTGGAAGCGCACGTCGCCAGCTTCCTGGCCAACCGTTGGGCTCCGTCGAACATCTGCCCGATCACCGCATCGCGGGCTCGCAGCATCAACCGGTTGGTCAGCTCGCGATCAGCCGCCACCGGCCAACTCAGTTCCAACCGAGCGCGGCACCGAGGTCGACGATCGCCTGCGATGCACTGGTCACCTTGATCGTGATCATTCCCATCGTTGCCGCCGGTTTGAGATTGATGCCGAGGTCGTCGAGGAAGATGCACTCCTCAGGTCGCACACCAAGCATCTCGCAGGCGATCTCGTAGAACCGTGGCTCGGGTTTGCGCACACCGACCTTGCTGCTCTCCACGACCACGTCGAACCGGCCCATGATCGCCGCAACCGCGACGGAGCGCGCATCTTCGCCCACCCGCTCGCCGTCACCGCCGAGCACGTTGTTGGTCAGGCACGCCACCTTGTAGCCGGCCTGTTTCACACGATCGAGCATCACCACCATCTCCGGACGAATGTCGCCGCCCAGGAGCTCGAGCACATCGGCGCCGCGCACCCGGTGACCAAGTTCCGACGATTCGTCCGCGAACACGACGTCGAACTGATCGGCGGTGATCTCGCCACGCTCCAACAGCGCCCACGCGTTGGCGTGGGGGTTCGTCGTGTTGACCCCGCGGATGAAGTCGGTCGTCAGGCCGTGCTCGGCCTCGTAGCGACGGAACGCGTCGAACGGGCTCGACAGGATCACGCCGCCAAAGTCCCACAGCACTGCCTTCGTCATGGGCAGCATCGTAGGCAGCCACCCTCCGGCGTGGTTGACTGACCTAGTTATGCCTCGCCACGTCGTCGTCGACGGGTCCAACCTCGCTACTGAGGGTCGACCCCTGCCCAGTCTGAAACAACTCAATGAGGCGGTGCTCGCCTACATGGCAGAGCACCCGGATGCGCTGATCACCGTCGTCGTCGATGCGACGTTCGGTCATCGCATCGACGCCAAGGAAGTGGCCGAATTCGACGCAGCGGTGAGCAACAACGAGATCGTCGCTCCGCCCGCCGGAGCGATCGGCCGCGGCGATGCGTTCGTGCTCAGCATTGCCAACAAGGTCAACGCGACGATCTTGTCGAACGACAGCTACCAGGAGTTCCACGGCACGCACACCTGGCTGTTCGACGAGGGCCGCCTGGTCGGTGGCAAACCCGTTCCGCACATCGGATGGGTGTTCGTCAACCGCCTGCCGGTGCGTGGTCCCACCAGCCGCAAGTCGGTCAGCGAGGCCAAGCGCGGTCGTACGTCGAAGTCGAAGTCGGCCAGTCCCGAAGCCAGCCAGCCGATGCCGATCCCGGCAGCTCCTCCGCCCGGCGCCACGCTTCACAAGTCCGGCCGGGGCCGCGACGGCAAGGCCGCCGGTGCGGCGGCCAAGTCCGCCGAGACGACCAAGGCCGACGCCGCGACCAAGGTCGATGCCGCGACCAGCGCCGGCGAGCGTGCCGAGCCCACACCGAGGAGCACCGGCACCAACGACCTGCTCGCGTTCCTCACATTTGTCGAGCACCACAAGCCCGGCAGCAGCGTCAACGCCATCGTCGAGAACTACTCGTCGCACGGCGCTTACGTGCGAATCGGCGACGTCAAGGGGTACGTGCCGTTGAGCCTGATGGCCGACCCGCCGCCTCGCAGCGCACGCGAGTTCATGAAGATCGGCGAGTCGATCACGCTCGTGGTCGAGAGCTTCGCCCCGGCTCGCCGCAGTATCGACCTGGCGATCCCGACCATGACCACCATCAAGACCCCGCCGCCGGAGGCAGTGGTCGAGGCCAAGCCGAGGCGAGTGTCGAAGAAGGCAGCGAGCAAGGCCGTCGAAGCCACCGCAGAGCCCGAACCGAAGGCGCCGCCGAAGAAGCGAGCTGCGAAGAAGGTCGTCGCAGAATCGAAGCCCGCGGTGAAACCAGCAGCCACGAAGCCTCGGGCGAAGAAGGCTGCGGCCGCAGCCCTCGCGCCCTTGCCGGTGGCCGATCCGACGCCCGTCGTCGAGTTGTCGGTTCCAGCGACGCCGCCGAAGAAGCGCGGTGCACGAAAGCCGGCCGTGCCGCCAACGGTCGAGCCGGCGGTCGCCGAGGTGGCGCCGGCCAAGCCGACTCGACGCCGCGCCCGGTCGGCCTAGTTCGCTACGGTCGCAGTTGTGCGGATCGCAACCTGGAACGTCAACTCACTGAAAGCCCGCCTCGAGCGCGTTGAACAATGGCTCGTCGACATGCAGCCCGACGTGTTGTGCATGCAGGAGACCAAGCTCTCCGACGAGGCGTTTCCTGCGTTGACGTTCATGGGGATGGGGTACGAGACCGCCCACCACGGTCAGGGGCAGTGGAACGGCGTGGCGATCCTGTCGAAGGTCGGTCTCAGCGACGTGGTGATGAACTTCGCCGACGGCGACCCAGATCCCGACGCGCGAATCGTGTCGGCGGTCTGCGGAGGCGTGCGGGTGTCGAGCGTGTACGTACCCAACGGGCGTTCCCTCGAGGACGATCACTATCAATACAAGCTGAGGTGGCTGGCGCAGCTCCGCCGGCATGTGGCCGCCACCAGTTCCCCCGACGACGCAGTGATCGTCGCCGGCGACTTCAACATTGCGCCGACCGATATCGATGTGTACGACCCGGCGAAGTTCGTCGGCGCAACGCACACCAGCCCTGCTGAACGCGCCCTGCTGGCCGAACTGTGCAACTGGGGGATGATCGACCTGTTCCGCCAGCACCATGACGAGCCCAAGTTGTACAGCTGGTGGGACTATCGAGCGGGAGACTTCCATCAGGGCCGCGGACTGCGGATCGACCTCGTGCTCGGCAGTCGCTCGGTCGCCGAGCGCTGCTCGTGGGCGGTGATCGACCGCAACGCCCGCAAGGGCCAGATGCCGTCGGATCACGCTCCGGTCATCGTCGAGCTCGACTGACCTGCGCCGCCGACGGCCTGCGGCAGGGGTCGCAGCTTGGCGGCCGCATGCGGTGTGAGACCGAGGCGTTGGGCAAGGTCGTCGGTGCTGGTCGGCGGATGCTCCAGCAGTCCGCGCAGCACCAGGTCGCTGCAGATCGTGAGCTCGGCGACTGCGGCGCCGCGGGCGATCTGGCGCCGCCAGGCTTTCAGGTCGGCGAGCGGGTCGACTGGCCGGACGCGGCCGGCACGCATCGGCGGTGGAACCAGCGTGTCGCTGGCGATCGTCGCCTCGACGGCTGCCAGCCACGGGCTCGGCCTGGTCGAGTTACCGCGCCGCGACTCCGCACGGGTGATCACGAGGTGATCGACGGCCCGGGTGATCGCCACGTACAAGAGCCTGGCCTCTTCATCCTGCTGCGCGGCAGAGACTGCCGAACTGTGCGGGATCAGTCCGTCCTCGGCTCCCGCAATGACCACGACCGGCCATTCGCGCCCCTTGGCACCGTGAAACGTCAACAGCGAGACCGAGCCATCGGCGGTCTCGGTGTCGAGATCGTCGAACGGCGTACGCGCGTCGACCCAACTCCGGAAGCCCCCGGGCTCCTGCGACGTCAGGAAGCGGTCTACTTCCTCGGCGACCCGGCGGCGAATGGGATCGTGATGGGTGAACTGTTCGTCGGCCCACAGCGCCAGTGCCTCGCGGCTCGTCATCCGGTACGCGTCACCCATGGCGATCTCCAACGGAGACCGCCCGACGGCGCGCTGCGTCGCGACGCCCGCCATGCTCAGCGCCGCCTCGATCGACACCAGCTGATCGTTGGTGCGAGCCAGCACGGCGACACCGGATGGGCTGTGGTGGTGCAACGAGTTGCGCACGAAGGCGGCGATCGCGCCGGCTTCGGCCTCGGCAGTGGGGTACGCCTCGATGCGCAGCGGCAGACCATCGCCGCGGTTGCTGGCCGTGTCGTCGCGCTGCCCGCTGGCGATCAGCGCGGCTGCGCCGGCGCTGACGACCTGTGGTGAGCACCGATAGTTGGTCGTGAGCGAGATCACCGTCACGCCCGGATAGGCGCGCTCCACCTCGGTCATCGTGGTGTGATCGGATCCGTTCCATCCATAGATCGCCTGTCGTGGATCGCCGACCAGGCAGATGTCGGGCCGGCCGCCTCGCCACGCCTCCAGCAGGGCGTGTTGGAGTGGGTTGAGGTCCTGCGCCTCATCGACGAAGAAGTGGCGGAAGCGCCAGTGCACCAACGACCTGAACGCGGCATCCGTCTCGACCGCGCGCAGGTTGAGATCGAGCAGGTCGTCGAAATCGACGACACCGCGGCGCCGCTTCAGGCGCTCGTACGCAGCAGCAAGGTCGACGAATCGGCCCGACGGCACCGCCCCCCGCCGGCGCGCGGCACGTGACTCACGCTCGTAGTCGGCCGGTTCGATGCGGCGTGCGCGAGCCCAGTCGATGTCGGTCATCGCCGGGTAGGCATCCAGCTCCAGCCGGATCTCCTTCAGGCACTCTTTCACGAGGCGCACACGATCGGGCGCGAGCGATGGCATCGACTCGTTCCGGGTGAGGGCTCGGTCGCGCAGCAGGCGCAAGGCGATGCTGTGGAAGGTGCCGGCTTCGATCGACTCGTGGATCTCGAGACGCCGCAGGCGGCGCCGCAGTTCGCCGGCGGCGTCGCGGGTGAAGGTCAGCGCGGCGATGTGGCGCGGTTCTGCCTGTCCGGTCTCGATCCGGTAGGCGATCCGACGAGTCAACACCATCGTCTTTCCCGAACCAGCAGAAGCCACGATTGCCAGCGGAGCGGAGTCGCTTTCGACCGCGCGCCGCTGGGCGGCGTCGAGCCCCACCAGCAGTCGATCCACGGTCATGGCGACACGATACGGCCGCACGACGGTGGCCCTCGGCCCGACGCCGGGGTTGTCGCCTGCCAAACGACTCGCAGTCACTACAGTCGCGTTCATGCCGTTCCCCAAGAAGAACCTGAACGCCAACGAGACGATCGCCCTCGATATGCACCCGCATTGGTGGTACTTCGCCGACCCGGCGTGGTCGCTGCTCGGCAGCATCATTCTGGGGATCGTCGTGCTGGCCAAGACCGACGCGGGCACGACTGCTCGCAAGGGGCTCGGCGTGCTCGCCCTGATCTTGCTGGTGGGGACGGCCATCTGGCTCGTCATCCGATACCTGAAGTGGCTGACGACCAATTTCGTCATCACCTCCAACCGGCTGATCTTCCGCCAGGGTGTCGTCGGCAAGAGCGGCGTCGAGATCCCGCTCGAGCGGGTCAACAACGTCAACTTCAACCAGAGCGTGTTCGAGCGGATGCTGGGTGCAGGCGACCTCCTGATCGAGTCAGGCGGCGAGGATGGCCAACAGCGGTTCACCGACATCCGTCGTCCGGCGCAGGTCCAGAACCTCATTCACGCTCAGATGGAAGGCCACTTCCAGCGCCGAGCCGGGTATGCGGCCGCGCCCACCGGTGACGTCACCGAACAACTCCAACGTCTCGAAGGAATGCTGCAGCGCGGCACCCTGACCCAGGAGGAGTTCGACATCCAGAAGAGTCGGCTACTCGGCTGACTGGCCGCCGGCCGCTCATCGTGCACCCCGCGAAGGTTGCGCCCGACAGCAGCGCCGTGCGCACCGCGCTGTGGCGCGCCATGCACGTGCAGATCGACGAGCAGCCGCACCTCATCGATGACGAGATCGGCCTCGCATTGCCATCGCCGGGCGAAGGCTGGCGCGACCGGCCCGACATGCATCCGATCGGCACGCGTGCCTATCGGGCGGCGATCGTCGCTCGTACTCGGTTCGTCGAGGATCTCCTTGTCGAGGAGGGGATCGGCCAGTACATCCTCCTCGGTGCAGGCCTCGACACATTCGTGCAGCGCCACCCGGAGCTCGCGACTCAGGTGGTGGTGTTCGAGATCGACCAGCCCGGTCCTCAGGCATGGAAGCGCCAACGGTTGGAAGCCCTCGGCTATGGCGTTGCCGACTCGCTGCGGCTGATCCCCGTCGACTTCGAAGCAGACGACGACTGGTGGCGGGCACTGCTCGACCACGGCCTCGACATGAACGCGAGGGCGCTCGTGTCCTCGAGCGGTGTTTCGATGTACATCACCAAGGAGGCAACCGAGGCGACGTTGCGCCGTCTCACCGGTGTCGCCGCCGGCTCGATCGTCGTCATGACGTTCATGCTCCCCTTCGATCTCCTGGACGAGGCCGACCGTCCCGGCCTCGAGGCAGCGGCGCGGGGTGCGCAGGCGTCCGGCACGCCGTGGCTCAGCTTCTTTGCTCCCGAGGAGATGATGGCGCTCGCACGCGAGGCAGGTTTCGTCGACGCCCGGACCGTCTCGACCGCCGACATCGCCGATCGCTACCTGACCGGGCGCGCCGACGGCCTGAACGCAGCTGGTGACGAGAGCATCCTCGTTGCGCGTATCTGAGCGGTTGGTCTGCGGACTCAGGGCAGGCCGGCGCCGGGCACATCGACGTCGGCGATCAACACGTTGCCGGTGCGGTGTACCGCTGCCTCGACGGCCAGCGAGTATCGCGACGTCAGCATGAACAAGGTGCGACGGTCGGGCCCGCCCAGCATGCACGCGAAGCATCGGTTGTCGGTCTCGATCACGTCGAGGATGTTGCCGCCTTCGGCAACGCGGAAGCACTCGTTGATGATCGGGTTTGCAACCCAGATCGCGCCGTCGGCATCGAGACAGATCCCGTCGGGCGTCCGGCCCCCGAGGTCGGCCCACAGCCGCCGATCCGACAGCGAGCCGTCGTCGGCAATGTCGTAGGCGGTCAGCCGGTTGGCGAAGCTCTCGGCGACGATCATCGTGCGACCGTCGGGTGTGATCACCGTTCCGTTCGGAAACATCAGCCCGGCGGCCGCGGCGTGAACCGACCCGTCAGGATCCACCCGGGCAATCGTTGCTCCGCTGTGGGCCGCCAACACCTCGCCGAGCGTCCCGTTGATCTCATTGGTGTCGAGGTCGAACCCGAAGTTGCCGACGTATGCCCGACCCTGGGCATCGACGACCATGTCGTTGCAGTGGAAGGTGGCGATCTCCGACAGATCGGCGTGCAGCGCAAGACGTCCTTGGTCGAGACGGAGCAAGGCGCGGGCGGTCATCGAGACGATCAACATGCTGCCGTCAGGCATCCACCCCAGACCGCTCGGCCGATCAGTCATGCTGAGCTTGACCGCGATGTGCCCATCGAGGTCAACGGTCTTCACGGCGTAGTCGAAGAAGTCACTGAACCACAGCACGTCGTCGTGCCACCGGGGTGCCTCACCGAAGTGCAAACCGCCTGCCAAGACCCGCACCGTCGTCATCGCTGTCTCCCCGCTTCTGCTTCGTCGACCCGGTGTGCTCCATCGACGGCTCGTACGACCCATCCGTCGGCGATCGCTCCGGGCTCGGTCAGCGCGACGACGCAGCCTCCGAAACCGCCGCCGGTCATTCGGGCACCGTAGACGCCAGGTCGCGACGTCATTTGCGCGACCGCCTCGTCCATGACCGGGGTGGAGGTGGCGTACAGGTCGCGCAGGCTGTTGTGGCTGGCCACCATCAGCGACCCGGCAGCGGCCAGATCACCAGCGTGTAGTGCAGCCGCAAAATCGCGCACGCGCTGATTCTCGCTGACGACGTGCTGCGCTCTCGCCCGGATCACTGGATCGGCAATCGCCAGCATGTCGCTCAGGTCGGCCGTGCGCAGCGGGCCGATCACCGACTCCGCGGTTTCGCACTCGGCGACCCGGCGGGCGTATGCGCTGCCGACCAGGGCGCGACGGGCGATGAACGTCACGACGATGTCGACCTCGTCGGGCAACCTCACCGGTTCGATGGTCACGTTGCCACAGTCGATCAGTAGCGCATGGTCGGCAACACCTGCCGCGATCGCCAATTGATCCATGATCCCGCACGGCACGCCAGACGCACGGATCTCGGCACGTCGACACAACTGAGCCAGGCTCAAGGCGTCGCCGTCGAAACCGAGTGCCAGGGCGACGGCCAACTCCAACGCGGCGCTGCTCGACAGACCGGCGCCGATGGGGATGTCGGTGGTGACGGTTCCGGCGAAGCCTCCGTAGGGCTGCATCTCGGCGACGACCCCGGCGACGTACCGTGCCCAGTGCGGCTCGACATGCTGGGGATCATCGATCTGCAGCTGCAGTTCGGCGGGTTCTGGCTCGTCGCCACTGTGCAGAGAGATGGTGTCGGCGGGGATTGCCCGAATCTCGGTCCAACGGTCGATCGTCATCGGCAACACCAGGCCACCGGTGTAGTCGGTGTGGTCACCGATCAAGTTGACGCGCCCTGGGGCGCGCACGTGGATCGTCATGCCAGCTTCAAGGCAGCGCTGAAGCGCTCCAGCAGTTCCATGTCGAATGGGGCGCGTAGCGAGATGTTGAGCTGGTCCGCGCCCGCATCGACGTACTGTCCGATGCGGTCGAGCAACTGATCGTCGCTGCCGGTCAACACACCCGGACGCACGAAGTCGGAGATGGCCCCGAACTGATGCCGAAGGTTGTCGTCGTCGCTGGCGATCCCGACGTTGATTGCACAACGGATCTGCGATGGGTCGCGCCCGACTGTGTCGCAGAAGCGATGCAGGACGGAGCGCTTGTGGGCGAAGGTGTCGGGACCGATGAACGGAACGTTCCAGCCGTCTGCGTACTGTGCGGCGATCTTCAACGTGCGCTTCTCTCCGCCGCCACCGATCCAGATCGGCAGCTTGGCCTGTACCGGCCGCGGCTCGTTGCGGGCATTGGTGAGCGTGAAGTAGTCACCGACGAAGTCGGTGACATCGTCGTGCAGCAGCCCGCGAAGACATTGGATGCCTTCTTCGAGCTGGTCGAGACGAACCTTGGCAGCGGGGTAGTCGATGCCGTACGCGTCGTATTCGACCTTCGCCCAACCGGCGCCGATCCCCATCTCGGCGCGCCCGCCCGACAGCAGATCGATCGCGGTGATCGCCTTGGCCAGCACGGCCGGATGCCGATACCCGATCGAATAGACCAGCGAACCGCAACGGACCTTGGAAGTCGAACAGGCCAGCGCGGCGTGCATGCTGACCGCCTCGAGGCAGGCCGCGTCGTCGGGCTTGCCGGTCGCGCCGTAGAAGTGGTCCCACACCGAGATCCACCCGAACCCCAGGTCTTCGACCCGCCGCCACACGGTGCGGAGCTCGTCCGGCGTTGTGTGCTGCAGGCCGACGTGAACGCCGAACAAGGTCATGCGCCGAACGTAGCCGAGTGCGCGGCAGCGGACCGAGATCGGCTCAGCCTGCGGTTGAGGCGAAAGCGCGTGCTAGAGAAGGACCATGGCAGGCCCACTTTCCGGTTATCGCATCATCGAGTTGGCAGGAATCGGCCCGGGGCCGTTCGCGGCGATGATGCTCGCCGACATGGGCGCGGAGGTCGTGCGCATCGAACGAGCAAACGCGGTTCGCGGCCCGGCACCCGACGCGCCTCATTTCGACGTGTTGCTGCGCGGCCGCCGCAACATCGCCATCGACCTCAAGCAACCCGATGGCGTCGCCACCTTGCTCGATCTGGTGGCGTCGGCCGACGGGTTGATCGAGGGGTTCCGGCCTCGCGTGATGGAGCGTCTTGGCATCGGGCCCGAGGTCTGCCTGGAGCGCAACCCTCGTCTGGTGTTCGGGCGGATGACCGGCTGGGGGCAGTCGGGGGTACTCGCCGACGCGGCTGGTCACGACATCAACTACATCTCGTTGGCCGGCGCCCTGGCCCACTTCGGGCGACAGGGTCAGGCCCCGGTGCCGCCACTCAACATGGTGGGCGATTTCGGCGGCGGCGGCATGTTGCTGGCGTTCGGCGTCGTGTGCGCGCTGCTCGAAGCACAGCGCAGCGGCTGTGGCCAGGTGGTCGATGCAGCGATGGTCGACGGGGCAGCGGTGTTGATGAGCATGTTCTGGTCGTTCCGCAGTATCGGGCTGTTCGACGAATCGCAGCGCGGCACCAACCTGCTCGACACCGGCGCCCATTTCTACGACGTGTACGAGTGCTCCGATGGCCGATACGTGTCGATCGGGTCGATCGAGCCGCAGTTCTATGCCGAGCTCATGCGCCTGACCGGCCTCGACGGCGACCCGGAGTTCGCCCGGCAGATGGACAAGTCGGCATGGCCACACCTCAAGGAACGCCTGACCGAGGTGTTCGCCACGAGGACCTGCGACGAGTGGTGCGAGTTGATGGAGGCGACCGATGTCTGCTTCGCGCCGGTCCTGACGATGACCGAGGCTGCGCAGCATCCGCACAACGTCGAGCGCGGCACCTTCGTCGACGTCGCCGGGACCGTTCAGCCGGCCCCCGCGCCACGGTTCTCGCGAACCGTGACCGAGATCACGATGGCACCAGCCCATCCCGGCCAGCACTCGGCCGAGATTCTGCGCGACTGGGGCATCGACGCCGCCAGAATTGACGCATTGATCGCCAGCGGCGCCGTTGTTGCCTCGTGATCTGCGCGGCGCCGCTTCTACGAAGGGATTCTTGATGGGAACGCTGGTCTGCTTTCACGCACACCCCGATGACGAATCGATCAGCACCGGCGGTTCGCTGGCGCGGGCCAGCGCCGAAGGGCATCGCGTGGTGGTGGTCATCGCCACCGACGGCGACTACGGCGAGGTGCCCGAAGATCTGGCCGAGGGCGAGTCGCTGGTCGATCGGCGGCGGGCCGAGACGGCCCGCTCCGCTGCAGCTCTCGGCGTACATCGCCTCGAATGGCTCGGGTACAAAGACAGCGGGATGACCGGCTGGGAGCAGAACCTGGACCCGATGTCGTTCCTCCAAGCGCCCCTCGACGATGCCGCAGAGCGCCTCGCCGCGATCCTGCGAGAGGAGAGCGCCGACGTGGTCACGGTCTACGACTGGCACGGCAACTACGGCCATCCGGACCACATCAAGGTGCACACGGTGGGTCATCGTGCCGCCGAACTGGCCGGCACCGAGAAGGTCTTCGAGGCCACCATGAACCGCGACCACATCGTCCGCATGATGGAGGCAGCGCGACTGGCGGGCGCCCCGATCAGTGAGGAGGACGACTTCGACCCGAACGCGGGCGCAGATGACGGCAATCCGATGGGGATGCCCGAGACCGAGATCACCCACGCGGTCGACATCACCGGGTACCTCGACGCCAAGCGGGAGTCGTTGCGTGCGCACCGCAGCCAGATCACCGACACCAGCTTCTTCCTGCAAATGCCCGACGAGGCCTTCTCGCACGCGTTCGGTACCGAGTGGTTCATCGAAATGGGTGCAGAGCCCGGCTTGCGGTCGGGTTGGTTGTTCGAATGACCCGCCTGTACCTGGTTCGCCACGGGCGCGCCGCTGCCGGCTGGGACACCGACCCGGACCCCGGGCTCGACGAGATCGGGCAGCGACAGGCGGTCGCGGTCGCCGCTCGGCTTGCGCCGTTCGGCCCATTCCCGATCGTGACCAGCCCGTTGCGGCGATGTCAGGAGACCGCAGCGCCGTTGGCCACCACATGGAGCGCCGAGCCGTCGATCGAGCCGGCCGTCGCCGAGATCCCGTCGCCGGAAGGGGTTGCGATGGCGGATCGCATCGACTGGCTGCGTGTCGCCATGGGTGGGGCATGGGGCGAGCTCGGAACTCGGTACGTCGCCTATCGTGACCAGGTCGTGCAGGTGCTTGCCGCCCTTCCTGCAGACACCGTCGTGTTCAGCCACTTCATCGCGATCAATGCTGCGATCGGCGCCGCCACAGGCGATGATCGGCTCGTCGTGCGCAGCCTCGACAACTGCTCGGTGACCGTGATGGATGTCGTCGATGGAGCAGTACAGCTTGTTGAAAGTGGGCACGAAGCAGACACCTTGATCAGGTAATCGCCACGAAGCGTGCCAGACTTCCCACTGTGAAGTCGCTCCGCCTCGTTCCCTTGGTCCTGGTTGCACTGACGATTGTCGCCTGCAGCAGCGACGCCCCGGCGTCGACCGACTCGGGTTCGACATCGTCGTCGGTCTCGGGGGCCACTACGTCCTCTGCGCCGCTGTCGACGACCAGCTCGACCACGCCCGTCACGACGGCTGCATCGACCTCGACCTCGTCGTCGACCTCGACGTCGACCAGTTCGACGTCGACGTCGACCACACTCTCACCCGGAGCTGAACTGGTACTGCGACCCAACGGCCTCGGCGACGCCGCATTCGGCGCCGACCCGGACGGTGTCATCGCCTACGTCACGTCGATCATCGGGGCCTTGACCATCGACACCGGGTGGGTGGACCCGTTGACGGTCGGCGCCTGCCCGGGCACGAGGATGCGCCAGGTCTCGTGGGCCGATCTCACCCTGCAGTTCAGCGATCAGAGCGGCGTCACGTCGGGTCGAGATCACTTCTTCTCCTACGTCTATGGGCCGACGTTCGGCCCGGCAATTGCTCCTGCCGGGCTGAAGACCGACGCCGGGATCGGGGTCGGCTCGACGGTCGCAGAACTGACCGGCACCTATCCCACCGCCGTCATCAACCCCGGCGACGACTTCGGTGGCCCGAACTTCTTCATCAACGACGGCCTCGCCGGATTTCTCACCGGTGTCAACCCGACCGATACGGTGAACTCGGTACTCGGCGGTCAGGGTTGCGGCGAGTAGTTGGTGGCGAGTGGTTGACGAGAATGTGGAGGCGAACCTGACATGAAGCGAATGTTGCCCGTGACCGAACTGGCCCGCGACGAGCGGTTCTCGCACATGGCCATCGAAGATGCGGTGTTCGACCCCAGGAACCTGGCACCCAGCGCGCAACGCAACACGCTGGCGCCGACATACGAGAACGCGACCGACAATGCCCGCGGGCTGATGCACGGGATCTTCGTCGGCGAGATCCAGGCACTCGAAGGTGCTGGTCGCACATGCTTCGACTTCGACCTCGGCGACGGACGCGATCACGCGCCGCTCGGTCTCAAGCTCGATATGGCCCGCCAATGTTGGGACGAAGCCCGCCATGTCGAGATCAGCATCAAGCTGGGCGAGCACATGGGATCTGAGATCGGCGAGTTCGCCGAGCAGACGTTGTTGTACGAGGCAGCGTGCAACCCGGATCCCGTCCTGCGCCTCACCGGCGTCAACCGAGCGCTCGAGGGCCTGGCCATCGACGTGTTCAAGACGATGCGCGACTTCGGCACGGTGCTCTCCGACCCGGTGCTGGAGTTCGCCGAGGACTGGATGCTGGCCGACGAGGTCACCCACGTGAAGATGGGCAGCGATTGGCTGCGGCGCCTGACGGCGCAGGACCCGCAGCGCCAGAAAGAGGCACTCGACTTCCAGAAGGCGGTCGACAAGCTGTTCAGCTTCGGCGGGTTCCGCGGCGAGCGCGACGAGAACCCCGTACACCTGGCTCGCAACTTCCGCCGGCTTGCCGGGTTCTCCGACGAGGAGATCACCGATCTGGTCGACATCGCCGCGAGCGCCTTCGAAGAGGCTCAGACGCAGCAGGCCTCGCGTGCTGCGATGGCGACACAGGGCTGATCGATCTGACCGCGACTGCTGCAACGTTACGCGATTTCCACGAGAACTTCGCCTGGTTCGTCATCGTCGGCAACGGCTTGGCGGGGGCATGGGCGCTCGGCGCGAACTGGTTGCCTCAGATGCGCACCCGCGCCTTGTGGTGGTTCATCGCCGTCGCCGAACTGACCGTGTTCGTGCAGGTCACCTTGGGTGTGATCCTGGTCAACAAGTACAAGTTCAAGTTCTCGAAGTTCCACGCGTTCTACGGGTTCGTGGCGATCATCGCCGTCGCGATCATCTATTCGTACCGCGTGCAGATGAAGCATCGGCTCTACCTGTTGTACGGCTTGGGCAGCCTGTTCATCGCCGGCCTCGGCATCCGGGCGATGCTGGTCGGCCAGATTCGCTGATACCCACCGCCGAGCGCTAGCCCGCCAGGTTCTCTACCAGGGCGTCGAGGGCCATCGACAGTTGCGCCGGCATCTTGCCGTCGAACTGTGCGTAGTGCTGGCGGATCTGCGGGATGGCTTGGCTCCAGCCGGCGGTGTCGATCGCCAACAGCGAGTGGAGGTCGGCGTCGCTGATCTCGAGGCCGTCCAGATCGAGATCGCTCTCACCCGGCAGCAAGCCGATGGGAGTCTCGACAGCATTGGCCTGACCGGAGACGCGGTCGAACACCCACTTCAGCACTCGGCTGTTCTCGCCGTACCCGGGCCACAAGAAGCGCCCATCGTCGTCACGGCGGAACCAGTTGACGAAGAAGATCTTGGGCAGGTGCGCAGCGTCGGTGTTCTTGCCGATGGCCAGCCAGTGGGCGAAGTAGTCGGCCATGTTGTAGCCGCAGAACGGCAGCATCGCCATCGGGTCGAAACGCAGGTTGCCGACCACACCTTGCTGCGCGGCGGTGGTCTCGCTGGCCATGATCGACCCCAGGAAGACCCCGTGCTCCCAATCGAATGCCTGGGTGACAAGGGGAACCGTCGTTCGTCTGCGCCCACCGAACAAGATCGCGCTGATCGGCACGCCGGCGGGATCCTGCCACTCCGGGGCGATCGACGGGCACTGCGAGGCGGGGGCTGTGAAGCGGGCGTTCGGGTGCGCGGCGGGTGTACCGGTCTCGGGAGTCCAGGGCTGCCCGCGCCAGTCGGTGGCGTGCGCCGGCTTGTTGCTGCTCATGCCCTCCCACCACACGTCGCCTTGGTCGGTGAGCGCGGTGTTGGTGAAGATGCAGTTGGCCCACAGCGTCTCCATCGCGTTGGGGTTGGTGTCGTAACCGGTTCCGGGGGCGACGCCGAAGAATCCCGCCTCCGGGTTGATGGCGTAGAGGCGGCCGTCTGCCCCGAACTTCATCCAGCAGATGTCGTCGCCGACCGTTTCGGCCGTCCATCCCGGAATCGTCGGCTGCAGCATGGCCAGGTTGGTCTTGCCGCACGCCGATGGAAACGCGGCGGCGATGTACTTCGACTCGCCGGCAGGATTGGTGAGCTTCAGGATCAACATGTGCTCGGCCAACCAGCCGTCGTCGCGGGCCATGACCGAGGCGATGCGCAGGGCGAAGCACTTCTTGCCGAGCAGCGCGTTGCCGCCGTAACCCGAGCCGAACGACCAGATCTCGCGGGTCTCGGGGAAGTGGACGATGTACTTGTTGTCGGGATTGCACGGCCAGGCGTTGTCGGCCTGGCCGGAGGCCAGGGGAGCGCCGAGGGAATGAACGCACTGCACCCACTGATCGTCGCCCAGTACGTCGAGGGCAGCTTGGCCCATGCGCGTCATGATCCGCATGCTGACGGCGACATAGGCGCTGTCGGTGAGTTGCACACCGATGTGTGCGATCGGCGAACCGAGCGGGCCCATGCTGAACGGCACGACGTACATCGTGCGGCCGCGCATCGAACCGGTGTAGAGGCCGGTCATCTCGGCACGCATCTCCGATGCCTCGCGCCAGTTGTTGGTCGGACCGGCATCAGCGGCATCGGCCGAGCAGATGAACGTGCGGTCCTCGACGCGGGCGACGTCGGCGGGGTCGCTGTGCGCCCAGTAGCTGTTCGGTCGCTTGGCCTCGTCGAGTTGGGTGAAGGTCCCGCTGTCGACGAGGGCCTGGCAGAGGGCCTCGTATTCCTCCGCCGAGCCGTCACACCAGTGGACGTTGTCGGGTTGCAGTACGCCGGTCCACTCGTTCACCCAGGCTTTCAGGCGGTCGTTCCTAGTGGAAGCACTCATCGGATTTCGACTCCTTGGGACCGTCGCGCCGATGCGTCGGATCACTACGACCAGGGTACCTTCAGGCGCCCGGCGTCTTCATATCTGCTTCGGACCCGAGGCGCAGCTTCGTGGCCCGGCCGGCATCATCGACGTTGAAGACCACCCGCTGACCTTGGCGGAGCATGCGGAAGATCGAGCCCTCGAGGGCGTCGGTTGCCAGATCGAACTCGGCCAGGGTGGTGTCGCTGACCACACTGCCATCACCGGTGGCCGGGTCGTAGCTCTTGATGACGCCTTGCATGACGACAGCTGCCGAGACCTGTGGCCTCAGCCGGCCTTGACGATCTTGCCGCTCTTGATGCAACCCGTGCAGACGTACATCCGCTTCGGGGTGCTGCCGATGAGGGCCTTCACACGCTGGATGTTCGGGTTCCAACGACGCTTGGTGCGCCGATGGGAGTGCGACACGTTCATACCCCAGCTGGGGCCCTTGCCACACACTTCACATACTGCTGCCATGATGGTTTCTTCCTCGGCGAGATCAAACGAGCTTGGAGATGCTACCAGCGAGTTGTAGCCGTCGACACGCTCCGGTCGCCCCTAGTCTGTCGGCGTGCCCACATTGGAACGGTTCAGCCCCGAGGCCTTGCGTAGCACGGTGATCACGTTCCGCGACACATTGAAGTTGCACGCTCCGGGCATCAACCGGCTGAACGTCTACCCAGTCCCCGACGGCGACACGGGTACCAACATGGCCCGCACGCTCGATGCCGTGGTCGCCGAGCTGGATCTGGCCGAGCCCGAGCTCGGTCCGACGTGCAACGCCATCAGCCACGGGAGCCTGATGGGGGCTCGAGGCAACAGTGGCGTGATCCTCAGCCAAATCCTGCGGGGGTTGGTGGGCACGTTGAAAGACGCCACCGATCTCTCCGCTACGAAGGTCGCCGAAGCCCTGAGGGCGGCGTCGACGGCGGCGTACCTGGCAGTGCTGAAGCCGATCGAGGGCACGATCCTCACCGTCGTGCGCGAGTCCGCCGACGCAGCGACCACCGCGGCAGCCGATGGCGCCAGCCTGGTCGGAATGCTGCGTGCCGCGCGCGCCGCCGGCAAGGTCGCTCTCGACAACACGCCCGAGCTGCTGGCGGTGTTGAAAGACGCCGGGGTGGTCGATGCCGGTGGCGCCGGGTTCTTGCTGCTGCTCGATTCGGCGTTGTTCGTGGTCGACGGCGACCCACTGCCGGAGCCCGAGGAGGGCGATGGGCCGACCGTCGAGCAGCTCGAGCGGGTCTCGCGTCGACACGCCAACGATGGCGGCGTCGACGTCAGCGAGCTGCGCTACGAGGTGATGTACTTCGTCGATCTGGTCGACGAGCGCATCCAGGAGTTCAAGGAGTCGTGGGGTGAGATCGGCGACTCGATCGTGGTCGTCGGCGGCGACGGTCTGTGGAACTGCCATGTGCACACCAACGACATCGGAGCGGCAATCGAATCGGCCTTGCAACTCGACGGGCGCCCGAAACAGATCCGGGTCACCGATCTGTTCGAGGAGATGGCCGAGGAGCACGCGGTGCGTGAAGCAGCCATCCACGCAGGGCACCCGCACTACGGTGCCGGCTTCGGCCTGCCCGCCGTCACGTGTGCAGTCGTCGCAGTCGCCAGCGGCGATGGGTTGGCCGAGTTGTTCGGCCAACTCGGGGTGCAGGGTGTGGTGACCGGAGGCCAAACGTTGAACCCGTCGACGGCCGAGCTGCTGGCCGCGGTCGAGGCCGTCAACGCAGACCAGGTGGTCGTGCTGCCGAACAACAAGAACATCATCCCGGTCGCCGAGCAACTCGACGCGCTCACCACGAAGTCGGTGCGGGTGGTGCCCACGACCTCGATGCCGGCGGCTCTGGCGGCGCTGGTCGTGTACGACCCGGAGACCGATGTCGAGGTCAACCTCGAGGAAATGACCGCGGGAGCCGAGTCGGTGGCGACCGGGGAGATCACTCAGGCAATTCGCGACACCAACAGCGAAGTCGGGGCCGTCACGATGGGGGATTGGATCGGGCTGGTGCGTGGCGACGGGATCGTCGCCGTCAGCGGATCGCTCGACGGAGCGGGGTGCGCACTGCTCGACTACCTCATCACGCCGGGTCGCGAGATCGTCACGGTCATCACCGGCAGCGACGCGAACGCCGGCCACACCGACGCGTTGCTGGCGTGGATCGTCGAACACCGTCCCGACGTGCAGGTCGAGGTGCATCGAGGCGGACAGCCCCTGTACCCGTACCTCTTCGGCGTTGAATGACTGATCCGCTGACGCTGCGTGACTTGGACGCGATCGGCGTCGAGCGGATCAAGGGTGTCGGCGACAAGAAGCTGGCGTCGCTGCATGCGGTCGGCATCGACACCGTGCTCGATCTGCTGACGACGTATCCCCGACGGTGGGTCGATCGCACCAACGAGGCCCGTGTCAGTGACCTGCTGCCTGGTCAGGAGGCGCTGGTGTTGGTCAGCGTGCGGAGCGTGACCAAACGATCGATGCGCAACCGGCGCACCATGGTCAACGTCGTGGTCGGCGACGGCAGCGGTCGGCTGCAGGTGGTGTTCTTCAACCAACCGTGGCGCGAGAAGCAGTTGCGTGAAGGGTTGCAGATCGCCGTGTTCGGCAAGGCGGAGGTCTACCGCGGCGGGTTGCAGATGACGAACCCCGTCGTCGACCTGATCGGCGACCGCACCGGTCGCATTGTGCCGGTCTATCCCCAGAGCGAGAAGGCCGCGTTGATGACGTGGGAGATCGCCGGATGGGTGGAGGACGCGTTGCGCAAGTGTTCTCCGCGCGGGATCGGTGATCCGGTGGCCGAGCCGATCCGGCGCCGATACAGGCTGATCGAGCGCGGCGCCGCGTTCCAATCCATCCACGCCCCGGAGACGATTGCGGAGAAGGAGCAGGCCCGCCGCCGGCTGGCGTTCGACGAGTTGTTCCGGGTGCAGACGATGCTGGTGATGCGCAAGCGCATGCTCGAGCGCGAGTCGAAGGCCATCCGCCATACCGTGGGCGGCGAGCTGACGGCACGCCTGTACGCGTCCGTGCCGTTCGAGCTGACCGCGGCCCAGCGCAGGGCCATCGCCGAGATCGAGCACGATCTCGCCGGCCCTCACCCGATGCACCGGCTGTTGCAGGGCGATGTCGGGTCGGGCAAGACGTTGGTCGCGGTCAGCGCCATGTTGACCGCAGTACAAGGTGGTCACCAGGGCGCGCTGATGGCGCCCACCGAGGTGCTTGCCGAGCAGCACGCGGCCAGCGTGCGGCGGATGGTGGACGGCGTGACGGTTCCTGACCCCGGCAACCTGTTCGGTGACCGTCCACTACGCATCGAACTGCTGACCAACAGGATCACCGGTGGCGACCGGCGCGATGTGTTGGCGGGTCTGGCTGATGGAACGGTCGACATCGCCATCGGAACACATGCCCTGATCCAGGAGGGCGTGAGCTTCCACAGCCTCGGTGTCGTGGTGGTCGACGAGCAGCATCGGTTCGGTGTCGAGCAACGCGCTGCATTGCGCTCGAAAGGCGACGACGATGCCGTGCCGGACGTGTTGGTCATGACCGCGACGCCGATCCCGCGCACCGCGGCGATGACGGTGTACGGCGATCTCGACGTCAGCGTGCTCGACGAACTGCCGCCCGGACGCACGCCGATCGTGACGCATTGGGCGGCCGGGCCGTTGATGGAGCAGGCCGCGTGGGCCACCGTCCGCGACGAGATCGCCGAGGGTCGCCAGGCCTACGTGGTGTGCCCGCTGATCGACGAGAGCGAGAAGCTCGAGGTCGCCAGTGCGCAGGAGACCTTCGATCGACTTGTCGCCGGCGAGTTGCACGGGTTACGCCTCGGCCTGTTGCACGGTCGGCTTCCGTCGGCGCAGAAGGAGGCAGTCATGGAGCGCTTCCGTCGGCGCGAGCTCGATGTGCTGGTGGCTACCACCGTGATCGAGGTCGGTGTCGACGTGCCCAACGCAACGGTGATGGTGATCCTCGACGCGGATCGCTTCGGCATCGCCCAGCTGCATCAGTTGCGCGGCCGAGTCGGCCGCGGCAGCCACGCGTCGACGTGCTGGCTGGTGACGGCAGAACCCGTACCTGGCAGCCCTGCGGGCAACCCGAGGGTCGAGGCGCTGGTGAGAACGACCGATGGCTTCGAGCTTGCCGAGGTCGATCTCGATCTCCGCGGCGAGGGCACGATCATGAACACCGCCCAGAAGGGCCGCAACGATCTCAAGCTGGCCTCGCTTCGACGCGATCGCGAGCTGGTGTCGGTGGCGCGCGACGCCGCGTTCGAGATCGTTGACGCCGATCCACTGCTCGACGACCATCCTGTGTTGCTCGACGAGCTCCGCCTGTTGTTCAGCTCTGAAGACGAAGCATTCCTGTTCAAGAGTTGAGGCCGACCCGTACGGTGGTAACCGCCCAGGGCACACCCAACGGAACGCTGCGACGAGTCGATTCTTCATCGTCACGGGCACTGTTGCCGGCGTGGTGGCTGTCGATGCTTCACTCGATGTAGGCGCAACCGGGCGGTCGTCACAGCCGGCGAGTCCGAGTGTGACGACGGCGGTGGCGAAGCTGCGCCTGATGTTGTGCTCTCTTGCCGAGGACCGATCACGGTCTGCGCGCCGTCGGTGGTCACGGGTCGCGGTCCGGCCCGAGCTCTTGCCGAAGTAGACCTGAGCCGCGTGTAGGTCGTGGTTCATGCGTCGGCCAGTGCCAGTTGTCGGGGTGCTCCGCTGAATGCGGGGCCGCGGCATGGTGCGGGTATCAAGGTTCCGTCGGGTTTGCGTAGCCATAAGTCGTCGGCGGTGCCGATGTATTTCCAGCCGTGGTGATGGAGGTGGTCGTGATGGGTGGAACAACCCAGGACCATCTCGTTCAAATCGGTTGGCCCGTTCTCGGTGAAAACCTCTTTGAGATGGTGCACTTCGGTCCATCCGGGTGGCCGATCACAACCCGGCCATCGACAGCCACCATCACGAGCTACGAGCGCGTAGTACTGGGGTTCGGAGGCAAACCGGGTCGTGGTCCCGTAATCGAGAATCGTTGACGCACCCCTGGTGACGACCCGGTTGAGTTCGGCATCACAACACAACCGGCGCACCGCTGCACCCGACACCGTCTCATCCACTCCGATGACCACTCCGCGTGCCGCGCCACGCTCGACGACGGTCTCGAACGGCACCACCATCAACACCTTGGGGCGTTCCCGGCCACCGGTGACGGTGCCAGCGTTGTACGCCTGGGCAAGTTCGACGAACGCATCAGCGACACGGGTGTGATGCGCACGGCCGGTCTCATCAGCGAACGCCGCACCGGCGATGTGATCGAGCGCGGCGCGGACGTGAGCGACATCGACGGGCATCAACACACCGCGGACGTCGTACATCCCGTCACCATTCGATGTGAACGTCAAATGTCGTTTCAACCGCAACCGCTGTTCACGATCCGCCTCACCGGGGGCATCGGTCATCGCCAGCCACTGCTCCAACCCGCGGCGCGTCTCGCGCGGTGGACCGGAGGCGATCTCCATCAGCAGTTCGGCATCACCAGCGAAACCGGGCTGGCCGACCACGGCGCCCAACAGGCGGGCGTTGTCGATCGACAACTGGCCCTCGGCCAGCTTGTCGGCAACCAGCGGTGCGGCCGCCAACGTTTCGGACATACGGACCTGGTCGCGAGCTGAACGAAACGACGTCTGGGTCTCGTGAGCGAGCCACGCCTCCATTGATGTCGCCCCCGATGCACGCCACACCTCAGCCAGCGACGCGGCATGCACGGCGCGGGCGATCTCGGCCTCCAGTCGTGTCGCCACCCTTCGCAGATTGACCACCAACCCACCGACATCATCAGCCGACAACAACGTCAGATCGGCCGCCGCGCACCCCTGCAGTGCTGCCTCGAGAGCGACGACGAGTTCCTGACCCATGAACTCCCAGTTATCGTCTCGAACACCTGTTCGCAACCTCTCCAAAACAAATCCAAACTTTCGGCAGGTCTGAACGACTTCTGTCTCGTGACAGACCTTCGGCGCATCACGGACCGGTCGCGGTCCGCGCCGCGGCGGCGCCAAGACGGGTCGAGGCCCTCACCGCGGCGAGACCAGTTGGGAAGCGGTTCGAACGCATGCTGATCTCATGTCAACACGCTTTCCGAATCGTCGCTGAGGTCTGGTCGTGATCGTCGACAACGACCACCACAAAGCATCGAAGCAGGAATGAACACGTCCGCCAACACCGACGTCTTCAGCAACCGTGAACACGGCTGCCGAAGTCACCCACGTCAAACCCGCTAGACCGAGCGCGAAGCTCGCTGCGCGCTGGCGAATCATCGTGGGCCATTCGGTGGAAGCCGTAGGTGCACACGGTGGCCGCTCGTCGCCGCAGGTCACAGAGTCGCCGTCTGAGTTCCTGGTCACGAGTTGACCTGGGAAAGGGCTTCGACTGCACACCGCGATGGTGACGGGTACGGCCAGAATGTGCTGATGCATCGCGTTGCAGTTCTTGCCGTCCTCCCGCTTGCTCTACTCCCGCTTGCCCTCGTTGCGTGCGGCTCCGACTTCAAGTCATCCACGACCCTGGCCCCGGGTGCCGCCGCTGCACCGCTGCCTGGCGAGCCGGCCGGGACCAAGACGTTCACAGGGCTCGCTCGCAACCACGTCGACACACCGGTCGAGTATCCGCAGACACCGCCCGTGGGTGGCAATCACTCACCGGTCTGGCAGAACTGTCAGTACTACGACACGTCGATCCCGAACGAGCGCGGAGTGCATTCTCTGGAGCACGGCGCGGTCTGGATCACGTATGCGCCCGACACGTCGCAGGCCGACAGTGACGTGCTCAAGGCGCTGGCGCAGACCGGCGACCACATTCTGATCTCGCAGTACGACGGTCTGGCGTCCCCGGTCGTCGCGTCGGCGTGGGGCAAGCAGTTGCAACTGCAATCAGTTCATGATCCCGAGTTGAGGCAGTTCGTCGACTTCTTCGAGAACGGGCCGCAGACACCCGAGCCTGGCGCGACCTGCCGCAACAGCACCAGCGAAACCACCTGACGCCACGCTCGAGGTTGCCAAATGAGACCGATGAGGTTCCGAGGATGTTCAGCGAGCGCTGCCGAGCCGAACGTGGTCGTCGACGGTTCTCCAAACGACGGCACCGTGCTGACCCTCACCCACTGGCCGGGCTTCCCCCAGCCGAAGGGTTATCAGTTCGACCTCTCGGCCGAGATGGCGTTCCACTACCTCGACGACCCGATCGACCATCCGCCGGCTGAGATCGTCACCAACAACCACTTCGACCAAGACGGTCTGGTGAGTGTTCATGCGCTTGTGCACCCGGAGCTCTCGCTCCATCACCGTCAGGTGTTGATCGACGTTGCCGCAGCCGGCGACTTCGCGACGTTCCGCGACCGGCGGGCCGCCCGTGCGTCAATGGCGATCGATGCGTACGCCGACGCGGAGAGGTCGCCCATTGCTCAGTCGCTCGTCGGTTCGTACGACGAGCAGTGCGTCGTGCTGTACGACGAGACCGTTCCGCTCCTCGTGTCGATGGCAGTCGATGCGGGTCGGTATCGCGACCTGTGGGCTGACGAGGATGCCGAGCTGACCGTCAGCGAGTCAGCGATTGCGCAAGGTCTCGTGACGATCGAGGAGGCGCCCGACGTCGACCTGGCCATCGTCACGATCCCCGACTCCATGGCCGCACGCGGTGGCCACCGCTTTGCCGGTATGTCGTTCGACAGCATCCATCCGATGGCAATGCACAACGCGACGGGTTGCTTTCGGCTGCTCGTGATGCACGGTCGCCGCTACCAATTCGTCGATCGGTACGAGACCTGGGTGCAGTATCGGTCAAGGCAGCCAATGGCCAGGGTCGACATGCGGCCACTCGCCGAGTCGCTCGACGAGCGAGAGAGCGGCGCTGCGCGATGGACCGCATCTGCTCCGGGCGCCCTGACACCGACGCTTCGTGTCACCGACGAATCCTCGCTCGGACCCGAGGTGCTGCGCCAGATGGTGGTCGCTCACCTGCGGTGCAGTCCACCTGCGTGGAACCCATATTCCGTCGCCGAGGAGTAGGCCGACGCGACACGAAATCTGACCCGGTGTGCGCGGTATATCGTTCGCGGGTATGGCACGACCAGTTCACTTCGAGATCCACGCCGATGACCCGCAGCGCGCCATCGCCTTCTACACCGACGTCTTCGGATGGACCGTCAACCAGTGGGGGGACCAGCAGTACTGGCTCGTGTCGACCGGCCCGAAGGACGAGCCGGGCATCGATGGGGCGATCCTGCCGCGGATGGGCGACCGGCCGGCAGCCGGTGCCCCGGTCGTCGGCATGGTCAACACGATGGAGGTTGCCGACCTCGACATTGCATTGACCACGGCGTACGAGCGCGGGGGCGTGCTCGCGCTCGACAAGATGGTCATCCCGGGCGTCGGCACGGTCGCCTACGTGCTCGACAGCGAGGCCAATGTCATCGGGATGTTGCAACCTGAGGCCTGAGCGCACGTGACGACCCTGATGCTTCCGCCTCGCGTCAAGCCGGGTGATTCGGTCGCGCTGGTCAGTCCATCGTGGTTCGCCGCCGGGGCCTTTCCGCACCGGGTCGAGCGCGGGCGGGCGTACATCAAATCGCTCGGACTCCGTCTCGAGGTGATGCCGAACGCGTTGGAGAAGGGGTCATGGGCGGCAGGCACCGCACGGCAACGCGCCGATGATCTGCACGCCGCGTTCGCGGATCCCGCCGTGACGGTCGTGCTGTGCGCCATCGGAGGAAACCACTCCAACGAACTGATCGATCTGCTCGACTACGACCTGATCCGAGCCCACCCCAAGATCTTCCAGGGGTTGTCCGACATCACCGTCTTGCACTGTGCGCTGCAGCGTCACGCCGGAATCGCGACCTTCTACGGTCCGGCACTGGTCACCAGCCTCGCCGAGTACCCCGCAGTGTTCGACCTGACCGATCGGGCGATGCGGGCGGCCTGGTTCGGCGATTCGCCCCTGTGCTACGAGGCCGCGGTCGAATGGACCGACGAGTTCCTCGATTTCGGGACCAAGGCCGACTTGGGCAGGCCTCGGAAACGGCGCCGCGGTGAAGGGTGGCTCTGGCTGCACCCGGGCACGGCCACCGGTCCGATCCTCGGGGGGTGCATCGAGTCGCTGTGCTGGCACGTCAAGGGCTCGCCGGAGTGGCCCGATCTCCAGGGATGTGTGCTCCTGCTGGAACCGTCGGAAGAGGCGCCACCACCGTCGGCTGTGGCCTCCTACCTCACCGATCTGCGACGGCTCGGCGTCATGGACCAGATCTCGGGGCTGGTGTTCTCCAGACCGATCAACTACCGGGCCGACGACGTTCCCGTCCTCTGGGAGGTCGTGCGCGACGCGACCGATGGCGCGGGTATCCCCGTGCTGGCCAACTTTGATTGCGGTCACAGCGATCCGATGGTCACCGTGCCACTGGGCGTCGAGGTGCGGCTCGACTCGGCGACCGGTTCATTGGCGACGATCGTGGCGCCGACGACGGGTTGACCCATCAACGGTCGTCGGGGCCGTCGACCTCGTCGAGGTCCGGGAGCACGAGATCCCAACGATCGAGGCAGTCCTCGCAGCGATAGGCGACGAAATCGCCTGGCAGCCACGCGCCGTCCTCGCGCGGTTGCGTCAACAAGTGGCAGCGGCCGCCGCAGTCGACGCAAACGATCAGCGGTTCGGGTTCCAGTGCGATAGTGCGGCACGCTATACCGTGAGGCCGTGCCAGCACTCGCAGACATCGACGAGGCCGGTGTCGTGCTGGCGCAGCTGCTGTCGGAGCTCGTCGCCTTCCCCACCGAGAGCACCACCTCGAACCTCGGTCTGATCCAGTGGGTCGCCGAACATGTCGAATCGAACGGCGGGCGCGCGACCGTGCTCGCGGGCAGCGAGGGACGCGCCAACCTGCTCGCGTCCTTCGGCCCAGTGGCCCGCGGCGGCCTGATGATGTCGGGGCACACCGATGTCGTGCCCGCCGGCACCGGCTGGGCCACGGACCCGTACTCGATGACCAAGGTCGGCGATGCGTTGTATGGCCGTGGGACTGCCGACATGAAGGGCTTCATCGCTGCGTCCATCCGCGTCACCGAGCGGTTCCGCGAAGTCGAGCTGGCGCGCCCCTTGCATCTCGCCCTGTCGTTCGATGAGGAGATCGGTTGCATCGGCGTCCGTGATGCACTCGACGTGATTGCCCGCCGCGACGACATCCGTCCCGACGTCGTGCTGATCGGCGAGCCGACCATGATGCGACCTCGGCACAGCCACATGGGCAAGCTGGCGTATGAGATCGAGTGCCGTGCCGCGGCCGCCCACTCCAGCATGTCGCACGACAGACCAAGTGCCATCGCCGCGGCCGCCAGGCTGATCCATGCGCTCGACGAGCTCCATCTTCGTCATCGGCCGGCGGGGGAGCCGGAGGTCACGTTCAACTGTGGGACCATCGCGGGCGGCGGAGCCCTCAACGTGATCGCCGACCGCTGCACGTTCACCTTCGAGACCCGCTTCACCGTCGATCACGACCCCGATGCCGTACTTCAACGCTTCTGGGAGGCCATCGAGGTCGAACGCGCCGCGCTGGCTGCCGTTGGCGGATCGGTGCAGGCCACCGAGATCGTTCGCTACCCGGCGCTGCGCACGGACTCGGACGATCCGTGGCTGCATGTGATCGAGCGAATCGCCGACGCCGGGCCGGCGACATCGATCGGATTCGGCACCGAGGGCGGCCTGTTCGCGGCCGCGCTGGACGCGGCGGTGGTGATCTGTGGGCCTGGTGACATCGCTGTTGCTCATCGCCCTGACGAGTACGTCAGCGTCGAGCAGTTGCTGCGATGCGAGCGGTTCCTCACCGGTCTGATCCAACAGGTCTGTGTCGAGCCCACCGCAGTGGGCTAGATGTACAGCGAGACTAGGAAGATGGAGAACCAGCCCATGGAGACGGTGACACTGCCAGCCGATGGACGCTCGACCGATCGCCTGCTTGCAGCCGTGGAGGAACTCGGGCCGCTGTGGAGACAACGGATGGCCGAGCACGACCGCACGTCGACGTTCCCACACGAGAACCTCGCCGAGGCGAAAGAGGCCGGCCTGCACCGATTGACCGTCCCGGTCGAGTACGGCGGGTTCGGCTACTGGATGCCCGGCAACTTCAGCGGCCTCTACCGGCTGCTGGAGCGGATGGCGTATTGGGACACCAACACCGCGCAGTTGTTGCAAGTGCACAATCACGCGGCCGGGATCATCTCGTTCCATTCGTCGCCTGCTCAGCGCGACCGGTACCTACCGCAAATCGTCGACGGTTCATACCTCGCCTCGCTGGGCTCCGAAGCCCACCTGTACGAGAACGGCGCCGAGGCGCTGGCTTCCGAGCTGACGGCGACGGAGGGTGGCTATCGGCTGACGGCGCGCAAGGCGTTCGCATCGGTCGCGGCCATCGCCAAGTACCTCTTGGTGTGGTGTGCCGTCGAGGGTGACACGCCCTACGCAGGGCGCATGGTGTTCGCCGTCGTCCCGACGGATGCCCCCGGCGTCACGCTGCTCGACGACTGGCACATGCTCGGCATGCGCTCGACGGTGTCATGCAGCGTCGCCTTCGCCGACGTGTTCGTGCCCACCGACGATGTGGTGGGCGTGCCTGGTGGGTGGATCAACAACGACCCCCGCACCTTCTCGTGCGGCTATGCGTCCAACCACCTCGGCACTGCGCAGGGTGCGTTCGACTTCATTGCGGCGTACGTTGCCAGTCGCGACGACCTCAGCTCGTCAGAGGCGGTCAAGGTTCGTCTGGGGAGGATGGACGCTCAGTTGTTCGCCGCACGTGCCGCGTTGCGCTCGACTGCCGGTCGCCTCGATCGTGGCGACGATCCTGACGAGTGCGAGGCCGACGCGATTCGCACCATGCACCTGGCCAAGAACGCGGTGCTCGACATCCCGTACCAGGGCTTCGACATCGTCGGCGCGCGCGCGGCGCACGAGCGTTATCCACTCGGTCAGATCATGCGCGACGCCCGCACCTTCACCCTCCACTTCCGTGACGACCTGTATGTTCAGCGACTCGCCGACCTGGCGATGGGGAAGGGCTTCTCGGCGAAGAAGGCCCGCAGCGGGTCGACCCCGTTCGACCAGTCCGCCGCAGGAGCATGAGGTGCACGACGACACCGCATTGCTGATCGAAGTGTGCTCGATCGACTCGATCTGGGGCAACGAGCGCGAGCTGGCCGAGTTCTTCGCCGGGCAGTTGGCGTCGTGGGGGTGTGAGCAGGTCGAACTCGTCGAGTCCCGGCCCGACCGACCGTCGGTCGGTGCTCGGCTGGCCGGAACCGGAGGAGGACGTTCGCTGGTGCTGAACGGCCACCTCGACATCTACGAGCTCAGCGAGGACTGGACGCGCAACCCGTTCGCCGCCGCACTCGACAACGGCAAGGTGTACGGCGCAGGGATCGCCGACATGAAGGCGGGCACGGCGGCTGCCGCGGCCGCCGTGCGGCGCATCGCGGCAAGCGATCAGCGGCCGCGCGGCGACGTAGTCTTCCAGGGCGTGTCGTGCCACTTCGAGGGTGGCGTCGGGACCCGGTCATTGTGTGCCGCCGGCTTCGTCGGCGACGCGGCGATCGACTGCGAGCCGTCCAGCAACACGATCGGCATCGCTCACCGCGGTGCGGCGTATCTGAAGATCACGACCAGGGGTCGCCAGGCGCATACGACGTACAAGCATCTCGGCGTCAACGCGATCGAGACGATGGAGCCGATCCTCGCCGGCCTGCGTGAGCTGGAATCTGCCCTGCCCTACGAGCCGCACCCGTTGCTGCCCGGTGGACCGATCCTGAACATCGGCACGATCAGCGGTGGCACCAAGCACAATCAGGTTCCCGACCGTTGCACGATCACCCTCGACATCCGCCTGTTACCCAGCCAGGATCCCCACGACGTGAAGCGCCAGGTCGAGCACATGATCGAGGTCCTGCGGACCACGGTCGATTCGCGGATCGACGCGACCGTCGATTTCAGCGAGCACTGGTTGTCGGGCCCACGGCTGCCATACGAGATCGCGGCCGACGCGCCCATCGTGCAGGCCCTCGACCACGCCGTGCGCACCGTCACGTCGAGCCCGCCGGCCTACCACGGGGTGCCCTTCTGGTGTGACCTGGTCGCACTGAAGGACTTCGGCGTGAACGGCGTCAACTTCGGCCCCGGTGACCCGCCCTACAACTTCCCTGACGAGTACGTGTACGAGGCCCAGTACTTGCAGGCTGTCGACGTCTACGAGCGGTTGATCCGCGAGTTCTGCCGATGAACGACCTCAACGTCGTGCACGCGTCGGCACTGGCCCGGGTTGGCGACAACGGGCAGCCGCGCCGCGGCGACTCGCAGGGCGACCTCGGCATCGTGGGCGACGGCGCCGTCGCCGTACGCGATGGAGTGATCGTCGCAGTTGGATCCACCGATGAGGTGCTGGCATCATACGGAGGCCACGGCGTGCCGACCATCGACGCCAGCGGGCGATGCGTGCTGCCCGGTCTCATCGAGTGTCACAGTCACCCCTTGTTCGGCGGCGATCGGCACCACGAGTACGCCGAGCGCCTCGGGGGCGCATCGTTGGCCGAGGTCGCGGCGCGTGGCGGTGGTATCTGGTCGAGCGTGCTGGCAACTCGCAATGCCACCGACGACGAGTTGCTGAGACGGCTGGCGATCACGCTGCGGCGGATCGTTGCCGGTGGGGTGACCACGCTCGAGGTCAAGTCAGGATACGGCTTGACGGTTGCGGAGGAACTGCGCGAGCTGGATCTGTTGCGGCGGGCCAGGGCGCTGACCCCAATGCAGTTGGCGATCACCTTCCTTGGCGCACACGTGGTTCCTCGCGATCTCGTGGGCGACCCAGATGCGCGCGGAGATCGGTACACCGATCTGATCGACGGACCGATGCTCTCGGCCGTCGCAGCACAGGGCATCGCCGAGTTCCAGGACGTCACGGTCGAGCAGGGTTACTTCACGCCGGCACAGGCACTGCGGCTGATGCGTCGCGGTCGCGACCTCGGGCTTCCGGTGCGTGTCCATGCCGACGCGTGGGCATCGTCGCGGGGCTGGGCCACGGCAGTCGACGGCGGTGCGGTATCGGCCGAACATCTCACGTACACACCACCCGACGAGATCCGCGAGGTCGGCCGAACCGACACGATTGCGGTGATCTTGCCCATGGCCGAACTGGTGTACATGACCAGCGAACGGGCCAAGGCGCGGCTGTTCATCGAACACGACGTACCGGTCGCCGTCGCCACCGATTTCTGCTCCTCGATCCACGCCACGTCGCTGCTCAACACCGTGGCCACGGCCGCACCCTGGTTTCGGATGACACCGGGCGAAGTGATCGTGGGGGCGACCCTCAACGCGGCGTACAGCTTGGGCCGGCAGGCGTCGTGCGGTTCGCTCGATGTCGGCAAGCGCGGCGACCTCATCGTCCTCGATTGCCCGCATCCCGATGAGATCTGTCTCGCCGTCGGTGCGCCTCTGCTCGATCAGGTGGTCATCGGCGGCCAGATCGTCGGCGGGGCCGGGGCATGATCCGGGTGGTCTCCGGCGAGTTCGGGGGACGCAAGCTGGCGGTCCCCGACGGCCTGGCCACCCGACCGACCACCGACAAGGTTCGCCAAGCCGTGTTCAACTCCCTCGACAGCGCCGGCCTCATCGACGGAGCGGCCGTGGCCGACCTGTTCGCCGGCTCCGGCGCACTGGGGATCGAGGCGTTGTCCCGGGGAGCAGCGACCTGTGTGTTCGTCGAACGCGACCGCGCCGCGCTCCAGGCCCTCCGCGCCAACATCGCCGCGCTCGGGCTCGAGCAGCGCACGACCGTCGTCACGTCCGACGTGCCGGCGTGGATTCCCGCGCTCCGCGGCATCGACCTCGCCCTGATCGATCCCCCCTACGAGTTCGACGGGTGGCAACCGTTGCTGACAGCGCTGCAGGTTCCCTCTGTCGTAGCCGAAGCCAGTCGCTCCATCGAGCCTCCCGAGGGTTGGGAAGCCGTCAAATCGAGGCGCTACGGCCGGACCTGGGTCACGCAACTCGAACGACTAGCCTGAGTCGCCGCATGGCCCCTCGAACGACTCCTCCCATGATCACCGTGCTGTACCCCGGCAGCTTCGATCCGTTTCACCTCGGGCACCTCGACGTGATCGAGCAGTCGGTCGCCCTGTTCGGAGAAGTGGTTGTCGGTGTCATGCACAACCCCACCAAGCCGAGCGGCATGTTCACCCTCGACGAGCGCGTCGAGATGATCCGCAACAGCATTGTCTACATGCCGTCGGTCAAGGTCGTGGCGTTCGGTGGGCTGGCGGTCGACGCCGCACGCGAGGTCGCTGCGGCGTTCATCGTGAAGGGCCTGCGCACCGGCGGCGACTTCGAGGTCGAGCAGCAGATGGCCCACACCAACCATGCCGTCAGCGGTGTCCGGACCGTGTATCTGCCCTGCAAACCGGCATTGGTGTCGATCAGCAGCCGCTTCATTCGTGAGATTGCCCACTACGGCGGCGATGTCTCCGCACTGGTCCCGCATCCTGTCGCGGCGCAGTTGTCGCGGGTCCATCCACGCGACGAGGTGTTTTGAGGCCTATCTTGGCTGAAGAAATGACGTACGACGACAAGCACGACGAGTTCGAAGACGACGAGGAGTTCGACGATTCCGACGCCTTCGTGCGCAGCACGAATGGGTATGTCGGTGACGCCGAGACCTTATTGCGCCGGGCGATCGACATCATCGCCTCGGCGCCGACGATGCCGTTGTCATCGTCGCCGCGCATCGATCGCGACGAGATCATCGAGCTGTTGGAAGAGTCGTTGCACCGCCTGCCAGATGAAATGCGCCAGGCGCGGTGGATGATCAAGGAACGCCAGGAGTTCGTGTCCAAGACGCGTCGCGAAGCCGACGAGTTGCTCGAAGCGGCGCGCGTGCAGGCCGAGCGTATGGTGCAGCGAACCGAGGTCGTCCGCGCTGCCGAGACGAGGGCCCGCCAGATCAGCGAGGCCGCCGATGCCGACTCCCGCCGGTTGCGGCACGAGACCGAGGACTTCCTCGATCAACGCCTCGGCAGCTTCGAGATCTTGCTCGACAAGCTGCAAAAGACCGTCCATGCCGGCCGTTCGCGGCTGTCGATCGGTGCCCACCGCGCTGACGAGGCCGTCGAGGAAGAGGATCCCACCAAGGGCTTCTTCGATCAAGATCGCGGATAAACCACCCGCCGTTAACCTGGCTGATATGAATCCGCTGTTGATCAACGCAGCCGAACTGATGCGCCGACCCGGCTCGGAGCGACGGTTCAACCTCCAACCGACGATTGCCGACCTGGGCATCGTCGATCCACGGTTCGATCCGGATACGACGGTCGAAGTGTCACTGCGGCTGGAGTCCCTGACCGACGGCCTCGTCGTCGATGGGCAGGTCACCGTGCCGTGGGCCGACTCGTGTCGCCGGTGCCTTACCCCGGCGGCGGGCGTTGTGCTTTGCGAGATCGGCGAGTTGTACCAGGTCGTTCTCACCGATCCTGATGCCTTCGAGATCGTCGGTGATCAGATCGACTTGGCCGAGATGGTTCGCGAGAACATCCTGCTCGACGCCCCATTGGCGCCGGTGTGCCGACCAGATTGTGCGGGTCTGTGCCCCACGTGTGGAATCGATCTCAACACCGCCACCTGCGACTGTGTCACCGCGGTCGTCGATCCGCGGTGGGAGGCATTGAGCCATCTCGAGGTGAATCTGCCCGAGCAGTAGCCGCAACGGGCCGGTGTCCCGCTAACCTCTCGTAGCTCGTTTCGTCAAGGAAGACTGCCGTGGCCGTTCCCAAGAAGAAGAAATCGAAGATGAAGTCGCGTAGCCACCGTGCTGGCGCGTGGAAGCTCTCGGCGCCGTCGCGCAGCGTGTGCCCACGCTGTGCCGCCGCCAAGCTGCCGCACACGGTGTGCCCGGCCTGCGGTTGGTACAAAGACCGCGTCGCCATCGACGTCGGCTGAACCACACCTTTTCGATGTTGCCGATCGCCGTTGACGCGATGGGCGGTGATCGCGCTCCGGCCGAGATCCTCGCCGGTGCGCATGCTGCGGCTGCATTGGGCATCCCTGTGGTGTTGGTCGGCCCTGCCGATCTCGAAGGGCGCGGCGACCTGGAACTGATCGTCGCCTCCGAGGTGATCATGATGGATGACGATGCCGCGCAAGGTGTGCGCCGCAAGAAGGATTCCACGCTGGTTCGCGCGGCGGAGGCGGTGCGCGACGGCAAGGCATCGGCAATGGTTTCGGCCGGCAACACCGGTGCGACGATGGCTTCGGCGCTGCTGCGCATGGGCCGGATCAAGGGCGTCAGCCGCCCGGCGATCGCCACCCCGATCCCGGTTCCGGGTCACAGCCCCAACATCTTGCTCGACGCCGGCGCCAACGCCGAGGTGCAGCCGGAGTGGTTGGTGCAGTTCGGCCAGATGGGCTCGGTGTATGCCCGCCATCGTTTCGGCATCGACCGCCCATCGGTCGGCCTCTTGTCCATCGGCGAAGAACCCGGCAAGGGCGACACGCTGCGCAAAGAGGCGTACGAGCTGTTGTCGCACGCGCCGGGCATCCATTTCATCGGCAACGTCGAAGGTCGCGATGTGATGAAGAAGAATGCCGACGTGATCGTGACCGACGGCTTCACCGGCAACGTGGTGTTGAAGGCCCTCGAAGGCGGGCTGCGGGTCATCCTCAACGCATTGCTCGAGGCATTCGGCGCCGAGGAGCACTACAAGCCGCACGCCGATGCGTTGTTGCCCGCCCTGCTGCCGCTCTACGAGCAGGTCAGTCCCGACACGTACGGCGGGGCGGTGCTGCTCGGCGTTGACGGCGTGTGCATCATCAGCCACGGCTCGTCCAACTCCAAGGCGATGTTGAATGCCATCAAGCTGGCCCACGAGATGGTCGAACACCGCCTCGTCGACGAGATCCGCTCAGCAGTCGCGCTGCACGAATAGCGGTGGATTGACCCGTCCTGCGACCACCCAGGCGCTAGAATCCCGCGCTGCTAACAACACCGAGGAGTGTTCACCCGTGCCTGCCGAGACCGACGTCGAACAGGGTCCGCTCGACCGCAATGAAGTCTTCGAGATCGTCCGCGCCAACTTGGCCGACATCTTGGAGATCGAGCCATCGACCATCTCCGAAGGGCAGTCGTTCGTCGACGACCTCGACGCCGACTCGTTGGCCCTCATCGAACTGGTCGAGGCGTTGGAAGAGGATCTCAGCGAGCGGTCCGTCGGCTTTCGAATCGAGGACGAGGATCTGGTCGATCTGAAGACCGTGCGTGACGCGGTCGACTACGTCTACGCCCGCGTCCGGGAAGCGTGAGAACGACCGACGTCACTGCTGGTCTCGGTGTTCTGAGCCGTCGGCTCGGGTACGACTTCGACGATACGGAGTTGCTCCGCCGGGCCCTTGCACACCGGTCCTGGTGCGCCGAAGTAGGCGGTCAGCCTTCGAACGAGCGACTCGAGTTCCTCGGTGACGCCGTGCTGGGTTGGGTCGTGGCCGAGATTGTCTATCGACGTCATGGCGATCTGCCGGAGGGCAAGCTGACCGACCTCCGCAAGAGCGTGGTGAATGCCACCGCGTTGGCCGATGTCGCCGAATCGATCGGGCTCGGAGCGTGGCTGTTGCTGGGCAAGGGCGAGGACGCGGCCGGCGGAAGGAAGAAGAGCTCGATCCTGTCCGATGCCCTGGAAGCAGTTCTCGGCGCCGTCTACCTCGATGGCGGGGTCGATGCCGCCAAGGCGTTGATCGCTCGTCTGTTCAGCGATCGGCTCGACGTCGCCGCTGGTCAGCTCGATCGCCTGGACCACAAGACGGTGCTGCAGGAGTTGACCGCCAGGCTGTACGACACGGCGCCCGTCTACCTGTTGACCGAGTCAGGGCCTGATCACTCCAAACTGTTCAAGGCAACGGTGCTCGTCGACGGCACCGCTCTTGGCCAAGGCGAAGGTAAGTCGAAGAAGCTGGCCGAACAGCAGGCGGCGTCCGAGGCCTACGACGTGCTCGCTGCCGAGGGGTAGGCCGTGCCGGAGCTCCCAGAGGTCGAGACGGTCCGGCGCGGCATGGTGTCGTTCGTCGTCGGCCGCCGAATCGCTCGGGTCGAGGTCGGACGAGAACGCACGGTCCGTCGGACCTCGCCTCAGGCTCTGATCGACGGTCTGACCGATGCCACGATCACCTCGATCGGACGCCGCGGCAAGTACATCGTGTGTCAACTCGACACCGGTGAAGCACTGATGATCCACCTACGGATGAGCGGCCGCGTCTTGGTGAGCGATGCCGGCTCGACACGCCCGGACCACACCCACGTGGTGCTGCACCTTGCCGGGGAGCCGGCGCAGGAGCTGTGGTTCGTCGATCCTCGTACGTTCGGCGAGATGGTGGTGTTCGATCCCGACCACGTCGGCACCGAACTGCCCGAGCTGGCCAAGCTCGGCATCGACCCGATCACCGACGGTCTGTCGGTGGCTCAACTTGCCGGCATCCTGCGCGGTCGTGCTCGCCAGTTGAAGCCGCTGCTTCTCGACCAGCACGTGATCGCCGGTATCGGCAACATCTACTGCGACGAGATCCTCCATCGGGCCAAGTTGCGACCGGATCGGTTGGCCAACACCGTGAAGCCCGCCGACGTTCGACGGCTGCACGACGCGATTCACTCGATCCTGCAGACCGCGATCGACGCCGGCGGCAGCACCTTGAGCGACACCCAGTACGTCGATGTGATGGGCGACGGCGGCAGCTTCCAGCTCGACCATCGTGTCTACGACCGGGCCGGGCAGCGCTGCCTCACCTGCGGGCGAGCCGAGATCGTGCGCACTGTTTCAGGAGGCCGCTCGACCTGCTTCTGCCCGCGCTGCCAACGCTGACGCCACTCCATCCTGCGCCACGCGCGGCATCGGCAGATCTGGCGTCTTCGCCTGAACTTTGTCGCTGCGAGGTCGCTGAGCGACCTGGGAGCGACAAAGGTTCGAGTGAACCGCCCCGAGCCGTTGCTGCTCGTATCCGACACGTAGCTCGTCGGCTCGGGGCTGGGTTCTTCGGGGTGTGGGGACGGGCGCGGCTATGGTCGCGAGCGCCGTGTTCCTGAAGTCGCTGACCCTCAAAGGATTCAAGTCGTTTGCCGACGCCACCACCCTCCAGCTCGAGCCGGGGGTCACCGTGGTCGTCGGGCCCAACGGGTCGGGCAAGTCGAATGTGGTCGACGCCATTGCCTGGGTGCTCGGCGCCCAGGCCCCCAGCGCAGTGCGTAGTCAGAAGATGGATGACGTGATCTTCGCCGGCACGGCGAAGCGTCCGGCGCTCGGTCGCGCCGAAGTGAGCCTGACGATCGACAATTCCGCTGGGCTCCTGCCGATCGAGTTCACCGAGGTCACGGTGTCGCGAATCCTGTTCCGCACGGGTGAGAGCGAATACTCGATCAACGGTGTCACGTGCCGTCTGCTCGACGTGCAGGAACTGCTGAGCGATGCAGGCGTGGGTCGCCAACAGCACGTGATCGTCAGCCAGGGTCAGATCGACGCGGTGCTGAACGCTCGGCCCGAAGAACGCCGATCGATCATCGAGGAGGCCGCCGGTGTGTTGAAGTTCCGCCGGCGCAAGGAACGCGCCGAGCGTCGCCTCGATGCCACTGAGGCCAGCTTGTTGCGCGTGCAGGACCTGCTGCGCGAGGTGCGCCGGCAACTGCGCCCGCTCGAACGGCAGGCCGAAGCAGCACGTCGGCATGGTGATCTCGTGGCAGAGTTGAGCGCGCTGCAGATCTATCAGCGCGGTCGCGAGATCGCCGCGCAACGCACGCGGCTCATCGCCCTCGCCGGCGAGAAGATCACACTGCAGGCCACGGAGCACGACCTGCGAGCCGAGCTCGCCTCGCTCGACACCGGCGTGATGGCGGCCGAGGCCGAGCTGACGGCGCGCGGCGACCTCGACCTGTCGGATGAGATGGTTCGCGTCGAGCAGCTTCGTGAGCGTTCTCGTGGCATCGCCGCCGTGCTGGTCGAGCGTCGACGGTCGATGGAGCGCGATCGCGGACAGCTGATGGATTCTGGTGTGTTCGCCAGTCTCGAGGCCGACGCCGGCAACCTCCGAGTCGAGCTCGAGCGCGTGGCCGATGATCTTCGCCAGCTGGGTCCCGAGGCAGAGCACCTGGCGATGGAAGAGGAAGAGTTCGGCTCCGAGCGCGAACAGGCGATGGCCACCATCGACAACGTCGTGGCCAGCAGCTCCGCTGCCACTGCTGCGGCAGAGGTCCGCGGCGAGCTGCGCTCGCTTCGCGGCAGCGCCGACCGCGCCGACAGCGAACTGCAGCGCCTGCGCTCTCGGCTCGACGTGCTGCGCGAGCGCGTCGGGCGTCTTGATGCCGATGCCGAGCGGCTGCGGCTGGAATGCGAGCACGCGCAGGTCGTCGAAGCTGCGCTGGTCGCCGACCTGGAGGTTGCCGAAGCTCGTCGAGTGACGGCCGAGGGCGTCCATGAGTCCGCGCTGGCCGCACGCCAGATCGCCACCGACGATGTCTCGCGGTGGGGAGCACGCGCCGAGGCGCTGCACCTGGCACTCGAGAGTGCGCGAGCGCGCGCCGGAGCAGAGCACCTCGCAGGCGTCGACGATGTTCTCGGCACTCTGCTCGACCTCATCGACATCGATGCCGGGTGGGAAGCAGCCGTCGAGGCCGCGCTGGGTGAGGCACTGGAGGCAGTCGTCGTCGCCTCGACGCAGGCCGGTCGACGCGCCCTCGACTCGTTGCGAGCATCGAACGTGAACGGCGCGGTGATCGCGCTCGGTGCTGCTCACGGTGTCCCATTGGCCCCGCCGGAGAGCGGCGTGCCGGTGCGACCGCACGTGCGCAGCCAGCAGGTCGGTGTCTCGGAGTTGCTCGACGCCATCGTCGGGTCGGCCGTGCGCGTGTCGACGTGGGCGGACGCGATCGATGTGGCGATTGCTCATCCCTCCGCCGTCATCGTCACCGATGAGGGTGACCGCTTCGGACCGAGCGGGTGGCGCGTTGGCGTCGCCAGTGGTGGGGCAACCGCTTCGGCGTTGGAAGAAGCGCAAGAGCGGCTGGGCATCGCCACCGCTGAACTGGAGGGTCGCGTCCGAGCCGAAGAGGCCGCCCGCGCCGAGTTGGACGCTGCCCGGGCGCGCGAAGCTCAGCTCAGCCGCGAGCTCGACACCCACGACGCCGGGTTTTCGGCAACGTCGACCGCACTGGCTCGTGCACAGAGCGAGCGCCGCGACACGCAGTCCGAACTCGAGACCGTCGAGCACACCGCGGGCGAGGCCGGCGAGCGTCTCGACCGCGAGCGCAGCCGGATCGCCGAGCTCGATGCCCTTGTGCCGGCACTCGATGCCGACGAGGCAGCAGAAGCCGAGGCGGCGAAGGCGCGTGGCGAAACTCGGGCGCGCCTCGACGCGCGGGCGGCACTGCTGGCCAACCGCCGTCAGGATCTCGAAGTCCGCAACGCCGGGCTGCACGAGCGCGAACAGTTCCTCCAACGTCGGCTGGAGGAGACCGAGCGCCGTCTGGAGGTCGACGTCGTCGCTCGGGCGCAGGCGGGCCAACGCAGGCTCGAGGTCGAGGAGGCCCTCGGTGCCGTGCAGAACCTGGCGGCGCTCGTCGACCGTCATCGCCACATGATCGAGACACGACACAACGAGTTGATGGAGATCCGTCGCAAGCAGAGCGATGAGGTTCGCGGCATAGCTCAACGGCTCGACGACGCTCGTCGTCGGCGCGGCGTGGCCGAGAAAGCGCTCGACGAGAACCGCGAGCGATCGCGGCGCGTGGAAGTCGACGAAGCCGAGGTCCGCATGCGCCTGGAGGGCGCCGTAGAGGCGCTGCGTCACGACCATGACCTCGAACCTGCCGCCGCCGAGGTCGCCGAGCTGCCAACGCTCCCCGAAGGGGTCTCGGCAGCTGCACGCGTCCGCGACCTGGAACGTGAGCTCCGGCTGATGGGCCCCATCAACCCGCTGGCGCTGGAAGAGTTCAACGAGTTGCAGACTCGCCACCAGTTCCTCGAAACGCAGCTCGAAGACGTGCGCAACACCCGCCGCGACCTGATGCGTGTCATCAAGGCTGTCGACCTCGAGATCCAGACCGTCTTCTCGGCGGCGTTTGCCGACGTCAGCACGCATTTCACTCAACTGTTCTCGATGCTGTTCCCCGGCGGCGTGGGCAGCCTGGTCCTGACCACGCCGGATGATCCGTTGAACACCGGCATCGAGGTCGAAGCCAAGCCGAGCGGCAAGAACGTGAAGAAGCTGTCGCTGCTGTCGGGTGGCGAGCGTTCGTTGACCGCGCTGGCGTACCTGTTCGCCGTGTTCCGCAGCCGCCCGTCGCCGTTCTACGTCATGGACGAGGTCGAGGCTGCCCTCGACGACGTCAACTTGCACCGCTTCCTCGGTTTGATCCACGAATTCCGCCAGGAAGCGCAGTTGTTGGTCGTCAGCCACCAGAAGCGCACGATGGAGGCCGGAGACAGTTTGCTGGGGATCACCATGCAGCCGGGCGGGTCGTCGAAAGTGATCACCGAACGGGTCACCGCCAGCACCTGATGGTCAGCGCCCAATCCGCGACCGACTAACGTCGTTCCGGTTGGTCGCGACGAAAACCGGGGGAGAAGCAGCGCATCGTGAGTGAAGCCGTGGCAATCGGCGCCAGGGACGACGAAAAGCGTCGTGCAACGCCCGCCATCCAACTGGTCAGGCTCCGCAAGAGCTTCGGCGATGTCGTCGCCGTCGACGACATCGATCTGGAGATCTACGAAGGCGAGTTCTTCTCGCTCCTGGGTCCCTCGGGGAGCGGCAAGACCACGGTGCTGCGGATGATCGCCGGTTTCGAACTGCCGACCGGCGGCGCAGTGCTGCTGCAGGGTAACGACGTCAGCCTGCTGGCGCCGTACGACCGCGACGTCAACACGGTGTTCCAGGACTACGCCCTGTTTCCACACATGAGTGTGCTGGAGAACATCGAATACGGTCTCAAGGTCAAGCGGATCGGCAAGACCGAACGCCGCCAGCGGGCAATGGAGATGCTCGAAGCGGTCCGCCTGGCCGACTACGGCGAACGCCGCCCGAACCAGCTGAGCGGCGGTCAACGCCAGCGCATTGCCCTCGCCAGAGCGTTGGTGAACCACCCGAAGGTGCTGCTGCTCGACGAGCCGCTCGGCGCTCTCGATCTGAAGCTACGCGAGGAGATGCAGGTCGAGTTGAAGTCGATTCAGCGTGACGTCGGCATCACATTCGTCTTCGTCACCCACGACCAGGGCGAGGCGCTGTCGATGAGCAATCGAATCGCGGTGTTCAACAATGGGCGTGTCGAGCAGGTCGGCACACCGCGCGAGATCTACGACCACCCGGCCACGGCGTTCGTCGCCGGTTTCGTCGGCACGTCGAACATGTTGAGCGTTGCACGCTCGCAGCAGTTGCTCGGAGTTGCCGAGCCGCATTCGATACGACCCGAACGGCTGCGCATCGTGCAACACGAAACGGGCGACACAGAGATCTCCGTTCCCGGTGTCGTCAGTGACATCCAATACCTCGGTGCCGATTGTCGAGTTCGAGTGCAACTCGACGACGGCACGCACTTGATCGCCAGCGTGCCAAGCGATGGGCTTGCTGGTGTTGCCATTGGCGGCAGTGTCCGCCTGGCATGGTCGCGTTACGCGGCCTTTCCCGTCGCCAATACAGAAATCTCCAAAGGGGGAGACTCATGAAAGCAGCACGGTACTCCGGCGCGCTGATGGCCATAACTCTGCTGGCATCGGCTTGCGGTAGCGACAGCAAGTCGTCGGGAGGTGAGGCGTTGACATCAATCGGCACCGGCGAGAAGGCCCTCAACTTGATCGTCTGGGCCGGCTATGCGGAGGACGGCACCACCGACCCTGCATACAACTGGGTCAAACCGTTCCAGGATCAAACCGGATGCGTGGTCAAGTCGAAGATCGCGGCCACCTCCGACGAGATGTTCCAGTTGATGAGCACGGGGCAGTACGACGGCGTGTCAGCCTCGGGCGACAGCAGCGTTCGCCTGATCGATGCTGGTCTGGTGGCGCCGGTCAACACATCACTGATCAAGAACTACGCCGACCTTTCGTCGTTCCTGAAGGACACGAAGTACAACTCCAGCGGCGGCAAGAACTACGGGATCCCGCACGGTTGGGGCGCCAACTACCTGATGTGGAACACCGATGTCGTGACGACGCCGCCTGACTCGTGGAAAGCCGTGTTCGACCCGGCGTCGCCATACGCGGGCAAGGTGACCGCCTACGACGCGCCCATCTACATCGCCGACGCTGCGTTGTACCTGAAGACCGCTCAGCCCGATCTCGGCATCGACGACCCGTATTCGTTGAACCAGAAGCAGTTCGACGCGTCGGTTGCCCTCCTGAAGGAGCAGCACAAGGCCATCGGAGAATACTGGAACGACTACACCAAGACGATGGGCGCGTTCGAGCAGGGTTCGACCGTGATCGGTACCACGTGGCAGGTCATCAAGAACCTGGCGTCGAACACCGACAAGCTGGAGACGGTGATCCCCAAGGAGGGCTCGACGGGGTGGAGCGACACCTGGATGGTGTCAGCAAAGGCCACTCACCCGAACTGCATGTACATGTGGATGGACTACATCACCAGTCCCGGGGTGCAGGCGCAGGTCGCGTACTACTTCGGTGAGGCTCCGGCGAACCCCAAGGCATGCGCAGAGATCAACACTCTGTACGCCGACGCCACGCACTGCGACGTCTTCAAGGCGACCGACGAGGCGTTCGCCAAGTCGATCTCGTTCTGGGCGACACCCCGCAAGGCGTGCCTGAACGGCAAGGGCAGCGACTGCGTGCCGTTCGTCGACTGGATCAAGGCCTGGACCGAGATCAAGGGCTGACCGTGATCGGTCGGCTGGGCGCCACGATGTGTCGCGCCCAGCCGACCCGATTCATCGACCGATGACCGCCACCACACTCCCATCGAGCCCGGGGCAATCGGCATCGCGCTGGTTGCATCGTCATCCGCGCGCTCGGCTGATCTCGCTGATCGGCGCGCCTGCAGCATGGATGCTGGTGCTGTACGTCGGCTCGCTGGCATCGCTGTTCCTCACCTCGCTCTACCGGCTCAACGACGCTGGAAGCGGCATCGACAAGGTCATCGGCGCACAGAACTACCGAACGCTGATCGACAAGTCGGTGTATCTCGACATCGCCGCCCGGACCATCAAGATCGCGGTGCTGGTGACACTGCTCGACATCGTGTTGGCGCTCCCGATCGCCTTCTTCATCGCCAAGATCGTCGGTGCCCGCTGGCGTCGATTGCTCGTTGCCGCCGTGCTCGTGCCGCTGTGGGCCTCGTACCTCGTCAAGGCGTTCTCGTGGCGGGCGATCATCGGGTCACCGGGTGGCGTCCTCGACAAGACCTTCGGCGCCAGCCCCAACTACGGCGAGGCCGGGCTGATCATCGTGCTCGCCTACCTGTGGCTGCCCTACATGATCGTGCCGATCTACTCGGGCCTCGAACGGTTGCCTGACTCGTTGCTCGATGCATCGAGCGACCTCGGTGCTCACTTCGGGTTCACCTTTCGCAAGGTGGTGCTGCCCCTGCTGTTCCCGTCGATTGTGGCCGGATCGGTGTTCACCTTCTCGTTGTCGTTGGGCGACTACATCGCCGTCGACCTGGTCGGCGGCAAGACACAGGTGATCGGGTCGGTGGTCTACGACAACTTCTCCGCCGACTTGCCCTTCGCCGCAGCATTCGCAGTGGTGCCCGTGATCGTGATGGTCGCCTACATCCTCGGCATTCGGCGAACCGGCGCGTTGGAGAACCTCTGATGCAGTTGACTCGCCGCGTCCGAATGCTGTTCGGCGGTATGACCGGTTTGGTCTTGGCATTCCTCTACCTCCCGCTCGCCATCATCGTCGTGCTGTCCTTCAACACCGTCAGTTCGCTGTCGTGGCCGCCGAAGGGCTTCACCTTTCGATGGTGGCGGGCAGCGTTCCACAGTGCGGGGGCCCGTGACGCGCTGATCGTCAGCTTGAAGACTGCAACCGGGGCCACCCTCGTCGCAATCGTGCTCGGCCTGCTTGCTGCGCTCGCGGTGCACCGCTTCGCGTTTTTCGGGCGGGAGTCGCTGAACCTGATGATCGTCTTGCCGATCGCTCTGCCGGGAATCGTCACCGGCATCGCACTCAACGCCGCGTTTCGACAAGCCGGCGTCGAGTTCGGCTTGTTGACGCTGATCGTCGCCCACGCCACCTTCTGCATCGTCGTGCTCTACAACAACCTGCTTGCCCGGTTCCGCAGACTGTCACCGAACCTCGAGGAAGCGTCGGCCGATCTCGGTGCGCACACGTTCCAGACGTTCCGGTACGTCACGTTCCCGCTGTTGCGCACCGCGCTGCTGGCCGGCGGGCTCCTGGCGTTCGGCTTGAGCTTCGACGAGATCGTGGTCACGACGTTCACGGCCGGCGCCGGGTTGGAGACGTTGCCGATCTGGATCTTCAGGAACCTCAGCCGCGGCGAGCAGCAGCCGATCGTCACGGTCGTGGCCACTGCGGTCATGCTCATGTCGGTGATCCCCGTCTGGGTGGCACAGCGCCTGACCAGTGACGACGGGCCGCTGACGGGGGGTACCCGCTGAGTCCATCCCGATAGCGTGGTCGCCGTCATGTCGTGGATTTATCTCGTTCTCGTTGTCGTCGTGCTCGTCGTCGGTCTGGGCGTTGTGGCGCTCAATCGGCGCCGCGCCGCTCCTCCTCCTTCCGCAACACCTGGACCGGTTCGGGCCCCCGAGGCCCCGCCTCCTGAAGCACCGCCCGAGGCGACCGCGACCGTCGAGGAAGCCCCCGACACCCTGGCCCGGGTCGAGGTTGAGCGCCCGAACTTCCGCAGCCGAATGTCGAAGGCGCGCAATGCGCTGGCCGGCACGCTGCTCGGCATCCGTGCACGCGGTGGCATCACGACGGAGACGTGGGACGAACTCGAGGAGGCGTTGCTGCGCTCCGATGTCGGTGTGCGGGTCACCGATGATCTGCTCGATGGCCTGCGGGCCAAGGTCAAGGCCAAAGAGATCAGCGATCCGACGCAGCTCCTCGATGCGCTCCAGGCCGAGATGGTCGAGCGGCTCTCGGCGGCCGACCGCACCCTCACCTTCGACGACGTGCCGGACGGACCGAACGTGTGGTTGTTCGTCGGCGTCAACGGCGTCGGCAAGACCACGACGATCGGCAAGGTCGGCGCCCAGCAGGCGGCGCTGGGGCGGTCGGTGTTGATGGCGGCCGGCGACACGTTCCGCGCAGCGGCTGTCGAGCAGTTGGGTACGTGGGCGGAGCGCAGCGGTGCCCAACTGGTGCGCGGCAACGAGGGTGGTGACCCCAGCGCTGTGATCTTCGATGCGATCGAGAGCGCCACGGCGCGCCACATCGATCTCGTGCTCGGTGACACCGCCGGGCGGCTGCACACCAAGACCAACTTGATGGAGGAGCTGCGCAAGGTCCGTCGAGTCGCAGCCAAGGGAGCCGGCCGCGTGACCGAGGTGTTGTTGGTGGTCGACGCCACAACCGGCCAGAACGGCCTGGCCCAAGCGCGCGAGTTCGGCGATGCCACTGAGGTGACCGGGGTCGTGCTGACCAAACTCGACGGTTCAGCCAAGGGCGGGATCGTGTTCGCGATCGAGACCGAGCTCGGCTTGCCGGTGAAGCTCGTCGGGCTGGGCGAGTCGATCGGCGATCTGGTGCCGTTCGACCCGGTCGATTTCATCGACGCGTTGGTCCGAGAAGACTGATGAAGGCGGGAACCATCGTGCGGTCCGGCAACGTCAAACAAGCATGATCCGCTCACGCCGTCTGGCACTTGCCTCCATCGTTGTCATTCTCGGATTGTCCGCATGCGGCGATCCGAGCACCACCGCACCACTCGCCAATCAGCCCAAGGTGATCCAACTGGCCAATGGCCAAACCGGGTCCGGCGGCCGTGCAACCCCAGCTGCGGCGACCGCCGATGCTTCCGCCGAATCGAAGATGGCCGTGTTCGCGCCGACGAAGTTCGTGTACGACGGTGAACTGCCGGCGCTCGACGGTCCGGCCGGTTCGTGGTCGTTCGCTCTCGGCCAGAAGGCCGACCCTGACCAGATCGCCAAGCTGGCGGCCTCGTTGGGTGTCGTCGGCGAGGTTCGCACATTGCCGGCCGATCAGGGCGGCGGCTGGGCCGTGGGGCCGGAGGACTACAGCGGGGCCGTGCTGACGGTGGGCTCCGACGGAATGCTCAACTGGTGGCTGAGTGCCGCACCGACCACGGGCGGCGTTGCCTGCGCTTCCATCGGTGGCGTTGCCACCGACCCGCCGATCGGCGAGGGAGTTGCCGGCAGCTCGGGCACTGCGACCGATGCAATTGCATCGCCGACCCCACTGGTGCCGGATGGCACTGCACCGTCGATCGACGAGGTTGCTCCCAATGTCGTCGCGCCCGATTGCCCCGCCCCGCAACCGCCTGCAGGAGTCCCGACCAAGGGCGAGGCCTTGGCCAAGGCCAGGCAGTTGTTCGCCGACTGGGGCTACGACATCAACTCGTACCAGTTCGACGAGCCGTACGCCGACGAATGGGGCGCCAGCGTCAATGCGTCGCTCCTGCTCGAAGGCCTGAAGGCGCCGGTCATGCTGTCGGTCGGTTTCGGCGAGAACGGCGCAATCACCTACGCCTCGGGCTTGCTCGCCACGCCGGAGCGCGGCGCCGATTACCCGACCATCGGAGCCGCTGCTGGCCTCGAGCGGCTGAAGACGCAGCAGAACCAATACGTCGGCCTGGCGGCTGATGGCGTTGCCACGAAGGCTGTCACCGACGTCGCCCCACAGCCAGCCCTCGGCGCACCGGCCATCGCCCCGTGTGAAGCCGGGCCCGCTACTGACTGCGCCCCGATCGGCAACGACCCCGTCACCGTCACCCTGAACAGCGTGAAGGCCGACCTCACCATGGTGTGGGCCGCCGACAACACGATCTGGCTGTTGCCCGCCTACACCTTCGGCACCGCCGATGGTGGCCAGTACACGGTGATCGCCGTCGACGACGCCTACATCCACCAAGCTGCCCCTGAGGTCGCCACGACCGAACTCGGCGTCGTTGCCGGCACGGTCCCCGAGACTGCCCCGGCCGCCGGCGGTGACACCCAGTGTGCGACGTTCGAGATACCGACGGCCGTCACCTCACCTGGGCTGAGCGTCGAGTGGGCCCAGCACTGGATTGGTGAGTGCCTGTCGTACGCCGAGCAAGAAGCCTCGGCGCTCGGATGGTCGGTGCGGGTCGTGCGCCAGGATGGTGTCGATCTCCCCGTCACTGCCGACTTTTCGGGCACTCGTCTCAACGTGGCCGTGAAGGGCAACATCGTCTCCGAAGTCGTCTCCGCCGGCTGACCCCACTCCCGACCCGCCGCAGCGTGCGTGGGCGGGCGCCGATAACCTGCCAGGCGATGTTCGACTCACTGTCCTCGCGCCTCGAAGGCGTCATCAAGAAGATTCGCGGCAAGGGACGACTGACCGACGACGACGTCGACGAGGTGTTGAAGGAGATCCGCACGGCACTGCTCGAGGCCGACGTCAACGTGGGTGTCGTGCGTAACGTCACCGGCCGCATCCGCGAGCAGGCGGTCGGCGCCAAGCTCAGCCAAGCGCTCGACCCCAGCCAGCAGATCATCAAGATCGTCAACAACGAGCTCACGGCCATGTTGGGCGGAGAAACCCTCAAGATCACCTACGCCAGCCGCCCACCGACCGTGGTGTTGATGGCCGGCCTGCAGGGCTCGGGCAAGACCACCAACTCGGCCAAGCTGGCCCGGTGGTTCAAGAGCCAGGGCCGCCAGCCGTTGATGGTCGGCGCTGACCTCCAGCGGCCTGCTGCCGTCGAGCAGTTGCGCACGCTCGGCCGGCAGATCGACGTGCCGGTGTTCAGCGAGCCGGGTGACCCCGTCTCGACCGCGCGCCGCGGTCTGGAGGAAGCCCGCCGCCTCGGTCGCGATGTGTTGATCGTCGACACCGCCGGCCGTCTCTCGATCGATGCCGACATGATGGAGCAGGTCCGCCAGATCAGCCAGGCCGTCCAGCCCGACTACACGTTCTTGGTGATCGATGCGATGACTGGCCAAGACGCAGTCGGCGTGGCCGAAGCGTTCCACGCCACGCTGGCAATCGACGGCGTGATCATGTCGAAGCTCGACGGCGACGCCCGTGGTGGTGCGGCGTTGAGCGTGAAAGAGGTGATCGGCCGGCCGATCGCGTTCGCCTCGACGGGAGAGAAGCTCAACGAGTTCGAGCAGTTCCACCCCGATCGCATGGCCGGTCGCATCTTGGGAATGGGCGACATGCTCAGCCTGATCGAGCAGGCCGAACAGGTTTTCGAGAAGGATCAGGCGGAGGCCGCCGCCGAGAAGATGATGGAGGGCGAATTCACCCTCGACGACTTCTTGGAGCAGATGCAGGCCCTGAAGAAGATGGGTCCGCTCGGCAACCTGTTGGGGATGATGCCCGGTATGCCGAAGGAACTGAAGGGCGCCGAGATCGGTGACGACCAGTTGAAGCCGGTCGAGGCCATCATCCGCTCGATGACCATGCATGAGCGGCGCAAGCCCGAGGTGATCAATGGCAGCCGCCGTACTCGCATCGCCAACGGCAGCGGCACCACGGTCGGCGACGTCAACCGTCTCGTCAAGCAGTTCAGCGAGATGCAGAAGATGATGAAGAAGATGGGTGGAATGGCGATGGGCGGTAAGGGCAAGAAAGGCAAGAAGGGCCGCGGGCTGCCCAACCCGGGCGGTATGGGCGGCATGCCTGGTGGCTTCCCGAACTTCAATTGATAGCCTCTCGTCGTTCATATTGTGCAAGGAGCCCTGGATTCGTATGGCAGTAAAACTGCGCCTCACCCGAGTTGGTAAGACCAAGCAGCCGCAGTATCGCGTCGTCGCCACCGATAGTCGCTCGCCCCGCGATGGCCGATTCATCCAGATCGTCGGCACGTACAACCCTCGTACCGATCCGTCGACGCTCAACATCGACAACGCCAAGGCCGTGAAGTGGCTGATGGACGGCGCTCAGCCGACCGAGCGGGTCAGGAAGCTGCTGGAAGTGTCGGGTGCGATGGCTGAGTTCAGCGCCGCCCGAGCAGCCAAGTGACCGAC